>FUHL01000001.1 GCA_900155695.1 Serratia symbiotica
GGTTTACTCCTAGTACGAGAGGACCGGAGTGAACGCACCGCTGGTGTTCGGGTTGTCATGCCAATGGCATAGCCCGGTAGCTACGTGCGGGATAGATAAGCGCTGAAAGCATCTAAGTGCGAAACTAGCCTCAAGATGAGTCTTCCCTGGATCTAAGAGATCCCTAAAGGCACGTTTAAGACTAAGACGTTGATAGGCTGGGTTCGTCAGAGCAGTGATGTTTTGAGCTAACCAGTACTAATGAGCCGTGAGGCTTAACCTTACAACACCGAAAATGTTTTATGACGTAAAATGTAAAATTTTTAGCGAGTTTTAGAATAATTTAATAATTAACTCAAGCGTAATTGTAATTAGATAAATTTTGCCTAGCGGCTATAGCACGGTAGCACCACCTGATTCCATACCGAACTCAGAAGTGAAATGCCGTAGCGCCAATGGTAGTTTAGGGTCTCCCTATGCGAGAGTAGGACACTGCTAGGCACTAAAATAAATGTTAATGGTATTATGTATTACGTTAATAAAGTAAGTATAAATAATTTTAACTAAAATGGTTAATTGATTAGGATATTTTTAATTTTCCGATTGATGTTTATAATTTATATAGAGTTACCTCTCATACTGAATTATATTAAATTTTTTATCGTATGAAAACATCATATTACATATCATGTAGGGGCGTAGCTCAGTTGGTAGAGCACCGGTCTCCAAAACCGGGTGTCGCGAGTTCGACTCTCTCCGCCCCTGCCATATAAGCAAGTAAGTTAGCTGTTGTTTAAGCATCAATATTACATTAAATTTCTATTTAATATCTTTCACATAATGATCCATAGAAGAATATTTAATAAAAACTCAGCTTCTAACATTTAAGTTACAATTCAAGAAAATTGGAATATTAAAATTATTGAAGAACTTATGTATGGCAATATTTTTTGACTTAATACGTCATATAGTATTTTAATAAATACAAAATCCCTATAATGTAAGTGATCGGGCTATATAAACAGCATAAGTATATTTTTTGCTATTAATTTTTGGCTATTAATTTTTGGCTATATAGTAGTAATCTTACGAAAAAAGCAAGAGTACTGATTGAAATTTTGAAACTTTAGGTTACTATTCTGCATAAATTTCATCCAAATATCCATGTATTGATTTTTTATTTACGTTGTCTTGATTAATAAATATTGTATTAGCCATACTAGCTATATCTATTAATTCCACTATTCTCAATAAGGCATTTAAAAAGAAACGGTTAAAATGAATTATACTATAGATTCTACGAATTCCCCTAACAGGGAATAAACCATGCCATCTGAATCTTATAAATTAGAAGTAACATTGCTAAATACATTGCATGTAGATATTAGCATATCATTACACCAAAAGATCACTATAGTAAGTATTACATAATGGTCTAATACCTTATAGCTCAAATCAAACATCGTTCCATTAAATATTTCCAAAGAATCATACTGACCTAATAATAGTATGGATATTTACACATCATATTAATATTTAATCTTAATAAAGAATGGCATTTCAAATTAAACTGTCTAATTGTTCTATCTAATCAGTATTTAAATTTAGGAAGAATGATGGCTTCTTTAGTGATATATATAAGAAGTTAATTTATGATTGCATATTATTTATAAGCCGTATTCCTGAACACGTAAAACTATTACTTACATTAATATGATATTAATTAAATTATATTGATATAGGCATTGAAATTAATATATTCATAAATCTACATCTGTAGTATTGGTTAGTTGAAATATTCAAATAGAATGAAAAATATGCAATTTGATAGATTTATCAAAGATATCTTTTATAAAAATTTTTATACAATCCACCCAAAAACTCCTAATTTCTTCATTTAAATAAAGATAAATTATAGATTGCACATGACTATAGACGAGATATATTGAAGCTCATCAATCATTATTAAATAATGATAGTATTTTTATGTGTAAATTGCTATATTTTTGTATTTGCAATATTTGCTGATTATTGCTATTATGCTTACTACTTCAGTACCTTACGTAATCTTGTCAGTAAGCAATAATGCATTATTATCGCTAATGTTACATAGTATATATTTATTAAGTATTACAGTTGTTTTATGCACAACAGGCCATTATTAACTATATTACTTGCATTTCTGATGACATTACATACATTGCTTACGCAATTAATAAAATGAAGTACAGACCTCTCATTTTAATCTCTTATAGCTCACATGCAGTTGACTTCTTGATACATACCTATTGAATAGATACAGTATAATCACTGTATATTTTATAGGATAGATTGATCTGAATGAAGAGCGCGATGTAACACTAATATAAATTTCGATAGTCATTTTACTAACTATAACTATCCTACACATTCTTGTGCTTATCTTGTAGATAATTAAAAATATAGTGAAGAAAATTCTTGGCAGACAACTCAATTAAGCAGTTGGTATCCTGCAGGCCAAAGGTTATATCTTTAAGGCATAATAAAATAGCAAGCAATTAACTTTCGTTCGATGCCCATAGGGCAGCCATGGCTATGGCAATGAAAATTTTATACGCTGTTCATGATAATCATGCAATCCTTATAGAAGATTATTTGCAGCATCAAAAACCTATATTTGTATCTATTTGCATACTGATTGCATACTTATTGCATACTGATATACTCAGTATACTCACGAGTTAATTGCTAATACTTTATACCTGCATGAGTATCTAGATAAAATCTGTTTTGCACTTTATTTTGCGTTTATGCTACTTAATGAGTAAAGTAGAGACGCTATATTTTAGTATATCTGCGTGGTACATTAGCACAACACTCCATTAATAACTGAACTACAGAAGCAAGGCATATTTCTTATGCTCAGCACCTTATATTAGTTAATAGGACTGAAATAATTTTATAAACTATATTTATATTCTTTTTCTAAGTAATTTTAAATTAGGTTATAATATGCTAGGATTTGATTTTTATTTTTGCATAGATTCCATGTTAATCTTTGATAATCATGTTCTAATTTTATTTACTACGACGGGACTGATACTAATCAGTATTGCCTTATGAAGAATATTTTGCTAATCCCTTTTTCCTTACCACCATTTTCGTTCATCACCCCTAAAGATGTTGTTCCTGCAATAAAATCAGTTTTGTCAGATTGCTCCACTGCAGTTGAACACATAATTGCACAAGAAAAACCATTCACCTGGCAGAACTTATGCCAGCCCCTAGCGGAATTAGATGATCATCTATCGCGTATATGGTCGTCAATTGATCATCTAAACGCGGTAAGAAATAGCCCTGAATTACGTTCTGCCTATGAGCAAGCATTGCCTCTTCTCTCTAAATATAGCACTGCTATGGGACAGCATAAAGGACTATATCAGGCATATTGTAACTTAAAAGAAGGGGTATACTTTAACCAGTTAAGTTTATCACAAAAGAAATCGGTCGAAAATACGCTCCGTGATTTTAAACTATCTGGGATTGATCTTGCGCTGGACCAACAACAGCGTTATGGTGAGATTGTAGCACGCTTATCGGAATTAAACTTTACATACAGTAATAATGTGCTTGATGCTACTATGGGTTGGAGCAAACTAATCACTGAGCCACTTACGCTAAGTGGTATTCCAATAAGCATACTGTCACAAGCTCAGTTAATGGCACAATCTAAAAATAAAATAGGTTGGTTGTTAACCTTAGATATGCCGAGTTATCTTCCTATTCTTACTTACGCTGATAACCGTGCATTACGGGAAGAAATATACTTTGCTTTCTCTACCCGTGCCTCAGATCAAGGACCACATGCTGGAAAATGGGATAATAGTGAAGTGATGGCCGAAATTCTTACGTTACGCTACGAACTAGCTACATTACTTGGATTCAAAACATATGCTAATAAATCTTTAGTAACTAAGATGGCAGAAAGTCCAGAAATAGTTATTAATTTTCTTAACGATTTGACTAAGCGGGCCCGTCCTCAGGCTGAAAAAGAAATAGCTCAATTACGTACTTTTGCTCGAAAATATCACAATATTGATAACTTAGAAGCTTGGGATATTGCCTATTATAGTGAAAAACAAAAACAACACTTATTCTCAATAAGTGAAGAGAAACTAAGGCAGTATTTCCCAGAGCCAAGAGTATTTAAAGGGTTATTCGAGTTACTAAAACGTATTTACGGTATAACTATTAAAGAACGCAGTGGTGTTAATGCATGGCATTCTGATGTACGTTTCTTAGATGTATTCAATGCTAATGGCGAGATTTGTGGCAGCTTTTATATTGATTTATACGTACGCGAGAATAAAAGAGATGGTGCCTGGATGCATAGTTGTATTGATAGCCTACGTAAGTCCAATGGAACTTTACAAAAACCAGTCGCTTATATAACCTGCAATTTTAATCGCCCTATTGGTAAAAATACGGCACTTTTTACTCATAATGAAGTTATTACATTATTTCACGAGTTCGGTCACGGCCTACACCATATCATGACCGAAATTGATACCTCTGGTGTATCTGGTATAAACGGGGTCCCATGGGATGCAGTTGAGTTACCGAGCCAATTTATGGAAAACTGGTGCTGGGAACCAGCAGTACTAGCATTTCTTTCCGGGCATTGCCAAAGTGGCGAACAATTACCAAAAGATATACTCGATAAGCTAGTAGACACTAAGAACTACCAAGCGGCTTTATTTATCTTACGTCAGTTAGAGCTTAGTTTATTTGATTTGCTTTTACATTTTGAGTGTCAGGATACAAACAATATGAAAATATTGCAAACGTTAGCAAAAGTGAAGAAAAAAGTATCAATTCTCCCTTCGCCACATTGGGTGCGCTTCCCGCATTCATTCAGTCATATTTTTTCTGGTGGTTATGCAGCTGGTTACTATAGTTATTTATGGGCTGCAGTGCTATCGTCTGATGCTTACTCACGTTTCGAAGAAGAGGGTATATTCAATGCCAAGGTGGGTAGATCTTTTCTTAATAACATTTTAGCGCGTGGCGGTTCAGAAGAACCAATAGTTCTGTTTAAACGCTTCCGTGGACGTGCACCGAAGTTAGATGCAATGCTTCGCCATTATGGAATTACAGAATAACTGACTAGATCAAAGGTATATTTAAGCTAAAAATAATAAGTTAATGCTAGAATATTGACTATTTTTGCGCAGTATTTATAGTTGATCTTAATCGGAAGATAATCTAATGATATCGCTAATGTTAACTAAAGAAAGACTAGAGCTACATAAACATGACGAACCGAAGCTTGGTGCTATCTATGTCGATTTTTTATCAGGTGCTTTGTCATATCGAAGACGTTTTGCTAGTAATCGTAATGAAGCGATAGCTAGAGCAATTGGTATTAAGTATAGTAAATTTATAGATGTCTTAGACGCGACTGCTGGATTAGGACGGGATGCCTTTATTCTGGCAAGTTTAGGTTGTCGGGTGAAAATGCTTGAACGCCACCCTATAGTATCTGCATTGCTAGATGACGGCTTGAAACGCGGTTATCAAGATAAAGAAATTGGTCCATGGTTGCGTGAAAATTTAATGTTACTACACACCATGAGTTTAGCGAAGTTATCTAACTATGCCATGCGACCAGAAGTAGTATATCTTGATCCAATGTATCCACTAAAAAAGAAAAGCGCTCTTGTTAAAAAAGAAATGCAAATATTTCAATCACTAGTAGGATGCGATGAAGATGCAGATGGATTATTAGATCCCGCTCGTCGACTGGCGACGAAACGTGTCGTAGTCAAACGTCCGTCTTACGCGCCACCTCTAGGTGGTGTGTCAGCCCATGCCATGACTATAACCAAAAATCATAGATTTGATATCTATATGCCACTATAATTTTATCTGTGTTGCAGTATCGTTCTAGATTAAGTCATACTATGCCTGAATAGGCTAATGCATAGTTCGATAACTTTATCTTTAGAAAATACCAATATCGTTAATCAAAAACATACAACATTCAATATTATAAAGTGAAATAGATATATTATAATAAACATAAGTATTATTAATAATTAACAAACAACATATAAAATTTTCAGTGCTATAAAAGTTTTCTTTTTTATAAAAAATAAAGGTAATTAAATACATCAGATTGTATAGGAAAATTGTTCTATCTATTGCCCATGATAATATCAAAAGCACTATTTTTTTTAAATGTTTATTTTGATTAATGTAATAAAATATAAAAAATACCTAATTAATTTTTCAGCGCTGATACTAATAATATTACAACGCAGTACAATAATTTTAAAGTAAATGATTTGCATCTAATAATGATACGAATATAGAAAATCTTATATAAAATTTTATACAATAACTATTAATTTAATAAATTTATTTTAAAGCATATATATTAATATCTTGGTTTATAAACTAACAATAAAGTATTGTCTGAATACATAAATAGAATAAAAACATACCAATAAAAAGCAATAAGAATAATTGATTAGCGTAGATTACAGATAATAACATTCTTACTATAAATCGTGATTTAAAAAAGAATATTGACCAATTTATAGCATGTCATTTAATGAAATTAATAAAAATATTTATGAAATTTCTCTATTAATTAATATTTAAATTATTTCCTAAAAATGATTATAATAATGTTTGATTAAAAATATATTTTATATTTAAATATAGTGAAACGCCTATTTCATGTTGTATATTTTATTACCAATTTAATTAAATTTTTTATTTTGTTAAATATTTGTCACATTTTATTAAAACTATATATTTATGCCACTTAATAAACAATATATTATATAAAAGTAATAAAATGATGATATTGCATATTAATAATGAAATAAATAGCTCTTCTAATTTCATTTATATTAAATGATACTAAAATCTGTTTAATAGTAAAATTTAAATGCTATATACAACATTTATTACTATGAAAGTATTTATTTATTATATTTAATGATTATTAAAAACCTATGCCGAATGCAACCATTATCTTGTATAAAAAAATTAATTTTGCTTAAGCCGCAAATATAATTAATTTACACCTTAATGAATTGTGTTAAATATCTTATTTAGAAATAGAATGTATATCTGCTTTATATATTAATTGATTTATATATTAATTTTATATAAAATTATCTAATTTTTAATTAGTATTACAAGTTTAAAATAGTACAATATAATGCAAATAATTGACATATAGCTAAAACAATATTAAATATCTTTAATGGATTGTATTGTTTTTTACATTTTGCAATAGATGTTGCTTATAGAGAAATATAATTAATTCTATTATTACGATAATTCATCAAAACTTTGCTATTGATTTTTTATATTATAAATAGTTCTGCACTCTATTTGTAAATATTTAAAATTACGCAAACTAAATTTTATTTTAATCGTAATCCATAAAACTTATTCTACTTAATTTTTTTATTTATTAATATTATATTTTTTTTATTAGCGGCATGCATTAAAATGGATGTAAATATAGTTCTTGATGACTGCATTTTAAATTAACTACTGACTATATGTATAAAATCATTTATCATTATCACTAATTTTTATTTTCATTGTTTATCAATACGATCTTTAGTTTCACTCCAAAATTAAGGTAATAAATTGAATATTAAGTCTTTAATATCAGATAGAGTTCATCAGGCCCTAATTGTTTTAGGAGCACCATTTGATGGCAATGTACAGGTATGTCAATCAACGAAATCAAAATTTGGTGATTACCAAGTTAATAGCGTTATGTCAGTTGCAAAAAAAATTAGTATTTCACCTCGCCAATTGGCAGAGCAAGTGCTGCGCTTTCTATCACTAGATGACATTGCTAGAAAAGTAGAAATTGCTGGTCCTGGTTTCATAAATATTTTTCTAAAAAGAACATGGTTAGCCAGCAGAATCGATTTGGCATTAAATTCCAAAAAATTAGGTATAACAGTAGTTCAACCGCAAACAATTATTATTGATTACTCAGCACCAAACGTAGCTAAAGAGATGCATGTCGGTCACTTACGTTCTACTATTATTGGTGACGCTTCAGCACGTACACTAGAGTTTTTAGGACATAATGTAATCCGTGCTAACCATGTGGGAGATTGGGGGACTCAATTTGGCATGCTTATTGCCTATCTAGAGAAAATACAGAATGAAAACGCCGATAATATCGGTCTTTCTGACCTTGAAAGGTATTATCGTCAGGCTAAGAAACAGTACGACGAAAATGAAAAATTTGCTTCCCGTGCTCGCTCTTATGTTGTTAAGTTACAAGGCGGAGATCTTTATTGCAAGAAAGTATGGAATAAACTCGTCAGCATTACCATGAGGCAAAATCAGCTTATTTATAACTTACTAAACGTAACTCTAACTGAAGGTGATGTGATGGGGGAAAGTATCTATAATGTAATGTTACCAAAAATCATTGACGATCTAAAAACAAAGGGTATAGCTATGGAAAGTGAAGGGGCCATTGTGGTGTACCTTGATGAATTCAAAAATAAAGCGGGTAAGCCAATGGGTGTTATAATCCAGAAAAAGGACGGGGGTTACCTATATGCTACAACTGATATTGCCTGCGCTAAATATCGCTATGAAATTTTAGGTGCTAATCGTATGTTATACTATACCGATTCTCGCCAACATCAACATTTACTTCAAGTTTGGGCTATCGTACGTAAAGCAGGCTATGTACCGGATACCCTGCCACTAGAACATCACTGGTTTGGTATGATATTAGGTAAAGATGGTAAACCATTTAAGACACGCACTGGAGAAACGGTGAAATTATCTAATTTATTAGATGAAGCTATTCAACGTGCTTATAAGTTAATTACGAAAAAAAAATCAAACATTCCAATAGAAGAAATGACACAAGTTGCTCGTATAATTGGCATAGGCGCATTAAAATACGCTGATTTATCCAAAAATCGCACTACTGACTATGTCTTCGATTGGGATAAGATTTTAGCTTTTGAAGGTAATACTGCACTTTATATGCAATACGCTTATACACGTATTGTATCCATATTTAAACGTGCTGGGATTGATGCAGTAAATTTAACGCTTCCATTAGTAATAAATGAAGAATATGAAATTGCTCTAGCGCTGCGTCTACTTCAATTTGAAGAGGCTATTACTACTGTAGCGTGTGAAGGCACTCCACATGTCATGTGTAAGTACCTATACGATTTAGCTGGATTATTTTCTAAATTTTATGAAAACTGCCAGATTATTAATGCTAATAGTGAAATTATCCGACAGAGTCGTTTAAAGTTGGCTTTACTAACATCAAGAACGATTAAAACTGGCTTGTATACTTTGGGTATCGAAACTATTGAAGTGATGTAAGGTATTAATTATTGCATAAGCATACGGTTCTTTAAATGGCAAAATTATAAATTTTAAAGAATAATTTTTGAATAATATTTAAGTATGTGTAATGTATATGCATAAATTATTAATTCTATTAATTTAGAAATATTCATAAAGAACTATCATTTTATTTATATTTAGTAATAACCTCAATCATTTTATTTTTTTAACTATAGTGAATTTAATATAATGACATTATCTAATAAACTTACTAAAATAATCGTATAAACTAATACTTTAATAACTGTGTGTTTTTTGGAATATATTTTATATTTATAAATTTAAAGAAATGTTTATTGCCTTATTTTTAGTATAGTGATTAAGATTTTTCAATACTATATTATATAATAATATTATTTATATGTTTATATTTTGTATTAGTGAAGATTAGTGAAGATGAGTGATGTGAACATTAATTTTATTTGATTTGATCAAATGTTTGCCAGCTCTTTGCTACTGTATATATAGAATATTAGCAAGAAAGTTATTTCTCAAAAAAAAGCACACAATAAGCAAGTGGATATTTTATTTTTATCCATTTTATTTCTAATCAGAAATCAACTAAATTTCTGTTCATTACAATAGTTTTATTTTAATATAGATAAAATAATTTGTTCGACTATCATAGTTAGAGATATGCAATATAAAATACATGCGAATACTCTTAACACGAATACACTAATCTTTTAATATAGTTAAAAATATCTTTTTTAAGAGATATGCAAAAAATAAAGCAGCGATTAATTTTTTGTATTTTAAAATTGAGTTAAGACTAGACTAAAAGATTGCAATAGATTAATTATTATAGAAAATAATATTCATTATTGCTATTCTTTCTTAATTAAACTGATATATTATTCTATAAAATATCATGGAATACAAAGTATATTGAATAATTACATTTAGTTCTTGATTGTATTTTAATCTGATTTAAATATTTGATCATAAGATCTATAAATAATTAATATTTAATTATTTATAGATCTTTACTGGACAATTTTATTTTATCTTTAATAGAATAAATTTTGAATTTATGCAAGTAAGTTCAAAATAGGTTATATATACCATTAATAAATTTTTATTTTAATGATATAACTCCAATGACTTTGATATGGCTCTACTGACAGCATGCATCTTCTAACTGCATATTTATTCTGAGGCAATATTGCCCTTCAAAGGAAGTTCACTTAGTGAGCTGATTTTATATATAAATTTACTTTTACATGCACATAATTTACTTTTACATGCATATAAAGATGCCATAGCATCAAGGATTATTACGGCTTCATAGTAGCAGTAAATTATATTAAATGTGTAAAGGAAATTTTCAGAATGTCTTAATAGGTTATTATCCTCTTTAATATTACTATTGATTTTTTTCTATTCATTTTATAGAAAATTTGAAATATGTTAAATATTGAAAAATAAATAAATTTATGTAATTAAATTAATAATTTGTTAATATATATTAACGCAAGGTTATAGCGTGAATGATCATTATAAATAATATATATAATTATCTATTATTAGATTAGCCTCAAAGTTGCAATCAATCAAATTTAGACTCTAGTTTATCTTATGAAGATTAATTAAATATATATTCTAACAGAAAACAAATCAATATCCTACAGTGGTAAGTCTTTAGAATAAACTAAAAATAAATTAACAACGCTTTCATCTAATCGATCGAAATCAAGAAGCTGGATATCTAAAATCACGCAGGCGCAAACCCATGCGAGCTAGTGCTAAAATATAAGTTCCTGCTCCTGTAAGCATTGCTACTGATAAACGCAAAAGACGATCCAACATATTACCTTGATCCCAACATGGCATAAGCCATATCACGGTCATTAGTACCCCTGCCATAACTAGTGTACCTAGCCCAATTTTACTAAGAAATAACATCCAACCCAACTGTGGTTGAAAAATATTTTTTTGACGTAATTTCCAATATAAAAGAGTAGCATTTAGACAAGCTGCAAGACCTATAGATAATGCTAAACCTGCATGCTGAAGTAAACCGATAAATGCCAGGTTCATAACCTGCGTCATAAGAAGCGTAATCATGGCAATTTTAACCGGTGTTTTAATATTCTGTCGCGAATAGAAGCCTAGTGCTAATACTTTCACTAATATTAATCCTATCAAACCTATCGAGTAGGCTATCAGTGCATGCTGAGTCATGATTGCATCAAAAACGGTAAAATTTCCGTACTGAAATAATGAAAAGGTAAGTGGTTTGGCTAAAATGCCCAATGCGATAGCACTAGGTAAAGCTAGCAGTACACATAGGCGTAATCCTCGATCCATTAGAAGTGAGTATTCATCCTGATTGCCGCTAGAGAAACTTTTTGCTAATGACGGAAGTAAGATTGTTCCTAATGTTACTCCTAATACCCCAGAAGGAAACTCCATGAGGCGATCAGCATAATACATCCAAGAAACTGAGCCAGATATTAAAAATGATCCAAAAACAGTGTTAATAATTAATGAGATATGGCTTACGGACGCCCCTAAAATGGCAGGTGCCATCTGGCGTATAACTCGCCATACTCCTGAATCACGCCATACAAGACGAGGCAACACTAGCATACCTATCTTACTCATATACGGCAATTGATAACTAAGCTGTAATACACCACCGACTACTACTGCCCAAGCTAATGCCAATATTGGTGGATGGAAGTAAGGTGCAAAAAACAAAGAAAATCCTATGATGCTAACGTTCAGTAAAGTAGGTGATAAGGCCGGAATCGAGAAAAAATTCCAGGTATTGAGAATTGCCCCTATCATAGAAGAAATAGAAATTAATAAAATATATGGAAAAATAATACGTAGTAACTTAGCAGTTAAGATGAACTTTTCTGGTGTATCAACAAAACCAGGTGCAGTAATGTATATTATCCATGGTGCAGCTATCATACCGCATACTGTTACTATTACTAATACTATTATTAATAAGCCGGAGACAGAGGCAATAAAAGTGCGTGTCGATTGAGTGTTCTTTTGATTTTTATATTCTATCATTATTGGCATAAATGCTTGAGAGAATGCTCCTTCAGCAAAAATACGGCGCAGTAAATTTGGCATCTTAAATGCTAAAAAAAAAGCATCTGTTGCTAGACTAACACCAAAAATATGTGCAATGATAGCATCACGTGCAAAACCAAGCAACCGTGAAAATATCGTCATAGTGCTGACTATGAGTAGAGATTTTAGTAATTTCATATTGTTTAAACTCTATATAATCAACATTCTTAACTGTATTAGTAGCTGTAAGAAAAAATACCGCAAAGTTTGTACATCCATAATAGAATGGCTATATAGACACTATCTAATATGATAGTAGTATGTAAAATAACCATATTTTATAGATTAATTCTGTTATTGTATAATGCTCTTTCTTTGATTGCAGTAAGGATATTATCTTTAAAAGACGCAAAATGAAGGTAAATAGGTATACGATTATTATACTATAGGCTATATGATTTTTAGCTAGACATGGGTCTTAATCTAATATTATAAATACATAGCAAAGGATAAGCAATGAATCAAACCACAATGAAATAATGAAATAATGTGAAAACTACGATAATAAAGATATTTATTGACATTTCTGTTAAATAAATATTTAAGACAATAATCAGTATCAGTTAAAAATGCTTATTTTTAAGAGAAATTCATCATGCGAATGATTCCACTTTAGTCATTTTAAATCATTAATATTAAGGAGTATTATGAATATAATATCTATTGAAAAGATAAATTATATTAAAAGATACAAAATGATTTTCGTTCTCTATAAATATTATATTGGAAGAGCATATTTTAAAAAATTTTATTTTATATGATGTCTATATAAAAGACCCTACACAATTTTATACAATAAAAGATTATCTAATAGCATTGCTATATACTTTCATTCATCTATTGATTTATCAATATTATCTTTTTTGAGTATTAACAATTGGCGATAACTAAAAATAGTTTTAAATTTATTAAATATCAATGAATTCATTTACAAATTTGTATTGTAATTAATATAAGTATTTATTTATTAACGTAACTAGTAATGGTTAGAAGCTAATGACTTAAATAAATAGAAATTCACATTCATCTTGAAAGAATCAAAATTCTTTAATTCTATTATTATAATTTAAATCTCTTGTTATCATTTAATGCAGTGAACTAATATACAATAAATAATAAATGATTATTTGATAAATATTCTTAAGATATACTTTTGTTTTCAAGTTATTGCAATATTACATCATCTGAGACTATAATTTCATATTTTATAATAAGCCGTCATCAACTCTGTAAACATACTGTTTATAAAAAGATTATTGCTTTAAAATATCAAAAATATACAATATTATTGTAAGCAATAAACAAACTATTATACTAGGCGTGAAAATACAACAAATAATAAACTTGTATATAAGCACTGGAGCAAAACTATATTCAATTTTATCTATTTAATATACATATTATAAGTGTACATATCGAAAATTATCTATTCTGTATATTTTCGCTACAGACAAATAAAGAATATTATAATATATTAAATTAAGATCAAAACTAGCTTTTAACAATGTTAATGTAATATTTTTTATCCATGATCATAAAGCTGTGATTAGTAACTAAGTTGATGATGTTATTTTTTATTTACTTATTGACTATAATCTCTATATAATCTAGTAGTTTCTAACTTGATTCTATTGGATGCTAATTTACTTACTTCTTATGTAATAGGTTATTAAACAGTTTTTTGATATCAGTGTAAAACAATTCGATTTACATTTTATTTATCACATACAGGATCAGGATAACTCCAAAATAGCAAGTTGACGTCATTTACTAAAATACATATGCTTCTATAAATATCATTTCCCCAATTAATTAATATATAATGGATTGACTTATGAAGCAATTTCTTGACTTTGCATCTCTCATGGTTTTTTTTATTGTTTATAAGCTATATGATATCTACATAGCTTCTTATGCACTAATTGCTGCTACGCTACTTTTACTAGTATTTAGATGGGTTAAATACCGACAGGTAGATAAAATATCACTACTTAATTTTATAACAGTGTTAATATGCTGTACATTAACTCTGATATTTCATAATGATGTATTTATTAAATGGAAAGTCACAGTAATATATTTGCTATTTGCTTTGATTTTGCTAATCAGTCAATTTGTGCTTAAAAAATCGATTATACATTACATATTTAGTAAAAAAATAGCATTACCAAAAAAGACATTAAACAAGCTTATATTCGCTTGGTCCATGTTCTTTCTAGCATGTAGTATATTAAATATTTACGTTGCTTTTTGGAAACCACAAAGTACATGGATTAATTTTAAAGTGTTTTGTCTACCGTCAATAACAATGATATTTGCTGTGATTAATGGTATCTATATTTACCTATGTATAAAGAAAGAAAAAGAATAATTATATTAAATTATTTATTAACTTATTAAAGTTATATTAGAGAGTTATGAATGCTAAAATTTTGACGACAATACACATTAATGCATATAATATTTACGATGCAAAATATATAATGTTTAATGTTTAATTAATTAATCTATGCAATTTAACATCACAAGATATATACAATGCATTACCTTAAATAGAAGTTTATAGCTATTATTTGTTTTTATACGCACTTACGATTTTAATTAATATATATTAACTCAGCTCTATTTGTTATTAAATAACATTGATGTAAAGTAATTATATTATATGTTTTGTATAAAAATGATTTGGTATCATTTGATTATGAAACAGGCATGCAAAAATCCATGAAATCTATAGTAGTAGTTAGCGACACTAGGTGCTATTGAGATATTAAGTGATTTACTTTAATGCATGATATGAATATTTCTTTAATATGAGTACTGTAATCTTAGTAATTTAAATTTATATGATTCTCATATAGAGCGATATGGTGCATCATAATAAATTTCTCTGAAAATGTTATTTTTTATTAAAATATTTTATATATTATATACTTTTGTTTAGTCATGAAAATTTGTGCGCCAATAGACAATCACTAATATAGATATTATCTCTCATGATATCCACCTTGTTAAATAATTATTTTCTATTTTGTTACTCATAATAATTATATAAATATTATAAATTTCTTAATATACATCCCTTTTTTATTCATAACATTATATACAATGACTAAATTTATATTTAAAAATTTTTGATAACATAAAAATGTTGGATTAATTCAGATTCTTCGTTAACAAGAACATAAGTAGTTTAGTATCTAAATAATATATTATTTAGATTTAATAAATAAGATTTGATCTTTGTTATAAAAATGACAGGATCATATCCTGTATTCAATCCTGTCTGATATAGGGAAATTCAAAATTGCAAAAACCTCTCTTTATATATTTGTTTATTATAACAAGAACTATTAATACAAGATGTGGTGATTAAACTATAAATTATTGTATGGATTTAAATTTACGCATGCAATAAATATTTCTATCTATGCTATAGATAGAAATATATTCTAGATATATGTTAAGATATATTTTGTATAAAAATGAATATTAAATTTTTTAATTTAAATATAAAAATTAAATCTCATTAGCACTAATACTATACAATTATTAAATAATATAGACATAATCAAATATGCCTTGTTATCTATTTGATTTAAAGTATTTAATTGTGATTTATATTTTATATGTTATAGTTTATATCTTTATAGATAGAATTAATATTAAAAACAATAAATAACATATATAATTTTTTTGTATATATGTATTTTCATCATATGCTTATCAATGCCAAAAGCATAGATTAAAAATTATAGATAACAGCGACAAATGCAATATTTAATATTAATTTGTAATGCAAATACATATAACGCGACAAGTGATTTATATTTTAATTTAATATACTCAATATCAAAATTTTATCCTGTCATTATAACAACATATTCATTTTATATACTTTACGTATCTTAAAAAATTGTTAGCAACGTATATTTTTGCTATAAGCTACCTATAATTAGGTAGTAAAGGCAATAAGACCTACCAATAATAAGTATCAATGCGTTGTAATATCTATACACTAGTTTAGTGGTTATTAATAACAAAAGGATAACGATTAAAAATCGCAAGACCTAAAATACAGTATAATACAATATATTTATGAGTATAAAATAATAGGAATTACGTAAAATATTTTGATCGACTCATTTATATATACAATAATGAAATAACCTTCAGTTGTGATTTATTCAAGCCTAGTTAAAACTATTTGTCTAGAATAGTATATTTATTCTTAGAGATGGGAAATGATAGTCCTAACTATCGCAATCACAGATTGATGGGATATAAAAATACGGAGATGAGACAGCATTAATTAAATCAATACTCTTACTTTGATATTCGCCTTTCATCTGAGTAAAAGGTCACAAGTTAAATTTCTATAATTTAATCTTTAATCTTAATACACATTAGGTTACTTCATTGAAGGATAAGAGTTATTTCAAACTTAATCACTCAATTACGTAGCTGACACCGTTTAAAAAACATTAATAAAATAGAGATATTATATCATGAAAGTTACGAAATTTACAGAGCTTCAACTCGATAATCGCTTAATGATCGCACTCCATAATACAGGCTATACTAATCCTACTCTAATTCAGGCTCAAGTAATCCCTCTTGTGATGAATGGATGCGACATATTAGCTTCTTCTCCTACAGGAACAGGAAAAACAGCTGCATTTTTATTGCCTGTTTTACAACATTTATTAGATTTTCCGCATAAGAAATCGAATCTTCCACGCATTCTTATCCTTACCCCCACACGTGAGTTAGCAATACAAGTAGGTAATAAAGCGCGTGAATTTGCGAGATATACCTCATTAGAAGTTTCTATCATTACTGGCGGTGTCGCTTATATGAATCATTCAGAGGTATTTAGAAAAAATCAAGATATTATAGTCGCAACTACTGGACGATTACTACAATATATTCAAGAAGATAATTTTGATTGCAGTGAAGTAGAAACTCTTATCCTCGATGAGGCTGACCGCATGCTTGATATGGGATTTGCACACGATATTGCAACTATCTCTGCTAAAACATACAGGCGAAATCAAACTTTACTCTTCTCTGCTACACTAGAAAGTAAAGCGATCAAAAAATTTTCTGCACATATGTTAAAAAAACCAATCAAAGTAGAGACTGATCCGTTACGTGAAAAATACAAACAAATTCATCAATGGTATTACCATGCTGATAATATAGAGCACAAAAAATCTATATTAGCACACTTATTGCAACAGTCAGACGTTAAAAAATCAGTGATCTTTGTACGTAAACGTGAACGAGTACACGAGCTAGCAAGCTGGTTATATAAAGAAACAGGTATCCACACCTACTGTCTCGAAGGTAACATGGCACAATCGCAGCGTAATGAAGCGTTAAAACGTATGATAGATGGGAGAATTAACGTACTCATCGCTACCGATATTGCTGCACGTGGGCTAGATATAATGAATATTACTCATGTATTTAATTTCGATATGCCTAGAGAATCTAATACTTATCTACACCGTATTGGACGCACTGGCCGTGCTGGATGTAAAGGTACTGCGATTTCATTGGTTGAGGCACATGACAACTTACTATTAGGGAAAGTACAGCGTTATCTAAATGAAAAATTCTCGCTAGGAATAATCAAAACGCTTAGACCAAAAAATAAAATTAATCATGATCAACATAACACAAAACGTTTAAAGAAGACAATTGTAAAAAGAGTGCAAGATAAAGTGATAAAAAAAGCAAAAGCTAAAATAAAAATGCGCCATCGTAATACGAAAAATATCGGAAAACGTCGTCAAGCTAAGATTTAATATGCAAATAACAGGCTATAATTTCTTCTTGGTCTTCAATAAGACATTTCATGTAGTCTAAATTGATATAAGATATCAATCTTATTAAGATTCACAATACTTACTTTTTATGTCAATCTTTTTTGCTTAATAGTCGTTTTATTTGAGGTACTATTCGAATAGATTAATATAGCTTTCATTGCCACTGTATCTCTCAGAAGATGATATCTTCGATAATGTTATCCTAGTGCAAACCATATTTACCAGATATTACAAGATTGGCAATGCTTCAAGATAATGTAATGCATACCTATTTTAGTTATGTACAAGAGGTAGTTCGCAGTCATCTGTCATATGCATATTTTTCTCATGAAATATTAAATGGCATATAAATATTTTTCTTAATCTGCATATATAAAATCAAATGATAGATAATATTAAATATATCTCTATTGATTCAGCTTGGGAAAGAGTACTTTTTAATCTCTAAAATCGTATAATAGCAACTTGTAATATATTGTTATTTATTATCCAGCAACCGCCAGCCATGTCAGTTAAATCTATATCTACTAGATTTAGTTTTTCGTTTAAACTGAGGAAGGATTTATAAGCTATCGCCTTATATCTAACCAAGAGAAGATACTGCCTTAACAGTTGAGGAGAAAAGTACGTGGATATAAATTCTTAGAAGGTATGTATCGTTTTATTAAATCGACTACATCGCGACATGCATACATTATTTATGACTCGCTATCAACTTGATCATGCATAGATTACTTATCAGAGGAATTTGACTATTCTATCTTGTAACAGCAAAAAAGTTTATATAAAACATAATCATAATGGATAGCTTCATACTACGGTATAGAAGATTAATATATTTAAAATTAGACGATATTATGTAATCCACTATCATATTTTAGTCTAACATAATACAATTAAAATTATTACTTTTTAAGACTTATATATAAATATAAATATATTTTAATCCATTAGCATCTAGTTAATATTAGTGTAACATTGTGAATTATTGATTCATGAGCTGATCATGAAATATTGTACTACTTTATATGATGATAAATAAAGTTTTATTTAAATTGACTGATTGCTTGAATATTTAATTTTGATTTTTTATATACAGACTTTATTTTATTAACAATAAATATTGTATATATAAATAAATACACAATGTATACAGATAATCAGTTGCAAAATCATTTAATATGATCGTATATATATGGTATTAATAAATATACTAAATTTTTATTTAGGATAAATCCTATACGGCAAGTACTCACTATCATAATGATAAGAGTTATACATAAGATTTTTATTAGACAAATTTATCTGATATTGTACTAAAGAAGGTACCTCTTAGTAGGCGTGCTAAGACATGAATAGAGCGATTCGCCAATATGGTAATCATCTGTACACCAGTAGATATAATAGGCAAAATACTTGACCAATAACATTAGTTAAAAATCGGTAGACTCCTAAAGCAAACTAGTCTATTACGCTGCATAGCGTATCGGAAGTAATTACTTTTTTTAGTTTCTATATCATGAATGATTTTATGAATTCACAATTCATATATATTTTTATATGACCATTGTCAGATTAATATCTGAATATTATATATAAAAAAATTATTTTTTATGAATATAAAAGACAAATATAAGTAATATTTTATTTCCGTTACAAGTCTTATTTTAAATCAACACGAACAAGTTAAATTTTAAGAAAGTACAATACTGATATATTTTACAAAATTATTCTTCACTTCCTGTAATGAAAAAAGCATATTAATATTGCTACGGTTATAGTAAATAAATAATATTTGCTATGAATTATAAGCATAATTAAATTACGCGTTTTGGAAACTTAAGGATTGTAGAGTAATAGTGAATTTATACTCATATTCACCTAACTAGCAAGCGAGAATGTAATATTGCTGACAGTTTATCTACTTGACATACCAAATCTATCGATTATCAAATGTTATTGAAAGTGCAACATGAAATGGAGAATAATTTTTTTTACTCATCAATAGTGCTTTTTCGAATTATATTTTTTATTATAGAATTTATTGTCGATAAAGAATAGCGCTATGTCGGTATATTACCGTACAACAATCAGCCCTGTATTAAATAATAATATCTGTAATAAATAGTCGCTTAGTAATTGATGTATATCGCATTTCAATTCCTATGTTAATTTATATATTGCATATGTTAATACCTAATGCAAAAGACTTTTGCTTTCATCTAATATATGGTTAAGTGCAGATAGAAATATTTCGAGTAATTGATCAGCACAAATTTTATAGTAACTGAATCGCCACAAGTAATTACGAACTTCATATAATAAATGAATTTTTATTTTTTATGATATGCTTTGTTTATCATATCAAATTTTTTTGATATCAAGATTATTCATTTCTATAAAATCATATCTATAATAGTAATCATTAGCCAATATCTTTAAATAAATTTATAATATAGAGTTTTCAAGAAATAATAATTTTGTAAAGCTCTTCCTTATTCTTCACGATTCTTCACTATACGCAAATGCTGGTAGATGCTTTTATTTGCTAGGAGATTGGCAATAAATGCTAAAGTATTTATAATATCTTTACATTGATTCGTTGCGATGAATAGCGCAACAATAAATAAACAGTTGAAAATCAATCCTATCAACAGTAAAAAATTCATAGAAACGAATAGAATAATAAAAATTAGACGCTCTATATACTTCTAGTTTTCAATAAAGAATTGCGATGCCATGACTGAGACTAATGCAAGCTATTTATGCCCTCGTTAACATTACGGCAACATTTAGCAAGATAGTTTGAGTTGTATATATATCAGTACGCCAATAATTTCTAAAACGAGTATTTTTTACTACAGTGCACAGTAGGTTTTTATGTGTTAAATATTTCTCACTGAACTTAATTGTCTATCGTCTTTAGTTATATTATCTGCATTTTAAAATACATTCTAATGAATTGCAGGAACAGTAAGCGAATTTTATTTGCTGTAGGTAGCTGAGAAGATCATTAGAAATAAATGAATTGATAAAATACAGTATATAGTTAGTATTATGTACTGAATTAATGTTTTAGATAGCGAGCTTCCACTTTCTGTATAGCAAAACATTATCATCACTGCACTTACCGAATAATGTCATTTTAGGATGAACATCTTTGCTACTCAATACATATATATGTTTGTATATTATTTGATACTAATGCCAACAAAGAGATGATCCGTATAGTACTTCTTCCAGATTTCTAAATTTACAGCTTACCTATTTTTTGGAACTATTTTTGAGGTATTAGCTATATATTTATAGCGGGATGAAATAGATTTCCCTAGCACTTTATTAAAAGTGTAGCATTAATTTAATGATACACATTATCAATTTAAGCATGCAGTCTTATCTAATGATCACGATATTTATTATTTAAGCCAAAAGTCTCTAATTTTAATAGACAAGCAGCCTATTTCTATGCGTTTATAGATCGTGATTTATTAATAAACATTATATATATTGTTCTATAATGCATTTTTTCATAAGCGGAAAGATTCGCCTAAATAAACGCGTTTTACCTGCTCATCAGCTAAAATAGTATGCGGTGTGCCATGAGCAATGAGTTTACCATTATTAACGATATAGGCACGTTCACATACGTCTAGTGTTTCTCGCACATTGTGGTCTGTAATCAATACACCTAGGCCACTATCTCGTAAATGCTTAATAATATTTTTTATGTCGATAATAGAAATTGGATCAACTCCAGCAAACGGTTCATCTAATAAAATAAATTTTGGATTAGCTGCTAACGCTCTAGCAATCTCTACGCGGCGGCGTTCTCCACCAGATAGTGTGTAGCCTAGGTTTTTTCGTAGATGAGTAATATAAAACTCATTCATTAATTCTTTAGCGCGATCTCTACATTTTTTACTAGTAAGATCAGCACGAATTTCCAGTACTCCCATTAAGTTATCATATACACTGAGTGAACGAAAAATCGAAGGTTCTTGCGGTAGATAACCTATACCACGTCGTGCTCTAGCATATAGAGGCAGTAAACTAATGTCTTCTTGATCGATCAAAATACGCCCAGTGTCACGTTGTATAATACCGACTAACATATAAAAAGTAGTAGTTTTCCCGGCGCCATTAGGCCCCAGCAAACCCACTATTTCACCAGACTGTACCGCAAGGCTAACGTCTTCAACAACTCTACTGCCTTTATAAGATTTTGCTAAATTTTTTGCGATGAGTGTAGCCATATAATAATTAGTCACTCTTATTTTATTTATTTATGCTTTGCAATTGTGATAGTACTAAAACTGTGGTCACGCGCTTCCCTTTATCACTAAACGCTTGCATTTGTTGCTGTTGTACTAGATAAGTGATGTGATCACCAGTTACATTACTATCGTATTGCTCTAAATAAGCATTGTGCGTAAGGGTTAGTAACTGTGTGACAATGTCATAACGTATTTTTTGTGCATGACCTTTTACTAACTTACCATTTTCGAGTAGTTGTTGAAAGTTAACTGGGTTTCCAAATGCTTCAATATAGGTGTTATGTTTATCGCCATGCTGGTAGGTCACTACTGCTTTATCTGCACGTATATCAATGCTACCTTGTTTAATCACCACGTTATCGGTAAATATGCTAATGTTTTTTTGCATATCTAGAAATTGTTTAATCGAGTCAATGGAGACTAATTGAATTGCGTCAGATTTCAGGGCGATGGCAGGCCAGCTAATAGAAAAGACTATACTTACGATTAATAGATTACGTGCTATTTTTTTTATTATACCTTTCATAATTAGTCTTAACCTGATCAATAAGCTCAGCAGTTTTAGCCCGAATATTTCCACGCATTTTCATACAATGTGAGATAAAATCTATGCCATAAATTGTCATTTCTCTATCAGAAACAAGATCTTGAGTTATTAAATTAATATTGGCACTGTCTGTTTTAATTTTTTTTAATTGTGAAGTAGAGATCAAGCTTTTCACTTCGACATGGCCGTAAAGATATAAAATTCTATTGTTAGTTAATTTAGCCAGATCAGATTGGATTTTCCAGGTTGCAATCGCATTTTCATCAAATAGTGTCATCACTGGCTTAGAAAACCAGCTCTGTTGACTGTCTGTATAATATTTTACATTTTTTGCCATTAGCTTATAACTCAACTGACCGATAGGATTATATACTATAGTCATTGGATATTCACTCTGATATGTTGGTATTTGAGAATTAAGTGGTTTCGTGATACTGTTATCATGAACATTTTCCATATTCAATGCCATCAGTCCCAACACAATTACCATGAGGAGGAGACTAATCCATAATTTATTTTTATTCATTTGGACATCTCTTTTGCTCCTGAATATTTTAATAGTAGTATTATATTTAATATTTTTATCTAGTACTTCATATATTAATAATTGATTGGGATAGTAAGTGTTAGCATTAATATAAGAATTAGTGTTTTCTATGCAGTCAAGATATGAATCAATCTAATTCGGCCATTATCGGCAAGTCAATAATATGACAGTTGAAATATAAGTTATTTGAAGTGCTATTAGGCACAACTTTTCCAAAAGGTATCTAAAAAGCATAATGAAGAAAATACTTATTGCGACTATTAATCTTCAATAACTAAAACTTTTATGAATAAAATATCGTAAAGTTTTTATTGTCTCATATCCTAATCATTCATCAAAAAGGATATTCGATAGCACGCTATAAATATTTTATGTTACTAGGTATATTGTATGATTAAATATGAATACGGTTTGCTCTATTGATTTGCAAAAGACACCTAATATAGGCCAAGCCAATAATATTGAATGACTAAAGGATGCCTGCACGTAGCATGTCATGTATATGTAAGACACCAAGTAATTGATCTTTCTCAGACACTATAAGAGAAGTGATTTTGCGTTTTTTCATAATATTCAGTGCATCGATAGCCAGCATAGTTTTCTGCACACGAACACCTATTGGTGTCATGATGTTAATAATTTTTATATCTTGAGGATTAATACCCAAATTAAAGACTCTCCTTAGATCACCATCAGTAAATATGCCGGCAATATTAATTTTATCCTTACAGATGACTGTCATACCAAGATTTTTGCGGGTGATTTCTAGTAGGGCATCACTTAAGGAAGCAGATGTACTAACATATGGGATTTCATCACCGATGTGCATGATATCTTGTACCCGAAGTAATAGTTGACGACCGAGTGCACCACCTGGATGAGATAAAGCATAATCTTGTAAGGTAAATCCGCGTGCTTTTAGTAATGCAACGGCAAGCGCGTCACCCATCACCAGAGTAGCAGTGGTGCTAGTTGTGGGCGATAGTCCTAATGGACACGCTTCCTGAGGTACTTTTATGCATAGGTGAATATCTGCTACTTTTCCCATTTTACTATCAGGGTTGTTAGTCATGCAAATAAGTGAGATTTTCTGGCGTTTTAGCACTGGGATAAGAGCTAGAATTTCGTTGGATTCACCAGAATTAGAAATGGCGAGTACAATGTCCTGCCGAGTGACCATGCCTAAATCTCCATGACTAGCTTCGGCCGGATGTACGAAGAATGCAGAGGTACCAGTACTAGCGAAAGTAGCTGCGATTTTACAACCAATATGCCCTGACTTTCCTATGCCCATTACTACTACTTTTCCAGAACAAGAGGCAATGGTTTCACAAGCGCGAGTGAATTCTGAATCAATGTAACGATCGAGCTGAGCTAATCCTTTACACTCTATCTGTAGGACCTCTTTGCCCGCCTGTTGAAAATCAAAGCCAGGCTGCAATGGAAAACTCGACATACTCATTTCCCTGTATTTAATAAAATGTTTTTAAAGGGTAATACAAAAAGTGCAAGGTTCATTGCACAATGATATAATAATAAGATTATCATTGATAATAAAATTTTACGGAATAATGCTTAGTATACCAATGCCATAATTACATAATATTAGAATTAAAATATAACTTTAAATAAAGCAAAATATAAATATACATCACGATTAACATATATATAATATTATATACGATGATATTTTGAATGGTTACGCTCATGCAATACAAGTACCAAAATCAGGAGCACTAATACTAATATAAATGATATTGAAACTAACGCTTACCTTTCTTAAACTAAAATAGTTTTGAAGATTATGGTATAGTCTATTAAAATGCTGTGATAATGGGGCATGAACAATTTCACTGTTTTTTACTCCTATCTAGTGTCTTTAGATGATGTCAGCTACAATCAAACTATCTCTTATTGCACGCTTATAGTAGCAGGTGTTGTCAATTAGTCCTAATGTAATATTAGGATATTCTTACATTGTTATGGAATTCAAGTCCAGCGTATACGGTGACTGCCTTAATATCAATAGCAGTTTTTATTGCAGCGCTTTATATGTGTATTAATCACAAATTAAGTAGCATCACTACCCTATTAGTGACGAATAAATATTCGTAGTATTAAATATTTAAGGTGCTTAGTAAGGATATCTAAATTTTATTCGTAAAACATAGCCACTACTATAATAGTTATAACTCAGTTAGTTTATTATATAAACTAATAAACAAGATCAAGCATGAATATTTAAGATATTGAAAACATGCTAAAATCCTTATTAGTTTTATCTTTGCTATACACACTAAGCTACTTATTCTATTAATATATATTAATGTACTATTTCTCTATTCATAATTAACGCCCTATTTAAGTTTTAAATATATTTTACTTGCTAATAGCTTAGTTCCATTAATAAGTAAATCTTGATATTTATCAAAGCATCTATCTTGATTATGTAGTACATAAAAGTATAAGACATGCATACCATGGATAAATAAATAGTGATGAGTTTTAATGATTTTATAAAATGATACCTATCATATTTATTGTATTATATCACAAATTTTATATCAAAATATGCCATATCTATTTAAAAGAGCATGAACATGCACAACCAAGTAAATAATTTGGTCAAAGTGCTTGATATGAGCTTCTAACGTAATCATTAAATAATATTTAAAGAAATTAATCTAATGGTTCCGCGAAATAAAATAACGGTAATTATCGGTCCTTCTAGCATCGGTAAGACAAAAAACTGCTTCGCCTAATTATTGGTTAACTCATGCTGGATAGCGTGAAAATATAGTTTGATGGTGTTAAAATTCCAAAATTATATCGTCATTTATTATATGAAATACGCAAGCAAATAAGCATACTATTTCAGTCAGGCGCGTTGTTTACTAATCTCACAGTATTTGAAAAAGTTACTTCCCCATTGCACGAGCATAGTGATTTGCCAGGGCCGCTTTTACGTAGTACGGTACAAATGAAGTGAGGAGCAGTGGGCTTGCGCGGCGCCGCATCACTTATGCCACATGAATTAGTAGTATGGCTCTTCGTATAGCGCTAGCAAGGTCTACTGCATTAGACCCAAAATGGCTTGGATGAACCTTTCGTAGGCCAAGATCCGATCACAATGGGTTTGCTCATTAAATCAATTGACGAATTAAACTTTGCACTTGGCATTACCGGTGTCGTTTTGTCACATGATGTGAAAGAAGTTTTAAGCATCTCCGATTATGTTTATATTATTTCTGATCAGAAGATAATAGCTAAAGGTACGGCAAAGGAATTGCAGCCTATTTCTGATACTCGAGTACGACAGTTATTATATGGAACTGCGGCATGGTATTAGGCATAATCGATGTTGAGTGAGTTAGGTCCATTAGTAACTGCGTTATTGTTTGCCGGACGTATTGATTCTGGACTTACTGTTGAAATTGGACTGATGCAAGTGACTGATCAGATTTCTAGTATGGAAATGCTAACTAGCTCTGGATCCATTACGTCGCATAGTAGCTCTACGTTTTTGGGCTAGTTTTATAAGCATGCGATTGTTAACTATGATCTTTATTACAGTCTGGATTGGGGGAGGTGCCATTTTTGAGTAGATTCGAAAAATATTGATAGCGGTGTTTTTAGTCAACCATTCAAAGTGCCGTAGACTGGAAAAAAGATCTGCTCAATTGCCTGTTTAAAAGCGTAGTGTTTGCAATGACTGTGACATGGATTGCGATCCTCAATGGGTATGACTCTCTAACGACCTCTGTGGGTATTATTCAGGAAAAACTCGTCCTGTCTCGTGCATTCATCACCAGCAGTGTTGGTATTGGATTTTATCCTAACAGTATTGCTGTTTAGGAATTAATACTATGCAAACGAAAAAAAATGAAATATAGATTAGAACATTTATGCTAATTACATTGTGTGCTATGGCATGTATCTGCTTAAAAGTAGTTAAAATTTAATTCATTAACAATGATAAAACTTACCGAATCTATGCTGATTTTGATAACATCGGTAAAATAAAAATACGTTTTCCTGTAAGCATTGGAGGAATAGCCATTGCTCGAGCTACCAAAATTGAGCTTGATACAAAACTCAAACGCCGAGATTATCTCTAAATATTCAGGAAAAGTATAACCAAATCCCGAATA
This sequence comes from Serratia symbiotica, assembly GCA_900155695.1. Lineage (GTDB taxonomy): Bacteria > Pseudomonadota > Gammaproteobacteria > Enterobacterales > Enterobacteriaceae > Serratia_E > Serratia_E symbiotica_A. The sequence goes on from FUHL01000001.1 coordinate 27,831, forward strand.
CTAGCTCTTTATCAATCCGTACTGAAGGTATGTTAGGAGTGCAATATCTAGCTTTGAATATTAGGTTTTTAAGATCTAGATATGGAATCCTCCTTACTGGAGGATGGTGACACTATTCAAGATACTAAGTCATCCATAGTTTTATAAAAACCAATCAGTCAATTCCTGTATCAAAGTCACAATACTAAAAGAGTATATGTTACTGACAGTAGTATAATCAGTTATCGTGCCGACTCATTAAAAGAGGACATGTATATGTTTAAACGTTTATTGATAGTCACAATTTTAGTTATGCTTCCTGTTGCTAATGCCCTCTATCAAAGTATCCCGTATAGCATAATGCGAAACGTAGTAAAAAATACTTTTAGTCGTATAAAAAAGTGCAGTATTCTACTGATCTAAGTACGATTATGCAGCAGGAGTTAATGCCATGTGCACAAGTTAAATACGCTAGCGCATGAGTACTAGGACCCTAGTATAAAGATACAACACCATAACACAGTGCCTTATATTTTACCGCATGTCAATCCTACTTAAAGCAGGCTTATAGCCAAATACAACACATGTATCACGGCTAAAGTTACTATATTTTTCCTGATATAGCAGTCAATAGTGCTAATATTTTAGTGATCCGTGTAATTATTATTGATAACGCCGGGCGACCACCTAGAGGGTGTTAGCATGATTACTACGAAGAAGAATGAATGGGCTACGACTGTACGTAATCAGGTTATCAAGGCTCTTCTCAAAGAAATCACAATTGGCCGCTTAGTATTCTATGAAATGAGATAGTAACGCATAATGTTAACGAGACTCAGCTATGAATCACGGTTGAAGAATTTAATCTTACGCAGGGGGGTGTTAAATCGACAAACACTATTGCCGCTGTAGAAAGAACGTAGTGCATGATTAGCAGATAAAACCGAAATTAATGTAACGCAATTGCAACATGCAGACTCTGCTGGATTATCGATTGCAGTGCATCTATGTGCATGCCCATATCACTTTGGTATTAAATTAAAAATTTCCGGTGCCTCAGATAGGCTAAGAACATTAGTAGCATTATATAATTTTCAAAAAAAATAATTCTTATTGATACTAATTAATCGTATGCATTATTATTGTAATATAAATAATTTATGCCATTTCGTTATTAAATATGATCCTTATCATAGACCAGATCTCGGTCTATAAAAAAGGAGTGCATATTGGTTGAATAATAGAATGTATTTTATAATGAGCAACGTATATAGGAGATACTGTTTGATATTAAAGTATTACGTGGATTTACCAATAGCAAATAAATAACCTGATCAGTAAGGTTATTTATTTGCTATAAAAAGTATCGCACTAGAATACTATTCTACTTACCTTCTTTAATGCCAAAGGTAATTGTAATTACAAACGAAGAGATGCTGCTATATCTATAGCAAACATTTTAGTTCGTTGACGTAGATTAGTGTAGCAAATGAAGACTCATACGTACTTTGCCATATACATGTTATACTTTTAGAAGTGGAGATTATGAAAAACAACGAAATTAAAGATGTGTTAATGCAGTCATTAACACTGGATGAAGCACATGTTACTGGTGATGGCACCCATTTTCAGATCATTGTAGTTGGTGAAATCTTTGCCACTATGAGTCGCCTTAAAAAACAACAAACAGTTTATGCTCCGCTGATGAAATATATCACGAATAACTACATTCACGCTGTATCAATAAAAGTATATACTCCTCAAACTTGGAAGCAAGAACGCAAACTCAACGGATTGTAAAGTTATAATCTGTGGTGAAATAGCACGCACGTAGATAAAAGGGACTATTAAATGGACAAATTTCGTGTGCAGGGGAGGACTAGACTTAGCGGTGAAGTATCTATCTCTGGGTCAAAAAATGCTGCCCTTCCGATCTTATTTGCCACTCTATTGGCAGAAAAACCAGTCGAATTATACAATGTCCCTAAGCTGCAGGATATCGACACCACTATTAAGCTGCTTAGTCAATTAGGTACTAAGATTGAATGCAACACTTCTGTGTATATTGACGCTAGTGATGTTAATGCGTTTTGCGCACCTTATGATCTCGTAAAAACTATGAGGGCATCTATTTGGATGCTCGGGCCACTAGTGGCTCGCTTCGGTTATGGCAAGGTTTCTCTACCAGGCGGATGTGCTATCGGTGCACGTCCTGTTGATTTGCACATTAGTGGCTTAGAACAATTAGGTGCTAAGATAACACTAGAAGAAGGTTATCTCAAAGCTTCTATATCAGGAAGACTACAAGGTGCTTACATTATTATGGACAAGGTCAGTGTTGGTGCAACAGTGACCATAATGAGTGCTGCAACACTAGCAATAGGAACTACCATTATTAAGAATGCTGCGCGTGAGCCAGAAATTGTCGATACTGCTAATTTTCTTAATATATTAGGTGCGAAAATTAGCGGCGCTGGTAGCGATACGATTACCATAGAAGGAGTTGCTCATTTAGGCGGAGGCGTATATCGTATCTTACCTGACCGTATCGAAACTGGTACCTTTCTAATTGCTGCAGCAGTTTCTGGTGGCAAAATCCTATGTAGAGATAGTTGTCCTGATACTCTAGATGCTGTCTTAGTAAAACTACGTGAAGCAGGTGCAGATATCAATGTAGGCAAGCAATGGATTAGCTTAGATATGCACGGTAAGCAACCCAAAGCAGTTGCTATCCGTACTGCGCCACATCCAGGATTTCCAACTGATATGCAAGCTCAGTTTAGTCTATTGAACTTAGTAGCACAGGGTACTGGTATAATTACTGAAACTATTTTCGAAAATCGTTTTATGCACGTGCCAGAACTAATACGTATGGGCGCACAGGCAAAAATTGAAAATAACAGTGTGATTTGTTATGGTGTTAAGCAACTTTCAGGTGCTAAAGTTATGGCAACGGATCTTCGTGCATCTGCCAGTTTAGTAATGGCAGGATGTATTGCTGAAGGAATAACGATTGTAGATTCCATCTATCATATTCATCGTGGTTATGAGTCTATTGAAGAAAAATTGCGCACATTAGGCGCTCATATTGAGCGTGTATAAGACAATTATTCGTACTATATATTACATCATGAAATAGTTTCTTTGCGATAGTTTCACTTTATTATATTTTATATTTTTTAGTATATTTATGCGTTGCAGTATAGGGAACGCGACATACTTAATGCTATGTAAGAAGCGTCATATCACCTTTATATCTTTTCTACTCTACTCTGGGAGTAAATTTTGTATATTTGGCAACGTTAACGTTATTGTCTTTTTTACGGAATAAAAAGTATAGTACAGGTAAGCTAACAGCTATGGATATCTTATTTCTACAAATTTTTACCTATATTAACGGAAGATAATTATCTTATTTTACTTGGGATAGTTAGCTAAAAAATTTTAGATATTAGCATTTTCCTAGCTACTCCGATGGAAATTCCTTTATTTTATCAGTAAAATGTTGTTTTATATGACAGTAAGCATATCTTTAAGCACATTTTCTAGATTTTTTATTATCACGAAGAAAGATGATGAATTTTTACGTAAATTATGTAATTAGTTATAAGTTGTCAGGCTAACAGCATTATTTATAATGCCATTAAGTAAAATATTTCTTATGTGTTCCGATAATATCTTAAATTCCTGTATAGTTTCATAAACATTTAACGTACTCATAAATAGTGCTTTATTCTAGTTTAGCTAATAATACTTCTACATATATAGATCATAGAGTGTCGGTATAAGGTATTTCTACGAAATATTTTAGATGATCTGATATTCTACAAATGACTAAGGCTGTTTATCAATTAGTAAAATATGAGACTGATCGAATGATTTTAACTATGGTTTTATAAAAATTCAATCGCACCTTTAAGATCATACTTATATGCTATGTCATCTACGATACGTGTATCGTTTCTTGAATTTTGCACTATTGTTTATTATTATTTATGATATAGCATAAATAATGCGATGTTTGTACTGCTTTTAAACTATCGAAAATATATAAAAAATAATAATATACATATAATAATTCAGATCGTCCGTTTCAGTAAAGATATGCACTTTAAAGGATTGAAACTATTATTATAAATTATAAAAAATCATTACTTAATTATCCTGTAGGATCTTAGCATCGTTAGTCATTGTATGATAGTAAGGAGGCGATGAAATTAAATAAATTAATATATGTGTTTAGTAGATAAAATATGTTAAGTATTTAACATACTAATCATTTACTTAAACGATAATAAGTCTATATTTTTCTATTTTCTTGCTATTAATGAGTAATTAATACTATAGGCAAAAATATCTTTATGGATGCTTGTATTCTTATTTATCAGCATTTAATTTCAACTGCACTAGACGGCGTGTATTCTAATAAATTGTAGTTTTACTTAGCTGTAGTGTATTGACCCCTCCTAACTTTTAAAATTATAGCCTGTTTCTGTTACTTTCTTGCGCTTTATTTTTATAACATATCAAATATATTTTATTTCAGTCCATAGAATACCTCTTTTGCGAGATCCATACGATATAGTAGTGATATTAATGCATAGATATGACACACACTCTTTGCTTTCAGGACTTTATGTAAGGCTATATAAATCCAAATCTATTACAGTACAGATGCTTCCATAGAAGAATTTGATAATATCCTTGCTATCTATATTGATACCAATGTTTATAGTAATACAGTGTACTGCTTGTACAGCTTAGACTTTATCTAAAGAAATATCTCCAGTGTTAAGGATCGGACTGATAAGTCCTATTTGCCTAATTTTCTAATGCGAAGCATCGTTCAGGCATACTAATCGAGTATTCTGTAACTATAACTTACTGGCAACTTTTAGACGAAATTATTTGAAATGAGTCAAAATGATTGGCACGAAAATCGTTATTACAGAGCGTAGCTCTATCTATGTAACATGTGATGACAAAAATATACTAAAGGATCTTCACTGATATAATAAATAAAGGCCGTACACTTATATTATTATCCGTCCCCCCCTTAATTTAAGCAAAATTAGCATGTTAAATGCTATAAAAACATAAGTACAGCAATTTAAAATATCTTCTTATGATCATTTAAGACTATGTAGTCAATGCGGAAATTATATATTACTTACAACATATATAAATGAACTCTTTGTATATCTTGACACTATTGATTTGTAGCAATCAAGTTGATTGGCTACTGTTTGGTAGATAGCCATACTCTCGTAACTAAAATAGTGAACAGTATATAGTGGTGATCTTCTTTGTAAGATTACCGATCAATAGCTCTATCGGTACATTCATTATACCATTGAGTGTTTATAGAAAGTAATTAATTAGCTTATATTTATAACATCCGCGTTGCACTGTATTTTTAACTTAGTCAATAAACTGCATTTTACTGTCTGAATACAGTATTGATGTAATTTTTAGCACATAACTTAAGGGTGAAGCTGCGAAATATTGGCTATCGCAAAATTTGTGTTAATCTAATAATAACAAAACAGTACCGATATTTCACATACAGCATACATTATTCACTATATATTATGTACTGTATTACGTTTTTACAAGGCGATGTAAAAAACATTACCCTGCTGCGTATTTTTTATTGCTCATAGTGAAGATAGGGAGTTTGAAACCTAAATTTTACACTATATAGGCTACCATAACTAGATGAAAACCCACTGATATTTCGCTTTTGTCATCAATGATTTATAATGACTGATGAGTCTTAACAAATCACATAAATGAATTTGGCATAGTTGGGAAATGTATATATCGGGATACATCATGTATGCTATTTCTCGATCCGGAAGTCTTCTAATAGAAGAATTATGATAGGTATTTTATCATCATTAATTTTTCATTAAAATGGTTAGGTTAGTAGACCTTTACAATCTTGGCTTGAAAGTAAAATAAAATTTTTATAAGCTAATATTTTGAAAATAGCTAATAAAAAATGTAATGTGATTACTATTTCTCTCCATAGAGAGCCTCTAACAAAACTAAACTAGTTATTATATAAAAGATATTTCATATAATATTTGCCGTGAAAAAGGAATAGATAGTTTATATCAATGATATAGAAATTTTATTTCTAATAATTTAATTCATTATTACTAATGAAAAAATATTAAAGATTCAATTTTAATAAATACTCAAGGCAATAAAATGCCTTAATCTTATTACTGAGAATGCTATAATTAATAGAAGTAGCATAGGTTCATATTGTAAGATATCAGGCAAAATTTCAATATAGAATTCATGCTGATCTTTCAGATAAGATGGCTTTCGATGTATTCGACGGAAATATTTCGCATTATTTTATTATTTATATCTATATAATAATATATACAATGCTAAGCAGTAGCTCTATAGAGCATGTTTGATATTAAAAATAATTCTATCAATGTATTTTATTCTTCATGAGAATGTTGTCGTTACCGTTTAGGCTGCATTGATTTAGAATATTGATTGAGAATATAGCATTTTATTGAAAATCATGATCTATCTATAAAAAAAATTGAAACTGTAAATATCAATCAAGTATTATATAAGCAGTGAGTATGATTAAGAGCAGCCTAGTAATAATAGTAAGTTTTAGTCTGATTGATTAGATTTAGGTATTGAGTGTTAATAAAAAAAATAGTATTTGATTTTTATTTCATCAGTTGAAATAATAATTACTAATTAATATATTTATAATCATAAACCCTCAGTTTTACTTGGAAAGCATTTAATGCATTAGCTTTTGTCATGATTCTTTACCATATCTTTTCGTATATTAATTGGTTGATTTACTTCATTTATCCACGCGGTGAGTAAACGGTAAGATATAGCAAGTACTACTGGTCCAATAAATAGGCCAATCAAGCCAAAGGCTAACAATCCTCCTATTACTCCTAATAGGATTAGCGGAGTTGGCAAATCAGCCCCCATCCTGATAAGTATAGGCCTCAGTACATTATCTAATGTGGCCACTATAAAAGTCCATATTACTAGCACCGTAGCCCAAGTAGTATCACCTATCCAATATAGCCATATGATAGCTGGAACCAGTACTGGTAGCGGTCCTAATTGTGCTACACAGCATATAAAGATCATAATCGTCATCCAAGTAGCAGCGGGAATACCACTCAGTGCTAATCCTATACCTCCTAATACTGACTGTATTAGTGCTGTCACCACTACTCCTAGCGCTACTGCACGAATCGCTTGTCCACTTAATAACACTACTGCATCACCGCGATCATCTCCCAATCGAACTGCAAAATTGCGAATGCCTAGTGCTACCTGTTCACCAGTTTCGTACAGTATTACACTAAATAATAGCATTAACGTACAATGTAGTAACAGGCGTCCAATATTCATAGCCTGCGTGACAAACCAGGTTGCAGTTTGGCCAAAATACGGCTGCACTTTTGCCAATAAAGCAGTACTGTTAGTATTTACGAAAGCATGATAACTATCATAAATTTTATCACCAAATATCGGTAACAATTTTAATGAGACAAGATTAGGCATATGAAGCCTACCTAGCGTGCTAGCCCAAGTAATAATCAAGTGACTATTATCTACTAGGCTTCCTATTATTAGTGAAATTGGTAGGATAAATAGTAATATTAACAGAAGTGTCATCACTATAACTGCTAGAGAGCGCCTACCCCACAATAACTGTTGTAACTTAATTAATAAAGGCCAAGTGGCGATTACTACCATAGCAGCCCATGCTAATCCAAGAATAAATGGCTGAATGATCCAAAAACTAGCTATGATCATGGCGCCGATAAACAACATGCCAAAAATAATCCTTGGTAAATCACATTGGTTATTTAATTGTATCATAAATACAGCTCTTTATCATTGATTAATAATACAATACTTGATTGGTTTGATACAGTATCATGTTGTGTCTGTATAAATTTGCATAGTAAGCTAAATATTTTGTTATACAATTAGAAATAATATATATTTCTACACTAACTGTGAATATTAGCAATAAAATAATTTATCTTTAAAGAAAGACCAGATTTACATTCTAATTAGAATATAGCATTAGAAACACATGATAGAAATCACATTTATATACTTATGGTTAGTCATGACTATTAAGTATAAACAATAATAGAAAGGCTCAGCACTTATTCTAATGGTGAAATTTAAAATAATATTATATCAGCGAATTTTATACTACATAATAAATAAGAGGATATTAATAATTAAAAATGAATGATTATAGAAATTAATTACAGACTATTATAAATCAAAAGCACGCATATGTTGTTTTTTAATATATCTTAAATACTATGTATTTAAGATGGTGCTATATGCTAAATATTTGATTTAGCTACAGATAACATTGATGCAAGTAAATGTGATAAATTTATTAATATCATTGCATGATATGCTCGTTATTTGAAATAATGATATAATAGCAACTAGTTCTTAAGTAAATCGTATGATAATAATATTATGATTATATGATATTTATATTCTACAACTAGTTAGTTATCCCTAGCATTGTATTATGCTGAACTTTTATACTGATTTTATAACATCATTCTTTTTGAGAAAAGATTAATAATCCTGCAATTATTCTTAATCTTTAGAAGTCAAGATCTTAAGCAGAATATAATCTAACTTTAAAAGTGATCGGTTTTTTAAATATACAGTAGACATAAAATATTAAGACTGGTATAATTATTACACTGCATGAGCTGGAAGGGTGGCCGAGTGGTTGAAGGCAACGGTCTTGAAAACCGTCGAGCATAACAGCTCCCAGAGTTCGAATCTCTGTCCTTCCGAAAAAATATAATGTTTAATCTATAATCAATAAGTTGCTTAGATAGAATGTTTTATTATCTAGCGCTAACTGTTTTATTATAAAATTTTGTATATTAAAACGTATGTAAAGATAGTTGATCTTCGCTTCTATTTTTTAACTAGTAAGTGCATTAAAAAGTTACGATTAGAGGATAACTAAGAATTTTTTCATATTATACTTATACTACCTGCAGAAATTAGAAATCAATATCAACTATTATGTATAGTTGATAACATAAATTTTTCCCACAATTTGCTTATTTGATACAAACGTTTCTTTTGTATAATACATACTACCATTAGGAGTACTATAGTAAAGAAGGGTGATTTGAGGTGATATCATTTCAAGCACGATATAAATACATACAAACTATAATTATTACATTTTGAAAAGCAAGATACATAAATGTCTAAAGAATGTTCAAGCTTGTCACTAAGCCTCAATGACCTTTTTTCACCACTGCTCTTTATAAGAGTTTATGTATAATATATACGAGTTAATGTATAAAATTACTATAAAAAATATAAATTTATATGTAATATATTTGCACTTTATTTAGCCATCTGCATATAGTACAATAAGACTTAAATTTCCAAGTTAAGTATATACTACCAAAGGTATATACAACTGCGCTTTCAATTGCTAAATAATTTAGTGATGTCACTAATGTGAGTGTAGATCATAAAAAAAATATGTAAGTACTTTTATATTAATCATATACCATGTTTAATTCTCTTACATTATTAAATAATCATTTCGATTGAATGATGCCGCATTAAATATGTGGCACATTGCTATTATAATAGAAAGTAATTTTACTTAAAATATGTACAGTAACATCATTTTGTATTATCATCGGCATAGTGGTGTATAAACTGATTTAATAAATTAAAAATTTTCGGCAGCTATTATATTATAAATAATGGCTACTAAAACCCATTCATATTTTCTTCGTAATTCTAGTAATGATTATATCTGCTAGTATACCCTCTTCACTTATGTATTAACGTACATGCTAGAAGATAAATACATTATGATGACATATTACTCACAATTTATAGTGAATACGATGGCCTTATTAAAAATTTAATACTGATTTTACTGTATTACCAATTTCCGCTAAGCTAAGAACATTGTGTCCTCCTGCCGCTGCTATTGCTACAGATTTTGCATATGCAGTGCCTTTACCACCAGAAATAATTGCACCAGCATGACCCATACGCTTTCCTGTAGGAGAGGACATTCCAGCAATGTAACTTACGACTGGCTTAGTAATGTATTCTTTAATGTAGGCTGCAGCTTCTTCTTCAGAGTTACCACCAATTTCGCCAATAATTATGATTACCTCGGTTTGTGCATCTTTCTGGAATAGTGGTAAGATATCAATAAAATTTGAACCAGATATGGAGTCGCCGCCAATACCAACACAAGTCGATTGGCCTAAACCAACATCAGTTATTTGTTTCACTGCTTCATAGGTCAGTGTTCCAGATCGAGAAATTATCCCTACTGGCCCGGGATGACAAATATGGCCAGGTATAATACCAATGACGCATTCATGGGGGGTTATAATGCCTGGGCAATTGGGTCCAATCATACGTACGCCAGCTTTATCTAACAGCATTTTTACTGTCAACATATCTAACGTTGGAATACCTTCGGTAATAGTTATTATTAATTTAATGTTGGCATCAATAGCTTCAAGAATAGAATCTTTACAAAAAGGTGCAGGGACATAAATTACTGATGCAGTAGCTCCTGTCACTTCAACTGCTTCATACATAGTATTAAATACCGGCAATCCGAGATGCAAAGAACCACCTTTACCTGGAGTTACACCACCAACTATTTTGGTACCATAATCTATCGCTTGTTTAGAGTGGAAAGTACCCTGGCGTCCAGTAAAACCCTGGCAAATGACTTTAGTATTTTTATCAATTAAAATGGACATTATTTACTCTCAGCTGCTGCAACAACTTTTTGAGTTGCATCAATTAAGCTATTTGCAGTAATAATATTAATAAAAGTCGCTCCTAATTTTTTGATACCTAATTCAGCATTATTGCCTTCTAGACGAACTACGACTGGAATATTAATGCCAACCGCAGCAACAGCTCCTATGATACTGTCAACAATTATATCACAACGAACGATACCACCGAAGACGTTAACTAGCACCACTTTAACTTTATCATTAGATAGAATAATTTTAAATGCTTCCATGACATGTTCTTTAGTTACTCTACCGCCTATATCCAAGAAGTTGGCCGCTTTTCCGCCATACAGATTAATAAGATCAATGGTTCCCATTGCTAATCCAGCACCGTTAACCATACAGCCAATATTACCATCAAGCGATACATAATTTAGGTTACACTTTAATGCACGAGATTCACGCTCGTCTTCTTGCGACAGATCGCGCAACTTACTTAGTTCAGGTTGACGAAATAAAGCATTACTATCAACTTTAATTTTAACATCAAGGCATTCTAAATCACCTTCTTTTGTTATGACTAGTGGATTTATCTCAAGCATTGCTAGGTCACGTTCTAGGAATAGGGTTGCTAACCCTATAAATATTTTTACGAATTGGCTAACTTGCTTACTAATTAATCCTAGTTTTAACGCTAGCTCACGTCCCTGGCAAGGCTGTGGTCCTATTAATGGATCGATAGCTATTTTAAAGATTCGTGTAGGGGTAGATTGCGCTACTTTTTCAATATTAACACCTCCTGTAGGAGATCCTATAAATACTATGCGATAAGCGCTGTGATCAATAATGGCACCTAAGTATAGTTCTTTATTGATATTTGTTACTTTTTCAACGAGGATTTTATGTACTGGTAGACCTTCTGGGTTAGTTTGGTACGTCACAAGACGTTTTCCGAACCATTTTTCCGCGAAAGTACAGAGATCTTCTTTACTATTAACTATTTTAACACCGCCAGCTTTATATCGTCCTCCAGCATGGAGCTGACATTTAACTGCCCATGGACCAGCGCCTATTTTACATATAACCTCTCTTGCTTCCTGATGCGTGGTGCAAATGTAGCCATTAGGTATTGGCAAGCCATACTTAGCCAATAATTGTTTAGCCTGATATTCATGTAAATTCATAGTATGGTTTCCATTGCGTTGGAAAGGTTTTTAACTAAATGGGGTATATATTTATCATAATGCGTCTGATTTGTTAGCGGTATTGCATAGAATATGTAACTTCCTTTATAGGCATCGTATTTAAAAAATATTCTTCTTTCTCTCTTTTCTATCGGAGAATATCATACATAATACTTCTTCAATATTTACTCTTGAGATAAAAGATATAAATCAAGCATTTCACGAATAAAATTTTCAGATATCCATCAGAAAATTCATTGAAAATTTGTTTCTTTACATATAAAGATTTATAAAATCTAAGATTTATTTCGTCAATGTTATGGTTAACTAAGTATTAAATTGCATATAGAGATCTAAAAATATAATTTATACTATAAATAGTGCTCTTCTGCAGCGGATAACTATTTAATAAATATAAAATCTATTAGTAATGAAAAAATATTAATACCATTTAGTAAATATAAAACCTACTATTTATTTTTGACTATTTATCATTATTCATAATAGTCGTATTAAAAGATTAAGATACAATATAATTGCTATAATTATTGACTTTTATAGCATTGATATTGAGATCGTGTTAATCTATTAGGCGATGCAATTCTGAGATCAATAAGTTATTGTTTAATATTTATACAGGTATGGTCATGCTGCATGTTTTTGAAAAAGTCAGATGTTTTGTTTATTAGTTTTTATATAAAGTTTTTCTTGGTTATATATAGATCAAACATTATACAAATAGCTATTTCATAATCCCTCATCTTGTATAAGATAAATAGTTATTGTTAGACCATCATTTATTTGATATATTGCCTACATGCTATTCAGTATCAAGCAGGACTTAAATGTGTTTAACTGCATCTCCAGATTTATTATTTAATATAATGACCGTTATGGTAGTATAATGACTGTTGTATAAGAGAATAATTTACACAGATATTGATATGGCAAGTACATATTGATGTCGATGTCCATGTGTATGTTTTTACTTCATTTTCATAGGATATAATAAGTGTTGATAATTCATTAATTATAGAATTCTAACAGTTTAATGCTTGAGATTTATTTCTGTTTTTCTATAACATTAACTTGCTTAAGAATTTACTTGTGAAATATGATGTGTTAATTAAAATATAATTTTATTATCCATTATTCATGCAATGAGGACATGCTGTTAATTCGCTTTATAAAATATTAAAGTACTTTATAGATTATTTATCTTGTCTTTCTATAGATGCCTTAATCAGGGCAGAAAAATGCATATATAGCTATTATTTTATAATAAAAACATATGTTTAAATTAACGCATAACATAATTTTCTTGTCTGTAAAATATAAAATTTATATAAATTATAGGATTTAATTACATTTAAGCAAAAGTAAAAACAATAGGTAATTTTACTTTATTGGGTAATAGACATTTATTTTTCTTGAAAAATTTTATTAATCATGGGAAAAATAATTTTTTTAAAAAATTTAATTACATTGCTAAGTTACATAAAATAATGTATTATTCATATTGTGATCAGAATCGTAAGCATTTATATCCTTATTGCTTTAGGTGATTATATAAAAAAATTTATTTGCTATCACATTACATATAATGCATATTAAAAATTCGTTTAAAATATATGATCAATATAATTTTTAGATATCATGTATAAGATCACTAATATAAATAATAATATTTCGTAATATTAGTGATGTAGCACTATTTATTTCGTACATGAAATAAAGTGTTATCTTCATCTATATGTGATTTAATATATCATGAATTAGATGTAGTCCCGCATTATATGCTATAATATTCACTATTGAATGATGGTTATTATCTGAAGTAGTGATTTAAATGCTACAGTGCTCTACTGTAGCAGAGTTGCGACGAAGCATACGATAATTGCTTAAATATAGTATATAAACCAAACATTTCATTACCGCCTCTATCTTAGGCTATGCGTCATTCGAGTATATTGCCATGTATAATCTATGCATGATTAACTCGATTTTAATCTATACAAGATAATAAGTTAGTGCCGTATTTCCTTCAATTGCATATTCTTATATCCATTCTGTTGTTGTCTACATTCTATGCTTTGATACTTGTAGTTAGGTAAGCGTAGTATCCTGCATTATCTTATTTACACGTATGATCGTGGTATTTTAGTTTTTTTAGCTTCTAGTATAAATAGCATGCCAGTCATTTGCCATAACGAGTATGGAGAAAGAGCATTTTAAACACGAATTTAACTTGAAATTGAAATTCCTATCTTTAACGCATTTTGCAGTATTTTCCTTATTTTATAAGAGTATTTAGCATAGCTATTATTATTTAGTAGCTACTATCATACACAAGAAATATATAGAATATTTTTGAAGATCATTATGCTATTAATAATAAACAGTTATTCAAAGACATGGTTAATCATAGAGAAGTGAATAATACAGATGATACAATCACATAGTAAATATGCACATGACAAGAAAATGTCTACAAGCCGTTGGCTTGAAACCCATGAAAGAGGTTATCAAAAAAGCATGGGTAATAGGCAAATACAAATGATTGCTATTGGCGGCTCCATTGGCACGGGCCTATTTCTAGGCACGGGTGGACGTTTGGCAATAGCTGGTCCGTCATTGGTACTAATTTATCTTGTATGTGGTTTTTTTTCTTTCTTTATTTTACGCGCGTTAGGAGAGTTAGTTTTATACCGTCCTACTAGTGGAAGCTTTGTCTCTTACGCTCGTGAGTTTTTAGGTGAAAAAGCAGCTTATATCGTTGGCTGGATGTACTTCCTGAATTGGGCAATGACTGGTATTGTCGATATAACTGCCATCGCAATGTATATGCACTATTGGACTGACTTTGCAGTAGTACCACAGTGGATTTTTGCGTTTTGTACCCTTGGTATAGTGGCGACTATGAACATGATCGGTGTGAAGTGGTTTGCTGAAATAGAGTTCTGGTTTTCTCTAATTAAAGTTACGGCCATCTCATTATTTTTAATAGTAGGGGTAGTATTACTTAGTATCGATATTACATTGAAAGGCAACAATTACGGATTACATCTGATTATAGCAAACGGTGGAATCTTCCCACATGGAGTTTTACCATCACTATTATTAGTCCAAGGAGTTATCTTTGCTTTTGCTGGAATTGAGCTAATTGGCACTGCGGCCGGTGAGTGTCTAGAGCCAAAAAAAAATTTGCCGAAAGCAATTAACAACATTATATTGCGTATTGGCCTATTCTATGTGGGCTCTGTACTACTACTGGTATTATTGTTGCCATGGAATGCTTATCATGCAGGAGAAAGTCCTTTTGTAACCTTCTTCAGTAAATGCGGTATACCTTATATTGGTACGATCATGAATATTGTGGTATTGACTGCTGCGTTATCCAGTCTAAATTCCGGTCTTTATTCGACAGGTCGCATTTTACATTCATTATCCATGGGTGGGTCCGCCCCTAAGGTATTAGCTAAGATGAGTAACCAGCAAGTGCCTTATAGTGGTATATTAGTAACCTGTAGTATCTATATAATAGGTATATTTTTAAATTATTTGCTGCCTCATAGAATGTTTGAAATTGTATTAAATATTGCCTCATTAGGTATTGTCAGTTCCTGGATATTTATTATTATTTGTCACATGCGTCTGCGAAAAGGCATTCAGGAAGGATACATCAAGCCGTTGGCATTCCATATGCCAGGTGCTCCTTTTACCTCTTATTTAACGTTATCCTTCCTTGTGTCAGTGTTGATTATGATGGCATTTGACTATCCTATTGGTACTGTGACTATTGCAAGTATACCGGTGCTAGCTATTATCTTGATAATAGGTTGGTTTGGTCTAAGACAACGTACACATAAAATACAGCAAGAGTAGAAGATGAGCGAAAGACTACGTTCTCAGTAAGTTAACTTATTTATGGTTATAAGGAGCAGATTGTATTGAGTCTAATTTTTCTACTAAATATCTAATAACATAGATTATTCATATATAGCTCTATCACTGATATAAACAAAAATTAGCATAAGTTTCCTAGACTGGTTTTATTTGGTTTACTCTATTATGCATATCATGACATACGTTAATTATATGGAATGATAAATTTTTATAACCATATTAAATACCTTAGGAATTTTAACTTTAAATATTTCATGAATAATAGAAACACTGTAATCATCTGACAACAGAGGTAAATTATTTATATTGATATATAATATAAAATATAATAAAAGAGTAACGTTGAGTAATATTTGTTAAAAGTAATACAAATTATTATATTTATTGGATAAATCCTTCATCATTATAGTTAATGAGTATTTAAGCCTCTCATCTTTTACTATTACCATATGCCAAACAGTAGCTATGTCAGTAATTAGTTACTAATGAATTTTGTCTATAGTATCAATCCTTAATCTTTATATATATGTTATACGAATAATATTCATTCGCATCATCTTCATTGTCAAGAATTTTGATAAAGATCAAATATATTATTATTGATAGTATCATAGTATTTATTACTACATTATGTAAAAGCATTCTGACTGCAGTATTATTGCATCATAATAGAATATTAATTGATAAGTGTTTTATAAATTCAGTAATTAAAATTGTTCATTTCTGTACCAGATAATAATGCAAGATATAGATTACAGAATAATGTGTAACTGATCCATTAGCTATTGTACTAACAAATAATTTAAAAGTTTTTGCAAGGTAGTAAATATGTTTACAGTTTATCATTCTAATCAATTAGATGTATTAACAACTCTAATGAGTACGTTAATAGCTAGAGATCCATTAAATAATCCTTTTCAACATGAAGTTATCATAGTGCACAGCTTCGGTATGGCGCAATGGTTACAGATACAATTAGCGGAGAAGTTAGGTATTACTGCTAATATTTCTTTTCCACTGCCAGCCACTTTTATCTGGGAGATGTGTATCACAGTATTGCCAAATATTCCGAAAGAGAGCGATTTTAGTAAAGAGGCCATGACTTGGAAAATAATGTGGCTTTTACAAGAGTTGTTAAGTTTTCCGGCTTTTGCGCCGTTGCAACTTTATCTCACCGATGATAGAGATAAACGTAAAATTTATCAGTTAGCTGGTCGGATAGCTGATATTTTTGACCAATATTTAGTCTTTCGCCCTGAATGGCTCGAAAGTTGGCAGCAAGGCCAATACACTTCTAACTTAGATAACAGTCAGCAATGGCAGCCTCTATTGTGGGCAAGATTAGTTGAATATACGTATGAATTAGAGCAATCAGCATGTCATCGAGCTAACTTATATAACCGCTTTATTAGTGCTCTAAATAATGCTAAACATTGTCCTGTCAGCTTGCCTAGTCGGGTATTTATCTGTGGGATTTCATCTCTTCCACCAGTATATCTAAATGTTTTTCAGTCACTTAGTCGTCACATAGATATTCACTTAATGGTTATGAACCCTTGCCGCTACTATTGGGGTGATATTACAAATACATTTCTATCGCGTGTACCAAATTGTAAACTCTCTCCTGAATGCCAAATACAGCAAAAAAAACCATTGCGTGAGCAAAAACCGGTTGAACAGTTGTTTAACAGTAAATTAGAACAACCGCTTTATAATCCTATTTTGGCTTCTTTGGGAAAATTAGGGGGGGACTATCTATACCTATTATCGCAATTAGAAGGAATACAGGAAATCGAGGCCTTTGTTGATATCCCTGCTAATAATATGTTGCACGCCATGCAACACAATATATTAGAATTAGAAAATCACGCAATTATTGGAAGTACACCAGAAACATGTGAGAATAGCCTTGCCAAGAGTCAGCTAAATCCTGAAGACCATTCTATATGTTTTCATGTTTGCCATAGTCCGAAGCGAGAACTAGAAGTACTTCATGATCAATTGCTTAAGATGCTAGAAGAAGATCTAGAATTACAACCTCGCGATATCATTGTCATGATATCAGACATGGACAGATATACTCCTTACATTCAGGCCGTATTCGGAAAAAATCTCGCTGATTGTAAAATACCGTTTGTAATTGCTAATCGCAAAACACCTCTACAGCATCCTATGCTAAAAGCCTTTATTTCATTACTTAATCTGCTACAAAGCCGGTTTATAGCTGAAGATGTAATAGCTTTCCTTGAAGTGCCTATGCTTACAGCTCGTTTTGCCGTCAATGAAGAAGAGTTATATATATTACGTCATTGGATCTATGAATCCGGTATACGTTGGGGCTTAGATAATGACAACGTACGTGATCTAGATCTACCAGTAACTGGACAACATACCTGGCATTTTGGTATTACACGTATGTTGCTAGGTTATGCAATGGACAGCAAAGATGGCGATTGGAATGGTATCTTACCATATGATGCATCAAGCGGACTGGATGCTGAGTTGGCTGGCAAACTCGCTGATATAATGAATAATTTTAGCTACTGGCGACAATTTTTAAGTAAAATGCGGCCGTTAGAAGAATGGTTGCCATTATGCCAACATCTCATAAATGCCTTCTTTGTGCAGGATAAAGAAAACCAAGTGGCGTTAACGCTGATTAAACAACAATGGCAGCAAATAATTAACTTTGGATTAACGGCACGTTATACAACTAAAATATCATTTAGTGTTCTTCGAGATGATCTAGTGGAGCATCTTGATCAGACCAGAATAAGCCAGCATTTTATGGCTTGCAAAATAAACTTCTGCACATTAATGCCAATGCGTTCTATTCCTTTTAAAATAATCTGCCTATTAGGTATGAATGACGGAGTTTATCCACAAATCCAGCCTACGCTTAGATTGAACCTCATGGCACAGCAACCGCAGTGCGGTGATCGTAACCGACGTGACGATGATCTTTATCTTTTTCTTGAAGCAATACTAGCAGCACAGCAGAAATTATATATTAGTTTTATCGGTCGTGCTATTCAAGATAATCGAGAACGTTATCCTTCAGTGTTAGTTACCGAGTTATTGGAGTATCTAGCACACAGTTATTGCTTACCTGGTGATGAGTATTTAGATACTGACAGTAGTGCTAAGCGAATGACTGAGTACTTACTGAACTGGCATGCGCGCATGCCATTCTCTGCTGAAAATTTTATACCCGGTACACATCAGCAAAGCTACGCTGCTGAATGGTTGCCGGCTGCAAGCAGGTTTAGCACAGCGTATAAACATTTTCGTCAACCACTTCTGCCTGTAAATCAACAGAAAATTTCATTGGATGAGCTGCGAAGGTTCTACAATCATCCGATACGGGCTTTCTTCCAAGTTCGTCTTGGTATCAGATTTAATTTAGAAGCGAAAAGACTACCTAATGAGGAACCCTTTTCATTGGATAACCGTGGAAGTTATAATGTAAATAAGCAGCTACTGAACACCTTAATTGAGGATCGCAATCTAAGCTATCTATTTCAGAAAATACGTGCTAATGGCGAATTACCCTTCGGTGCTTTTGGTGAGATTTATTGGAAAAAACAGCAGGAAGAGATGTATTTATTAGCCGCTAAAGTACGCGCTGAGTATAATACCTATAATAGCATAGAAATAGATATTAATATTGATGGTATACATATCATTGGTTGGTTACATCAAGTACAAGATAATGGTTTGCTTCGATGGAGGTCTTCTAGACTATCAGCAGTAGATGGCCTTTTGCTATGGTTGGAACACCTATTATACTGCTGTGCTGGTGGTACTGGCATTAGTCGCATGTATGGGCGTCAAAATTCAACCTGGCGATTTGAAGCGCTTACACTGGAAGATGCTAAGAAATATTTATCTGAATTGATAGCAGGGTATCAGCGTGGTCTATGCCAACCGCTATTGTTACTCAAAAAAAGCGGATGGGCGTGGCTAAAACAATGTTATCAGCCTGAAACACGTGAGATTGACTGGAAAGAAGAAACTCAAAAAAGAGCAAAGGAAAAACTATTACAAGCTTGGAAAGGTAATATACGTATACCTGGTGAAAGAGAAGACCATTATATACAAAGAGTATTCCGACCGATAGATTTAGATAATAATGATTTAGAAAAAATTTTTGTTGAAGCAGAACGCTATTTTATGCCATTAGCAAAGTTTCATATAAATTAATTTTATACTTTACTCGTAGTCATGATGCTTATATGACTTCAATGCTGGAAAGTAATCTAAATAATTTAGATATAACTTCCATTATATAAATTTATGGAACGTATAGTTATGCATTAAGAAGCACATTTACCATCAAAGTAAGCATTAATCAAAATATATTTTATGCTATTTATTGTTGTAAAAAAATACGGAAAGTAACTAATTAAAAAGATCCAACTACATCAAGATACTATTTATAATCTACAGGATAGGAATGATTAGAGTTATCATTTTATTGATATTATGTTGAAATCATACCTTCCATGTAGTTTGAACAGCATTAGATAACTGATCTAGAGAATTGTTTTAATATTATTAAAACATTCATTAAGTTTTTATTAAACTATTTACCAAACATATAAATATTATGGAGTAAAATAACTTACATGCTGTTTATTTTAAATAATCAATGAATGGGTGTGTTCTATCTCTTTTTTTTTCAAAAAAAAATCTATCCTGATTATATTAGCATCTTTAACATTTCAGTTAAAAAAGTACAAAATGCATAAAATTAAAAATGAGTAATATGCTTTTTGATAGTAATAACAAGTTTTTATTAATTAAAAGCATTAACATAAATGACTGATAAAAAGTAATGTGATTTTCAGATAATGTTTTTTAATAGTGATTGTGCTTTTTTGATATATCAAAATTTGATTGACAGGTATTGTTATTACAGTACCTTATTGCTATGCAGCATAAAGTAGGCCATGTTGAATTGAAGTATTAAATCACAAATCGCCATGTCTCAAAATTATAGAAAGTTATGCTTTGTAAGGTGTTGACAATATAAGTGAGAAAATTCTGAAAAAACTTAATCCGTTAACTTTACCATTATTTGGCGAAAGACTCATTGAAGCATCAGCGGGAACAGGAAAGACTTTTACTATTGGTATACTGTACCTACGTTTGCTACTTGGACTTGGTAAAGATAACGCATTTTTCAGGCCATTAACGGTTAAAGAAATTCTAGTGGTGACCTTTACAGAGGCTGCTAAAGAAGAACTACGTAGACGTATTCGAAATAATATCCACGAACTGCGTCTTGCTTGTGTACGACCTAAAAACCAAAAATCTTTATTTTCAGATTTATTAAATGAGATAGAAGATATATCTAATGCCGCCGCACAATTACTTTTAGCTGAGCAGCAGATAGACGAAGCAGCAATTTATACTATTCACGGATTCTGCCATCGCATGGTAACTCACTATGCTTTTGAATTTGGTATGTTGTTTAAACAAACCCTAATAAAAGATGAAATAGTGCTACGTAGGCAAGCATGTGCAGACTTTTGGCGTCGTCACTTTTACCCTCTTCCATTAGCTATTGCTCATTTAGTAAGTCAAGAATGGAGTGACCCTGAAGCATTTCTAGCTGATATTTCTAGCTATTGGAATGTTGAGGAGCCTATGCTAAGAAAGCTACATACGAATGAAGAAACAATGCTTATGCACCATGCAAAAATGATTACAAGTATAGATACTGTCAAGTTGTATTGGAAAAGGATTTCCTGTGAATTAGAGATATTAATCCTCCAGTCAGATATTGATAAGCGTAGCTACAATAGAAAAAATTTACTGAATTGGTTTTGCAAAGTAAATGAATGGACGATGAAGGAAACATTAGATTATCAGTTACCAAAAGCATTATATAACTTCCGTCAATCAGTATTGCTACAAAAAACTAAGCACGGTCAAGCACCACATCATGAATTATTTATTGCTATTGATGAACTTTTTTCCACGCCATTAACGCTTCGTTATTTAATTATATCACGTGCACTGAGTGAAATACGTCGCTCGATTCAATATGAGAAAAAAAAGCGTTCTGAGCTAAGTTTTGATGATTTACTGGCTCAAATGGATACAGTATTACAAAGCACTGATGGGGAAAAATTGGCACAGTCGATCCGTCAACAATATCCCGTTGCAATCATTGATGAATTTCAAGATACTGATCCAAAGCAATATCGGATCTTTAAGAAACTATATATCGGACAGTTAAACTGTAGCTTACTTTTGATTGGTGATCCTAAACAGGCCATTTACTCTTTTCGAGGCGCTGATATTTTTACTTATATGCGTGCTTATTCTGAGATTACAGCACATTATACCCTTGATACTAACTGGCGATCATCTCCTGCTATGGTAGATAGTATTAATAGGTTGTTTTGCCAATTAGACAAGCCTTTTCTATTGGGCCAAATCAATTTCAAGAAAGTTAGCGCAGCGCAAAAGAATCAAGGTCTAGTTTTTCAGTTGCACAATCAATCACAGCCAGCCATACAGTTTTGGTTACAAACGGGTAAATTAATCAGTGCAAATAATTACCAGCAACTAATGGCACGGTTATGTGCGACAAAAATACGTGATTGGCTTACTGCTGGACAGAAAGGGCAAGCCTGGTTATATAATGGTATATTTAGACGGTCAGTACAAGCTTCCAATATTACGGTATTGGTGAGAAATCGCAATGAGGCAGACCTTGTATGTAATGCGTTAAGTGCATTATCGATACCCTCATGTTATCTTTCAAACCAAGATAGTATATTTGATACGCCAGAAGCTAAAGATTTGCTATGGTTATTGCAGGCGGTCTTGGCACCTGAGAAGCAATACAAGTTGCGTAGTGCTATGGCAACTGGCTTGATGGGGCTAGATGCAATCAAGATTTCGGCTTTAACTAACGACGAATATGTTTGGAATGCCTTAGTGGATGAGTTTGGTAAATACCGTGCACTCTGGAGGCAGAGCGGGATATTGTCTATGTTAAATGAAATCATGAAGATACACCATATAGCAGAAAATTTACTAGCTAGCGATGGTGGTGAACAGCGTATAACTAACGTACTGCATTTGGCTGAATTATTACAGGAAGTTACTGTGCAGTTGGAAAGTGATAGTGCCTTGGTTCGTTGGTTATCACAAAAAATTACAACGACTAATCGAGAATCAGATCATCATCCATTGCGGTTGGTCAACGATTGTCATCTAGTGCAAGTAATTAGTATTCACAAATCTAAAGGATTAGAGTTTGATCTTGTATTTTTACCATTCATAGTAAATTTTCGAGAAAGTAAAGAAAAACATTTCCATGGCAATAGCTCAAACACAGCCATTTTATCTTTAGTAGAAAAAACACGCTTAGCAGAAGATCTACGTTTGCTATATGTAGCTTTGACCCGCTCTGTCTATCATACTAGTATCGGAATAGCGCCATTAATTCATTATGGCATACGAAATAAACAAAATAATACAGATGTACACCGTAGTGCCTTAGGCTATTTGATACAGGCAGGACAATCAGGCGATTCTGTTTATTTGTATGAACGTTTGCAACATTTAACTGATAGCGGTATATCACTCTCTAAAATAGAGAGCTTAAACGAAGAGGCTTGGGAAAACAAAACATTAACATCGAAAAAGCTAGCAGCCAAACATTTCACGCGGCATATCCAAGATTTTTGGCATATCACGAGCTATACACAATTAATTCAACAAAGTAGCAGTTCAATCCAGAAATATATAACACCGCCATTTGATGGCGATGTTACTATGGAGAAAAAAGTAAATAGCGAGCTAACATATACACCCCATACTTTTCCTCGTGGAGCAGCATCAGGTATATTTTTGCATAATGTATTAAAGACCCTTAATTATACCGAACCTTTAGATGATTATCTTATATTACAACAATTACAACAGCAAGGTTTAGCTGATGATTGGCACCCTGTTTTACTGACATGGATAAGGGTTATATTGAATACTCCAATAAATGAAAAAGGGCTTTTTTTAGCAGGGTTAGGCACACAAGATAAACAAGCAGAATTACAATTCTATATGCCAATAAATCGATTGTTACAAGCGAAAGATTTAGATGCACTAGTCAAACGCTATGACACGCTATCTTCTAGGTGTCCGACGCTCGATTTTCAGCAAGTGCAAGGTATGTTAAAAGGCTTTATTGATTTAGTGTTTTACTGGAAAGGAAAATATTATTTGTTAGATTATAAATCTAACTGGCTTGGTGAGGATAGCAGCGCGTACACTAGGGCATCTATAGAAAAGGAGATAATGAAACATCGTTATGATCTACAATATCAACTCTATACCCTAGCATTGCATCGCTATCTTAGACATCGATTAGTTGACTATGATTATAATCGCCATTTTGGTGATGTGATTTATTTATTCTTACGTGGCGTTGATAAGGCGGTTTTAGGAAATGGTATTTTTTCTTGCCGCCTAGAAAAAAAATTAGTAGAAGACATAGATTTATTGTTCAATGGACATGCTATTACGAAGGATCAATAATGTTAGCACTGCTAGATAAGGCTGTGTCAATTGGTATACTAAGACCACTGGATGTTTATTTTGCTCATATGGTAGCATCTCAAGATGCACCTGATATTCTTCTTGCTGCAGCCTGCTTGAGCGCAGCGGCAGGGAAGGGTCATGTTTGTTTGATGTTAGATCAGTTACAGATAGGGAAATTGTTTTCTGGACTCCATCCGGAACTAGCAAAGTCAATCTGGTTAGCTGCAGGGCAGCCGAATAGTGCAAGCTGGAATCAGCGTCTTATGGCATGTACTGCAGTAAGCGATGGAAGCTGTGCTAAACCGATAGTATTACAAGGTCAACGTTTGTATTTGCATCGTATGTGGAAGAATGAAAGCGAGGTTGCTGAATTTTTTAAAAGTAATTGCAAATATCAGGTGGCAGATGCGGTGCAGTTTCGTAATATTCTTGACCGTCTGTTTAGCGTGAATGGTGATACACTAGATTGGCAAAGGATTGCTACTACGGTAGCTGTAACTCGTAAAATTTCTGTTATTTCTGGCGGACCAGGTACCGGCAAAACTACTACAGTAGCTAAATTATTGGCGGCACTAATTCAACTTGATAAGCATTCTCAGCTACGGATTCAATTAGCTGCGCCAACTGGAAAAGCAGCAGCAAGATTAAGTGAATCAATTATCAGCATTAGCCGCACTCTGGAATTAACGTCGGCACAACGTGCTTTATTCCCGAGTACAGCAGCAACACTGCATAGGTTATTAGGAGTGCAGTCCTATAGTCAATGTAGTCGCTATAATCATAGTAATCGGCTGCCTCTAGATGTGCTAGTAGTGGATGAGGCATCAATGATTGATTTACAGATGATGACGCATTTAATAACGGCTTTACCAAAGCACGCACGTGTTATTTTTCTCGGTGATTGCGATCAGTTGGCTTCAGTAGAGGCAGGGGCGATATTAGGGGATATTTGTCATTTTGCACAACTTGGGTATAGCGAAGATCGTGCTATAGAGTTAAGCCGTTTAACAGGGTGTTTATTAGAGGGGCAGAAAATAAATGTAGAAGTGGCTATTCGAGATAGCTTATGTTTACTACGTAAGAGCTATCGTTTTAACGTTAAATCTGGCATAAGCCAATTAGCTTCTGTTGTCAATTGTGGTAATGTTGTACAAGCA
The DNA here is from genome assembly GCA_900155695.1 of Serratia symbiotica. Lineage (GTDB taxonomy): Bacteria > Pseudomonadota > Gammaproteobacteria > Enterobacterales > Enterobacteriaceae > Serratia_E > Serratia_E symbiotica_A. Next base: position 53,418 of record FUHL01000001.1, read on the forward strand.
CAGGAAATAATCAATAGAGGTTTTAATGATGTCTTAATTCATTCACTGTCAACTACTGATGAATATCATCAGCTTTTATCAATGTGTATCGCAGGATATAGCTATTACCTAGAACGGGTGAGAGTTGGAGATGATGCTGCGAGCCTACTGGAAACATTCAGCAAGTTTCAAGTTGTGTGTGCACTGCATGTAGGACCATTAGGTGTTATCGGATTGAATCAACAGATCGAGTGTGGATTGCGGAATAGCGGTTTAATTGAGTACTTATCAGAAGGCTGGTATTTAGGCAGACCCATTATGATTACACGTAATGATAGTGCATTAGGATTATATAACGGGGATATTGGTATTACTTTACGAGATCTTCGTGGTGAGTTACGTGTACATTTCCTCCTTCCGGATCGAACAGTTAAATCTATACAGATTAGTCTATTACCTGCACATGAAACAGTCTATGCGATGACTGTACATAAATCTCAAGGTTCTGAATTTGATCACACGGTTGTAGTATTGCTAAAATATTACTTGCCATTATTAACTCGTGAGTTAGTCTATACGGCTATTACACGTGCACGTAATAGGCTTACATTATATGCAGGAGATGGGGTATTAATGAAGGCTATTAGCGCGCCATCTAAGCGTCGTAGTGGGTTATTTGAACGTTTACGGGATATATAGATATAGAAAGTTTATAAAAATATATAACTCATAGCTCTAGCATGATAGAACTTTAGTACACTAATAGTAGTATAAGTGTCACTCTAATATATTTTCTATATCATCAGAATTTTTATTGAAAGTCTATTCCGCAACCTTTTATAAAACGTGCCTGCTTTAATATATTTTTATATGTCGTTATGTAAAACTATAGACATCCTGTTACTTGACAAATGACTATAGCTCTCAGCGAGATTCTGAATCTTGACTCGATTAAGAATCATAAGCAACTGCTCATAAACTATATGTGCAAACTATTTTGACGTAGTGATATTACTAAAATTTTTAATAAAAGAGACACCATGAATTAGTTTAGTATTGTTGTGGTGTGAATTTTTGATAATCTTTTCCAATTAAATATTATATGTATACATAAATAACATATTAAAGCAACCCGTAGCTTGCTACTTATTTTATTTATAATAAATACATTTTAAAAGCCATATGTATTTCTTTTATTAAAATAAAAATTTATTGGTTGCGGGGGCCGGATTTGAACCGACGACCTTCGGGTTATGAGCCCGACGAGCTACCAAGCTGCTCCACCCCGCGTTTAAATTTTATGTAAAAATACTCTTTTTTACATTTTATTGCAACACTTTTTATTATTTTTTTTAAGAAAATAGTTTAACACTAAATTTCATCGTAAATTGCATTTTTACAAAGTCAAAATATTTCCTAAGTAGGTTTTTCGTAATTCAAGTGTTGATGTTGATCAACACCGCTTCAGGACTCAATGTAGGCAATAATATAAAATATTGTTTTATATATCCATGGCAGAAAAGTTCATTAAGTTAAATATTAGTAGCTTTTTTATTATTTTCATCAATTATACTTATACATTAGTATGATTAGTCGACAATAGGTTTTATATATTAATGCCTGTACATAGAACGACTTATAGTTATTGTACAAAGATAACTCATGCTAGTCGGCATAGAGAAATACAGCAAAGTATATGCTTAGTATATTGTAGTATTTTTTATTAAAAATTGAAAAATTTTTAAGTTTGTTTAAATATCTATTGCAGAAAACGGTATAACCGCTATCGCATTGTTTATACTAATAATTTAATAGAAAAATTTATAATTACAGTTTATATATACTGCTTAAGTAGATCATGCGGCACCAAATTTACTGTTTTTCTTACTGTTATATTCCTTGTAGTCAGAACTTCTATTCTATCGGAATGGATAAAGTGATGATGAATATTAATAAATGGGTTATATCCCATATCTGATTGAAGGATATTGCAATATAGCATGATATAATTATGTAACATTATATAGTAGATTGTATTATTCGTATAAAAATTTAATATCGTTTATTTAATTAAAGTACTATTCTATTAATTATAATTAAATCAGTATCTTTTACTCAAGTTAATTATTGTGGTTTATGAAAAGTTAAATCATCAACTTTATTATATTGAGTGGTAATAGTTGTATATGATTTATTGAGTAAAATCATTAATTAAAATATTAGGCAAGATTTTTTAATAAAATTGTTTACATTAATATAGCGTAAGTTTAAAAATATTAAATAATATTATAGATTGTTAATGACAGATTATGCCAGCAAGCAACGAGCAAAATATAAAAAGATTCTTAGCTTCTCTATTGAATAATCATTGGCATAAATTTTATTTACTGACTTATTAACATCGTTACTACTAAGCGATTAAATTTATATACAGAGACCCGTGTTATTTCTTAAATATATATTAAAAATTTAACTATTATTATATAATAAACGCTTGAGTTTCCTATATTGCATTATATAAGGTAATTAAATTTTATGAATAAAGCATATTCATCAAGCTATTTACAACGTTTTAGCGGCATTGCACGGTTATACGGCTATCCAGGATTAGCGTGTTTTGCAAAGGCGAATATTTGTGTAATTGGTATGGGTGGTGTGGGTACTTGGGCGGCTGAAGCACTGATACGTACTGGCATTGGTGCGATTACATTAATTGATATGGATGAGATCTGTATTACAAATACTAACCGTCAGATACATGCATTACACCAGCATCTAGGTCAGTCAAAAATCGAAGTGATGGCAGAACGCATTCAAGCAATCAATCCAGAATGCAAGGTAACATGTATCGACGAATTTATTACTTCAAATAATGTTGATGATTTATTAAATCACAATTTTAGCTATGTAATCGATGCCATCGATAGCGTGGGCTCCAAAGCATCACTGCTATTTTATTGCCGTCGCCATAATATTCCCGTAGTCACTACTGGTGCTGCTGGAGGAAAAATAGACCCGACTAAAATAGCAGTATCCGATTTGGCAAATACCATTCAAGATCCTTTGTCCGCAAAGCTTCGAGAGCGACTTCTTCATGATTTTAAGGTCAGAAAAAATAGTAAGGGCAAGTTTGATATTGACTGCGTATTTTCTAGCGAACCATTAATCGTTCCAGAGGAAGATAGTATAATATTCACATCAAGCCGCATAGTCAATGAGAAAAAAAGAATAGATTGCAGCACAGGGTTTGGTGCTTCTACTATGGTTACTGCTACTTTTGGGTTTATAGCTACATCCCACGTGATAAAAAAAATGCTATGGAACATGGAGCATCAAAGATAGCAAGTGTAAATCGCATGCACTGCAGAAGTCAATGCTTCTAACCTGCTTGTGCGTATAGCGCGAATTCTATAACTTAAATTTAGATCATCAAATAACTTTAATGGGCTTAATAAAGCGAGTTGCTGCGGTGTTTTTCTTTCAACGGCAGTTAGAAAGATGGCCAGTAGACCTCGTACTACACGACTTTCGCTATCACCATAAAAATGTAGAGTGCCATCTAGCAATTGCTGATGCCCAAACCAAACGCGGTTATTACAGTCTATTAATGCCATTTCTGTTGTTTTAAGCGATGCTGGTAGAATCGGCAATCTTTTTGATAGTATTATCAATTGGCGATAACGATCTTCCCATGTTTTTAGTGAGCTAAAAGTTTTAGTTAATGTGGCAGAAGTAATTTCATAGCCAAACGGATGTGGAAACAATATCACATCTATATTACTCAATATAGTTATCCAAGTAATAGTATACATTAATATAGAAACCATTTCATCTTGATGTTCATTACAAGAATAAGATATAGATCATTAAGGTAGAATAACGTTGCAAACAGAATCTGTTCTAAAGAAGAATAGCAAAGCAATGCTTTGCAAGCTATATTTTTCGAATATTTTATTTTCATAATGATAGCAATTTTATCACTACCTTGTCTGAAATCAATAAGATTGAATAGAGCATTGTTAGCTCAAGTAAAATCTAAATTTTTTATTTTACTAACAAGTGTATAGAGGCGATTATCAAGATATACAGCCTCAAAATTTGAGAAGGTATAATTATTGCTCTCTATTGCTAAAATAATTTTAGCAATAGAAGGCAGATTAGATATTATCATATATCACTAATATATCTATCTACTTGAGTCAATGTTTGTGGATAAATATAGCAATCTTTATGTGTTTGTGTGATATTTTATCTATATTCAAGTATCAGTAAATGAATGTTGTTCTTCAATAATGAAAGTAAGCATACTAAGATGAAGTAAATGATTGAAATAAAGTGGTCTCTTGAGAAGATGTGAAAGATTTAATAATAATGGTCTTAGACCAGAAAATATCATTAACTCATGTTTGATTTTACTTTGCAAGTTTTTATATTTATACATCTTCTTATCACGGTTTATTGCCACTCCATGCATTACTTCTATAGACATGTATAGCTATAATTATCTTTTATAATGTAAATATTACGCTAATTTCTTAGTAAGTAAATTTTATTAATAATGTTATGGAAAATATTAAGAAGTACAGGAATTTAACTCAATATCATATTTATTCTTATTAGTAAATTGTATTAATTGCACTCACCACCTATTCATTCATCTCGTCATAACTTACCATGAGAAAATGTGCGATGGCGCAATATAAAATATTCGCCAATGCGATAAACATTAGATTAATAAATACGATAATAATTTATATTATTGCATCTAGTAGAGCAACCAAGATAAATTTTGTTTTTAAAATATTTTTATCAACTACCCAGAAAAATAAAATGCTTTCTATCATAATAATTTAAGTGAAACGTTTAGGTGTAGAAATCAAAGTTACTCGAGTATATTACATTAATGATATGAAATAGTAAACTTTTATAAAAATGATATTTGTATTGCTTTTCATCTTAGATTTTACAATTTAATCTCATAATGTTTTGATATTTATTTTCTAATTATGTAAACTTTTTATAATCTATTATTAATTAATAAATATTAACTTAAAATATATGGCGATATTAATATGACATATAAGCATTTATATATATTATATATATTAGATATAAAACAAAGACATAATTATAAATTATTGTTTACTATCACTGATTAAGTCGTAGAGTATAAAATAATAATTTCGAACTTTAATTTCGTGGCTGTTTTATATTATAATTGTCTATAACCAGTAGTTTGAATCGCTATTATTCACTGCTATATATTCAAATACAGAAAAGATTATATGATTTAATATCAATTAGGTAGAAATCTCATTATAGGGCATATAGCCCATGTAATTCATTACATGTAATTTGCAATTGGGCCACGAGGATATAATATATAATTATAGCTTATAAGCAAGTGGTTCTAAAAAACAATGCGTGTATTTTATACTAAATTCTATTTAATTGACCAATAGATCTGTTAATCTTTTTAAGATGCCCGATTCATTAAAATATATTTATATTAATGTATATGGTGCACTATAAGTGCGCTTTACACGTCAGCAATTCACTATCAAGTGCTTGTTTATAAGATCATTGAGAAATTTTCTCAGATGTAGAAGGGTTGTACATGTAAAACCATCTAGACTTAATCCTTTGGAGGAGGTATGACTCAAAGCAAATTTCTGGTTTACAGATATCTCATGCGAATTGATAAACCAGTGGGTAGTTTATTACTGTTGTGGCCTACATTATGGGGATTATGGATATCTGGAAAGGGCATCCCCCCATTATCAATACTGCTAGTTTTTATACTTGGTGTTTTCACAATGCGTTCTGCTGGCTGCATAGTGAATGATTATGTTGATCGTAAACTTGATGGATATGTAAAGCGTACTGCTAAACGACCGATTCCTAATGGTCTGGTGAGCAAAAAAGAAGCTTTAATGTTATTTACAATATTAATCATTATTTCATTTGGACTGGTTTTAACTTTAAATATAATGACTATCTTTTTATCACTGATAGCTCTAGTATTAGCCTGTATTTATCCATTTATGAAACGTATCACTTATCTTCCGCAATTTATACTTGGCGCTACTTTTGGATGGGGAATCCCAATGTCCTATGCTGCAGTAAGTCAATCACTTCCGATAAGTTGTTGGTTATTGTTTCTAGCTAATATCTGCTGGACTGTGGTATATGATACACTATATGCAATGGTAGATCGCAATGATGATTTAAAAATTGGCATTAAATCTACTGCGATATTATTTGGCAGTTATGATAGGCAAATAATTGGAGTATTGCAAATCTCTACTGTGTTATTACTGCTCTGGATTGGTTATTTAGTGAAACTAGGTGAGGTATTTTTTTTCGCATTGTCGCTTGTTAGTGGAATGTTTATATATCAACAGAAACAGATTGCTACGCGCAAAAATGAAGCTTATTTCAAAGCATTTTTACAGAATAATTACGTTGGATTAATAATATTTATAAGTCTTGTATTTAATTATTTGCCAAATTATAGCCAATCTCAATAGTAATGTATTTACTCGTCGTAAAAGTATTTAAATAGTACACATAAGCGATTTTATTTTAATAGCCATCATTATTCATAGCAATGAAAATTATTAATAATATGATGTATTAAAAGCATTGTTATTAATATATATTACGAATGGTTACAGATTTTTAGTGTATGTAATAAAATATTCCTTAATATTTTTATATTTATTTAATAGAGATGATATTAAATTGTTACTTTAGATTTAGACTATTATAATCAATTCATTGATTTGGAGTAATAAGTATTGTTCTATTACAAAAATATCTCATGCGTGAAAATGCCAAAGCTAGATATTATATTAAACTAGATAAATATTATAGTAATAATATAGTTATTGTTATGAAAGGATATAATAAATAATGCGTTTATCATTTTGTCGATTAATACTTAATATATATTTTGGGAATCACATAAATAAAGAGTGTTGTTCCAAATATGCATTAATCCTATTGCAGACTATTTTTATGTGCTTAAGTTAATTGCAAAGAGTTTATTCATACATGATGTTTATACTTTTTAATTTAAAAACTATTTGTGCAATTAATATATATACGTTGATCATATATTAAGATAATCAGACTTCTACTACAATTGTTATCTTATATAATATAAATGTAACTAAAATAAATACTAATCCATAATAAACTTATAACATTAAGTGCTATCAAATAGCAAATTCAGTAATTTTAGCTTTCTCCAATATATACCATATTCTATTCTCTCGAACTGTAATAAAATATTTATTAAATGCAGTACTCTGTTAGATACTATATATAAAATTATAACTCAATATATAAGTCGTGTATAATAAAGAAGTAAAAGATGAGTGAATTTTTACAAAAAATACCTATATAACTAGATGTTATACATTGCTTAATACTTGAGGGGGGAATTATTGTTTACTGAATGATGAGATCCGATCTCAGGATATGTTATTTACTTTGAATTATGCAGTTATGGTAGTGTTTGCGAAAATAATATTTGCTTAAAGCAAGACTCTATTTCAGCGCAGTTAATGCATAGACCATGCGCTTCTACTACGCTATGGTGTAGTGTAAATCCTAATTCTTGCGCTAACTTTTGTAACGTTTTTTCTACCCTCTTAGTAGAGTGCTCTGTCACTTGTTTGCAGCGATTACAAATAAACATCGCAGATGTATGTATTGGTTTACTAAACTGGTGGCAAAGGATATAGCTATTAGCAGATTCCACTCGATGAATAAATCCTTGGTCGAGTAGAAAATCTAATGCACGGTAAACCGTAGGCGGTTTAGCTTGTGGCTCAACAATTCGTAGCAAATCAAGTAAGTTATATGCACTAATTGCACTACGTTGCTGTAACATCAGCTTCAATACTTCTAGCCTCTGGGGAGTTAAGCGAACTTTACGTTGACGACATAGCTTTTCAGCTTGTATTAATAGATTTTTATTAATAGTTGCATGCATCGAAAATACAGTTCCATAGTATACACAAATAATTTTAAAAAATTTATGATAAATATACTTTTCATCTTAATTACAAGTTACTCGTAAATTTTTGGATATGCAATTTTATAAAATTTATTATGCTAATAATAAATTATATATCTATTTAGATTTTTTATTTAATAGCAATGTTATTATAAAAATTTCAGTAATAAAAATAGTAATTGTAATTGTATTTTTATTACTGGAATTGATTAAGAAATAAAAGATTTTCACTTTAGCATTTATTATACAATAAATGTTATTTTATTACAACTTTATTTTAATTTGGTTTCTATCAACTAGCATCTGATTTATATAATATATATTTTTTCAAAATTTTACAGAAAATGATATAGTCTTATCATGCGCTATTATATTATTTAAAATTACTTAAAGCAATAAAATATCATTTTGTATGAGAAAAACAATATTGATATATTTATATAAAAATCTTTAAGTAAAAAATTAATTGCTATTAATTCTGATAATCAATACTTAATGACTCATTTATTTTGAATGAAACAATGCTCCTGTTTCTTTTTTCTTTAAAAAAAATACAGTATATATTATTAAAAATAAATAGCAAGAACTACAAGCTAGATACCGATTAAATTAATTATTGATATATATCAAAATTGCTTGAGTTAATTTTGCAATACATGTCTTTTTTAAATAAAAACAAAATATCTTTCTAATTTAAAATTATCTATAATAATGCCTAGATTGGCATCTATTTATAATGGATAAATAAATAAAATTTTTACAAATGATATTTGAATTCCTTTCTTAAAAGGGTATTATAATGAAGTTATAGCAGCTAAAATAAATTATATTATCCCTTCAATAGATATTGAAGGGATTAGCTACTCATCAATAAATAATAGGCATTAAGCAATAGAAATGATTACTTATTAAATAACATAATGTTATTGATAGTTATAATTCACATCTTCTAAATATAGTTATTGCGCAATATGTTTAAAGAAGTTATCTTATTAAATAATAATTTTACAAAACAAAATAACGTATTTCGTTTATTTTTAGGTTATGCTTTAATTATTTTATATATACTTATATTTTTATATACTGATATTTTATGTTTATTTTTTATCAGCGCCAAAATGTTAAATGCTAGAAATAATATAAAGCACTTATAAGTTATATATAAAAAAATACAATATTTTTTATTTTAACTTTTATATTGATTTTATTTTTCGAAAAAAAATTTTATTATTCCTAATCTTGATTTTATAAAAGATTAAATATTATTTTTTAATTGACTAAATATTAAAAGGAAAGTAAGAAATATTGAAATTTCTTGTCAGTCGCTAAGTCAGATCCTTTCTTAAAATTCATAATATTTAAAAATGTTATGTAAAGTATAAGGAAAATTATATTTTCTTTAATATCCATGATCATTATAATGGGAGCTTAAAATTTTTAGAAGTAATATTATACTAATAATAAAAAACTAATAATAAAAATTATTCTAGAATAATGCAATTTTTATAAATGCATGAATATAAATATTTACAATTCATTTCTTCTTGAGATAGTATCACATTTATTTTAATTGCAAAATGTGTTATTTTTGTGATTAATAAATTAAGAAAGAAATTTGTTTACATTAATAATAATTATAGGATATTAATCCTAACGTATAGAATATTACTTAAATAAATTAAGCAATGATATCTTCGAATTTCATTTTTATACATTTTATATTATAGTTAAATATTTTACGGCAATATAATGTTTTTGATGACTTATTAAGTAATATATCAGCAGATAATGCTAAATATTGTCTTAATTTATACACTATGATGATAATATATTGACTATATTAGCACAACATGACTAAAGTGGTACACTTCTATTTTAATTTTGCTTCCACTGAGTAAGGATAGATGTCACAATCGCCAATTGAATTAAAAGGTAGTAATTTCACCTTATCGGTTATTCATTTTTATACTTCAGAAATCGAGGTAATACGTCAAGCGTTATTGAAAAAAATTGAGAAAGCGCCAAATTTATTAAAACATGCTCCTGTTGTGATGAACATTGCATTACTGGATGAAGATGCGAACTGGAAAGCATTAAAGCAGGTTGTAGAAGAAACAGGTTTGCATGTAGTTGGTATCAGCGGATGCCGGGTAGATTGTCAGAAACAGACAATTATACAAGCTGGGCTACCGATACTTAGCGAAGGGAAAGGTCATAAAATTTATGCGTTAAACACTATAGAAGAAAATGTCTTTTCTAAAGCATGCATTATTAATACACCTATACGCTCTGGACAACAGATTTATGCCAGAAATGGGGATTTGATTGTAGTTAGTAGTGTTAGTGCTGGCGCTGAACTGATTGCTGATGGCAATATTCATATATACGGCATGATGCGTGGTCGTGCTCTAGCAGGTGCCTCTGGTGATACACATTGTCAAATTTTTTGCATGCGCCTAAATGCTGAGCTACTATCTATTGCAGGGCAGTATTGGTTAAGTGAACAGATCCCGTCTAATCACTTTGGAAAGGCAGTACAAGTTACACTATTAGATAATGCTTTAAACATACAACGTCTAAACTAAGCCTTTTTGACAAGGAATCCATTTTATGTCTCGCATTATTGTTGTTACATCGGGTAAGGGCGGTGTTGGTAAAACTACTTCAAGCGCAGCCATTGCTACCGGCCTTGCCCAGAAAGGCAATAAAACAGTAGTGATAGATTTTGATATTGGCTTGCGTAATCTTGATTTAATTATGGGTTGCGAACGTCGAGTGGTATATGATTTTGTAAATGTTATTCAAGGTGATGCTACGTTACATCAAGCATTAATTAAGGATAAACGCACTGAAAATCTTTATATCTTACCAGCATCACAAACACGTGATAAAGACGCTCTAACCCGTAAAGGTGTTGAAAAAATTCTTAATAATTTAAGTGAAATGGATTTCAATTTTGTAGTCTGTGATTCACCAGCCGGTATCGAAAATGGCGCATTAATGGCGCTTTATTTTGCTGATGAAGCAATCATCACTACTAATCCAGAAGTATCTTCTGTTCGTGATTCTGATCGGATCCTAGGTATTCTCGCTTCCAAATCACGCCGAGCTGAAATAGGTGCATTACCTATTAAAGAAAATCTGCTTCTTACTCGATATAACCCTTTTCGCGTTAATCGTGGGGATATGCTAAGTATGGAAGATGTATTGGAGATTTTATGTATTCCATTAGTAGGATTAATACCAGAAGATCAGTCTGTACTACGTGCGTCAAATCAAGGTGAACCTGTTATCCTTGATACTGAATCAGATGCAGGTAAAGCATATGACGATACAGTGAGACGTTTGTTGGGAGAAACGTGTCCATACCGATTCATTGAAGAAGAGAAGAAAGGTTTCCTAAAACGCATTTTTGGGGATAGATCATGGCCTTATTAGACTTCTTTCTATCTCGTAAAAAACAGACAGCTAATATTGCTAAAGAGCGGCTACAGATTATCGTTGCAGAGCGCCGACGAGGGAATACGCAGCCTCCGTATTTGCCTGATTTAAAAAGAGATATTTTATCAGTAATTTGTAAGTATATTCAGATCGATTCAGACATGCTACATGTACAGTTTGAGCAAAAAGACGATGATATTTCAGTACTGGAACTCAACGTAACATTACCTGAGCGAGAATACAATGATAAATAAACATAATTTAGAATAGCGCTTTATTGTATTTTAGAGCGCGACTTTTATAAATACATGCAATAGATTAATTAATAGTATTAACATTTAGCGCTTTTCATAAATATTTATAACTAGAATAGTTTCTTCTATATTAGTTTTAATCATTATTAAAATTTATTATTTTTAATAACTTAAGTTATTTATTAATATATTATAAGATGCATAAATATAAGGCTGTAATCTCTATTATATGTTAAATAGGCAAAAGAAGGTTTGATAAGATTTTATACATATTTTCTAGAAGCTGCGATAATATCGACTAAAATATATTAATATCATATATCTATAATAATTAGCAAAAGGCATGACAGACTCATTTTATGATGTCGTCATTATTGTTAAAAGTAATATTTTAAATATATAAATATTTATCAATATTTTATGAAAAATATTAGCTTCATTCTAAGAAGATGCAATTTTAATATTTAATTTAATTACAAATTCAATTAAAATAGTAGTATAGTATACTATCACATATACATTCTATTACTATTTTATTAATACAGTAGAATTTATATGATAAATCAATAATATAATTTAGTATTTAATCAATGTTATACTTCATTGCTTAATTTAACACACGTTATCTAGTTATACAAATTTAATGGTATAAAAATTCATACACGATTTTGTATAGAATTTACTTATATTTTATAAATTTTAGCATCGTTTTTTAAACTGAGCATGGTTTATTTATTAAAATATAGTCTGTATAACCAAGTTCTTCTTTTGATGCTATATAGTACATAGTAATTATTTTTAGGCAATCACTATTGTAGTAATGATGTCAAACATCTAGAAATATAATTTATAAGGTAATATATAAAATAGCGATTTATATATCTTTTAATCAAGATTTCGCAAAAGTGCATTTATACCTATTTTGCTGCGTGTTTTTGCATCAACTTTTTTAACGATGATTGCACTATATAGACTGTAATAGCCATCTTTTGAGGGCATATTACCTGCAACTACCACTGATCCAGCCGGTATGCGGCCGTAATACACTTTACTAGTTTCTCGATCATAGATACGAGTACTTTGACTGAGGTAAACACCCATAGAAATTACAGAACCTTCTTCTACAACTACTCCCTCAACTACTTCAGAACGTGCACCGACAAAGCAATTATCTTCAATTATGGTGGGATTAGATTGTAAAGGTTCTAGTACACCACCAATACCGACCCCACCGGATAAATGAACATTTTTTCCAATTTGAGCACATGATCCAACAGTAGCCCAAGCATCCACCATAGTGCCTTCATCAATATAGGCGCCGATGTTAACATAAGATGGCATGAGTATAGTGTTACGAGCAAGAAATGCTCCTTTCCGCACACTGGCAGGCGGAACTACACGGCAACCTGCTTTTTGGAAACGTGTTTCGTCATAATCTGTAAACTTCATTGGTATTTTATCATAATATAGTGTGTCTGCGCCTTCTATTACCTTGTTGTCTTTAATTCTAAAATATAGTAGTACCGCCTTTTTCAACCATTGATGGGTTAGCCATTGACCATTTTTTTTCTCGGCAATACGAAGTATACCCTTATCTAACAGGTCAATTACTTTTAACACTGCTTTGCAGGTTACTATATCTGCGTTTTTTGGAGTTATCTCTCTAAGATGTTTAAAAGCTTTTTCAATATCGTTTTGTAATTTATGCATGCTTTAATTTGTCCTGTTCTGTTCTATAAACCGTTACGTTTTGATTGTACTGAAAATGTATCTGAATTAGATGAATTTGTAATTATGGATTGCCGAGGATTACAATAGACTAAATTTATAGATGAGTTAATACAATATTAACTATTTAGCATATGTTACATTGTATCTTTTAGACCGCAATGTCAACTCAAAGAGTTGAAGCTTTCTTGTTATTCTATTAACTAGTTTATTATGAAACTATAATTTATATAAAAATTATTACTTTCGTAATAGTTATATTCCTATGTGGGAATAGATCACAGTAACGTAAGAAAAATTTTACGTTCGCGAAATATTGCTGGCCCATAATTATCTTTTTATTAAAATAGAAATTGTATATCAGTTCATAAATAATCGCACATGCGAATATTGAAAGCTTGCAAACCATAAAATGGCAGACTACACGCATATTAGATTGGTATATATACATATATCGATACGAATGTTGATAATCAGGCTGCTCATTCAGTCTAGTAAATAAAGTTGCTGATTTAACAATTATGTAGTGAGTATTATCAGCTAACTAGCTCAGTATATGGCGCGAAGATAATAAGCGTTTTATCGATTTGATATTTAGTGCAATAAATAACGCGTATTTTGATATATTGAATATGAAAAAAGCATAATAATTATAATTTATAATGGCATATACAATTCCGTATCTTTAATTTATGTCTAATGTAATAGCGTAGTTATTTTTGATAGAGAAATATAGCTGGTGTATTTAATTTAACGATTGACAAATTAATAAATTGTTAGTGTGGTGGAGGGTAAGGCAAGCATAGGAGTAATATACCTTATTTTTTAGATATATTAAATCAAATAAATATACTGTGTTGTTTTGTTAGATTTATAAATAAATAGATTATTATGTTATACATAACATAGAAGTAGACAATGATCAATAGCAGAAGACATTTCTAAGCAGATAATTTAGATTGGTAGTAGAGTCCTGCCTAGTCAAGTTAACAGATGCGTGATCTGCGAGGTCGAGTATGCCGTTTTCTATGCGCTTTGTAATTGAATATTGACTGACAAGAGCTTTAACAAAATTATCGAATATTTTTAAAAAAATAGTCGTTAATTGTAATAATAGATACAGTGCTATCTTATAGCCGATCACAAGTGATCCTTAACTAGAAGGATTGAACCCTTCTAATTTTTGGTGATATGTATATGATATGTTTTGTAATAATATAAGACTAAAATAGATACACAGATATTTGGTTTAAAGTTTTTTATAATTATATTATAGAGGCCTTATATTGCGCTATATTAGCATTTTAGTGCCTATAAGAATAGGATTGTGGCAGTATTTTTACATTTAAAGGTATCACATAAGCTTTTGCACCCTCAAGAGAATGAAGAGAATGCAAATACAGAAACTGTATTATATAAAACATACATATAGTAAAGTGCGTGTGTAACTAATACAGTAAAAACTTTGATTAGATATTTTATCAGGAAATGTTCTTCCAGTTTGTAACTGGCGTAATTAAGTAATATTTTAAATCTATTTAATTTTTGACTTCAATTAGCTTAAAATATCACATTAAATATGTGTGTATTGTTAATTCTATTCAACTTTTTATCTCATGATAGCATGCGATTTCTATGGAATTTGTCAGTGGCCTATCTATGGAGCTGTAAAAGTGTAGTATGATCCTTACCTCGTGTGCATAATGATCTTGGGTATTGTGTCGTCTTTACGCCAGGTCATTATCTCACAGCCTTTATTTGTTACCAAAATTGTATGCTCATACTGCGCCGACAGGCTACGATCTCTAGTTTTGACTGTCCAACCATCTTTCAATGTGTAAATGCAGTCATTACCAGCGTTAACCATGGGTTCTATAGTAAATGCCATACCTTCTTGCAGTGTTATGCCAGCAGCATTATCCGTTGCATGGTGAAGCACCTGTGGTGCTTCGTGAAATTTCGTACCGATACCATGTCCGCAGTATTCGCGTACTACGGAGAATTTTTCTATTTCAACAAATGTTTGTATCTCTTTACCTAAGTGGTGTAGGTCAAGGCCGGGTTTGACCATTTTTATCGCTCGATACAGGCTTTGTTGCGTTGTGTGACATAGATGATTACCTAATATAGTTGGCCTTCCTAAAAAAAACATTTTGGAGGTGTCGCCATGAAAACCATCTTTAATAACCGTCACATCAATATTAACGATATCTCCATCTTTTAGAACTTGTTTATCGCTTGGAATGCCATGACATACTACGTCATTTACTGAGATACACACAGATTTTGGGAAGCCATTATAACCTAGGCAAGCTGGTATAGCCTTTTGTTCGTAGATAATATGTGTATAACAAATACGATCTAACTCAGCAGTCGTAATACCAGATTTAATATGTGGTTCAACTATATCTAGTACTTCAGCGGCCAGAGAACCGACTACACGCATTTTTTGTATTTCAGCAGGTGTTTTAATTGAGATAGCCATAAAGTGAGTCCGTAAGTATTTTTTCATTGAAACTAGTACTTATAGCTAATTATATCATCCGAGCTTGTAATTGCCAAATTTCATTATCCGATGCATGCTTAAATTAAATAAAATTTATAATATATATTGATTTTATGGTATAAGATATATTTTTAGATATTTTGTTCTTTAATGATCGTGAACGATCACGATAATTACTTAAATACTTTAACTGCACTCATATTGTGTAAAAACACACATGTATCGGCACATAAATCGGGGTGCTTTACGGTGATTTTTCATTTTAAAGTCGATGTTATGGGATGCATGGAGGCATAACCCCAATTCATTTTATTAGAGGTTTAATCATGGCAACTGTTTCTATGCGCGATATGCTTAAGGCCGGCGTTCACTTTGGTCACCAGACTCGTTACTGGAATCCAAAGATGAAATCTTTTATTTTCGGTACGCGTAATAAAGTACACATTATTAACCTTGAAAAAACTCTACCCATGTTTAACGATGCTTTAGCTGAATTAACTAAGATCGCTTCTAATAAGGGTAAAATTCTATTCGTTGGCACTAAGCGCGCAGCAAGCGAATCAGTGAAAGAAGCGGCACACAATTGTAACCAATATTTCGTTAATCATCGCTGGTTAGGTGGTATGTTAACTAATTGGAAGACTGTGCGTCAATCAATTAAACGATTGAAAGATCTAGACATTCAATCTCAAGATGGCACCTTTGACAAGTTAACTAAGAAAGAAGCACTGATGCGTAGTCGCGAGCTAGCTAAACTAGAAAATTCACTAGCCGGCATTAAGGATATGGGGGGGCTTCCTGATGCTTTATTCGTCATTGATGCGGATTACGAACATATTGCAATTCAAGAAGCGAATAACTTAGGTATACCGGTGTTCTCTATAGTTGATACGAACTCTGATCCAGATAGAGTAAACTTTATTATACCAGGAAATGATGACGCAATCCGTGCAGTTAATCTGTACTTGATTACTGTTGCAGCTGCAGTCAATAAAGGTCGTTCTCAATATCTATCAGTTCAGCAAGAAGACAGTTTCATAGAATCTGAATAATGAAGGAATATTCATCACTGCTATATCCTTATTATCCAGGTACAATATATATTGGTGAGAGATGTTATAGGTCTGCTTTTGCTTTTATACATGAGACGTCTTTCTGTATGATGATATAATTGAGGAAAAAAAATGGTTAATATTACTATTGATCTAGTAAAAGAACTACGTGATCGTACTAATGCTGGTGTGATGGATTGTAAAGAAGAACTGATTAAATCTCATGGCGATATAGAACTTGCAATAGAAAACATGCGCAAATCTGGTGCCATAAAAGCAGCAAAAAAAGCAGGCAACCTTGCTGCTGATGGTGTAATAAAAATCAAGATAGAAGGCAATTATGGTCTCATTTTAGAAATTAATTGCCAGACTGATTTTGTTGCTAAATCACCTACTTTTCAAGCATTTGCGAATCAAGTATTACATACTGCAATGATAGATAAAATCACTGATATTAACTTGTTAAAATTGCATTTTCAAAAAGAAACTATTGAACTCGTTGCAAAAATTGGTGAAAACATCAATATTCGTCGCGTAGCTTATTTAGAAGGTGAAGTGCTAGAAAGTTATCTTCATGGTCTACATATCGGTGTTTTAATCGCTGCGAAAGGTGCTGATAAAGAAATTGTTAAGAAAATTGCTATGCATGTTGCCGCGAGCAAACCTGAATGCATCAATCCAGAAGATCTGTCATCTGACCTATTAGCAAAAGAACATCAAATTCAATTGGAAATTGCCATGCAGTCTGATAAAGCAAAAAATATTGCAGAAAAAATGGTTCAAGGCCGTATGAAGAAATTCACTCATGACATTTCTTTGATTTATCAACCTTTCATTATGGATTCAAGTAAGACTGTTGGTCAAGTATTAAAAGAGCATAATGCTGATATCAGCAATTTTATCCGTTTTGAAGTAGGAGAAGGTATCAAGAAATCTGAAATTAATTTTGTTTCTGAAGTGGCAGAAATTAAAAAACATTGTTAAGAGTGATTCATAAATACGATAATGAGTAGTTCTCTATTGTTTAGTAAAGTATTGCAATTATGATAACCGAGATAGAATCGTACTTATATCCAGCATATTTTATTTTTTTACCTATTGCCTCTTAGGAAAAACATGATGTTAACCAATGCAAAACCCGTCTATAAACGTATTTTGCTAAAACTGAGTGGTGAAGCCTTGCAGGGTCAAGAAGGTTTTGGTATAGACTTTAGAGTTTTAGATCGTATAGCTTTGGAAATAAAAGAGTTACTCAAGCTGGAGATACAAGTCAGTGTTGTAATTGGAGGAGGAAATTTGTTTCGTGGCTCAGGTTTAGCACAGGCTGGTATGAACCGTGTTGTAGGCGATCATATGGGAATGTTAGCTACTGTTATGAATGGTCTAGCTATGCGCGATGCATTACATCGTGTCGATGTGAACGCCAGACTTATGTCTGCAATTCCATTGAACGGTGTATGCGATAACTATAGTTGGGCAGCAGCGATTAGCCTGTTACGTAATAATCGTGTAGTGATTTTCTCAGCTGGTACAGGAAACCCATTTTTTACTACTGATTCTGCCGCTTGCCTGCGTGGTATTGAAATCGAAGCTGATGTAGTATTAAAAGCAACTAAAGTTTCTGGTGTATATTCTTCTGATCCATTTAAAAATCCGGATGCAACGTTATATCAAAAATTAACCTATCAGAATGTTCTAGAGCGTGAATTAACAGTGATGGATTTAGCGGCCTTTACACTAGCTCGAGATCACTCTCTCCCTATTTGTGTGTTCAATATCAATAAAATTGGTGCACTACACCGTGTAGTTATGGGTAAAAATGAAGGTACCTTAATTTGCAAATCAGTCTAGTAAATACTAATACTTCATTGTGGGTATTAACTATGTATCAAGTGACATCAATACAGATGAATTGAATAAGTTGCTATATATAATATATTTCTTTCAAGCGCTGCTAAATTCTGAATTTTTATTTACGATGCTTGATGAGAATAAATAGGTAATATTTATGTTTATCCTACCACATAACCGGTTTTTAGGTTTATAAACATGATTAATGAAATAAAACAAGATTTAGATATACGCATGGCAAAAAGCGTAAAAGCATTCAAAAATCAAATAGGTAAAATGCGTACTGGCCGCGCTTCTCCAAGCGTATTAGATGGTATAATGGTAGAATATTATGGCAAAATTACTCCATTACGTCACTTGGCTAGTATTACTGTTATAGATTCTCGAACTTTAGCAATTCATTTATTTGATGTTTCGTTATGCGCTGCCGTTGAAAAAGCCATCATATCTTCAGATATGGGTTTCAATCCAAATTCAGTGGGTAGTGTTATTCATGTTCCCTTTGCACCTGTCACTGAACAACGTCGTAAGGATTTGATTAAAATGGTGCGTGCTGAAGCTGAACAGGCGCGAATAGCAATACGGAATATACGCCGTGATGCTAATGACAAAATAAAAATTTTACTAAAAGAGAAAGAAATTAGTGAAGATATTGATCGCAGTTATCAAGCGGAAATTCAGAAAATGGCCGATGCCTATATTAAGCAACTTGATATTTCGTTGATAAACAAAGAAAAAGAACTATTAAATTTTTAATTAATATTCGAGAATAAATATAAAGCGTCGCTTAAGCGGCGCTTTATATTTTTATATATAGTTTTTAGCTCTAAAAAATATTTTTAATACGTGTTAGATAAAGTAGCATACTAAGGTGCCTTCTCGGAGAGCAATTCAAGGTGGGTGAATGAAACAACTGACGATTCTCGGTTCAACCGGTTCTGTTGGCATCAGTACTCTAGCTGTGGTTAGAGAAAATCCCGATCATTTTGCAATTAAGGCCTTAGTAGCTGGGTATAATGTGGAAGCAATGGCCAAACAGTGTATAGATTTTCGACCAGATTATGCGGCTATGGCAGATGAAAATTCTGCACGAAAACTAAACGTTATTCTTTCTGAAAATGGATTAGATACCGAAGTTCTAGCAGGTGAAAAAGCTGCATGTGAATTAGCGGCATTAGAAGATGTTGATCAAGTAACGGCTGCAATCGTGGGGGTAGCCGGGCTACTACCAACATTATCAGCAATCCGAGCTGGGAAACAGGTGCTGTTAGCCAATAAAGAGTCATTGGTAACTTGTGGAAGATTATTTATGGAGGCTGTGCAAAAACATCATGCACAGTTACTACCGATAGATAGTGAGCATAATGCAATTTTTCAAAGTTTGCCTGAAAACATTCAGCGCCAATTGGGGTACGCATCACTTGATAAGTATGGTGTATCATGCATTATACTTACAGGTTCTGGTGGTCCTTTTCATAGTTTACCGTTAGATCAATTCTCTAGCATAAAACCAGAGCAAGCTTGCGTTCACCCTAACTGGTCAATGGGAAGTAAAATTTCGGTAGATTCTGCCACTATGATGAATAAAGGTCTTGAATATATTGAGGCGCGCTGGTTATTTAATGCTTCTGCTAAACAAATGGAAGTTCTATTGCATCCTCAGTCTATCATCCATTCCATGGTACGCTACGCTGATGGAAGTGTAATAGCTCAGTTGGGTACACCAGATATGCGTATTCCAATCGCTCATGCAATAGCTTATCCACAGCGAGTAAATTCCGGCGCTGGGGTATTAGATTTCTGTCGCATTGGTTCATTAACTTTTTCAGAACCAGATTACAAACGTTATCCTTGCCTATATTTAGCGATTGAAGCGTTTAATAGTGGTCAAGCAGCAACTACTGCATTGATTGCCACAAACGAAATCACGGTTACAGCGTTTTTGCGTGACAATATTCTTTTTACTGATATCGCTAAGGTTAACAGAAAAGTTTTAGAACTTCTATCGTTACAAGAACCTTCATCTATTGATGAAGTATTAGAAATAGATTGTCAGGCACGTGCAGTTGCTAGTGAAATAATTGACTCTATTTGAAAGTGATAATTAGCATCACTTCATTTTATTTATTATTAGTAAATGCTTTAGTTGATCTGTTTGTTCATATGATGTTGACGTATTATCATTTTGTACTTTTTATTAATCATTATATAATTAAATAGTCTTGAATTAGAATTGCGAATATGAGTAGTAGTTGTGAACTTTCTATTCTCATGTATAGAGAGTACAGAATATTTCTTGATGAATATGAGTTCTAGTTATGGTATCTGTAAATCTACAAGAAGCTCATCCCTTCTATTTAGGTGCAAGACATGTTGCCATCATTATGGATGGTAATGGACGTTGGGCTAATCGTAAGGGAAAGCTACGTATTTTTGGTCATAAAGCAGGGATAAAATCAGTACGCCGTGCTGTGAAATTTGCTGCTAGTAATAGATTAGAAGTGCTTACACTGTATGCTTTTAGCAGTGAAAACTGGAATAGATCAATACAAGAAGTGTCTTCGTTAATGGAGTTGTTTATTTACGCTCTAGAGAGTAAATTAAAAAGTTTACATAAGCATAATGTTAAGCTACGAGTAATCGGTGATATTAGCCGATTTAATAAGCGTCTTCAGGAGAGTATTTATCGCTCTGAACAACTCACAAAAAATAATAATGGTTTGATACTGAACATTGCTGCTAATTATGGTGGTCGTTGGGATATTATCCAAGGAGTCAAAGCACTGGCTAAACAAGTAGAAAAAGGCATATTAACGCCAGATCAGATTAGTGAAGCATTATTAAGTAAGTGTGTCTGTATGAGCGATTTAGCACCAGTAGATTTAGTTATTCGCACTGGTGGTGAGCATCGCATTAGTAACTTTTTACTTTGGCAGATCGCATATGCTGAGCTTTATTTTACCGATGTTCTCTGGCCTGATTTTGATGAGGGTATATTTAAAGATGCTATGAATGCATTTGCACAACGTAATCGTCGTTTTGGTGGCATCACGCCAATTTTATCAGCATTAATAGCTCATAGGGGGAAGACTTGCTGAAGTATCGTCTTATAACTTCTGGAATTTTAATTCCACTAGTTATTACAGTATTATTTTTTCTTCCGCCGTTAGCATTTACATTCCTCATGTTAGTAACGTGTATGTTATCAGCCTGGGAATGGGGTCAATTAGCTAATTTTACTTCTTCTCAACAACGCATCGCGTTGTCAATGCTATGCGGATTACTATTGATATTAATGATAATAGGCGTTCTAAATTTGTCTCATGTTGTGAACTTTTTGCTCATGGGAGGACTTTTATGGTTAGCCTTCGCTTGGTGGATAATAGCACTATTGCTAGTGTTGTGTTATAAACATTCGACAGTATTTTGGTCTCATTCGCAGTTACTGCGATTAATTTTTGGTTTCATGACTATCGTCCCTTTCTTCTGGGGAACGCTAGCGCTACGTCACTATGGTTATCAAGACAACCATTTTACCGGTGCCTGGTATGTATTATATGTTATGTTATTAGCTTGGAGTATGGATTCTGGTGCTTACATTTTTGGTAAATTATTTGGAAAACATAAATTATTGCCGAAAATTTCACCAGGTAAAACTTGGGAAGGATTGGGAGGTGGGCTGATTACTGCAGCGTTCACTGCCTTACTTTTTAACAAGTATGCCCCACTAAATATAGTACCAGTAACTTTGTTAAGTTGTTCTATTATCGCTGTATTTGCTGCGATAATAGGTGATTTAGTTGAGAGCATGTTCAAACGTGAAGCAGGTATTAAAAATAGTGGGTATCTCTTACCAGGTCATGGCGGTATATTAGATTGTATTGACAGTCTGACTGCATCAGTCCCGATATTTGCTTGTCTCATGTTATTAGCATTTTAATTTATAAATTCCGGATAGTGAGAAATAATGTTTAGTATACTCTGGAACTTATTAGCATTTTTAGTGGCAATAGGTGTGTTAATCTCTGTGCACGAGATGGGGCATTTTTTAATTGCCAGATTATGTGGTGTACATGTAGAACGTTTCTGTATTGGATTCGGTCGAATCATATGGTGTTACACTGATCATTATGGTACGGAGTATGTGATCTCTCTTATCCCATTGGGTGGATATGTCAAGATGCTAGATGAGCGACGGATAAATGGAATTTTGTCCTCACGCCATTTACAGGCTTTCAATAATAAACCTATTTGGAAGCGTGCTGCAATTATCATTGCAGGTCCAATCGCTAATTTCTTATTTGCTATTGTTGCTTATTGGGTAGTTTTTACCATTGGTTTTACTACTTACCGTCCAATCATCAGTAAAATATCTTCACATTCCATTGCAGCACAGGCCGGCATTGTTCCAAGCATGGAGATAAAATCAGTGAATGGTATTGACACGCCTGATTGGGATTCAGTACGTTTAGCATTAATGTCAAAGATAGGTGATACACAAGCCAATATTGGTATTGTACCATTCGGTACTTCGCAACGGATAATTAAAACCTTAGATCTGCGTCAGTGGAGCTTAAATGAAGATCAACAGGATCCTGTGTTAGCTTTAGGTATTATTCCTTATAGTCCACAAATAGAATTAGTTCTTGCCGAAGTAAAGGTAGATTCAGCGGGACAAAAGGCAGGATTGAAAGTGGGAGATAAGATTATTAAAATCGATAATCAACGGTTAGATTGTTGGCAAACCTTGGTTAAATACATGCATGACAAACCAGGCCAACCAATAGATTTAGAGATCGAACGAAACAACCTTCCATTATTTTTAACGCTGATACCAGATAAAAAAATTATGGGAAAAGATAAATTAGTAGGTGTTGCTGGAATACTGCCAAAAGTATTGCCTCTACCGGAAGAGTATAAGACAATATACCAATATCATTTAATTCCAGCGTTGTATCAAGCAACTTATAAAAGTTGGGATCTTATCAAGATAACAGTAAGCATGCTAGATAAATTGATCATTGGTCAAGTAAAGCTAAATAAACTAAGTGGACCAATTGCAATTGCACAGGGAGCTGGAGCGTCAGCCTGGAACGGATTTTTATATTATCTGATATTTCTGGCGTTAATTAGTGTTAATCTAGGGATTATAAACTTATTCCCTTTACCAGTATTGGATGGTGGGCATCTCCTTTTCTTAGCAATAGAAAAGGTTAAAGGAAGGCCTATTTCTGAGCGAGTACAAGATTACAGCTACCGAATAGGTACAATTATTCTGGTATTACTTATGGGTCTTGCACTTTTTAACGATTTTTCTCACCTTTTTATAGGCGAGGATAGATTAAGAAGATAAAATAATCACAATGGCGATAAAAAAGTTGCTGATCACAGCGTTGCTGTTTAGCAGCGTCACCGTATACGGTGCAGATGAATTCTTAATAAAGGAGATTGATGTTAAAGGATTAAAACGGATCGATATTAATACGGCATTGCTATACATGCCAATTCACATAGGCGATACCGTCCATGATTATGATATAGGTAATATCATTAATAATTTATTTGCTACTGGCTACTTCGATGATATTCACGTGTTACGTAATGGCAGTACGATGATTATTAAAGTCAAGGAACGCCCTACTATATCTAATATTACTTTCTCGGGGAATCGGTTACTAACCACAAATATACTCAATCAGCATCTAGAAAGCACTGGTATTAGAATTGGTGAGATCTTTAATAGTAGTACTATTTCCAGTATTCAAAAAGAATTAGAAGATTTTTACTACAGCGTAGGTAAATACAACGCATCGGTAAATGTAAGAGTCACTCCATTGCCATATAACCGTATTGATCTTAAATTAGTATTTAGAGAAGGTGCGTCTGCTAAAGTACAACAAATAAACATAGTTGGAAATCATGCTTTTACCCATGATGAACTCATATCGCTTTTTCAACTACATGATACAGTTAATTGTTGGAAACTTATTTTTGATAAAAAATATCAGACACAAAAACTATCAAGTGATCTAGAAAATTTATATCATTTCTATGTGAATCGTGGTTACGTACATTTTAACATCGATTCAACCCAAGTAAATTTGACTCCAGATAAAAAAAATATCTATATAACTATCAATGTAACTGAAGGTGAAAGATACAAACTATCTCAGGTAGTATTAAATGGAAACTTAGGAGAGCAATTGGAGGAAGCTACTAATTTAATTACAATTAAGCCCGGAAAATTTTATAACAGTAGTAAAATACTAAAAATAGAAAATGATATTAAAAAAATGTTATTTCGCTATGGTTACGCCAATCCAAGTATTCTAACTCAGATGGAAATAAATGAGAACGATAAAACGATTAAGCTAAATATAAACATTTATACTGGTATTCGCCTTTATGTACGTAATATTAAGTTTACAGGTCATAATCTTAGCAAAGATGCCGTGTTGCGCCGTGAAATACGTCAGCTGGAAGGGACTTGGTTAGATAATATTCAAATCGAACAAGATAGAGAAAATCTAAATCGTCTAGGTTATTTTGAAACAGTTGATACAGACACTATACGTCTACCTGGTAGTACTGATCAAGTTGATGTAATCTATAAAGTAAAAGAACGTAATACCGGTAATTTAAATTTCGGAATCGGTTATGGTACAGAAAGCGGTATTAGTTTTCAAATAGGTTTGCAGCAGGAAAACTGGCTTGGTTCAGGCTATTCCATGGGAATTAATGGCTCTAAGAACCATTATCAAACTTATACTGAATTGTCTACTACTAATCCGTATTTTACTATTGATGGCGTTAGTTTAGGGGGAAGACTGTTATATAATAATTTTAAAGCGGATAACGCTGATCTTTCTAGTTACACCAATAAGAGTTTTGGAGTTGATAGTACTCTTGGTTTTCCGATTAATGTAAGCAATTCGTTACAAATTGGACTCGGTTATATACATAACGGTCTAGCGAATATGCAACCTCAAATAGCTATGTGGCGTTATTTAAAATCAATGGGGCAGGAGCTCAACACTGTTGATAAAGCGAGTTATTCCGAGGATGACTTAACCTTTAATCTAGCCTGGCGTCAAAATAATTTGAATCGTAGATTCTTCCCTACTTTAGGTAACCTTACTACTCTAACTAGCAAGATAACTCTTCCTGGCTCAGACAACAAATATTACAAAGTAATCTTAGATCGAGAACAATATATACCTATAAATAAAGAGCAGACCTGGGTTTTTTTTGAACGTACTCGTTTAGGTTATACTGCTGGCTTTGGCGTAAAGGAAACACCGTTCTATGAAAATTTCTATTTAGGTGGTGAAAATACATTACGTGGCTTTCAATCAAAAACTATTGGACCAAAAGCAATATACTATGATTCCCATTCACATAGCTGTTCAGATAAGTTCAAGATATGTAATTCAGATGATGCTGTAGGCGGTAATGCTATGGCGCTCGCTAATCTGGAACTGATCACTCCAACACCATTTATTAGTGAACAATATGTTAAATCAGTGCGTACATCTTTGTTTTTAGATATTGGTACGGTTTGGGATTCAAAATGGAAGAATACAGCTGATACTATCAAGTATCATATACCTGATTACAGTAAAGTGAGTAATATTAGGGCTTCTTTTGGCATTGCGTTCCAATGGATTTCACCGATAGGTCCGCTTATGTTTTCTTATGCTAAGCTAATAAAAAAATATGATGGAGATAAATCTGAACCATTCCAATTTAATATTGGTAAAACCTGGTAAAAGATTACACTTTACAAAAAGACATGATATTTTCAATAATTGGAATTTATAGAAGATGAAAATTAATTAATAGAATTAGTTAGAAATGAATGTAAGCAGCG
Source organism: Serratia symbiotica (assembly GCA_900155695.1). Classification (GTDB taxonomy): domain Bacteria; phylum Pseudomonadota; class Gammaproteobacteria; order Enterobacterales; family Enterobacteriaceae; genus Serratia_E; species Serratia_E symbiotica_A. Next base: position 80,125 of record FUHL01000001.1, read on the forward strand.
TGTATGCTACTGTAAAATCTTAAATTTTATAAATAACGTATATTAACTTATAGAAGTTAATACTAGCTGCGAATTATAATGAGTGAGAAAAAATAAAATCGAATAAATATAGAATGTTATGATTATATTAAGAATCCTAAATGGCGTGATAGCAATAAGCAAAGAATTGTACTCTCATATTATTGAGCGTAATAAATCTCAAAGATTGCATTCTTCTTGAGTTGTATAATATACATAAATAGATGGTAAGGAGTTTATAGTGAAAAAGTGGTTATATGCCCCAGGCATAGGTTTAGCAATGCTTGCTTCAACCGGTCTACATGCAGCAGACAAAATCGCTGTCGTTAATATCTCTAGCATTTTTCAACAATTACCAGAACGTGAGGTCATTGCTAAACAACTAGAAAATGATTTTAAAGGACGTGCAGGAGAACTGCAGCACATGGAGGATAGTATACAAACTAAAATGCAGCATTTACAACGTGATGGCGCTACCATGAAAGCCAGTGATCGTAGTCACTTGGAAAAAGAACTGATAATGCAACGTGAGAAATTCTCTCATAAAGCACAGGCCTTCGAAGAAGATCATCATCGCCGGCAAATAGAAGAACGCAATAAAATTCTAAACCGTATTCAGGATGCGGTAAAATTTGTCGCCAAAAAAGAAGGGTATGACATAGTCATAGATGCAAATTCCGTTTCCTATATGAGTGCTTCTAAAGAAATTACGACTGATGTTCTGAAACAGGTTAAATGACAACATGTTTTCAATTCGTCTAGCTGATTTAGCAAAGCAGTTAAATGCAAACTTGCACGGTAATGGCGAACTTATCATTAATGGGATTGCTTCAATCCATTCAGCACAGGCTGGTCAAATCACATTTTTGTCAAATAATCGCTATAAAGAACACTTGGGCTCCTGCAAAGCAAGCGCTGTAGTACTGACGGAGGCAGATTTACCACAATGCCATATTTCTGCGTTAGTGGTTAAAAATCCTTATTTGACCTATGCATATATAGCGCAATTAATGGATACTACCCCACTTCCTGCAAATAATATTGCACCAAGTGCGATCATTGCACCTACAGCAACACTTGGACAAGGTGTTGCCATTGGGGTTAATGCAGTGATCGAGCCAGGTGTAGTACTTGGCGATCAGGTGATTATTGGTCCAGGCTGTGTTATTGGAAAATGCGCACGTATAGGAGCGGGCACTCGCCTATGGGCTAATGTCACTATTTATCATGACGTCGAGATTGGACAGCATTGTTTAATTCAGTCCTGTACAGTAGTGGGTGCTGATGGTTTTGGCTATGCTAATGAACAAGGAAACTGGATTAAAATACCCCAACTTGGTACAGTGATTATTGGTGATCATGTAGAGATTGGAGCGTGTACTACCATTGATAGAGGTGCGTTAGATAATACTGTCATTGGTAATGGCGTTATTATCGATAATCAATGTCAAATTGCACACAATGTAGTAATTGGAGATAATACTGCAGTTGCTGGCGGTGTGATTATGGCGGGAAGCTTAAAAATTGGCCGTTCTTGCCAAATAGGTGGTGCTAGCGTCTTAAATGGACACATGGCCATTTCTGATAAAGTAGTAATAACAGGAATGGGGATGGTCATGCGCCCTATTAATAAACCCGGAGTATACTCATCTGGTATTCCGGTACAACCAAATGAAGTTTGGCGTAAAACGGCTACATTAGTGATGAATATCGATGATATTAGTAATCGTGTGAAAACGATTGAACAAAAGTTAGAAAAAACAATACCTGATCAACATAATAAATAATACGTTGTATTAATAGCGATTAATAAGATTACATCAGATATAAAGCAGATTTTTATAAATAAAAGGGAGCGGATAGTAAAAATTGATTTTTCCTTAATTTATACAGTTATTTTATTACTGATCTTAGCAAACGCAGCTAATAAAAAATATATTTTGTTAGACGACAGGTCTTTTCACTTACTCTCCCCATGATACTGAGGATTATACAAAACACGTTGATCATTAGATCAATATTATAAATAGTTGCTAATTTTCGGCCTGCACAATGAACTCTATTTGGGTCATCGCAGGCCGTATTATTAATGTTATCAGTTTTAAATACAGGAAGAGTATTTTGATTACTGACACTCATACTCTGGATATTACAGAAATTTTGAAACTGCTTCCTCACCGTTATCCGTTCTTACTTGTTGATCGAGTCCTATATTTTGAAGAGCACAAATTTCTCCGTGCAGTGAAGAACGTATCTGTGAATGAGCCGTTTTTCCAAGGACATTTCCCTGTAAAACCGATTTTCCCAGGTGTATTAATTCTTGAAGCCATGGCACAAGTTACCGGAATCTTAGCGTTTAAAAGCGCTAGTAAACTAGAGCCAGGTGAACTGTACTATTTCGCTGGTATTGATGAAGCGCGTTTTAAGCGTCCAGTAGTACCTGGCGACCAGATGATAATGGAGGTCACTTTTAAGAAAACTCGCCGTGGTTTGACGCGATTTACAGGCGTCGCTATGGTAGATGGTAAAATTGTTTGTGAAGCAACCATGATGTGTGCCCGCAGTCGGGAGGTATAGTTCGTGATTAACGAAACTGCCTTTATCCATCCTAGTGCAATAGTTGAAGAAGGCGCTATTATTGGTGCCGATACATATATCGGTGCTTTCTGCTACGTAGGCTCTCAGGTGGAAATAGACAGTGGAACAGTACTAAAATCTCATGTGGTAGTAAATGGAATAACTAAAATTGGTCGTGATAACCAGATCTATCAATTCGCGTCTATTGGTGAAGTGAATCAAGATCTTAAATATACAGATGAACTTACTCGTGTCGAAGTGGGTGATCGAAATCGCATTCGCGAAAGTGTTACCATTCATCGTGGGACAGCGCAAGAAACAGGCCTAACTAAAGTAGGCAATGATAATTTACTGATGGTTAACGTACATATTGCACATGATTGTCTAGTTGGTAACACATGTGTTCTAGCTAATAATGCTACACTTGCTGGACATGTAGAGATTGATGATTATACTATTATAGGTGGTATGACTGCAATTCATCAATTCTGTATTATTGGTGCTCATGTGATGATTGGAGGGTGTTCCGGAGTTGTACAAGATGTGCCACCTTTTATTATAGCTCAGGGTAACCATGCAATGCCAATTGGTGTTAATACGATTGGATTAAAACGAAGAGGTTTTAATAACGAGGAAATACAAACGATTCGTAACGCTTACAAGATTCTTTATCGCCGCAAGAAAACACTAGATCAAGCACAGGCAGAAATTGAAGATTTGGCTAAAGAACAGCCGGTGGTACAGCCATTCATCGATTTTTTTATTCGATCTACCCGTGGTATCATTAGATAATTTATGATAAATCGTCCACTGACTATTGGGGTTGTTGTCGGAGAAACCTCTGGTGATATTCTTGGAAGCGGATTAATACGCGCAATTAAGGAACAGGTACCGAATACACATTTTGTTGGTATCGCTGGCCCACAGATGCAAGCCGAAGGATGCGAAGTTTGGTACGACATGGAAGAATTGGCTGTAATGGGCTTCGTAGAAGTATTAACGCAGTTACCACGTCTTCTAAAAATACGGAAGGATCTCATTCGCCGTTTTAGTTATCTAAAACTAGATGTATTTGTAGGCATCGATGCACCGGAATTTAACATCACGTTAGAAGGTCAACTTAAGAAACGAGGTATTCGTATTATCCACTATGTTAGTCCATCGGTTTGGGCGTGGCGTCAAAATCGAATTTTTAAAATTCGCAAAGCAACCGATTTAGTACTTACCTTGTTCCCTTTTGAAAAAGATTTTTATGACCGTTTTAATGTTCCTTGCCGGTTTATCGGACATACCATGGCGGATAGTATACCCCTCTATCCTGATAGAGTCGCAGCACGTCTTGCATTGGGTCTTGATCCGCAAGTTCGTTGTCTAGCTCTATTACCTGGTAGCCGTAGCACAGAAGTTGAGATTCTTAGCGCTGATTTTTTAAAAACTGCGCAAAAATTGCGTCAACATTTTCCAGATCTAGAAATATTAGTGCCGTTGGTTAATCAAGAGAGACGTAAGCAGTTCGAACGCAAAAAAGCTGAGATAACTCCAGATTTAACTATACATTTACTAAATGGGCAAGGTAGAGAAGCGATGATCGCTAGTAACGCAACTTTGTTAGCATCAGGAACAGCCACGCTAGAATGTATGTTAGCTAAATGCCCTATGGTAGTAGGTTATCGCATGAAGCCATTTAGTTTTTGGTTAGCGCAAAAGTTAGTAAAGATACATTATATCTCCCTACCCAATCTGTTAGCAGGAAGAAAAATTGTTACAGAGTTACTTCAACATGATTGCATACCTGATAAATTAGTAGAGGCATTAATACCACTTCTTGAAGGCAGCTCGCACCATGACAACATGCAGAATATTTTCCTTGCTTTGCATAAAAGTATTCGCCGTGATGCTAATAAACAAGCTGCAAAGGCTGTATTAGAAGGAGCCTTATAATAAATTTACATTTATTACGATTAATGTGGAGAGCGAGTATAGATAAAACAAGTTTAAATTATATATTCTTTCCATGAGGACCTCTACATTGATCTTCATTGACTAAGACGTACTAAGAAGAGAAGATATTGATCAATGTCATATTTAACATCCCGCATAATACTCGATATGCAAATATTTTTCCTCAATATTACCGATGCAATTGCAAGAAATGCATGTTGATACAAGATAGTTGCATAGCAGGAATCAATAATGCCATTAGAGAAATTATTAAGTAATTATAGTGTATCCTTGACTATGGATACACAGAGAAATAAGAACTCGCAACCTTTTTCGATCTAGATTTTACCATATATTGGGGCAACGCAACATAACTGCTGAAGTTTGATACGTATGAGAAGGGCACTAGATTTTTCAACTGCTACACATTAGCGTTAATATTGGCTCGACATGCCGAGCCGCTTCATTATAGGTATCTATAGATGGTTGAGCCTCGTTTTATTCACTTACGTGTTCACAGTGACTACTCAATACTAGATGGATTAGCTAAGATTGAGGCTTTAGTTAAAAGAGCATCTGCCTTAGAGATGCCTGCATTAGCTATCACTGATTTTACTAACTTGTTCGGTGTCATCAAGTTCTATTGCAGCACGCATGATGCTGGGATTAAACCTATTATCGGCGCAGATTTTAATATATACAGCAATATACTTGGCGATGAATTATCGCAGATTACTGCGCTTGCTACTAATGCTGCAGGATACAAGAATTTAACACTACTTATTTCTCGTGCCTATCAGTGTGGTTATGGTACTACTGGACCTATTATTGATAGAAATTGGTTAATCGAATACCGTGAAGGGTTATTGCTATTATCAGGTGCACGTTATGGAGACGTCGGTAAATTGTTGCTACGTAGGCAAAAGTCACATATTGAGCAGTGTCTTGATTTTTATCAGCAGTATTTCCCAGATTGTTACTATCTAGAACTAATTCGTACTGGACGTCAAGATGAAGAAAATTATCTTCATGCTGCTGTATCTTTAGCTATGAAACGTAGTTTACCGATAGTAGCCACAAATGACGTACGTTTTTTAGTAGAAGACGACTTTGATGCTCATGAAATTCGTGTAGCCATTCACGATGGTATTACGCTAGATGATCCAAAGCGATTGCATAATTATAGTCGGCAGCAATATATGCGTACTGAAGATAACATGTGTACACTGTTTGCTGATATTCCAGAAGCGCTACTTAATAGCGTTGAGATTGCGAAGCGTTGCAATGTAACGCTTCGTCTTGGAGAATACTTCTTGCCGCAATTTCCTACTGGTGATATGACAAGTCAGGATTATCTAGTCATGAAGTCAAAGGCAGGACTAGAAAAACGCCTTATATTTTTGTTTCACAACCCTCAAATACGAGTCCAGCGTCGTGTAGAATATGACAAGCGTCTAGATATAGAATTAAAAGTTATTAATCAAATGGGATTTCCAGGTTATTTTTTAATCGTTATGGAGTTTATACAATGGTCAAAGGACAACCATATTCCAGTAGGACCAGGACGTGGTTCTGGTGCAGGTTCACTTGTAGCTTATGCACTACAAATCACGGATATTAATCCATTGGAATTTAATCTGTTATTCGAACGATTCCTTAATCCTGAACGCGTTTCCATGCCGGACTTTGATGTCGATTTCTGTATGGAAAAACGTGATTTAGTGATTGAACATATGTCGAATATGTATGGTCGCGAAGCAGTATCTCAGATTATTACTTTTGGCACCATGGCAGCTAGAGTTGTGATCCGTGATGTAGGTCGTGTACAGGGCCATCCATATGGATTAATTGATCGCATTGCTAAGTTAGTGCCACTTCATCCAGGAATGACGCTGAAAAAAGCATTTATCGATGAACCACAATTACTTGAAATTTACAATTCTAATGAAGAAGTGAAAACGCTAATAGATATGGCATATAAATTAGAAGGTGTGATACGTAACGCTGGCAAACACGCTGGCGGCGTTGTAATCGCGCCAACTAAAATTACTGACTTCGCGCCTATATACTGTGATTCAGAAGGTAATCACCCGCTGACACATTTTGATAAAAATGACATAGAATATGTTGGACTGATAAAGTTTGATTGCCTGGGCTTGCGCACGTTGACTATTATTAATTGGGCAATCAATATGGTTAATGTACGTCGTATTAAGAGTAACTTGATGCCAATTGATATTCTGTCTATTCCGCTAAACGATAAAAAAAGTTTTGATATGTTACAACGTTCTGAAACTACTGCAATATTTCAGTTAGAATCGCGTGGAATGAAAGAATTAATTAAGCGTCTTAAACCTGACTGTTTTGAAGATATCATTGCATTAGTAGCATTGTTCCGTCCTGGTCCGCTTAAATCTGGAATGGTAGATAATTTCATTAACCGTAAACATGGGCGTGAAGATATTTATTATCCAGATATTCTCTGGCAGCATGACTTGCTTAAGCCAGTATTGGAATCCACTTACGGTATTATCTTATATCAAGAACAAGTGATTCAGATAGCTCAGGTTTTCGCTGGCTATACACTAGGTGGTGCAGATATATTGCGTCGTGCCATGGCCAAGAAAAACCCATTAGAAATGGCTCAACAACGTAATAACTTTGAACAAGGTGCAAAATTACGTGGTATTGACAGTAAATTATCGGTAAAAATTTTTGATTTAGTAGAAAAATTTGCTGGTTATGGTTTTAATAAATCGCACTCCGCTGCTTATGCATTATTATCTTATCAAACTTTATGGCTAAAAGCACACTATCCATCTGAATTTATGGCAGCAGTAATGACTGCTGATATGGATAATACAAACAAGGTTGTAAGTTTAGTGGATGAATGTTGGCGCATGGGATTAAAGATATTACCTCCAGATATAAACAGCGGACTATATCATTTTTACGTTAACAATGAAGATGAAATCGTTTATGGTATTGGTGCAATTAAAGGGATAGGTGCAGAGCCTATTAAAGCTATTATTAAAGCACGTAATAGTAGCGAGAAGGGTTGCTTTAAAGATTTATTTGAGCTTTGTGCTTGTTCTGATATCAAGAAGATAAACAGGCGCATTCTAGAAAAGTTAATTATGTCTGGGGCATTAGATCATTTGGGTCCACACCGTGCTGCACTAATGCACTCATTAGATTATGCATTAAAGGCAGCCGATCAAAATGCTAAAGATGAAGCTATAGGCCAAGTAGATATGTTTGGTGTATTATCGAATCCCTCTGGACAAGAGTATCCATCCTATCAGAATGTACTATGCTGGCAAGAGCAAGTGGTATTAGATGGCGAGCGAGAAACATTAGGTTTATACTTAAGTGGACACCCCATTACTCAATATATTAAAGAGATTAAAAGATATTCGGGTGGTCAGCGTTTAAAAGACATACATCTTATACATCAGAGTAAGATAACTACTGCTGTTGGTCTAGTCATTGACGCAAAAGTAATGGTGAGCAAGCGAGGCAACCGCATTGGTATTGTTACGCTTGATGATCGTTCAGGACGTCTAGAGATTATGTTGTTCAACAAGGGGTTAGAACAATATCGGCATTTATTAGAGAAAGACCGTATCCTAATTGTTCATGGCGAAGTGAACTTTAATACTTTTAACGGTAGGCTTAACATGATAGCTCATGATATAATGGATATCAGTGAAGCTAGAGAAAAATACGCTAGTGGATTGACCATTTCTCTTATAGATAGGCAAATTGATGACTATCTTTTAAACAATCTCCGGCAGTTATTAACACTCTACCGAACAGGAACACTTCCAGTATATCTATATTATCAACGAGAAGATGCTCAGGCTATGCTACGTTTTGGTGATAATTGGCGTGTAAAGCCCACTAATCAATTGTTAATAGATTTGCGGACCTTAATAGGAAATCAGCAGGTAGAACTAGAATTTGACTAAAATAAGAATGTTATGAATCTACATTTCCTTGATTTTGAACAGCCTATAGCAGAGCTAGAAGCAAAAATTGACTTATTAATAGCCGTCAACCGTCAAGATGAAAAATGTGATGTTAATATAGATGCTGAGATTCATCGATTACGTGAAAAGTGCACTGAACTGACGCATAAGATTTTTGCTAATCTTGGGGCTTGGCAAATTACCCAACTAGCACGTCACCGTCGTCGCCCTTATACCCTAGATTATATTCATCACATTTTTAGCGATTTTGAAGAGTTAGCTGGTGATCGTACATGCGCTGATGATAAAGCAATTGTTGGTGGTATTGCGCGACTAGATAGTCGTCCAGTTATGATTATTGGTCATCAGAAAGGTCGAGAAACCAAAGAAAAGATTCGTCGTAATTTTGGTATGCCAGCACCTGAAGGGTATCGTAAGGCGCTTCGCCTTATGAAAATGGCTTCACGTTTCAAACTTCCGATCATGACCTTTATTGATACACCAGGTGCCTATCCTGGCATAGGTGCAGAGGAGCGCGGTCAGTCTGAAGCTATAGCGAATAATTTACGTGAGATGTCTAGATTAAATGTACCAGTGATATGTACAGTGATAGGTGAAGGAGGTTCTGGCGGAGCACTTGCAATCGGTGTAGGCGATAAAGTAAATATGTTACAATATAGTATTTACTCCGTAATTTCACCAGAAGGTTGTGCCTCTATCCTATGGAAAAACTCTGATAAAGCAGCTATAGCAGCAGAAGCCATGGGCATTACCGCAGCACGTTTAAAAAAGCTTAAGTTAATAGACGCAGTCATTCCAGAACCTTTAGGTTCGGCTTACCACGATGTATTAACGATGGCCGATACTTTAAAAGCACAGTTGCTATCTGATCTAAAGAATCTAGACGGTATGAGTAATGAAGAGCTACTTAGGCGTCGCTACCAGCGCTTGATGAGTTATGGCTATTGCTGAATTGATGGTAATGCAATTGTTTAATAGGATACCTTTATTCTAATATACCTTTGAGGTCATTACTGTGTAATATATACATATTAAATAGGCATTTAGTATTGCAATACAATAATAATTTTTTTGTTTTATATTTTTTATTAGGCTGCACTCATTATTATTTTATATGCACTAATTTAGGTTGTATTAAGACATGGGAATGATTTTCATATAAAATCGTCTTATCAATTTATCATGTCTTGTTCTAATATTGTTCCAATTCAGTGCGTAATAATTAAATTTATTGTAAATTTTTGATTATCTAATTTATATCATCCCATAAAAGAGAAAACAGCATTTGAAGAATAAATGTTTGTCCTGGACTAATTAATTTAATCAATGGATACGAATCGATTAGAAACGCAAGTACTTCATCAACTAGATGATTACCGAAACTTACTAATAGCTTTCAGCGGTGGTTTAGATTCAACAGTATTATTGCATTTGCTGGTGCAGTTACGTCAAAGACAGCAGAAATTTCATCTTCGAGCAGTACATGTACATCATGGGTTAAGTTCTGGTGCAGATAGATGGATGGATCACTGTAGGCGGCAATGCGCTGTCTGGCAAGTCCCGATAATAGTACAGTCTATTCAAGTAGATGATCATATTGGAGATGGTGGGATTGAAGCTGCAGCGCGTGCAGCACGCTATGCTGCCTTTAGCGAAACACTTAAAGCAGATGAAAGCCTAATTGTTGCCCAGCATCTTGATGATCAAAGTGAAACATTTCTATTAGCTCTGAAACGTGGAAGTGGTCCATCCGGACTATCCTCGATGGCAGCGTGCCGTCATTTATCTAATAATATATTATTAAGGCCATTACTTGGATGTTCCCGTCGACAAATCAAGGTTTATGCACAAAAGTATAAATTATCGTGGATAGAGGATAAAAGTAATTATGATCCGCGTTTTGATCGTAATTTTCTACGATTACAGGTCTTACCGTTGCTTAATAAGCGTTGGCCTCATTTTATATCATCGGTTGCCCGTAGTGCAAGCCTTTGTGCTGAACAAGAAGAACTATTAGATGAACTGTTAGTTGATCAGTTGCATACTTTATTATCTAAAAATAATGCTTTGGAAATAGAGGGTTTACGGAGATGTTCACTGGCCTGTCGTTTTGCTCTATTACGACGTTGGATTGCACTTCATAATGTTACTATGCCGTCACGTAATCAATTAGTTCACTTATGGAATGAAGTGGCGCTAAGTTGTTTAGACGCTTCACCTGTGATTCAACTTGGCAACTATCAAATTCGTCGATTCCAGGGTTTATTATATTTGCTGCCATTGATGGCGAAACTACATGGTATTTGTCTATATTGGTCACGAACTGAACCATTAACGCTGCCTGATGGATTAGGCCAAATCATTAGCGGAAAAGAAGGATTTTATCTACGTGCTCCTAAGGTTTCACAGAAGGTTAGTATTCGTTTTGGGGCAAAGGGTAATATCCGTATTATCGGTCGCGTGCATTCAAGGCCAATTAAAAAGCTATGGCAGGAATTTATAGTTCCGCCTTGGATGCGTCATCGTATTCCTTTGATCTATTATGATGAACAGCTTATTGCTGCATTAGGGGTATTTATCTGTGAAGAAGGGAGAGTACTAAAAAAGGAACCACCATGGTTGGTGCATTGGGATCAAAATCATGACCTTAAGAAAAAATGTTAACATGCTTTATCTCATCTATGATGAGGGCGGTCTTTATAAGACCGCTCTATGGATGAGTATCAAGTTACTTTAGCTATCAGTCCGAGAGGCTAACAACAACAGTACCGATGTTGGGATGGCTAAAACTGAGGATGTGATCTAAACGTAAACTACAATCATTGCCAGATTGATCTATAATTAAGTACTCAATTCCTTTGGTAAATTTCAATTCATTGGCTGTACCTTGGATTTTTGCTCCATTGCGCAACTCTAGCTTCAAGATATAGTGATGCTGGCAGGCGAGTTCCAAGCTTTCATAGTCATCGCAATTGATGGATTGGTATTCATCATTCATCAACATAGTCGCTCACCAATAAGTTAATGGCAGTAAAGGCTACCCGTTCTGTAACACACTCAGAAATCACATTATTCCTAGCAATATAGTCCAATACATGTAAAACATGTGGATACATACTAGTCATTTCTCTGGGATCAATACTGCCAATCTTAGATTAAAAATAGCGTGCTCTCTCATAGTCATAATTGTTGCATAGTTTTTTCTTAGCATGTTTACTTTATTCAAAATAAACATACCAATAAATTTAGATTACAGACTATCCCATCAATGTAACTGACCATAGCATATGCATGCTACAATGTTCATCTATTTTGAGGCTTAATTGCATTAGGCGAAATCTAATAAATAATAATATTCATTATAAATATAAAATCAATTATTTATAAAGATACTAAATATTTATAATATAAATGATCACTCTCTACTTAAATACTACTTTTACTTTAGAAAGATATTCTTATATATTAGATATCTCGACATACAGTTGATATTTATTACTAATATATAATAATTGCAAAAAATGATTTACAGCGCATTGATGTCGATGAATTAGCAGTATAAACCTACAATAGGTTTGACGGATGATCTAGCATACACATGCCATAAAATTTGTATAATCACTTTTATACTATAGAGAACATGTTATACATATTGATTAGTGAAAATGTAGGAATAGGCAGATAGCTTTATAAAAAAGAGATCATGTCGTTTGCTAAACGATCATTAGCTTATATACTTAAAATATTTTATATAATTGTAATATATACTTTCCATACTCTTTGTAAGAGTAAAGGCCTAATCATCCCATCCTCTATAATAATCTAACAATATAGTATATAGAAAAAATGCAGGCCGTATTGACAATATAACTGTATATAAATATATCTATTATAGATAATAAATTATAAGTTTATTACGAACCATATAAATTGTCTTTGTATTCTGAATAGCTTTTTATGTTTGTATTGTAATATCAATCATGGTACTACTAAAAGAAACCAATAAATCAAGGTGAATATAATCTTAATAAAATTAGTTTTGCGGGATAAATTTTTTTTAAAATATAAAGAATTATATAACCAGTAAGAATAATATACATTATTCTAATTAGAGAAAATAAGAGCCGTTTGAGGTATTCAAGAAAAGCCATTATATATATTGTATATACTGATTATAATATCATGAAGCAGTTATTTTAACCTTGCGTCAACTATAATAGGCCGTAAGTTGTGCTATTGATAGAAGTGCTGTTATGTTAAATGAATGCCTAGCTTCGATGTGTTCAAGATTAGGTATCTTATAACATTGAATCTGCCTTCTATAATTTACGGAATGAGATTAAAAGTTATAGATATTTTAGATATATTAATCTGCAAATTTTAATAGTATAAAAGGCATGAATGTAATTCAAATACATGATTTTATAGTCTAATAGACTGATTTGTAAAGCAAGTAAAATTATTGCAATTTATTTTTACGTAAAATTAATCTTTTAATAAAATATTGAATATATCTTATTAATGACTTATTCAGGCAGTAGTATACTGATACCATATGATATTAAAATAATTTCTTATTTATTATAACTTATTAGGCTAGTTTTAAATTTTATATATCTATATACTAACTGCAACATTATTAAACTCGTATACATTTCTATTTAATAGAAAGTATTGATGATATAGACGTATCTATTACTCAATAATGGAATTTATCCTAAATTAATTTTTATAAAATATTTCTATTATATTAAGTCTGTCTAATATTTATGTTATATATAAAACATTAAATATAGTTATTGCTCTACTTTGCTATTCATTTAATCCTTGATACGTACAAACCAGAACGCGTGTCAACACGGATAACTTCTCCCATCTGTACAAACAATGGCACTTTAACTACAGCACCAGTATTTAATACTGCGGGTTTATATCCCGATCCTGCAGTATCACCTTTCAGCCCCGGAGCGGTATTAATTACCTTTGCTTCAATAAAGTTTGGTGGTTGAATAGCAATAGGACAGTCGTTCCAGAGAGTAATCATACATGCGACATTATATTGCAGCCATTGTGCTATATCAGTAACAGTTTTTTCTTTAACCTGATATTGCTCAAAAGTTTTAAGATCTATAAAATGGTAAAAATTATCGTATTTATACAAGTATTGCATATTAGTATCAATAATATCTGCACCTTCGAAAGAATCGGTAGATTTAAATGTTTTTTCTACGCGAGTCCCAGTTAACAAGCGACGCATTTTGACACGAACAAATGCCTGACCTTTGCCAGGTTTAATGAACTCGCTTAACTCAATAGTGTAAGGCTCGCCCTCAAATATAATTTTTAGGCCAATACGGAAATCGTTGCTAAAATAAGTTGTCATTATAAGGGTCCTCTAAATATTCTAAATTGGTATTTAGCTAAAATGTCAGACATTGCAAACAGAAATATAGTTCACCGAGAAGAGTGGTTGCATCAACTTAGCGATGCCATTACTGATATTGATGAATTACTTCATCTTTTATCCTTAAGCATATACCCAATACTTTCTCATGGGAAAGATACTCATCGTTTTTTTACCTTACGCGTTCCACGCACTTTCGTAGCGCGGATGCAGCCAGGCAATGCTAATGATCCTCTTCTACTGCAGGTGCTCATTACTAAAGAAGAGTTTATTAGCCACGATGGATTTATTAGTGATCCATTAAATGAGCAGTGCAGTGTAGTACTTGGAATGTTACATAAATACCATAATCGCGCACTGCTCTTAGTCAAGGGGGGGTGTGCAGTGCACTGTCGTTACTGTTTTCGCCGTCATTTCCCTTATGAGAAGTATAAAGGTAATAAAGCTAGCTGGCAGAAGGCACTTAATTATATACAACAACATACAGAGCTAGATGAAATCATCTTGTCTGGCGGTGATCCACTAATGGCAAAAGATCATGAGTTAGACTGGTTGATTACTGAGTTAGCAGATATTCCTCATATAAAGCGGTTGCGTATTCATACTCGCCTCCCTGTTGTAATCCCTGCTCGCATTACCACTCAATTATGCCGCTCTCTATCAGAATCGCGGTTACAGGTAATTATGGTTACTCATATTAATCATGCCAACGAGATCGATCACGAATTGCAAGTTGCGATGGCACAATTACGTTTATCGAGGGTGACTCTGCTCAACCAGAGTGTACTGATGCGAAACATTAATGATGATGCTAACACGTTGGCAGCATTAAGCAATGCGTTATTTGATGCTGGCATTTTACCCTACTATATCCACATGCTAGATAAGGTGCATGGAGCAGCGCATTTTATGGTAAGTGATAACGAAGCACGCACCATAATGCAATCTCTTTTTAGTAAAATATCTGGCTATCTTGTCCCACGTTTAACTCGCGAAGTAAACGGAAAATTTAGTAAAATACCGATAGACCTGCATATGATCTGATATTAAATCAGAGGATTATTAATATACGAAACATTATAAATTTTATTAAATTACTTCTTACAGAGAAAGCTTATTCGCC
The DNA here is from genome assembly GCA_900155695.1 of Serratia symbiotica. Taxonomy (GTDB): domain Bacteria; phylum Pseudomonadota; class Gammaproteobacteria; order Enterobacterales; family Enterobacteriaceae; genus Serratia_E; species Serratia_E symbiotica_A. The sequence continues at coordinate 95,180 of FUHL01000001.1, forward strand.
TCTACAGTTACTGCCACAATATAATTAATTTGTTTTATCATGTAACATCATCAATTTTTTGTATTATGACCTTGTATATAACATATGACAGAACGCTTTTAAGTAATTAAGAATTATCGTGTTTATATCTTCTAAATTATATAGCTTATATAAACTTAATCCGAGAGGAATGCTTTCTCATAAGCAAGCGATTTATTATAATTGAATTGTTTTTCCCATTTAGCAATAACTAATACCGCTAATGCGTTACCCAAAACATTCAAAGCAGTACGTCCCATATCTAAGATACGATCAACACCAGCGATAAAAGCAAGTCCTTCTAGTGGTATACCTACACTGCTCAATGTTGCCAGTAAAACGATAAAGGAAACACCAGGTACTCCTGCTATACCTTTAGAGGTAATCATTAATGTTAGCACCAAGATTATTTCATTGCCAAGTGATAGTTCAATGCTATATAATTGCGCAATAAAAATAGCTGCAATACTTTGATATAAGGTTGATCCATCTAGATTAAAGGAATAACCAGCAGGCACAACAAAACTAACAATTGCTTTAGATGCACCATAAGATTCCATTTTTTCAATAATACGCGGTAGTATCGTTTCTGAACTAGCTGTCGAGTAAGCTAATATTAATTCATTTTTCAGAATACGAATTAATGTCCATATTCGTAAATTGCATAATCGTGCGATTATTCCTAATATTACTAAAGCAAAAAATATGATAGCAAAATATACCAGAAACACTAATTTACTCAAAGGCAATAGTGAAGTAAATCCGAAGTTTGCCACTGTTACCGTAATTAATCCACACACTCCAACTGGAGCATATAACATAATTATATGAGTGACATTAAACAAACTTGCTAAAAATGTTTTAAATATCTTTAAACACGGTGCTTTTTTGCTCTTTGGTAATGAAGATAAGCCTAAACTAAATAATACAGAGAAAAAAATAATTGGCAGCATATCTCCTTTAGCCATAGATGCAAATATATTTGATGGAATGACCGACAGTATGGTAGCCAAAAAACCATGCGAATCACCTTGCATATTACTTGTGATTTTTTTGTATTGTGAAATATCTACCGTAGTCAGCATTGATATATCGATGCCATAACCAGGTGTAAAAAGATTTGCTAGTGTTAGTCCTACTATTATCGCAATCGTTGTAATAACTTCAAAATATATGATTGTTTTTAATCCTATGCGTCCCAATTTCTTCGTGTCGTCTATCTCAGCTATACCAACAATTAATGTAGACATAACAATAGGAACAACAATCATTTTAATAAGATTAATAAAAATATCACCAGCAGGGCTAAAAATATTATTGACAAACCACGTTCGTGACTGAGGGTGATTATGCAATAATGTACCGATAATAATTCCTAATACTAATGCTATTAGCATTTTCCATATAAGCTTCATTTGTGTATTTAGCATACTAAAAGTCCTGTAGAGACTCTTTTATCCGAATTGCACTATAGTGCGATAAAGAGCAAAATTAATTTTTTGATAAAAGCTATTTTGAAATGAATATGATTATATTAAATGTCAGTATAAAGTATAAATCTTTACCATTCTCTAAACCTTTTTTAATCTTTTATTATTTAATTCGAAGCAATTCAAATTAAATATATAACTATTTTAATTATAAATTATCTAATTTATTTATATATAAATTTATAAATATATAAATCTCAAAAATTTTATTAATTTATATATTTAATATTAATAAATATTAGTATTAGTTATAAGCTACAGATTATAAAGTAGCGATGCTATTACTTCACTAATAAGAACAACACTTTATTATAGGCGTATTATTAACTTAAAAATTACAGTCCACTCATTAATCTCTTATACTAATATTACGATCAAACGGCCATGACTAGTGCTGATGAATTATTTAACTCTTTTTCTTATATCAGAGTTTAATTAAAAGTATTATAATGTGCAGTTATTGTAATAGTATGTAAGATGTAATATCATTTCAAAGTAAATTTATAGGACTTTTTGAAGGATGTGATACAAATCACATTATTTTCAATAATTTTTATTTTTGGCATATTAATCGTTTATATTATGCCTATACCTAATTATTCCTATATAATATGATTCATAGTTCATTGGGCTGATGTAAATTTAATTTAGTGCACTAATAATTTATATAACAATTATTTTCATAAGAGTATTTTAGGGCTAAAATAAAATTTTTTTAAGAATGATATTCTTACTATGTTAAATAGATAATTTTCTATATTCATTGATAAAGGATAAAGCGAAGTAAAGGCATTTCTATGCAATGTCTTATTTCTATATAATAGAGTAATACTCCCTCATTATCAATTTTGCTATGCAGCATTTAATTTTTATTTATATATAAAGTAAGATTTTTATATATGATCCAATCAGTATATATGCGGTATTTTAGTGTCCAGATCTAATCCTTTTGGTCGTGGTTTATGTATATCTACAGCATCCATTGGCCTAACAAGTTCTAACGTGCTGCATTTATATTTCCTCCCTAGTTAACTGCAGCAATTCATACCATGAAAACTTTTAATTCATTTTAAGCAGTAATTTACTGATATTTAAATCATAAAAACTAAATTTTTATAATAAAACTAGTATACCGTAAGTACTCAGTCCTTAAGAAATGTTTCTATAGAGTCGAAAACATTGGCCTAGTTTAATGAGCTGTAATGTAAAGTTAAGTATGACAATTGAAATATTTTCAATGAGTACCTCATAGTGCCTCAATAATCTTTACTTCTATATTAACTCAATTGGAGATGAGAGCATCTCAATTTAAAACGTGTGGATGGCAGCATCTTATCATAGCAGAGGGGCGTTATCGATGCTCTTATATCGCAGCAATAAGCTTTAAAATTCCTTTATATTGATAGTGTTGCATTACTTAATGTACAAACCAAGTCATATACTTGACTATTTAGTAGTATAAAATACTAGGTTAGTATGCCAATCATCAAAATAATATTCTAATAACCTAGAATACAATGCTCTCTCATATCTGGGATGTTGTATCCACGAGTTACTTCAAGGTCCCTTCATCTAATTTTAAGATGGGTAATAGAACAAAGGACATCGTATGGTAACATAAACGAACATTAATTCAGAATTTGATATAGTATAACAAATAACTGCAAGTAAGTGCAGTATTGTAAATGGATGAGATATATAACTATGCATGCTATCAAGTAATAGAATTACAATATCGATTTTTATAACGTGACGATCGATTTTTTATGCATACAGTCCACTTGTGAAAGTAAATCAATCATATTACTTGATGCCTAGTTATTGCTATCTTGTTCACTTCTTCAGTTTACTGTTATGATATAGTATGGAAACAAATTTTTAATATGATATTGTTATTATTAGAGATTGGTTTATTTTATATTCGAGAAGGAGCTAGGGTAATGTTATCTTCTGTTATTTTTACGATTATGTAAGAGCAGTAGCAGAAAATAGATAGAGCTCTTGATCTGTTACTTTTATTGTATTCATTCAATAGTATTTTCACTCTTTCTTTATAGCAATTGTAAAGCTTGAATGAATCATTGCCAAAACATTACTTGATAAGTTCTAAAAAACTTTAGTGAAATGCTATTTTTATGGATATTAAAATATTTAATCTCTAAATTTTCACAGTCTTTAAAGTGAAGGGTGCCTTATGTCAATATGATTATATAAGCATTTTGCAAAACCATTCATAATAAATCAAGGGCTCTGTAAAATCAATATAGCATACTGAAATTAAAGCTACTATAATAAAGATTATTAAATTTACTAGAAATTTTCTAAAGATAACAAGATAAAATCTTGTTCACGAGTAGTTAGCAACTATGTAACATGACCTCATTATTTATTTCATGCAAAAACGGCTAATAAATGTTATTTAACTCTGCGCGTTAAATAACATTTATTAGCAATAATAGCATAATTTGGGAACTTTAGTTGTATCGTTTTCGTGTCTCTGTAAAAAGGATAGTGTATGCGTACTGAATATTGTGGACAGTTAAATCAATCCCATCTAGGGAAACAAGTGACTCTATGTGGTTGGGTTAACCGCTATCGCGATCTTGGTGGCTTAATTTTTATTGAGATGCGAGACTGTACAGGCTTCGTACAGGTGTTATTTTATCCTCATCAGAAATCTGTGTTCGATAAGGCATATACTCTACGCAATGAATTTTGTATTCAGGTGGTGGGTATTGTACGTCTACGCCCAAATAGCCAAATTAATAAAGAGATGACTACTGGTTTAGTAGAAGTATTTGGTCATGCACTAGTGATTATTAATCGTTCTGACCCGTTGCCAATCGATTCTAATCAAGTCAATAATGAAGAAGCTCGTTTAAAATATCGTTATCTAGATTTGCGTAATACAGAAATGAAGCGTCGTTTACAAACTAGAGCTACCATCACAAAATTAATAAGACATTTTATGGATAGGCACTGTTTCCTTGAAATTGAAACTCCTATGCTAACGAAAGCTACATCGGAAGGTGCTCGTGACTATCTGGTTCCAAGCCGTATGCATACAGGAAAATTTTATGCACTGCCACAATCTCCGCAATTATTTAAACAATTACTGATGATCTCAGGTTTTGATCGTTACTATCAAATCACAAAATGTTTTCGTGACGAAGATCTACGCGCTGATCGCCAACCAGAATTTACTCAAATTGATGTTGAGATGTCATTTATATTTGCCGTACAAGTGCGTAAATTAATGGAAGAATTAACACGTATGCTATGGTTAGAGGTAATAGGGATAGACTTAGGAAAATTTCCAGTGATATCCTTTGCAGAAGCCAAGCGCCGTTACGGTTCTGATAAACCTGATTTGCGGAATCCACTAGAATTAATAGACATAGCTGATATAGTAAAAAATTTTAATTTTCATGCATTTTCTGTCGCAGCTAATGACATAAATGGAAGGGTAGCTGTAATTTGTGTGCCAGGTGGTGCGCATTTGACACGTAAATCAATTAATGAATATCGTTTTTTTGTTAATATTTATGGTGCCAAAGAGTTATCTTGGATAAAAGTGCATCAACGATCCTCTGGTCTTTCTGATGTACAAGGACCGATTGTTAAGTTTTTTAATACAGAAGAGTTGGAATCGACTTTAACGAGAACTAATGCAAAAAGTGGAGATATTTTATTCTTTTTAGCCGATAACATTAAGATCGTTACAAATGCGTTAGGTGCATTACGTTTAAAACTAGGTAGCGACCTTGCATTGACTAAACTTGATAGTTGGGCGCCATTATGGGTAGTAGATTTCCCGATGTTTATAGAAAACAGTGATGGCGCTTTGACCGCGATGCATCATCCATTTACTGCACCACGTGATATAACTATAGAAGAACTAGTCAGTATGCCAACTAATGCTATCGCTAATGCTTACGATATGGTGATTAATGGTTACGAGATCGGTAGTGGTTCAGTGCGTATTCACGACTATGACATGCAGAAAACGATATTCAAAATTTTAGGAATGAATGCAAGGGAACAAGATGAAATTTTTGGTTTTCTATTAGAAGCTATGAAATATGGCACACCGCCGCATGCTGGTATGGCATTTGGTTTAGATCGTTTAGTAATGCTTTTAACCGGTACTAATAATATACGCGACGTGATAGCTTTTCCAAAGACTACTGCTGCAGTTTGTTTAATGACTGATGCGCCAAATTCTTCAAATCCAAAAGTATTACAGGAATTAGCAATTAGCATATCGCAGAAATACCATGCTTGACTAGAAGTCAATGAATAAAAAATGACAATAGCTACTAAATTTATTAGTAGTCATTTTATTTAAAATACAATTGTTGGGTAATAAATTGAGAATATGAGGTAATAATAAACAATTTTAAAATGGATCGAGAACATTTCTATATTGATGTTGAAATATAAATTTTTGCTTTTTTGATTCTCATGATGTAAAACAAGAGAATTAATAAATCTTTATTTCTTCACTATCAGTTTATATTTTCTAGTATACCCTTTATACAATAAGTCATAATGTATTGATTGTAATATTTTTTTAATTTTATAGAAATTTAAAATAAATTTATCCATAAATAATATGCAAAAATATTTAATATAAACCCATTAAGACTTTAGAAAATCTTTTCAAGATATTCTAGTTATATTTCAATAATGCAGGTAAAAATCTGCAGAAATAAGGCATATATAAATAATATGATATCTATAATATGAATTCATTTAGTTATATCATGTTTATGAAATAAAATCATTAAATCTTAACAAGATAATTCATAATTACTATGACTATATCTTATTGCACCTAATAATATATTTTTTAAGTTCGACTTATTATTACACAGTAGTAAAATTTATTGCGACTGTATAATTATTTCTATCAGTTTAGAACACTCCTACCCGTTATTTATGAAATGTTAAGACTATCAACACTTATGTATTTTATAATAGATACGTAGATATTGATTTCCATAAAAATAACATCGGGTGTTATATGTATAATCATTCAATTTACACGTAAAATATTACCGCAACTACTATTTTTGATTAATATAATAAAAAATTACGATACTTTTTATAGACAAAGCAGTATACTACAATAATAATATTCAAGCCAAAATTGCTGTGACACTATATTGAAATTGATATGTGGCGCATTCTATAGTCAGTGACAGTAAAATCCCATAGTTAAAACAAGGTTGATATAGATAGCAATGACTACCATACTTGGTATCGATCCGGGTTCACGCATTACGGGCTATGGTCTTATCCGTCAAGAGGGGTGTCAATTAACATATATAGATAGTGGTTGTATTCGCACTATTGTAAAAGACATGCCAATGCGAATGAAGTTAATTTATGCTGGTATCATCGAAATTATTGCGCAGTTCAGACCGGACGTATTTGCTATAGAACAAGTCTTTATGGCAAAAAACCCTGATACAGCAATAAAACTTGGTCAAGCGCGTGGCGTAGCTATTGTTGCTGCTATGAATAAGAATCTAGATGTATTTGAGTATGCTGCAAGGCAGGTAAAACAAGCTGTAGTAGGTACTGGTAGCGCTGAAAAAATCCAGGTGCAAAATATGGTACGTTATCTACTCAAACTGTCTACTAATCCACTGGAAGATGCTGCTGATGCATTGGCTATAGCTATCACTCACGGTCATCTGAGTAGCAAAATGTTTAGAATAAGCGAAAATAGACTACATGTAGTACGTGCTGGATTGAAATAGCATTTCACTTATTATTTATCATGCCTAAATATCTGCACTCATTTTGATTTTATAAGGTTTACTTAGAATGTCCTATTCATAAAGGTTAATAAAGATCCTGGTAAGAGAGTCAGAATAAATGATAGGTCACCTCAGAGGTAATATTCTAGAAAAAACACCGCCATTATTATTAGTAGAGACGAACGGTGTAGGTTATGAAGTCTATATGCCTCTGATCTGTTTTCATAAACTTCCAGAGAGTGGAAAAGAGGCTAGCATATTCACCCATTTTATGGTGCGTGATGACGCACAACTATTATATGGTTTCAATAATAAACAAGAGCGTGCTGTATTTCGTGAACTCATTAAAGTCAACGGTATTGGACCTAAGCTTGCGTTAGCAATCCTATCTAGCATCTCTATACAACAGCTGATTAATGCAGTAGAGAATGACGATATTACTATTTTAATTACACTTCCAGGTGTCGGCAAGAAAACTGCTGATCGTTTAGTGATGGAAATGAAAAGTCCTATTAAAGGCATGCATGGTGATGTATTTACGCAAATAACTGAGAATCAATTGCAAGTTACTAATAATGATATTGAATCTGAAGCTGTATCCGCACTAGTAGCATTAGGATATAAATTCAAAGAAGCTAGGCGTATGATTAGAGAAATTGCTAAATCTGAAACAGATTGTGAATCTCTAATCCGTAATGCGCTACGCGTTGCGCTGTAATGTTCATAGAGGGCCTCTAATGGTTCAAATAGATCGTTTGATTCTAGACAAACAGATTAATAAAGATGAACTTATCGATCATGCTATACGCCCTAAACTACTATCAGAATATGTAGGGCAACAACATGTATGTGAGCAGATGAAAATATTCATTCAAGCAGCTAAGCAACGTAGTGGCGCCTTAGATCATGTTTTAATATTTGGACCACCTGGATTGGGAAAAACTACGTTAGCTAATATCATTGCAAATGAAATGGGCGTAAATCTTCGCACTACGGCTGGTCCAGTATTAGAAAAGGCTGGAGATCTAGCAGCAATGCTCACTAACCTAGAGCCGCATGATGTTCTTTTTATAGATGAGATTCATAGGCTTTCACCAATGGTAGAAGAACTTCTATACCCAGCGATGGAAGATTATAAACTAGACATTATGATTGGTGAAGGACCATCAGCACGTTCAATTAAACTAGATCTGCCTCCATTTACTTTAGTGGGAGTTACTATTCGCGCTGGCTCGCTGACATCACCATTACGTGATCGATTTGGTATACTACAACGACTCGAATTTTACCAAGTAACTGAATTAAAACATATTGTCTCTCGTAGTGCACTTTATTTAGGGCTAGATCTATCGAGTGATGGGGCTTATCAAATAGCACAGCGAGCTCGCGGCACACCGCGCATTGCTAATAGGTTGTTACGTCGGGTACGAGACTTTGCTGAGGTACGTGCCAATGGAGTAATTAATGGTAATGTGGCAATACAAGCGTTAGATATGCTTAATGTTGATCACGAAGGTTTCGACTATATGGATCGAAAGTTATTGCTGGCAATTATTAAAAAATTTACCGGAGGCCCAGTAGGGATAGACAATTTATCTGCAGCTATTGGGGAAGGGCGTGAGACTATTGAAGATGTTATAGAACCCTTTTTAATTCAACAGTGTTTTATCCAGCGTACACCACGTGGGCGCGTAGCAACCGATCGTGCTTATCGACATTTTGGTCTTGAATGAAGCGAGGTAAACAAGAAATAATGAGAATGTCCCCATGATTAATAAGGCCTACTAAAATTATTTGAAGTATAGTTAGATAAAGTCTAATATTGTCGATATAAATAATTTACTTAATATTATGTTTAGGAGTAGTTATAAAATAACCTTATCTATAGTGATATTATTTTTTGATTTACAAGAAGATTAAAGAGCGAATGAATCAAATGGTATTTTTGTTAATCAATTTTTATAGATAATTTAAAACGTCAAATTATCTTAAGGTAAGATTTTGCAAAAAAATAGTATATGATTGAATAAAATTCAAAAAATATTTTTTATATTCTCTAAAACTGTTATTTTACATTTATTTAAAAAATATGAATATAATTACTTTTCTAGTAATTAGAATATGAAGAAAGTTATTTTTTGAGTTGTATAAAATACATTAAAAAATTTACTAGAGAGTTATTATAATAAATAACGGGAGAATCTTATTTAGATTGCATCTAACAAGTAAAATGGTTCAAGACATTATAAAATATTCATTTGATATATTAAATTTTATGATTAAAGTAAATATATTAACATATACTAAATATTAATAAGGCATCAATCAATAATTTTTACTCTAGAAAGATTGCAATAAACCTATCAACATTCTTATTACGTTATAAGTAATAAGTAAAGTCTTTACTGCTATCCTGGCAAAAATATATTTTTTCATATCTAAAATTAATTATATATTTTGACTTAAATTAAAAACTGTTTGATAGACAATATTTGTCCGAATTCAGATTATTCATTTGACATTTTCTATATATAAAATATTGTGGTGTACTATTTAGTTTCTTATACTATTCCCATTCGGTTATTATGATCTAAACTTAATCCATTACTAAAAATACGTACGGATTAAAAATCTATAAACGCATATTAATAGAAATATTGCTAAGATGTTTACGTTTATTAAGAGGAGAGGTGTGTTTGTTGTGTCCATGCTTTACCAGTTATTGCAAAAATATCACGGCTTATACTTTCTGAATCATCCTACTGTTAACTCTAAAATTTAACCTAGAGGAGCGTAATTACGTTAAACATAAAGATAGTTATAAGAAAAAGTGTTTTTATAAACAATCTACAGTCTATTATCATCAACGTTATTGATAAGGGAGGTAGCAATACCTCGCAGCTATCTGTATCGAATTAAAAAAGGATAGTTATACGAAATTTGTAAAAACACTATCTAATAAGCTTGTTATCTATCTGGAGTAAAATTTATAAGGATGATATTAAAGTGCAACGAATTATTCAAACGATCTTTCTAGCATACAATAATACATCACGGATCCATCGTATGATGATGGTAATTCTAACTGTGATAACATTTTTTGCTGCCATCTTCCGTCCTTTTATTTATTATTTTAAACATGAGCATAATGTTAAGAACATGGCATTAGCAACCCATCAATTTCAGGCTATGCCATTAAAAGGAAGTAAAGCGATTGATATATACTCATCTATCTCTGATGATGAACTTCCACAAGACGACGTTACTCAAAAGGATACTGATGCGGAAAGCACGCATGAATATATTATTTCATCAGGCGATACTCTAAGTAGTATCCTAACCCAATATAATATCGAAATGTCAGATATAGCATTGCTAACTAAAAAACATAATGATTTTCGTAATTTAAAGATTGGTCAGCAGTTATCGTGGATAATAAATGATTCTGGTGCCTTGCAACAACTCAGATGGGAGGTATCACGTCGTGAAACACGTATTTTTAATCGCATCGGTAGTAGTTTTAAAGAATCTCATCAATGGCAGCAGGGTACATGGTATAATAGTATAATTAGTGGGAGACTTAGCGGTAGTTTCATTAGCAGTACATATGAAGCTGGACTGAGCCGCACTGAGATCGACGCAATCATTAAAGCATTTCAATGGCAATTAGATTTCAAAAAACTAAGTCATGATGACTCTTTTTCTGTACTTATTTCACATGAATATTTTGATAGTAAAAAAATACAAAGTCAATTGTTAGCTGTTCGTATACGCTCTGGTCGTAAGGATTACTATGCAATTCGTGCTGAAGATGGAAAATTCTATGACCAATATGGTGCTAGTTTAGGACGTGGATTTATGCGATTTCCAACCATAAAACAATTTCGTATTTCTTCTAACTTTAATCTACATCGTGTACATCCATTAACTGGACGTATTGTACCACATAAAGGAATAGATTTTGCTATGCCAATTGATACGCCTGTAGTGGCTGTAAGTGACGGTGAAGTATTAATCGCTAAATACAGCGGATCAGCAGGCTATTATATGGCGGTCCGCCATGGCAGGCAATATACAACACGCTATATGCACTTAAAGAATCTTTTAGTTAAACCTGGACAAAAAGTGAAATGCGGTGAACTCATTGCTCTATCAGGTAATAGTGGCCGTACTACAGGACCACATCTACATTTTGAGCTGTGGATCAATCAAGAGGCTGTCAATCCACTGACAGTGAAGTTGCCGAATGCAAAAAATTTAATTGGAAAGGAACGTAGAATGTATTTATCGAAAATAAAAGCGGTAATGTCTCAACTACAATTTAATTAATATTATAATAGTATTATACTCTTTGTCTAATATTATTTTATATCAGTGTTCGACCATTAAAAACATCTCTCTCTTATGCTTTAATTATTATTAAATATGTTATACGCTATCTACCACCACATCTATAGATATTATTATAGAAGTTATATAGAACGTACAGTTTAGTATATACAGGTCTATCATAAAATTTTAACATTATTCGCCGAATATTTCTCTAGAAGGTACCAAGTAAATATTGGTATATGCAAACCAAAAATACAAACGCGATTTTTTCTGTAATTCTATGTATCTTCTGCCTCATGTTTGGGTGATTACTATAATTATCGCGCAGATACATTACTTAAAATGTATGTGCTATCAATAAATGAATGATTATATAGTAAAGTATATAACAAAAATACAAAATATAAAGTGTGTTTATTATATTTTGTATGCATTTAATTAGTAAATTAACGTTTATTTTTCAATACATTTTACCTCTGTGTTTAAATAAAATAGTCATTTTATATAATGATGTCTATCATAAAATTAAAAAAGTTCTTATTTATATGATTTTGTAATATAATAAAATCGTTTTCTGTATAAAAGAAAATATTATGGCCTTCTATCAAAGAAATGTAAAGACAAGATAAACATTTATAAATTTTTTGATTCTATTAATTAAAGTTATAATAATTTCTAAGATTTTTGAAATCCTTTGCATACGTTTATTATTTATTTATAAATTTAAATTAATATATACTTAGATGGTACTTTATTTTAAAAGCCTGTGTTCTAATAAAATTGCATTGCAGTGGTTTTGTTTTTGAAATATTTATTTAATAAACAACCTATGTAATATAATTAAATTTATACATATATACTTGCTTATCATCTATGATATATAATATATTAAGTGCTATACATCAATTAAAAATAGACATCGTAAAATATTACGATAGGTATTATGAACGATAGATTATAATTTCTCTATTCATCAAAAATATATTCTTTTTTAGCCGGATTCTTCTTTACATAATGGTAAGTGATGTCTTGATGTCATTACTTTATATAGGATTAAGCTAAAGGCTAATCTTTTCGGTTAATCATAATTAATGTTATGACACGTAATACTATAAGATAATTTAGTGTGTATAGATATACTTCAGTAAGTACAAATAATAAATTCAGAATGGCTCAACGAGCAAAATGAAATAATACATAGTCATGGTATATTTATTTATTTGTGCTAGATAGCTATAGAGACTATCCAGTCTATCGATAGATATCGGTTGTCAGTTATGTTTTAAATAATTTGTTTTAATGCCTATTAAAGGCATACGTTAACTGACATAAATCCCATTAATAAATTTAGTTAATGTTAAGGCTTTCTCCGCAGAATATATCCAAAGCTAGTATTCTAGGCTAAAGAAATACTGTCTTTTCTGATGTGATTACTGAATTTTAATTTTATTACTCTGCCATACTGCATAATACGATATAGTCTGATAGTGTAATAACATTACCAATATCCTGCAATAAGGAACTTAATATGGCTCTAACCTCTATATCCCCAAACTGTGATTTAGTTATTTTTGGTGCGAAAGGCGATTTAGCAAATCGTAAGCTTATGCCTGCTCTTTATCAATTAGAGAAAGCTGGATATCTTTATCCAGATACGCGCATTATCGGTGTTGGCCGAGCCGATTGGAATAAAAATGACTATATTGAGGTAGTGAAGAAAGCCCTTTATACTTTTATGCAGGAAACATTGGATGATAAAGTATGGGCAGCGCTAAGTGTACGTTTAGATTTTTGTAAACTTGATGTGCATGATAGTAAGAATTTTTTAAAGTTAGAGGAAGTTCTAAGTCATAAAAATAGGATAACTATTAACTATTTTGCGATGCCCCCAAACACTTTCGGTGCAATTTGCCAAGGGCTCGGTAAAACCAAATTAAATCATGCCTTGGCCCGTATAGTTATGGAAAAGCCCATAGGCAACGATCTTGTATCTTGCCGTATGATCAACGATCAAGTTGCAGAGTACTTTGATGAGTCACAGATTTATCGTATTGATCACTATCTTGGTAAAGAAACAGTATTAAATTTGTTAACATTAAGGTTTGCTAACTCACTATTTGCTGAAAATTGGGATAATCGTACTATTGATTCAGTACAAATCACTGTAGCGGAAGAAGTGGGTATTGAAGGTAGATGGGGTTATTTTGACCAGGCTGGACAGATGCGCGATATGCTTCAGAATCACTTGTTGCAAATCTTAACCATGATTACTATGTCTGCACCGGTAGATTTATCATCTGATCGCATACGCGATGAAAAAGTCAAAATACTTCGTTCACTGCGCCCTATTGATCATAAGAATATTCATAAAACTACTGTACGCGGTCAATACACTTCTGGCTGTATTCATGGTCAAAAAGTACCTGGCTATTTAGAAGAAATAGGAGCAAACAAAAAAAGTCATACTGAAACATTTGTTGCAATACGGGTAGATATTGATAACTGGCAATGGGCTGGTGTACCATTTTATTTACGTACTGGTAAACGCTTGCCTAGGAAATGTTCAGAAGTAGTAGTGTACTTTAAAAATCCATCTTTAAACTTATTTGAGAGTTCTTGTCAAAGATTACCTAAGAACAAGCTTACTATTCGCCTTCAACCAGATGAGGGTATTGAAATTCATCTACTAAATAAAGTTCCAGGATTAGACTATAAGCATCATCTGAAAACTAGTAAATTAGATTTGAGTTTCTATAATACATTCAACCAGGAACATGTAGCGGATGCCTATGAACGTCTTCTATTAGAAAGCATGCGTGGCGCTCAATCGCTATTTGTGCGTCGAGATGAAGTAGAAGCAGCTTGGAAGTGGGTAGATTCTATTGTCAATGCTTGGGATATAGAAAATAAAGCACCTATCCTATATCAATCTGGCACTTGGGGTCCAGAATTATCGCAAGCGATGATAGCCTATGATAATCGTACTTGGAATGAGTAATAATAATATATTATATTTTATCTATTTATAGTAATGTTAATATCTTCATATTTCTTGTTCTCATATTTTATTAGCATAGTGAATGAGCGGTGAGTGGATTTTCAGAAACTATATCAGTATACAATTTTTCTATTTTTTGTGATCTGTTGAGAAGTATTTTACTGAGTTAAAGAACATAGGATTTATAATAGAAATATATTAGCATTCATTCTTGCTGCAGCATAAAAAACTATTATATAGACGAAATAAAATAAAATAAATTTATTATCCTATATTATAGGATGTTAAAGAGTCATGCTCTTGTATTATAATCTAAAGATCATAATATATTTTATTTACAGATTGAATCTTGTTTTTTATATAGTATGCATGAAAATAAAGGATAAGATGCTATCTAGTCTTCAGGTAATTTGTAACATTTTAAAACCAATTACGACATTAGATTAAATATAAATTACTAGCTCCTATGAGTTATCTATTAGCTAGATAATTAGCTGTCTGTACTACTTTATTTCTAAATATTTTATTATATAGAAATAGTGATTTTTAAATAAAAGAAAAATTATTTTAATCTAAAGCTTAAAAACTTTTTATCAACACACTCAATATTATGAGTAGGTGATTAATTCTATCCATAACCATAATCTATTATAAAATTTATACAGGATGCAGATCAAAAAATAATCAAATTATTATAATAGACTTCATTAATAATCATGTATTAATGTTAATTTATGGGTGTATATAAACTATTGTCTGATAGATGTACTATATCAGGCCATGAATTTATATAATCAGATTAATTAAAGGATTTTAAATATAAACTTAGTGAATAACAATAAGTTCGCTAAAATAAATAGCGTTGATGATTTCCTGTAATAAATATATAATTCTTTATAACGTAATTCCGACTGTAATTTTATTACAATGTCCTTTTTATTACATTACACTATGATAATATTAAGAATACTTGATATATAATACAAAAGTATAATGAATATTAGTATAGAATATGTAAGTGTTTTACTTTATAGAAAGTAAAACAAAAATCAATTCATTATGATGTATTTATTATCGTTCGGCCTAAAATACATTGTGGTATAATTTATAATATTAATTATTTTCTAAAAAACTGTATTTTAGATTTTATTAATAACTTTTTATCAATTTTCATGATTAAAATTGATAAAAAGTAAGAGCATTATCGATGCATTAATCAATGATGGAATATTTTACATAAAATATAGCTATCTAGAAAGTATAAGTTTTCAACTATTAGGTAGATTATATTATTAAATTTATATATTCCAATATTAAAAATTACAAATTCCTTAGATAGCAATAAATTCCTGTTAAATCTTTATATAATCATTTTAAATGTTGCCCTATATATATCATCCATTTCTTTATTAGAAGTTTTGGATTTAATTATATTAAAAATTAAAATAATATGAGATGCTTGCATAAATAATAATATTATAATGAAATCCTAGTATTTAACAAATATAAAATAATTTTATTATATAACTTTAGTTCTTAAAATATAATCTCGATAAGATTTTTAAAATCTGGAACTATAGATCAATAAAGTATATAGCCTATATACAAGATGACTACTAATTCCTCTTACTTAATACACTATTGTTAAACTTATAATCTCTAAGTTCAGTAGACTATAACTATACTATATAATCAAAACATATATAACCCTAATAGCCATACAAGTCATCTACAATATCATATCTAAATATAATATCTTTATAATTTTATTCATTAATAGAATTATTATAGAGCTAGCGAATATAAAAGAAACGTAATCATTATTTGCAAGTATTTTAATATATTATTAAATATCAAGATAAGTGCAAATAATTATATTTAGTGCTTGAATCATGCTTTAAAAATTAAGCAATAGGCATTAATAAGCATAGGATAACTTTATTCGTTGAATATATTAAGTAGTATTATTTTTTATATACTACTATTATTTATTGAATGGCATAAATAAATCTATTATATAGATATTATTATCAAATAATATGCATCCTAGTAGTGATATTTTACTAATAAGATATTATTTATTTTTAATCTCCATTACTCGTATAATAAAAAGTTAAGTTTTATTAAAAGCTGGTAGTAATGCAATTATTTTAAATATGTATTTAATATTATTTTAATAATTATTATGAGTATTTATGTATTATAAATGTGAATACATATTCATGGTTTTCACTTAATTATATTAATTTTATTTTATATAATTCATTCTAAGCATGCATTATAATTCACAAAACAAATACAAAAGTAAGTATTGCTAAATACTGTATTGAGTAGAATTTCTAATTCTAGAATAGGATTCTATACTATTTGTATAGCACAAATTTTAAATATTTACTGATAATTAAAATGCTAAGTTTAGATAAATAATATACTATTTATATTTTACGGATACTATTAATGACAAATTTCTATATAAACAGATTATAATAAAAAATATTAGTAATAATATAGTATACAGAAAAATTAGGGCGCTTGATTGCGCCCTTAATATACCCAATTAATCGATTAAATATTTTGAAAGCTACGACGGTAAACACGTTTTCGATCATTTTCCTTTAGATAACGTTTTCGGATACGGATTGAATTTAAGGTTACTTCTACTAATTCATCATCATCTATAAACTCCAGAGCTTGTTCTAGAGTCATTTTAATGGGAGGTATTAAGGTTGTCGCTTCATCAGTACCTGATGCACGCATATTAGTTAGCTTTTTACCTGTTAGGCAATTAACGGTTAAATCATTTTGACGAGAGTGAATACCGATGATCTGGCCTTCATATACTTCATCACCGTGGCTAAGGAACAATTTACCACGCTCTTGCAGGCCATATAGCGCAAAAGCTACTGCTTTACCTTGGCTGTTAGAGATTAATACACCGTTCTGGCGCTTTCCTATATTACCTTGACGTACAGCATCGTAATGGCTAAAAGTAGAGTATAGTAAACCAGAGCCTGAAGTTATAGTCATGAATTCATTACGGAAACCAATCAAACCACGGCTTGGCATTACGTAATCGAGACGTATGCGTCCTTTACCATCTGGATTTATGTTTTTTAAGTCCGCCTTACGTGTCCCCATAGCTTGTATTATAGAACCTTGATGCTGTACTTCAATGTCTAGAGTTACTATTTCAAATGGTTCTTGCTTACAGCCATCAATTTCACGAAAAATGACTTTGGGACGCGAAAGAGCTAATTCAAAACCTTCACGACGCATGTTTTCAATCAGAATAGATAAGTGCAACTCGCCACGACCGGATACTCGAAAGACATCAGCATCATCTGTTTCTTCAACGCGTAGTGCAACATTACGTATTAATTCCTTTCTCAAACGCTCTAGGATTTGTCGTGATGTTACAAACTTTCCTTCTTTTCCGCAGAATGGTGAAGTGTTTACATTGAAAAACATGCTGACTGTTGGTTCATCCACACATAATGGCGGTAAAGCTTCTAGTAAGGCAATATCACAGATAGTATCAGAAATATTTAGTTCGCCTAAGCCAGTAATCGCAATGATATCACCTGCTTCAGCTATACTAGACTCAATACGTTCTAAACCCATATGACTTAGAACTTTACTTACTTTAGCATTACGAATTTTACCTTCGTTATCAATGATACTGACCTGTTGATTTGGCTTAACTCTACCACGCTTAATACGACCAATTCCTATTACACCAAGGTAGTTATTATAGTCTAGTTGCGAGATTTGCATCTGAAATGGTGCGTTTAATGCAACCTTCGGTGGCAATACATGTTCAATAATTGCTTGATACAGAGGTATCATGTTTTGTCCCATATGGTTATAATCTGTACCAGCGATACCCATTAATGCGGATGTGTAGATAATTGGAAAATCGAGCTGATCATCGGTAGCGTCAAGATTGACAAATAAATCAAATACCTGATCAATAACCCAGGAAGGACGTGATCCAGGACGGTCAATCTTATTAACAACTACAATGGGTTTAAGTCCGTTAGCAAAAGCTTTTTTTGTGACAAAGCTGGTTTGTGGCATTGGTCCATCTACAGCATCTACCACGAGCAGCACTGAGTCAACCATTGACATCACTCGCTCTACTTCTCCACCAAAATCGGCGTGTCCTGGAGTATCTACAATATTGATGCGGTATTCATTCCAATTAATAGCAGTGTTTTTGGCAAGAATTGTAATTCCTCGCTCTTTTTCTAAATCATTAGAGTCCATGATGCGTTCGGTATTTGTTATACGTTCTCCAAAAGTTCCAGATTGCTGCAAAAGTTTATCAACTAAGGTAGTTTTACCATGGTCAACATGTGCAATAATGGCAATATTACGCAAATTTTCGATCACAACTTTATCCCTAGTATTAGCAATAATGACCTATTGTACATGTATTCAGTAATAGACCCAATATAAGATCGATCATCTTGCCTATGAACAATTATCTAGTATCAGATTGCAATTATGTTTTAAGAACATAACATGCACCATTGGCTTATGTCTATATTAGAATAGTGCTATATTTACTTAAATATCACTCGCCAGTAGTTTTAAATCAATCATGATACATTCTATAAAATCATATTTTTTCAGCTCGGTATACATCTTCAGTCATTACCGCAAGAAGATATTGAATCTTATTGTGCATTAAATAATATTACTAGTTATTTGTCGTGCCATCGCGCTCTCATAGTATAGAGGGAAGGGTAATGGATTTATATGTAATATTAGATAACATTTTGAATATATCGATATTATATTTTTATTTGACTATACTATCAGATAGTAGATCGGGATATATAAACTTACGTATTAGCAATAATTCATCTATAACTTAGTTACTATAGGATACTCTAACCATGAAGATATGATTTCGTGAGCTGCTAATGTATTAATAAAGTAAAATATTCATCTGATGATAACTGAGACGATTGCAAGATATGACTAAATTAGTTACCACTAATACATTAGTGGTAAATTTTCACTAAAAATTTAGTATTCAGTATAGCTGGTGAAATCAAAATAGCCAGGAAGTGTGTATAGTTAATATTGAGCTATGATTTAAAGTATTAGTGATTATTTAAATTAATGTAACATTTAGTCAACCTATGATTTTATAATTTAAATGTATTTTTGTATCCTATATATTTATAAAATTTCGTCATTAGCGACACAGTGAATATTCCGATTAATCCACTTATAAATATACATAATAATAAAGTAATGCGTAATTATAATATGTAGATTTATAAAATAAATGAATTATAAAAAATTCGTCCATAACATTATCATAACTACGTATCAAATTAAGTCTAATAGATTTATATTAATATCAGTATCTGTTATTTTATCTATACGCATCAATATATAAAATATATAGAAAATATATAAATTATAATAACAGGATATACTATACAAGCTGTATAGTCAATAACTCCTCAGTTAGTTTTAATTTATAATTATAAATACTCGTAATATTATTTATAAATCGTTTAACATACTATCTTGTCAGCAAATGATATATTAACTAAATCTGTATTAACTAAATCTGTATCTATGATAATAGAAGTAATATTTTTAATAAATAATCTAATATTAAAGGTATATGCTTATAAGACAATAGCAATATATCTAAAAACAATAAGAATAGCTATTTTATAGAATGATTATTGGCATTCATATTTCTATATTGTGGAATACTTTACAGTTACTAAAAATCTTTCTGTTTTTTTTGATTTGATTTAATTACTTCTATATTATGTTTATACCGGACGTAAGTAGTAAGACGTGCCATTGTATTAATACATAACATCTCTATCCTTTACTTATCCATCGTTATTTAACTATTTATTATGTATTACATAAAGCATGATATCTCCTTATGCATCCAGATAAATTGATTTGTCTAGTATACAATCAATACTGGAACAATTCTATATACTGCTCTAGTTCATGAAGACATTTAATCATTTAAATATATTTGCATTCTAACAAAATAACATGGGATAGATACCGATAATGCATTATTGGTAATATCAGTTTTTTTATTTTATGTTATAATATTTTTAATGTAATATTATATTATGTCTATAATTTTACTATTTTAGTCAGAGCATGAAAGATATAGCATGCGATTCTCTACTGTTTTATTATATAAGATGTTAAAGTAATATTATTTGTAACATCAGAGTTACGTAAAAATTAACTAATATTTTATCGTAATTAGTAATTTATACTTTAAAAAAATAGTAACCACAACAATTAAGCTACAACTAACTGCTAAATGTTTTTTATTCAAGCGATAAATAATTACCACTTAACATTATTAATTACAGTAATATGGAAATTATGAGATGTGATGAATTATGCTTAATTTAAGCAATTGAGCCTCTTTTAAATTTACAAAAGTGCCAATAGAGTTGTATATACCTCAAAAATGCTCTTGTATGCTATACATTATAGTGAATAACATACTAATGTTTAGTGTTTAATGCATACTAAAGTATTAGCAAGGTATAATAAATATTTATTTAGATAGGAAAGTAATGGCAATGAATATTGCCTTAAATATTCCTTTTTAATATTTAAAAATAGGTAATGTCATTGCACGCGCACATGCTGATGCGTTTTCTACAAAAAGATCATTAATATAACATATATTCATTTAAATTATAAAATTATTTTTTAAATCTTGTCGATTATTTCTTTCTATTATTTAATCGCAAAAAAATACTTGTATTTTAAGAAGATTCAAATCTTTGCTATTTCTACTAATCTTATAAATACTTGTTAATGTTTCATATTTCTCAGAGTGCACAATACAGATTATGACTATCGCTATCTTCGATAGCGTGAGCATTAATCAAATAACACATGTTTTTGCTAAAGCTATGCAATAGCAATATTGATAGTTTTAATAAACTCTAATTTTTCATAAACGATAATTATAGTGATTATTTAAGTTTAATGTATAACAAATTAATATATTGGGCACACTAACAATCATAACTCATATGGATATTTTTTCTTGCCATACATGTATTAATAGATGAAACAATCAAGTGACACGCTATATATAGCTTAAGATATCTGTATATCTAAGAAATATTTAATTATTAAAACATTTTTTAGATAAATAGTAGTAATTATAACGAGTATATAAATTATTTAAGATTGCGTTATTTAGGATTGCATTAAAGCAGCCAATGAATATTGGCCTTCTCTATATTTAGAGAGATAAGTATGCATTTATTGTTTTTTATAAAAGATATGCTTTTTGTTTATTTAAAATATAAAACATCTTAGATTAACTTATAGGTTAAATTTATATTTTATTATATTGCTTTTATTATATGATTCTTTTTCTATTTTCTATTAATTAACTAGTTTAATTAACTAATTACTGTAACTAATTAAATCCAATGCTATTGTTTTTATGTATAAAGCAATATTTAAAAATGTTACCTATTGCTTAAAAAATTATTCATTAAGCTTCATAAATATATTTAAAAACTGAAACTTAATTAACAGAAATTTTAGTACTAAACAATCAATTAAATTCGCTATATTTAGTTGAGTATAAATATTATAAATCTAAAGTATTTTATACTTAAATAATAGTACTTTATTATATCAATTATTTAGCAAAGGGTCATATTAGTGTTGATAAAATTAATTTTTTTAAATAGTATTTCTTACGATGTAATAGTCATGAGCAATTTCCTTTAAGTCATTTCAGCTTTATTTGATATCAGTCGTATTAAGATTTAATTTATCAAATCATTACCTTTAACTTATATATTATACTTTTTTCAGCAATGAAATTATCGTATTTTTATAGGCAATAAGTTTCCTTAACATTCATTCAATAAAATATTTACTTGCTATAAAAATATGATTTTGAGTATATAGGGATGGAATAATTTTCCAAAAAAAATATATACATTATATTTTATAACATAATATGAGAAAAAATAAACAATATTTTAATATGATAACCAATCAAGGGATAAGAGTATGACAAATATTTAAAATAATACAATATATCATATTCATAGTATTTTTTATATTTTAAATCATTCCTTTGTATCTCTTAGTGCTGTCCTATAATATTTGATTATTAGAATATTTTGATATATATCAAGTGTTAAACGTATTTCTATTTGTTATGTAATTAATAGACAACACTTATATAAAGTGATATCAATTAGGAAACATGCTGGAGAAAATCTTGTAATCGCGTACTAGGTGGATTGTTAATTAAATTATAAGGATGACCATCTTCGGCAATACGTCCTTGATCGATGAAGATAAGACGTGATGCTACTTTTTTTGCGAAACCGATTTCATGAGTGACGATAACCATCGTCATACCTTCTTCTGCCAGATCCTGGATAACCTTTAGCACTTCATGGCGCAGCTCTGGATCGAGTGCAGATGTTGGTTCATCAAATAGCATTATTTTTGGTTTAACTGCTAGTGATCGAGCAATTGCTACGCGCTGTTGTTGGCCACCAGATAATTCATATGGGTAAAAATGAGCGCGTTTAGTCAAGTCCACTTTCACCAATAACTGTTGTGCTAACTTTTTAGCTGCTGATGGTTTAAAATGCCGTACGTGTATAAGACCGAAAGCGACGTTTTCTAACGCTGTCAAGTGAGGGAAGAGATAGAATTGCTGGAATACCATACCAGCCTCTTGACGTATGCGATTATCGTCTACTTTAGCATCGTTAGCCCGCAGGCCATTAACGATCAATTCACCGCTAGTAATTATTTCTAATTTATTAATGCAACGTAGTAGAGTTGATTTTCCGGATCCGGAAGGACCAATAATTACTACAACTTCACCCTGTTTTATTTTCAGATCAATATTATGTAGTACTTGGGTGGAAGCAAAGTGCTTGGAAACATTCTTAAATTCAATCATAAAATTTTCATCTTTCTTTCAATATAGCGTAGAAAGAAGCTCAACATTAAAGTAATAATGAGATAAATAACTGCTACGGCACTCCAAATCTCGAGTGCACGGAAGTTACCAGCAATAATTTCCTGACCTTGTCGAGTTAATTCCGATACGCCAATTACTATAAATAGTGATGTATCTTTAATACTAATAATCCACTGGTTTCCAAGTGTAGGAAGCATGCGACGTAATGCTAATGGCATGATAATGTAACGAATGGTTGCATGCTGAGACAGACCAAGCGCTAAACCTGCTTCACGAAATCCATTATGGATGGACAATATTGCGCCACGAGTGATTTCTGCAATATAAGCTCCAGAGTTAATCATTATCGTGATTACAGCAGCGCTAAATGGATCAATACGTAAATGACTAAAAGCCATTGGCAAAGCAAAGTAGATAAACATTACTTGTACTACAATAGGTGTCCCACGAATGATTTCAATAAATACTAATGTGATATGATTGACAATCCAACCTCCATAGGCTCTAGCAAGGCCAGCTAAGAGACCAATAATTAGCCCACCAATAATACCGCAAACGGAAATCCATAATGTCATTTTTGTGCTTTCTAATAAAATAGGGATGGCGAGCCATATAGCGCTCCACTCGAATTGCATAGTAATTCTCCCGTTAAACTTTTAACATAAGGATCTAAAGCAATATAAAATTAGCGACTAAGTCATTCCTTACTTAGAATTTGCATAAGGATTACTATTGTCTTAATTAATGTGATTGCTCAGCACCGAACCATTTTTTGTAGATTTTTTGGTAGGTACCATTATCATGCAACGTTTTCAACGCATGATTCACCTTTATACAAAATTCATCGTTCCCCTTCGGAAAGGCAATGCCATATGGCTGACTGTCCAATGCATCTCCTACAATCTTAAACTTACCAATACCTACTTTGTTGATAAAATATAAAATATTTGGCGTATCGTGCAGTACAGCATCCGCACGTTTAGTAACCAATTCCATATAGGCATTATCAATATTAGGGAATTGACGTATGAACTTGGTATTAATGTGTTGTTTAGCATACTCAACTGAACCGGTACCACTTTTTACAGCGATTACTTTTCCATTTAAATCGTTAATACCTTTTATAGTATTATTGTCAATACTTACTAGTACTTGTAAGCTACTAGTGTAATAACCATCAGAGAATTGAATGGCTTTCTTACGTGCTTCAGTAATTGTAATACCAGCTAAAGCTACATCAATATTCTTAGTTTGTAGGGCGGGAATAATAGCACTAAAGTCCATGGGTTTTAGAACATAACTTATATTTAGTTCTTTTGCTGCAGCGGCCCAAAGATCTATATCAAAACCTACATAATGGTCATTATGTTTGAATGCAAAGGGAAAAAACGCAGTATCAAGAGCAACTATTAATTTATCTGCTGCATAATCACTTACTGAAAAGATAAGAACAAATACAGCTAAAGAGAGATTAAAGAGTGATTTCATATGAAAATTCCTATAGCAATTGGTAGGTTATTTATTTTTTATGGAGTAAAATTAACCATTAAAAACACACTATATCTATAAGTGTTATCCAATAATAGGTTTGAATAGAAAGAGGCCTGATATTCAGACTATAACTTAATATACTATAAGAAATGTCCTAAAATGCAGCATGAGATCCCATTTAAGTGTAGTTAGTTATTACTAATTGAGCATGGTATGTGCAACAAAACAATTAATAATATTTTTATTTGAATATTGATCAATAAAGATGATGGTCACTATTCGTAATGGATCACCTAATGCATATATGACAAGATAATAATGATACATAAAATCATCCTTTTTAATCAATAATTGAAAGAATTTCTTGCTTTGTTATTTACAATTCCAGGTTAGATGGGCTTAATGCTCATGCTGTTTATTATTAAATATTTTAATATAAAATATAATGGTACTGTAATTTTTAGAATAAACATGACGGCTTATTTTGCTTTATTTTTTTTGTTTGTGTCCTAGAAGACATATATTGCATTTTCAGCTATATTGATATTATCGCGGATGCCGTAAAGCTCTTATTTATTATTTATTTGATATTAAATTATAACTTTACAAAAGAGATCTATCCGATAACTTGACTACGTGCACAGTCAGTTTAAAGTTGAATTGATCACACTAAGAATATAGTCATATTTGGTTAGGCTATCATATAGAAACTGTCTGTTTTCCGCTGGAATAATCAGTACATGCAGTATTAATGCTGATCTTAAAACCTGAGATACTATAGCTCTAGTATGATGAGACATTTGCATGAACGGTATAGTTAGGATAAATATAAAACTGCTCTAATTATTATTGTAATATAGTATCCAGATTCACTAATATAGTAATATTATAGTCTTACAGACCTATATATAGGAAGAAAGATATTTGTGATTGCAAGCAATATATCGTGATTATACTAACGTAGTTCTAGTAATTAATTTAAGATATGGAAAGAATATTGAATATAACATTTTCTATATTTAGCATCATTAATCCATAATAGTCATTATGTTATATAATATCCTTATTTATTTTTTATTTCATTATCATTGTATTCTAATTGCCGGCTACTTGAGCTATAAAATGTTTTACTATAACGTATTTGTCATACTCTAAGAGTATTAATAATGAAACATTATTTAACTAAATGTTGTGTAGTCTTTTATTCTACCACGTGAATGAATATTTATTTTGCAACTAAAGAATACTAGACCGTATTATAGTTGGATCAGTATAGGATGTAATAAAAAGACATAACTATATTATTGCTAATTGATTGTAAGGCAAGTTCTAATGTTATAGAAGATACTCACAGAGTACAACGAGATTACGAGTTAAAAATAAGGCTTAATTAATTATTATTGAATAATACATAAATGCGCCATAAATATGAATACTATAATTCTATGTTTATCTTGCTAGAAAATATATAAACTTAGTAAGCGAATTTATTACTATAAATAGTTTAATGTTTTATATTTGAAAATAAATTTCATAATATTGATGATAGCCATCACAATTATATAAAAGATTATATGCAATATATTTTAATATTCCTGATTTACATCATATTAATAAAAATTACAAAAAATTATAGCCTTATTAGAATATTTCAATATATCTCAAGAGCTAGTTAACTAATACTTTTTGGCACTGAATTTACATGATTATAAAATGGAAAAAAGAACATTATAAGCTCTCTCTTGGAGCATATCCCTATAATATTGAATATTTTTATAGGTGATAGAAGTAAATCTTACTTTATAGTATTGCGTCATTATTAACGCATATTTAATAAACATAATGAGAGTTGAAGATATAGATGAAAATTGTTTAAAATACAATACTTTATTGCTATCGTATATAATTTTTTTTATAAAAGTTAATTTTTTCTTTATTAAAGTATTTTTTGAGCCAAAACTAGCAGGTAAAGTAATAATATGCACAGTGAATTTTTTTTATTCTTAGCAAGAATAATGAGGTATTATGTTATTAATTATACGTAGTTTTATTGCTATTCTTTATGGTTTGTTGGTGTGTACAATTGGCACAGTGTACTGTTTATTCAGTCCACGCAATCCATGCCATGTAGCAACTTTTAGTCATCTATTTGGTCGCCTATCAACCTTATTTGGCCTGAAAGTAGAAATCCGTATTCCAGCTGGAGTAGCGCAAAATGGCAACTGTATTTATATTGCCAATCATCAAAATAACTATGATATGGCTATAGTATCTAATATTGTGCAACCAGGAACTGTTATAGTTGGTAAAAAAAGTCTGCTGTGGATTCCTTTTTTAGGACCGTTATATTGGTTGAGCGGTAATATATTAATTAATCGTAATAATAATGCAAAAGCACATAGTACTATTACAATGATAATAGAGCAGTTTAAAAAGAGAGACATATCAATCTGGATTTTTCCAGAAGGGACTCGTAGCCGTGGCCGCGGACTAATGCCTTTTAAAACAGGAGCCTTTTATGCTGCTATCACTGCTCAGGTCCCTATCATACCGATTTGCATTTCCACTACTCACGATAAAATTAATCTTAATCGCTGGAATAATGGCCGCGTCATTGTAGAAATGATAGAGCCAATTAATACTTTTGCTTACAGTAAGAAAAATGCACGAGATTTAGCAAACTATTGCCACACTATAATGGTAGGAAAAATTTCCGAGTTAGACACGGAGCTCGCCATGAAAGCGCGATTAGAAAATAACATCCTTACTCTTAAATAAAATTCTTTGTTTTAAATAATAAAAATTGAATGGCAGTTGGATATCAATCCAATATCATGGATACTAGTAATACAAGAGTGTCCATCCAGAAAATTAATTAGCTGCAGGAAATTAATTAGCTGTGCATACATATGCAACATCAAATTTTATTAACCACTCTGATTTTTCTGCAATGGTTATTATTTTGATGATAAGGAATGATATTTGAATATAACCATTTATATAAAATAATTTTAGTCGCCAGGCTTATTAGTTTATGATTCATTATTTAGTATTACATTAGACTTGCAAAATATCTAAAGCATAAACTACTATATGAGGCCAAAAAATAATTAAATAAAACGACAGTACACGTCAATAAAGAAATAAACACTATAATTTAATACAATTTGTATACCAATTAATCTAAATATCAGAATCTTTAGGAGATAAAGGTCTAATTTTGTACTATTATCCTTTATCTTGGTGGATGCTACTTAACATTTACTGCTGTAATTTATATCACAACTAGCGGGAAATGCACTTCAGTTATTAACAATTTTGTAATTATTTTCTTAAGCCATTAACGTTATATATTTTTAGACTGTTTTTATTATTTGATATACCGGTATTACTCATCTGTTAGATGAGTAATAATTTAAAACATTAGTGATAATTAATTAGTTATAAGTGACTAAAAAGTCTATGTTGTATATTTGTTAAAATAGGAGAACAGTCTAGGTATTTTGTAAGCCTTATATGAGAAATAAATAAAAGTAAAATAATGGCATAATCGTTACATAAGTTTTTCGATTCAATAATCGATCTTGCTGTGAAAAGATTCAAAAAGATTCAAAATAGTGAGAGGGAATAATGCAAGTTTATAACTTTAGCTCTGGTCCGGCAATGTTACCGATTGAAGTATTACATCACGTAGAAAAGGAGCTATATAATTGGCATGGATTAGGTACTTCAATAATGGAAATTAGCCATCGTAGTCAAGAATTTATGGCTGTTGCCCAGCAGTCTGAAGAAGATTTGCGTGATTTGTTAAAGATACCCGCTAATTATAAAGTACTATTTTGCCATGGCGGAGCTCGTGCACAGTTCGCTGCATTACCGTTAAATTTGCTGGGGAATAAAAGTATTGCTGATTATATCGATAGCGGATATTGGGCACAAAGTGCAATTAACGAAGCAAAGAAATATTGTACTCCGAATATTATCGACGTAAAAATAAATATTGGAAATTTACATGGTATTAAATCAATGAAGGAGTGGCGTATTAATAAGCGTTCGGCTTATGTTCATTATTGCCCTAATGAAACCATTGATGGCGTATCTATTGATGAAGTTCCAAACTTTGGCGATAAAGTCATAATGATCGGAGATTACTCTTCAAGTATTTTATCTCGTCCGTTAGACGTGAAGCGTTTTGGTGTCATTTATGCTAGCTCACATAAAAATATTGGTCCTGCTGGCCTGACGCTAGTCATTATACGTGAAGATCTATTGGGAAAGGCGCACCGTGAAGTACCATCTATTTTAAATTATACCATTCTATCTCAACATGATTCTATGTTTAATACCCCACCAACCTTTTCCTGGTATCTTGCTGGTTTAGTTTTTAAATTTCTTAAAAAGCAAGGAGGACTGATTGAAATGCAAAAGCGCAATCAGATCAAGGCAGAACTTTTATACGCAACTATCGATAGCTCTTATTTATACCGAAACCAGGTAGTGCTTGCTAACCGTTCTTGCATGAACGTACCCTTCCAGTTAGCAGACTCAGCACTCGATAATTTATTCCTTAGTGAAGCGAAAGCCATTGGATTACAGTCACTAAAAGGTCATCGGGTAGTAGGCGGTATGCGTGCTTCTATTTACAATGCAATGCCATTAGATGGCGTGAAAGCTTTAACAGCTTTTATGCATAATTTTGAACTTCGATACGGTTAGTGTAACACACTATATGAATATTATTGTAGATAACTATTATTTTGCAATTTTTAAAATTAAATGATTCTATCTTTTTATACATTATGCGATTTCAATTATAATTGAAATTTTCTATAAAATAGCATGATGTCCTAGTATGGGATCTGAAGCTAGCTATCTTCAGTCATATCTCAGTGCAAAATACTTGCAGGGCAATTTTACTTTATACGCAAGCTCGGTGCTTTATCTAACACTTTATATACGCTCTCTTATGAAAATAATTTAAACAGATTAATGTAAAGTCATAATAAGATTAAAATACAGATTTTATATTATCACTTAAAAACCTTTTTGATGTTTTATCAGATCATATGCAGCCTGAATACCCTGCACTTTTTGCTTAGCCCGGTCCATCATTTGCGGCGGCAAACCTTTCGCTACTAATTTATCAGGATGATGCTCATTCATTAACTTATAATAGGCACGTTTAATTTTAGCAGCATTATCATGGCTATCGACGCCCAGTACTTTATATGCATCTTCTAATGTTCGCCCGTGCCGTTTCTGCCGATTAACACTGTTCTGGTCACCATCGAATCGGCGTTGTCCTTCCATCATGCGCAGAAACTGATCAAACTGTACATGAGAAATTCCTAATTCCTCCGCAATGATATATAGTACCTGTCGTTCGTTAGGATGTAGCAAACCATCATAAAAAGCAGCCTGAAATTGTATATCTAAAAACATTCTTATGAGGTCATAACGACCACAACAGATGCTCTGTAACTGTCGCAATGTTTTCCGTAAAGGAAATTGACGGTGTTTTCCTTCACGAAACGCCTGTTGTGCGGCAATACGTGCTTCTCCATGAAGTTGTAGATGTTCCATAAACAAATTCGCGATCTTAATATCGGCTTTCGTAACTTGTCCTTTTGATTTGGTTAGGTGACCCATTACCTGAAAAGTAGTGCGAAAAAATAGTCTTTGCCGTATCGTTTGATCTTCAAATGTACTCTGATTATGTTTATTTCTTCTTGCTGTATCAATCATATGACCGATAAACCAGCCAAAAACGACACCCCAAAATCCTAAACCAAAAACAATAGCGCTAATAACTCCCAACAGTTTTCCCCAATAATACATATACTCCTCAATTGATATTGATACAGTACGTAATATGTACTTTGTCAGTTTAACTGAAATATTTTTTAAAAAAGATTAGATTATCATACCTATCATTTATCTTTACGCCTATGATAATACAAGTATAGAACAGTATTTATCTCTAGTTCTATGCAGATAAACTATATCATCTTGTCTAGTTTGCTCCTTACCATGATTCTAATCAAAGAACAGCATAATTACGTATGAAAAAAAGTTGCTTAACATTGATAGCTACAATAATTTTGATGTCACTGTATAGTCATAAGACGTTAGCTAATATTACTAATCAGTGCATGCTTAGTATCCCTATTCATAATAAACCGCTACTTAATAGGAACTCTAATAACCAGCCTATTATTATTAATTCTGAAGAATTGCACGTCGACTCTTCAAATCGCCTATTGTTTACAGGTAACGTGAACATAGAAAAAGGTGATACTATCCTCAGTGCTAATACGGTGAAAATAAACAAAATAAAAAATAAAGGACAAGCAGTCATAGTGCATACTATGCTCGCTACTGGTAAAGTACACTACAGTAACCCTAAGATTATATTGTCTGGTCCGAAGGCTTGGACTAACCTGGACACGCAAGATATCGATGTCTATCAAGGTAAATACCACATGGTGGGTCGGCAAGGACGCGGCGCCGCACATAAAATTAAATTACGCGGAGCTAACCAGTATACCATTATTGAAAATGGCAATTTTACCTCTTGCTTGATGGGAGATAATAGCTGGTATATAGTAGGTTCTAAATTAATATATGATCGCATAGAACAAGTGGTAGAAGTATGGAACGCTTGGTTCAATATTGGCGACGTTTCTGTATTCTACAGTCCTTACATACAATTTCCTATAGGCAATCAACGCCGAACCGGTTTCTTGATTCCAACTACTAAATACAGCATTAATAATGGTATGGAGTTGACTTTACCTTATTACTGGAATATCGCACCTAACTATGATGCTGTAATTACCATGCATTATATTTCAAAACGTGGTTTACAATGGAGAAATGAATTTCGTTATATGATGCATCCAGGTGTTGGATTAATAACGTTCGACGGGTTGTTAGCAGATAGACAATATAAGAAGGCAAAAAATCATAATAGTAATCGCTGGCTATTTCACTGGAATCATCAAGGTCTAATGAATCAGGTATGGTATTTTAATATTAATTTCACAAAAGTAAGTGATGGTAAATATTTCACTGATCTAGATTCAAAATATGGTTCTACCACTAATGGTTATGCTGCGCAAAAGTTTAGTTTTAGTTATATTAACAATAACTATAATGCCACTTTAAGCTCTAAGCAGTTCCAAATATTTGATAGTGCTAGCTTATCCGATTTGCATTCCTATAAAGTATGGCCGCAACTAGATCTAAATTACTATAATAATGATTATAGTCCATTCTATTTTCATCTATATGGTCAGATAGCTAAATTTAATAAAATTAACTTTTATAGCCCTCAAGCTACTCGTTGGCATCTAGAACCCACAATTAATTTACTTCTAATGAACAGTTACTCCAGCCTTAACATAGAGGCAAAGCTTCTAGCTTCGCATTATCACCAAAAAATTCCCTATAGCTTTGCCACCCATTATGTTAATCATCATAGCACTAATGATTATCGAGCTATTGCACCGCATCTTGATAATTCAATCAATCGTGTTTTACCGAACTTGAAGATTGATGGTAAGTTGGTCTTTAATCGCAATATGATCTGGCAAGAAGGGTCTATTCAGACATTAGAATCACACGTTCAATACCTCTATGTACCATATCGTAATCAAAGTAATATCTATACTTATGATACTACGCTATTGCAAGCTGATTATGCTGGTTTATTCCGTAATAGAACATACAGCGGACTAGATTATATTGCTGCCTATAATCGTATAGCTAGCGGGATTACTACACGTATTTATGATAACATGCTCGTTGAGAGGTTTAACATTTCTATAGGTCAAATATACTATTTAAAGCCTTTAGTAAAAAACATCCATCGCACCAGTTATAATAACAACGCTAGTATAGGGAGTTGGGAATGGGCTGGCGATACTTATTGGAAGATAGACAATCATTGGAGTTTATACGGTAACGTGCAGTATAATATTCGCCTGAATAGACTTTCATTGGGTCATGGTGTACTAGGATATAAAAGAGATTTAGAACATGTAATCCAACTGAATTACCGTTACGCCACGCCGCAATATATTCAAAAAGCACTAAATACTAATAAAATTTCTACCTACCAATACGGTATTGCACAAGTAGGTTTAACAGGTAGCTGGTTAATCGCAGATCGTTTTGCCGTAGTTGGTATGTATTACTACAATACTCACGCTAAGCAATCTGCTAATCAATGGTTAGGGATAAAATATAATACCTGCTGCTGGGCGGCAACACTGGGCTATGAACGTAAGATTACTGATTGGAATCATAGTAAAAATATCAGGATTTACGAAAATAAAATTTCCTTTAATATTGAGCTCCGTGGTTTAAGTAGTGATCGCAGTTTTGGTGCTTCTACTATGCTACGTTCTGGTATATTGCCATATCAACCCGTGCTGTAAGATTAGTTAAAATGTTAAAAAAGAATGCGTATCTATATTTTCAGACTACATAATTAGGAAATATATGAAGAACTGGAGAAAAATGATCCTCGTATGGATTTTCTATGCTCATACTATATTGGCGTCATCATTACAAGACATAGATAAGGTCGCTGCTATTATAAATAATGGCATTATTTTAGAAAGCGATATTAATCAACTAATGCAATCTATAAAACTTAATGCAGAGCAAGATAATATATTACTGCATGATGATAAATCACTACATCATCAAGTACTTGAGCATTTAATTATGGATAACATCCAGTTACAAATGGCACAAAATATGAGTATAATCATATCTGATGCAGATCTAGATCGCGCCATTACAAATATTGCCATGCAAAACAAGATAACTCTTCATCAACTACGCACTCGCTTATTTGACAATAAGTTAGACTACAACCATTACCGCTCTCAAATTCGTAAAGAGATGCTTATTACTGAAGTACGCAATCAAGAAGTCCGTCGCCGTATAACTATTCTTCCTCAAGAAGTAGACCAACTCGCAAAGCAAATTGCCTTCCAAAATAATAGTAATGCTGTAATCAACCTTAGTCATATCCTACTCCACTTACCAGAAAATCCATCATATCAACAGTTGTCCACCACAGAAGCATTAGCTAAAAAAATAATCGAAAAACTAAATAGCGGTATTGATTTTGGAAAAATAGCAATGGCCTACTCTTCGGAACCACAAGCACGAAACAATGGAGAAATAGGTTGGAAAAAGTTACAAGAACTTCCAACTTTGTTCGCCCAAAATTTAATTAATGCTAAGAAAGGTCTTATCGTTGGCCCTCTTCACTCTGGTATAGGCTTGCATATTTTAAAAGTAAATGACATCTATGGTGGCATAGAATCACGATTTGAAAATGAATTACATATTCGCCATATTCTTCTAAAACCTTCAGTAGATATAACTGATCATCAGATACATATTAAGTTAGAAAGCTTAGCTAAATATCTTAAATATCATCCTGATAAATTTGCTGATGAAGCTAAAAGCATATCTCAAGATCTTAGTTCTGCTTTGCAGGGTGGTGATTTAGGATGGATCTCTCTAGATATTTACGATTCTTCTTTTCGCAATGCATTGATAAAGCTGAATAAAGGAGAGATCAGTGCGCCTGTACACTCTCTTTTTGGATGGCACTTAATCCAAGTATTGGATATACGTAAAGTAGATAAGACTGAAGATTCTCAAAAAAATATTGCTTACCAAATATTATTTAACCGTAAATTTGTTGAGGCAACGCAAAGTTGGATGCAAGAAATACGAGCTAAAGCTTATGTTAATATCCTAAACAACGATGATTTATAATCGACATTTCTTATTAATTTTGAATTAACATATTCCAGAAATTGAAACTGAGATACAAGTAATCACAAGAATAGGTTATTAATGAGTAATCTATATAAGAGATCTTGCTAAAGTGTATTTATTAGATAAACTTGAAAATAATACCTTAAACATTATCACCTATAATAGGTGATCCATGTCCGCACGCTTACTACGTAATCGTGCGGATACCAATAGCTTCTTCTTTTTATTTTGTTAAAGTCGATAATTCACATACTGATAAATATCAAATATCAACCATTAGGTTTAAATATCATTGGGATTACTATCTTAGTCAATAAATGTGTGCTATAATATATTGTAAATATAGCCATGAAAAAGCTATATCGTATACTTTTAATTGTAACATTACTGGCTTTTATTGCTATGACTAATTAATAACATCATGCGATGTCATCTGCGTTTTGGTTAAAACAGTAGTAGGTATCTTGTGAGTATTTTAATTGCAATGTTCTGAAGCAATTTGCTTATACCGCCTGACTGTAAAAGATAATATGTTTAAGACTTGATATAGTAATAGCAATATATTCTAATTAGAATAGACCTTCTAAAATATCAACATTTCAGGTAGGGATTAAATTCACTTTTAGAATAGATTTGATGCTTATTGCTGTCAATTACAGCACTTTTATAAAATTTTTAATAATATCAATAAAAATGTAGCTAGTCTTTAAATAGTGTTAAATTACTTAATGAAAAAATAATTGTTGATGATAATGAATAATAGACTTTATCAAGGACATATAGCTAGAAAACGCTTTGGACAAAACTTTCTGACTGATCAATGTGTTATAGATAGCATTATTGCTGCTATTCATCCACAACGAGGTCAGATAATGATTGAGATTGGTCCAGGACTAGGAGCTTTAACTAAACTCATTAGTAAATTTATTGATCGGATAATAGTGATTGAATTAGATCTTAATCTCGCCACTCGTCTAGCAAATAACTCATTATTGAACAAGAAGCTTACTATTTACAAACAAGACGTTATGACAGTAAATTTTGCGGATATTGCTAGGAAGGAAGGTAAACTGTTGCGTATATTCGGTAATTTGCCATACAATATTTCTACACCACTGATTTTTCACCTTTTGATCTACACTCAAGTTGTTTGTGATATGCACTTTATGTTGCAGAAAGAAGTCGCTAATCGTCTAGTGGCTCAACCAGATAGCAAATCTTACGGACGTTTAAGCGTGATGACGCAGTATTATTGCAATGTTTTATTGATATTTGATGTTCCGCCAACTGCATTCCATCCTACACCTAAGGTAGACTCTACTCTAGTACGTCTAGTGCCACATAAGGTAATACCGCATCCAGTATATGATATACGTCTACTGCAACTCATTACCATGAAAGCTTTTAACCAACGCCGCAAAACAATCCGTAATAGCCTAGACAATTTATTTACTCCAGTACAATTAATAAAATTAGGTATAGATGATTCCCTTCGAGCAGAGAATCTTTCTATTATACAGTACTGCAAATTAGCAAACTGGCTTTCACATCATTTGGAGAAATAGAAATAGGTAATAATCCTTTTAAAGGATTTCATGCTTGTAGACCTATGTAAAGTGTTTACATAGGATTAAAGTAGATATCTGAAGAATATTGTTATTTCTTTGCCTATATAATTATTATTAGTAATCTTATGTATTGCAACGCTGCAGAGAGTTTTGGTACTGATTTTTTATAAGAAACAGTCAGTCTAAAAAGTTTAAAATACAAGGTGTATAATATGAAAAAAATATTTGATAATAAAAGTTATTTTTTCCATAATACCAGTCCTGTATTTCACTTAGATGTCCTAATAATCATTCATTAATTATGTCCACCTACCTGATTGGTGATATTCATGGTTGTTTCAGTGAATTGCAAGAACTATTGATGCAAGTTTCTTTTAATCCGCAATATGACAAATTATGGTTGACCGGTGATTTAGTGGCTCGCGGCCCTAATTCACTAGAGGTATTACGATTTATACATTCACTTGGTACAGCAGTACGATTAGTACTTGGCAATCACGATTTGCACTTAATATCTGTCTATTCTGGCATAAGTCGCAATAAATATAAAGATTGCCTTAATGCACTACTAACAGCTCCAGATGCCAATAAGCTGATTAATTGGCTGCGATGCCAGCCAATGCTACAAGTAGATGATCATCTAAAACTAATAATGACACATGCTGGCATTACCCCTCAATGGGATCTTAGTACAGCAAAAATCTGTGCGCGTGAGATAGAAGCAATGATGCGAAGTAAAAGTAATCAGATATTTCTATATACGATGTATGGTAATACGCCAAATAACTGGACGCCAACACTAAGTGGTTTAGCGCGATTACGTTTTAGTGCTAATGTTTTAACAAGGATGCGTTACTGCTTCATAAACGGGCAACTTAACATGCTGTGTAAAGATCGGCCAGAAAAAGTATCCACAAAATTAAAACCTTGGTTTCAAGTGCCACGCTTAGTCGATGCTAGTTATACTCTAATATTCGGTCATTGGGCATCATTAGCAGGGATAGGTACACCAGAAGGTATTATTGGGCTTGATACCGGTTGCTGCTGGGGAAGGAAATTAACTATGCTCCGCTGGGAAGACCGTTGTTACTTTACCCAACCTGCTAAGGTGAGGTGATATTTAATCGCTATTTAATAATTCTTGACATTGATCTATACTATAATTATTTTTTAAAAATTCTTGCTTATTATCGTGTAATCTTTTTATTGCATTATTTTATATAAAGAAATACGTTTTATCTTTCATTAACTGAATGAAATGGAATTAGATTCCGGTATTTTTGGATAGAGTAATTTGTTAAGTGAATATTTACTATATGCATAGTAAATATTTTCTAGTAATATTTTTTGCTTTCTTCGCCCATTTAGTATAGTACATAAAATGACCAATAGTTAACCTCATAATGTGTTATTAAGGAAGATAAGTATTAAGATATTTTACGGGTTGTGTTATAAATTCAAAGATGAATACATAAAATGTATACCATCAAGCTATGGCTGTAGATATTATTAAAAATTTTATTTACATTTATTAAAAGTGTGACTAATAATTTAATCTATTACGTAATAGCTTATTTATTTTTTAAAAAATATGTAAAAGAAGAATGATATAGCATTGACAATTGCTATATCATTAGCATAAAAAACCGTACATACGTAGTATTCCTTAAGCTTTATTAAAGATCACACCATTTAAATGATGATGTAGTGTAATTAATAGTAAAATCTCCTACGAGGTTGTTTCAAACAGTCAATAAATATTGCAAATTAAGCTAGCTTTTTGAGCTAGCAATGAATATGGATAATAAGCGAGTATTGATTATTTAAAAAATATAAAATTTGCATATCATTCTTATCAATATGATTGTAATAACTAAATTACAGTAAGCTATTTAACTATAAACTATGATAGAACAATCAAACTTTTGTGAATTGCAAAATATAGCGACAAGCCAATTTTTGCCATTTTACTAAATAATCCATAACAATTTTTTTTGTTGTATTCTCTGGAAAAGTTTGTTTATTAATCAAACATCTATCCGCAACCTTTAATATTCTAAATCAACCCATTAACTGAACTATTTTACGGCAATACTTTGTTTTAAAATGGAATGTCATCATTAAAATCTATTGGCAATTCATTGCTGTTAACTATTGGAGCATTATTTTTGGTTATAGAATCCTGTTGGCTACCGCTAAACGTATGACTACGTTTCAGTTTTACTGATTGGCCCAAACTACCTGTACCAGCACCTGCTTGCGCTACTCCACTCTGCCTGCCCCCTAACATCTGCATGTTACCACCAATATTAACTATTACTTCAGTAGTATATTTCTCTACACCGAGTTGATCAGTCCATTTTCTTGTCTGCAGTGATCCTTCAATATATACTTGGGAACCTTTGCGTAAATATTCACCTGCAACTTCCGCTACTTTTCCGAATAATACCACACGATGCCACTCAGTTTTTTCTTTTTGTTCATTAGTTGTCTTATCACGCCAGTTTTCAGATGTTGCTAAGGTAATATTTGCTACTGTGCCTCCATTTGGCATGTAACGCATTTCTGGATCCTGACCCAAATACCCTATAAGAATTACCTTATTTATCCCTCTACTAGCCATTAGTATACTCCTGATGATTAATTCTAATATAATATTTTAAAATTACACTTTTATCAGTTATGTGTTATCTGTTTTATTTTTCTCAATTTCCTTTTCAATATTAGTAGTGATCTACGAATATAGGATATTAGCTTAGTTGTTGATATAATCATTATAGATCATATGATAATGCTGTACTGTTATTTTGCACATTTTATTTAGCAAATCCTCGATAAAAAACAATTATGAATTTATTATATCATCAACTATAAAACGTATACATGCACAATATTAAAATTTGTGGCAATCTAATTTAGAGTATCAACACACTTACTTGATCGTCTCAAAATACTTCGTTAGATATTCCTTGATATTTCGTTTAATCGCAGAAATGCATCGATGACTTTAGATAACTGATATGTAGAAGTAAAATCTGCTATATTGAGTATTTTTTGATGCATGCGGTTCATTAAACGTATAGTAACAATACTTGATAGTTTTTTGTTTTACTAAGCTATGTTGATAATACAACCTATATACACTTGTCTATATGATCTATTATTAAAATAAGTGAACACGTGTTCAATAAAAATCGAAATATATGCTAAAATGCAGTTTTATCCTTTTATACAGGATGATAAGAAATCATAAAAATACTAGTGTCTATTAATACTTTATAGTACATCTAAAGTTGCATAGATTGCAAAGTGTACAGTCCTTTTATTGACTAAAACTATACTTTTTAAAAGTAGTATACTATTGCAAGTCGTAATGAATCATTTCAGGTTTCATAAAGACTACACGCATTGTCTAACAAAAGTCTTAGCGATAGCTATCATTTCTGTTTTATATACACCTATAACATGCAAAAGTTTGGCCGATGAAGATCGGCTAAATTTAGAAAGGTAGAATAGAACCACTATGTAGCCATAGCTAATATAGTTAGTTATATAATATAACAAAGATTAATCACTCATTTATTTTAACTTTATATACTAAATCATTTAGGTCTGTATTGTATAGATACTGATGATTATATAAATATGAATACGCTTAATTACTAGTGCTTAATTATATATAGTATGTAACTTATGCACTAACATTATCAGTGAAACCAAACTTTCCATTAACTTCACTAATACCTATTAGTAACTGATTGATAATAAGTACTGTACTAATATTCATACCAATTGCGAACACTAGTGGAGATAATCGTTGATTAGAGATGAACATTACCATGCATCAGTGAATAATGCGATGATGGCTACTTCAAATTGAACGGCATCAACTGAATAACCAGATCGGTATCACAAAGTATATCGATTAAATTATATTTCGGCATTTCTACTAGATTAGTATCCTGTAGTGACTGCTGTGTAGTATTATTTAGTAATAACATGTGATCTTCAGATGATGTAATGATATATACAGATTGTTTATATACTGCCATATTTGGATTATTGTTTAAATAAGACATTCAAGATCGATAGGCATTAATTCGATGCATTCCAGTCTCCATGTAGATCAAGATTACTACGGGAGTCAATAGTGAATCTGTCGATAATTTCTACAACTGTTCTTCTATACCGTTCACTATGCTTGAAATTTTAATGAAGGATAGATTTATAGATTATGGCAGAATATAGTTCCCTCTTCAACTTAATTGAGACATGCTAATCAAAAAATAACTAGCATCTTTGTAGAAGATAATTTTTCATTATGCTATATGTATACGCATTAATTGTTTAATAGTCATAATGTAAATTATTTCGCTTGCTAGCGTCTATATGGTAAGTTATTTAGTGAAACATTGTAATCAATCATTGTAGTTAATATCTTCATGTTATTTAATTTTAGCAGATGGGCTCATTATTTATCCTCATAGTGTGATCCCGCGTAGTTATCAAAACGAGACCACTGACCGTTAAATGTCAGTCTGACAGTCCCAATTGGGCCGTTACGCTGCTTGCCTAGAATAATTTCAGCAATCCCTTTTAAATCACTATTATCGTGATAAACTTCATCACGATATATGAACATAATTAAGTCAGCATCCTGCTCAATAGAGCCTGATTCACGTAGATCAGAGTTGACCGGTCGTTTATCTGCGCGTTGCTCCAGGCCACGGTTAAGTTGAGATAATGCTACTACTGGAACCTGCAGCTCTTTTGCCAAAGCCTTTAGTGAACGTGAAATTTCAGCAATCTCTAGTGTACGGTTATCAGATAAAGTAGGCACTCGCATTAACTGCAAGTAGTCAATCATTATCAAGCTCAATCCATTATGATCACGAAAAATGCGCCGTGAACGAGAGCGCACTTCGGTAGGCGTAAGGCCAGAAGAGTCATCGATAAATATATTACGCTTCTCAAGTAAGAGCCCAATACTACTAGAGATACGCGCCCAGTCCTCATCATTTAGCTGTCCTGTACGGATACGTGTTTGATCGACGCGCGAAAGCGATGCTAGCATACGCATCATGATCTGATTTCCTGGCATTTCGAGACTAAAAATAAGTACTGGTTTTTCCTGTGTCATTGCAGCGTGTTCACATAAGTTCATCGCAAAGGTAGTTTTGCCCATAGATGGACGGGCAGCAACGATAATAAGATCAGATTTCTGTAAACCAGCAGTCTTTTTATTGAGATCTTGATAACCCGTATCTAAACCAGTTATCCCATCGTGTGGTTTGTGATAAAGCTGTTCAATACGTGAGATTGTATCTTCAAGAATACAGTCAATGCCCTTTGGGCCGTCATCTTTATTAGCACGGTTTTCTGCAATTTGGAAAACACGAGATTCTGCCAAATCAAGTAAATCTTCACTGCTCCGTCCCTGTGGATTATAACCTGCATCTGCAATTTCATTAGCTACTGATATCATTTCTCTTACTACTGCACGTTCACGAACAATATCAGCATAAGCACTGATATTAGCAGCACTAGGAGTGTTTTTCGAAAGCTCAGCTAAATAGGCGAAGCTTCCCACTAAATCTAACTCTCCCTTTTGTTCTAAAGATTCAGATAAGGTAATCAAGTCGATTGGTTTTCGCATTTCCAGAAGACGCTGCATCTCGGTAAAGATTAACCGATGTGAATGGCTAAAGAAGTCCTGAGCTACCACTCGCTCTGATATATTATCCCAACGTTCATTGTCGAGCATCAAACCACCTAATACAGACTGTTCAGCCTCTATCGAATGCGGTGGCATCTTTAGTCCCTCTATCTGACGATATTGCAGGCTATTTCTTGTTTTGTCCGCGATTGTTTTCTTGATTACTTTATTTCCTGACATTAAGCGTATTCTTTATCCGGTTGCGAATAGAGTTTCCAGATGAGTGAGTATATGTGATTTTTATTTGTGATTCTTGCAGCATCACAAATGCAAAATGTTAAAGTTAGATAACTTATATAGACTTTGACCTAGTACAAGTGTAAGTAGGCTTTTTGTAGTAATCTAGTCACAAATATATATTTTTTGCATATGCGATATAATATCTTTCTTTATTAGCCTTATAACGTTCAGAAATTATAATACTAAAATGTTTGAGTATGTTTACCAAAGAACCAAGTCATACTAGCAAAACTATTAACACTTTAATTTTATTTTACTTATTGGTTCTATGATATGGTTACATTTTTATGCGTTAGTGTTATAATGGATTTAATTTTACTAAATTACAGAAAACTTCTGGTAATAACTTTTTATGTTCTATTCTTCTCCATCATATAAGAGCGAGCTCTTGTAGTAGATTATTCGTTAATTAGAATGAAAATTAGCGTCTCACACCTTTCATTCCATAAATGATAGATATGTTATAAAACTACACTATGTGATCTAATTAAAGTGATCTAAATTCTATAGCTTTGATACTTTATGAAATGTAACTTAAGTAATGCTTGCATACTAATTAAAGGTGTAATATATATTTCTTTATATTGTATTTACTGATGAGTGCTATGCAATTTTTAGCAATTTTAAAATAAGTGTCACGATGGTATAGATAGTATATTTCCTACAGTATTGATATTTTATAGATAAATAATACATTTATAGATGCTTAACAAAGTAGTAATACGGCACTTTAACTTCATATTTTGGTATATTATTGCTATAGGCTGTTCTATTTACTATAGAAGGTTATACGAATATAGAAAGGTATACGAATACTTTGTTTTTTAACATTATCGGTTAGATAAGACGTCTCTAACTTATTGTAATGCAATAACAGTCGTAGAATTATTGCTAATGTTATTTCATTTTTCATTGTACTTAAATATTCAGATAACTAATCGTCACAGACGATATTAAAATGTCCTATTAATCATATAGTATATAGTCATTTATTATATACTATATGATTAATAGGATATATATAGATTTGATTTATTCTTTATGTGCTTAAAGATTCATTTTAAACTATCTTGAATTAAAGTTTATATATTAAAATCATTATCTAATTACAAATTATATACTATATTTTATAAATTTTAAAATATATTCATTATAGTGATTACTTTAAATGGGATGCATTAACTATTTATACTCAGGGTAGAAGTTATAAAATGATCGATATAAAGTAATTAGAAATGGATTTTAAATTAGCACGTATATGAAAGTGCGACACACTCTATTTTAAATAGACATGTTTTAACATTAAAATTCACATGATGATTTACTATATTGTTTGAGCGATATTTTTATGTAATTAGTTATTAAAGGTATTTTAATAATTTACTTTTCAATATTTTAGTAGATGTGTAGTATAAATGGTAAGTATTGCAGTGTATTATTACGTAATTTAGCGTATCTCATTCGATATTTATTATCTTGTTTTAGTATTATTTTTTAATTTTTTTTATTTTTGATCATTTTTTGATCTTAGCATAGCCATGCTTTGGTATTACGTTTATATATCTCAAATAAATTTTATGCCATTACTGAATATAAAAATATGAGTTAAAACGTTTTTTAGTATCTGCAAACATAATCTAGAATAGATAATATTTAGTCTTCTAATGATACCAGAAATTATAGAGATGTTTAATTATAATCTATATAATATAAATTATATAGATTGAGTCATGTCTTCGTTATATTTTTGTATACTTCTATTGATATTCATAATTTAATGATAGCTCATGTCTATGCATTTTATAAACTCGTATCTAGCAAATCATTAGTAATTGTATTCTATTAAAAACCTAATATCAGCTACCTAAATGTAACGTATATATAATTTGAATAGCGCGCTTTCTTAATTGGCCAAGATATTGAAAAAATAACAAATAAATACACATTTATTTCGCTTATCGAGTTAGATATAAAGTTTCAATATTAATGAAATTAATAATATATAAAATACCTTTGAATATAACCAACAGATATCTTTTATGATGCGATTAAGAGAAATGTGACATATTATAATAAATGTTTTATCAGATGCAAAGTAAGAGTAACTTTAGTTATAT
Source organism: Serratia symbiotica (assembly GCA_900155695.1). GTDB lineage: Bacteria > Pseudomonadota > Gammaproteobacteria > Enterobacterales > Enterobacteriaceae > Serratia_E > Serratia_E symbiotica_A. The sequence goes on from FUHL01000001.1 coordinate 139,717, forward strand.
TAAAGCTCAAATTAGTTCTTAGGGTATTATATTTATCTATTAATTTAACTATTTTTCTTTTTTTTGTTTATTATTTAACTATAAATATATATTAGTTTCTTAAAAGTGAATAAAAATTCAACTATAAATGTTGTCTAATATAATCATATTAATATATCATATTTTGATTGCTACTGTAATTAGTACAAGTAATCTCAAGACAGTTATATTGTAATTAAGTATGCAGTGCTATAAAAGATAAACAATATACTTTAGTTGTGTACAGGCATTCATTAATATTTTTATATAAAATAAATATTTTATATTTATTTTATACTATAACTTATAAGTTACTGAATCTGCAATAGAAGAGAGGATAGTGTTACACCGTTAAACATACCCTATAATAAAGGTATGTAATAAAATATTAATTTTATAATAATCGCATAAAATGCGATAAGCAACAAATCATTGCTGTAGCTAAAAATGATATAAATAATTTCTATTATTTGGAGATAAAAGTTTGTCTCAGTTCATAGCAGATAAAATATTTATATCAACTCGTAAGAGTTTGAACTTCATATCTAGCGATATGAAGTTAGTACGGCATATAATAAAAACTTATAAATTATAAGTTTTGATAGATAAAATTTATCATGCCTGCGTAATGTAACTAATATTTTTTTATTGCGGACTTATTTGCCATTTCCATTGACTGTGACCATTAGTTGATAAACAAATATTCGTTAATGAAGCAGTAACAAACATTGCCGAATATGCTTCTGGACAGAGGCTGGTTACTAGCTTCTTAATAAGTGGTAAATGAGATATAATTAGTACGCAATGTATTTCTTGTATTGCTAAAATATATAAGTAATCTATAATACAGTGCACATTACCTTTTGGATTCAATTCAATAAGAATTTCTTCCTGAGGAAGCGTTAAGAATTGTCGTATAACTTCTAGTGTTTTTTTAGTTCGAAGATAAGGGCTAATTAGTACTCGTTCTATATCTACAATATTAGTATTCAACCAAGTTGCTATATAACGAGATTCATGATTTCCATTCATCGTAAGCGTTCTTAGTGAATCACTAGTCATATCAATTATTGCTTCTCCATGGCGCATAATAAAAACTTGCATGTAGTCCCATTCTTGTCAAGAAATAATTTAATCCTGTTTATTAATTTAATTAATGCATGAATATGATTATTTTAATAAAATTAATCATACTTTATTTTTAGAAAAACATTAAATCAATCTTTAAATAGTATGGTAAATATCCTATTAATATACTCTAACATTGATAATGTTTGAGTAGAAAATAGTAGTATAGACTATATTATTAGTGATTGCAGTAACTAGGTTAGATTAGTCAAAAGATACAAATAATATTGATTATAACATGCTAGTTTCTTTGCTAGAATCTATATGGTTATGAAAATCATTCTTTTAATCAATTAAAACTTACTTAGAGATTCTTTAAACATTTTGAAAAAATAATTCATTGCTTAGCTATTATTGCAACTAAAATTTCCATAAATATGGAGAAATAAAAAAGAAAAAGGATTCTGATTAGTGCTTCACCTTAATGTTATAAAAATTGCAGACCATAGGTAGAGCCCATTATGCGATATTTATATATTTAATCAGCCTGCAATGGCCATACAAGTTACGTCATTACTAAAATAGTGACTGCAATCACTAATAATATAGTCAAAACTACTATTAATATATTCTAACATTATCAATGTTACAATATATTAATAGTAGTTTTGCAATAGTAGTAAATGACTCATCAATGGATAATTTAGAAAGAATCCCCCTCTAATTACTACCAACTTTTCATATAATAGCTTCTATTAGCTAATTATAAGTTGATGATTATTATCAATTTTTATATACATACACCATGTATGCATATGTTAATCGTTAATGCTTAATTCACCACGTAAATTTTGCTGCATCTGATAGCAGATTTGTTCTGATGTCAGAGGCTGACTTAATAGATAGTGAAGTTTTGTCAATGTAGCCTCTACTGTCATATCAAAACCACTAATCACCCCAGCATGTGCTAATATATTTCCTGTGGCATATCCTGTCATGTTAACTTTACCGGTAATGCACTGTGTTAAGTTAATTACTATTATACCACGCTTAGATGCTTCTCGTAATGTATCAATTAACAGTACGTTCTGTGGTGCGTTACCTACCCCATAGGAACGTAGAATTAAAGCTTTTACTGGTTGTAGTAAAAAGTTCTTCATTACTTTATCTGAAATGCCAGGATATAGGGTCACAATGCCTATTGATTGCGTGGTAATTTTATGAACCTTTAGTTCGCCATTGCAAATTGGACTATCAATACCATTAATGCGGCGGATATGGATACCAACTTCTAAAAGCGGTGATAAATTAGGAGAGACAAAAGCATTAAAACCATTCGCATGAGCTTTTGTAGTTCTATTACCACGGAATAGTTTATTATTAAAAAATAGACTGACTTCCTTTACCGGATAATTAGCCGCTAGATATATAGCATTAAGTATATTTTTTTGACCATCAGAACGCAGTTCTGCTAGTGGGATCTGAGATCCAGTGATAATTACTGGCTTAGATAAGTTCTCTAACATAAATGATAGCGCTGAAGCTGTAAACGCCATGGTATCTGTTCCATGTAGAATAACAAAACCGTCGTAGTCATCATAATTTTTTTTAATATCATCGGCGATATATTGCCACTCTTGCGGTGTCATATTTGAAGAGTCAATTAATGGTATATATTCGCAGATAGTAAAATGTGGCATTTCTGGTCGGTTAAATTCTGGTATTAATGCAAGTTGATGCTGTAAATGGCCAGAAACAGGTATATAGCCTTGAGCAGAATTTTGCATACCAATGGTACCGCCTGTATAAGCAATATAAATCAATTTTTTTTGCATAGTGATTGTATTGATAGCAATTTAAAAAGGATTAATTATAAAGAATGCATATGGTAGTAGAATAAGCCTGACATGCGCCAGGCTTATTTATTAATGAACTTCTCCACACGTCAGACATAAAGCATATCGGTTTTGTGGATAACTAAGGTTGTTAAAAAATCCTGACTGGTTTGTTATGCTCATAGCTAATGGCGGTAATGATATATGTAAAATCGATTGCATTGCCTCTGGCAATATTCTTTGAATTAAACTTTTAAAGTAACTAAGCAGTATATCAGTTGTACTTGGGGTTTTACCAAACCAGTGCAGCTGCCACTGTGTTAAGTGAGCTAGCTCAGCAGCTTTCTTCACGGCATCGTCAAAATCACCTAATTGATCAACTAATCCGTTGTTCTTCGCATCAGTGCCTAACCAGACGTGTCCCTGAGCGACATGCTCTAACTGTCGTGGAGCTATTTTACGTGATTTAGCAACTAAATCGATAAATTGTTTATATTCATGCTCAATGCTTAATTGCATGATCTGTGAGAACGTTTTAGGCAATGCTTTGGTCGGTGAAATAGAAGCCAATGGTGAAGTTTCGACTCCATCTGTATGTACACCTAAACTATCTAGTGTGCGTTCATAAGTATTGATCATTGCGAAAATACCAATTGAACCTGTTATAGTGCTTGGACTGGCTATAATATAGTTAGCTGGTGTTGATATCCAGTAGCCTCCAGAAGCGGCTGTGCCACTCATTGAAACAACAATCGGTTTGCCGGCGGCGCGTATCGCAGCTAGTTCTTCATATATCACTTTTGTTGCCCTAACACTACCACCTGAGCTATTGATACGCAAAATTACTACTTTAATTTTGGGGTCTAGACGAGCTTGTCGTAATTCCTCTGTAGTAGTATCACTCCCTACAATACTAGACGATTTAATCCCATCCATGATGGTACCATTGGCGAATATTACGGCTATTTTATCTCCATAAGCCTTAGTTGGTTTTGTCTGATAATCGTATATGCTAATAGAGTTAAAGTGATTTGAATACTTATTACATCCAAATAATTTTACCAACTGCTCTTCAACAACAGCGTGTGATGCTAATCTATCTACTAACTTATTATTTAGTGCATAGCGTGCCGCATCGCCACCTACTGCTTGTAAACCAATTAGCACGTTGTTTGGTCCAGGGAAAACTTGCTGAGGGGTGAGTTTACGGTTGGCGGATACAGTATTCAAATAATTTTGCCATAAACCATTAATCCAACGATTATCTGCTTCGCGTGCTAATGATGACATATCGTTACGGAGCAGTGGTTCTACAGCTGATTTATAGGTCCCCACTCGAAAAACATGGGCGTTAACTTTGAGGGTATCTAAAAGAGCTTTATAATATAAACTATTATTTGCTAAGCCATGTAGATCAACCGATCCTTCTGGTGATAGATAAATTTTATTGGCATAACTAGCCAAATAGTACTGCTCCTGGCTATAGTTATCTCCAATCGCAATAATAGGTTTACCACTATTACGGAATTCACATAATGCCTTTCCAATATAATGCAGTGCAGGTTGATCGGCGCTGATAAAATTATCTAACTTTAATACAATGCCTGTAATCATTTTGTCATTCTTGGCATCACGAATGCTGTTAACTAAATTAAATAATGAGTTTGCTTCTAGTCGGTGTCTTGACTCGATAAATAGCTCATGTCCCCAATGACGCATGGGATGATTCATTAAAGGTTGATCAATAACTATACCGTTTAAATCGACCAATAAAGCGCCATGTTCTGATATAGACTGAGTAGATGAATTGTGTAAATACAGATAAATACTACCACTAACTAGAATTAATAACATGATAAATAAATTAAGAATAAGCTCCCGTAAAAATTTTAGTAGACGCCATGTCCAGCAAAATGTATCAATAAAAAATTGGACGAATATACGCATGTGCTCTCCAACAAAAATCGAAAATATTCTTTTATCCTAATAGCCGTATAAAGAAATATCGCTGTAAATCTTAAAATAATACGTTTACTCAAATAGTGTAGTGAAGCGCATTATGTACTTTTATGTTTTGGTTTGCTTAAATTTCTTATTGTTGCATGATGAGTAAGTTAGAATTGGATATTATTTAGCTACAATAATAAAACACTTGGTCACCACCAATCGTAGAAGTGATGCAGAGGACCGATTCCGTGTCCTACCTCTAGTGAGTCTGCTTGTTGTAATGCCTGTTGCAGATAATCTTTAGCTGCTGTGATTGTTGTCACCCAATCTTCATAACGTGGTCTTAATGCAGCTAACGCAGCTGAAAGAGTACAACCTGTACCATGTGTATTATAGGTAGTAACACGCGGTGCGCTAAATCGTTTTTCTATATTTTTAGTAAATAGCCAATCTGGACTTTCTGATGTCTCCTTTAGATGCCCTCCCTTTATTAAGACTGCTTGGCAGCCCATAGCCATCAATGCCTGACCCTGATCACGCATTTGTCTTTCATTTTGTGCTGGCGTGCATGCAAGTAACGCTGCCGCTTCTAAAATATTAGGTGTAATTAACGAGGCAAGTGGCATCAACTCATAGCGCATCGAAGCTACCGCGTCAGGCGCCAATAATAAATCACCGCTTTTGGCTAACATCACTGTATCTAATACTATAAATGGTAGTCTATAATGACGTAATTTCTTAGCCACATTTTCAATGATATGAGTATTAGCGAGCATACCAATCTTAACACTATCAATACGTACGTCACTACACACAGAATCTAATTGTGCAGAAACAAATTTAGAATCAATGTTATAGACAGACTGAACACCGCAAGTGTTTTGAGCCACTAGTGCTGTGATCACTGATGTTCCGTACACACCTAGTGCAGAAAATGTTTTTAAATCTGCTTGAATACCAGCCCCTCCACTGGGATCGGTCCCAGCAATAGTCAGTACGTTAATGCGTTTCATTGCACTATCTCCATGCCTTTAGTAGGTGTGCATTTTTTCAGAAAGACCAAGATTAAATCTCCCAGTGAGATATTTCCTAAAATTTTCAATAGTAAAGCAATATGAATTATACATTCTTATTGTAATATCAGAATTGATTAAAGTGCTTATAAGAATTAACCCTGGCATTTAAGATAAGAGAACGTATTTTAAATCAATTCAAATCTCACAGATCCATATTGATTGAGTAAAATTTTTATCATTGTACTTTATTACCTGAAGCAGAAGGTAAATTATTTTAATCATTGTAATATTTTTGGTATATCATCGTTTATCTTTTTGTCACCATCAATAAATTACATATCTGAGAAATTTTTATTAATGAATAGCGTATAGACTACGTACTGAGTCAGGTGTAATCATTTATAAAATACATGCCATATAATTGACATATAATTTAATATTATATTAAAAGATATGATCACGATAATTACAATTATAAAAGAATATAACAATAATATTGTTGTATTCTTTATTATCACTTGTATAAGCGAAAAAATTAAATTTTATTTCATGCACTAAACTATAAACATTTTATTTGCTATCGCTTTATAATTTATCAATCAGCAAAATTAATTTGTATTATGCACATCTTAAACAGATTTATGTTTAGATATTGGTTCTTCGCATAAATTATTACGTAGTATACATAGAAATTAAATAACAATATTTTATTGAAGTATATTATAGCTCTTTAAAAATTTTAGAAAAAATGTCATGTTGTGCTTATGACACAATAAGATATTTGTAATACAAATTACAAAAAATTGTATTTGTTTCCTTTTTAAATATTTTTAAAAATAAATATAATGTTAAATTATATTTACATGCCAATATTGCAAATATATAAAAGCATTTAGATGCATTATAAAAATAAAATTCACTCTATTAATATACAGCAACGTATTGTTTATTTTAAAAATAATAAATAATATTGCATGCAAGACATAATGACATGTCTATATTGATGCTTGTCGTATCTATTTAAGATTACATACGTATTAATATTAAAGTTTTAGCTAGTAAAACCATTTTGTAGCATAAAATCATATTAACATGAATATATCTATTAGCATTGATTTCAAAGAAATGGTTATAATATAAAAAGTTATTTAATTATGTCTATCATGTTACGTAGTTATATTCCTTGAATTATATAGTTATCACGAAAGCATTAGAGTATAATTTTGATTTTGTCCATTTATCATATATCTTACAAAATATCCGATAAAGCTTGAATATCAATTAGTTTTTAAGTTGAGTGATTTTATAGTATAATAAATTATTACAGATGCTGTCCGATGCTTGCCGTAATAGTCATGTTGATCATAACATTATTTTTTAGATCAGTATGCAAGTAGTTTTATTGAGATCATTTGATTAGAAATAAAATAGATCTTTTAAAATAAGTAGGTAAGCATAATGTATTAATCTTAATGTATTTACACGTTGTGTTTGAAGCAATTTATATTAGACATGAAATAGAATAATTTTATCACAGTTTTTATAACACTTCAATTTTTACTCTGTAACCGTAACGTCAAATATCATGTTCACATGGGCTTTTAAAAAATAAATTGATTCCCGAGCGCACATTACATTTATCATTCAGTCTCAAAATGCAAGTGCCATAAGTTACTATTAGAATATATAACGTGATATTTATTTGATATCGATATGCTAGATAGATGAAGTGTGCTAGATAGATAAAGTATTATAATAAAGTAATTGAATTTCTCAATTAAAATCACATCATATCATAAATACTTATTAAAGCTTGCGAAATAGAAAAACGTTATAAACCAAAATAAAATATGGAATTAAGTAATTATAAAAAACAGTTAGAGTTAATGCGTTTTAAATACTATAGACCATAAGATTTACAGTAAATAATGAGTTAAAAAAATAAAATTCTTTCCTAATATTATGTAGAAACATCACTCATTATTTGTTTTTTTAATGATATCATTGTAAATTTCTTGAAAAAATATGTAATTAAAGTATATAATGTCAAGGAAAATGAACAGGTTATATAGAGTAATCATAGATTAATATAGGTGTTAGCTGAAAATATTAAGAAATCGATTCATACAATGTGAATAATTTTCATTCATTATGTTTAATAAGTATAGTTATATTAAAAAGTATTGATTATTTACATATTAATTCTCAGTAAAATATCGTGTTTTAATAAGATACCAACCTGAATTCTACTAGAAATTTACGAGATATTTCATGCTAGAATAAAAAATCTATGCCATCTCTAATGGAGATTAATTAAGGATTAAGTTTAAGATAAACGGTCATATAGAGATATGATTATACGTTTTCTAAAACAGACAAAACTATTAAGAATATACCTCTTACACACTAACCCTTATTAAGGATAAGTACTATGGACTTACCTTTATTTAAAAGACTACTGTGCAATAAGTATTCAAAATACTATTTGATACACTATCCTCATATGTGTATCAACCCCACTAATACTTTTGCATAATTGTCTTTAATGGTTACAATAGGAGCGATAGTTATGCAAATGAACAGATATAATTTTGAGTAGCAATTTAATGGCTTCATTCTATATTTATGATTATGAAACTTTTGGTAAAAATCCATCACAAGATCGACCGGCACAATTTGCTGGAGTGCGTACTGATATGGACTTCAATATTATTGAAGAACCATTAGTGATATATTGTGCACCAGCCAATGATTATCTTCCAGAACCTGAAGCGGTCATGATCACAGGAATTACACCGCAGCAAGCACGTATTCAAGGTGTTAATGAAGCTGAATTTGCAAGACAAATTCATAAGGTTTTTAGCATTCCAGGCACTTGTATACTAGGATACAACAATATCCGCTTTGATGATGAGGTTAGTCGGAATATTTTTTACCGTAGTTTCTATGATCCTTATGCTTATAGTTGGGAAAATGGTAATTCGCGCTGGGATTTATTAAACGTAATGTATGCTTGTTATGCGCTATGTCCAGATGGCATTATATGGCCCAAAAATAAAGATGGATTACCTAGCTTTCGTCTTGAAAATCTAACTCGCGCTAATGGCATACAACATACTCAAGCTCACGATGCTATATCGGATGTTTACGCAACGATTTTTATGGCTAAAAAAGTTAAGGAAGCACAACCAGCACTTTTTGATTTCTTATTACGATACCGTTATAAAAAGAAGTTGCATTATCTCATTGATTTGACTGCAATGACACCATTAGTACACGTTTCAAGCACATTTGGTGTAGTGTGTGGAAATACTAGTTGGGTTGCACCATTAGCCTGGCATCCAGTTAATAAAAACGCACTAATAACATGCGATCTGTCAGGTGATTTAACGACTCTACTAACGTTTAGTTCCGATCAGTTACGTAAACAGATATATTCCCACAATGATGCTATAATAGATAAGTCGCCTGTATTACCATTAAAACTAGTCTATATTAATAAGTGCCCTGTATTAGCACCAGCTAAAATGTTGATGCCTGAAAATGCAGAACGATTGGGTATTAATCGACAGATATGCCGGCAAAACTTACGACTTTTGCGTAAATATCCGCAAGTACGAGAAAAAGTAGTCGCGTTGTTTTCAACAACTACATCTTACAATAAGATGTGCGATGTTGATTATCGACTTTATGATGGTTTTTTTAGTAATGCTGACAAAGCGGCGATTAGGCAAATTCAACAAACGCAACCGAAAGATCTTGCAACATTAAATTTTAAATACAAGGATAACCGCATACAAGAACTATTTTTTCGCTTCCGCGCGCGCAACTATCCTACTACGCTGAATAGTAATGAAAAACAACGTTGGCTACAATATCGTCAAGCAGTATTGAGTAAAGAACGTGTTCAAAACTATCTCTTGCAACTCAAAACATTACATAACTTATATGCTGATGATAAAGAAAAAATAGCACTTTTAAATGCACTATTTGACTATGTATATGAGTTGACTACTGTATAAGTAATCACTTAGTTTTCTTGTGGTACTGGTAAACAGAATCCACGAGTTATAATAGCAAGATAGATGATTCCTGCTACAGCCCATATTAACCATAACATCATTGCACTGGTTTCTAAATTAATCCAGAGTGTACTTATACTTATAACTCCCATAATCGGTAGAATTAAGTAGTGTAAGATATATTTCAATGTGCGCTTTAATTTATTACGGATGCAAAACTGCACAATTACTGATAGATTAACGAAACTAAAAGCTATAAGTGCGCCACAGTTAATGAGTGCAGTGGCAGTGACGAAATCAAAAGATAGCGCTGATAGAGCGATGACTCCAACTAGCAATATATTAAATGTTGGAGTACGCCATTTCGGATGCACATATCCAAAGAATTTAGTAGGCAGAATTCCATCGCAACCCATAACATACATTAGACGTGATACGCTAGCATGTGCTGCTATTCCAGAAGCCAATACGGTGATACTTGAAATGGTTAATATCACTGACTGGAAGAACTTCCCCGCTACATATAGCATGATTTCAGGTTGTGATGTATCGGGATCTTTGAAACGAGAAATATCCGGGAAGTATAATTGCACAAAATAGGAGACAATAATAAAAATAAAACCACTGATCAAAACTGTTAAGAATATCGCTTTTGGAAGCATTTTATCTGCATTCTTAGTTTCTTCAGACAATAAACTAATCCCATCAAAACCAAGAAAAGAAAAACAAAGGATTGGTGCGCTAGTAATGATCGATATCATATGAGCATTTTCTGACCAAAATGGGCGTGTGCTGAGTAAAGTACCAGTACCTTCACCATGATAAATACCATTAATTACTAGACCAAGAAAGACGATAATAATCGCTATTTGTAATACCACAATGATAGAATTTAAGTTAGCTACTAATTTGATGCCACGTAGATTTAAAAAGGTCATGAAACCTATTAATATCAGTACAAATATCCATGACGGAATATCGGGAAAAAGAGCTTCTAAATAAATCTTATCCAGCAGGATGTTAATCATTGGCATGAAGAGATAATCTAGTAACGATGACCACCCAACTATAAAGCCAATATATGGATTAATAGTTTTTTGTGCATAGGTGTAAGCAGAACCGGATGAAGGAAAGTTTTTGATCATTTTTCCATAGCTTGAGGCAGTAAATAAAATTGCCAGCAATGCCAAAATATATGCGGTTGTAACGTGTCCATCTGTTAGACCAGATACAATGACGAAGGTATCAAAGATGGTCATTGGTTGAAGATAGGCCAAACCCATCATTACAACTGGCCCTAAAGTTAATACCTTACACAATTGTATGCGTTTTGTATTAGTCCTATGAATGCAGTTATTAGACATTATTCAGCCTACCTTGATCTTCTATTTTAGATGTACTATATACATTAAGATTTCATAATATAGAACCTTGTAAGTGCGGATTCTTACTCTTACAAACGATCTCTCGCTAATACTAAAATGAATTGTTACCCATCGTTCGATCTTTATAACTCTTGACTATAAGTATAGTGTTTAATTGTCTGTAAAATTATTATCTTAGCAATGTTAATCTCGATTTACTTAGTATATCAAACGAATATTTTTTATAAAAAGAGCACAAATTACAGACGTTTTTAAACGTTTGGGTAGCTATATTATTAATCACGTAGATACTTTAATGCTATTAAAGCACAGACGATGAATTTCTTGTTACATAAAAATTTTAATGATATATTATAATAAAATTATTTAATCAATAATACATATTATTATCTTTAGTTCTTTATTTTTCATAATAAACACATAGGTCATGAACATTGTTTTATGGTTAGTATCTTCAATAGAAGATCATCCTATAATGCCGCATACCTGTATAAAGAGATAGCATTTAAATGTAGCATAGATGTCGATTAATCAGCACTAATATTCCAAATTGCAGAAATTGGAAATAATACGCGCATTGATATTTCAGAACAAATTAGTATTTTCTTATATTATCTTTGATGTGTCATCTATAAATCTTTATTATTTTTTAGTACATAGTACATAACATAGTCAGCATGTAATTAGTTAGTATATATTTATTTATTTTCTAGTAATTAAATTTTACTACTTTACAGGGAGTCCAATAATATATATTTATATGAAGTGTTTTATAAATTTACAAATATAATACTATATCTTTATTAATGCATTATCTATATTACTGATCAATTACTAATATATTTAATGTGTAATACTACTATAGAAAGAGATATTAACACATCATATAAAGTCGAGAATATAGATTTGTCACTAACGTAATTCAATGATATTAAAATAAAATAGATAATACCATAATTTTAAAGTAAAAACTACTGAAGTTAATAAAAATTGTAATTATATAATCACAGTATAAATAAAATATGAATACTATTTGTTTATCTATATTTATTGTTATATATATTATAGAGAATAAATCACTATTCTAAAAGTATTATATATAATATTAGGTTATATTTAGGCTACCGATCATATCCTTCTTTCTCTATTATATTATTTAAAAAACTACTTTTCTAAGCAGCATATATTTTCTATATATTGATATTATTCGAACATAATAATGTTCAATTAGACATTAATTATCGTTCATATGCTATTGACGTTATTAACATATTTTATAAACCATATTAATATTTTTTTATAATTTATATCTAAATATTCGATCGATATAATTGACTAGCACTTTATGCAATTGCGACACATTGCAATGCTTAGAAGCTAAGTAATTTTAATCATTGCTTAAGTATCTGTTAAGAAATAATCACCGCAGCATCAATCGTAGTTTTTATCAACACAATCACAAAATGATTAATAGAAGATGTGCATTATTGCCAATTTATCTTCCTTCTGTTATTTATAGTAATCTATTTCTCCGTATCTGAGATTCAATAGCGTGTATATATTGTATGTAGGAGAAGAAATATGCAAGAAGGGCAAAACCGTAAAATCTCTTCCTTGAGCATTCTTGCTCTAGCTGGAGTAAAGCCATATCAAGCAAAACCAGGTGAAGTGTATATGAACGACGCCCAATTATCACATTTTAGGTGTATTCTTGAAGCATGGCGTAACCAGCTGAGAGATGAAGTAGGGCGTACTGTATCGTATATGCAAGATGAAGCAGCTAACTTCCCTGATCCAGTAGATAGGGCTGCTCAAGAAGAAGAATTCAGTCTAGAATTGCTTAACCGTGACCGAGAAAGAAAACTGATTAAAAAGATTGAAAAAACTTTAAAAAAAGTAGAAGAAGATTTCGGGTATTGTGAATCCTGCCGAGTAGAAATTGGCATTCGTCGACTTGAAGCGCGACCAACTGCGGATTTATGTATCGACTGTAAAACATTAGAAGAAATCCGTGAGAAACAAATGGCTGGATAATAACCGTATATTTTTTATATAACTTTAAACCAAGCAAATTGAATAGGAAAGTAATGAGTTAATTATCAACCAATTTTAGCCGCACCTTCGTGCGGCTAAAATAGTGGATATTAGAGACAATGCTGTTTTACTATACAGTTAGTAATGTTCATCAATCTACATTATTAAATATATATTTATGCCTGCATGTTGTAGATAAAACGTTATAATTATACGTATTTTTGTATATATAAAAACTGGACTTCTCTATATTTAAAAGTAAAAGATTTTCTTTTTTTCGCTTCTATATACGTAGAGATGCAAGTGAAACAAATGAATATAACAGGCAATTATAAATATAAGATAAAGTTCTTTAAATCAACTAAAAACTATATTATAGCTGTCATATGCCGATGCGTTTTAAGTCAGCTATTGTACAGATTTACTCATCTAATTATAGATGGATAAGAGACCTCTATACCTATAAATTTTAAATCATCTGTAAGCCATAATAAATGCATAATAAAGAGAGCTCTTTTGAATGGTTAACGAATTATAAAATTTTTATTTTAGTTTAATAATTATTGCTAATAGATCGTCTCTTTTATTCTAAAAGTGATAAGTATGCATTAAAGACATATATTTTTACGGAAAGAAATTTTTTCTGTTTAAATCATATTTTGGTGAAATTATAGTTATAAGTAATAGTCTATAAATTAAAAACCATGATCAAAAAAGTGTTATAAAATATTAAATAGTGTTAAATGTATCTTTCTTTATATGATGCTATGGAAAGTTAGATACTGTATATTGATATTGGTTTAGAAAAATTAATTATTTTAACGTACGGCCGCTGCTACAGCTGCAGTTAATCGACTCAGCGGCTCTGACTCGATAATATATGGCGGCATCATATAAATTAGCGTACCAAAAGGACGTAGCCATACTCCACGCTCGATGAATCCGCGCTGTAAATGGGCAACATCTACTGGTTCATGCATTTCCACTACGCCAATGGCGCCTAATACTCGTACATCTGCCACTTTTGGTTGTACTGCTAATGGTAGTAACTCCTGTTTAAGTTGCGTTTCAATAGCGTTTACCTGTACTTGCCAATGGTTTTCTTCTAGAAGAATTAGGCTCGCTACAGCTACTGCACATGCTAGAGGATTTCCCATAAAAGTGGGTCCATGCATAAAGCATCCCGCCGAACCTGTGCTGATAGTATCCGCAATCTGACGGCTTGTTATAGTGGCGGAAAGTGTCATATAACCACCAGTTAATGCCTTACCTAGGCAGAGGATATCTGATACTATTCCAGCATGCTCACAAGCGAATAGCTTTCCAGTGCGTCCAAAGCCGGTAGCTATCTCATCAGCAATTAATAGTACCTGATAATGATCGCAAAGTTCACGCACCCTTTTAAGATAGCTTGGATGATAGATTCGCATACCACCTGCACCTTGAACGATTGGCTCAAGGATAACAGCTGCAACTTCATTAGCGTGCTGTTGTAATAACGTAGCAAATGGAACAATATCTTGTTCATTCCATTCTTCACCAAAACGACAATGCGGCGCTGGAGCAAATAAATGTTGACTAAAGAAACCCTGATATAAGCGATGCATCGAATTTTCTGGATCACAAACTGACATTGCACCGAAGGTGTCGCCATGATAACCATGACGCAGCGTAAGCATATGGTGCCTCTGTTCTCCGCGAGCCTGCCAGTATTGTAGAGCCATCTTCAGTGCAACTTCTATTGCTACTGAACCTGAGTCGGATAAAAAAACACACTGCAATGTTTGCGGCGTCATGTCTACAAGTCTACGGCATAGAGCAATAGCAGAAGGATGAGTAATACCGCCAAACATAACATGCGACATTTTCTCTAATTGTTGCGTTGCCGCTGAATTTAGATGTGGGTGATTGTAACCGTGGATTGCAGACCACCAAGAAGACATCCCATCTATTAGACGTCTCCCATCAGCCAGATGCAACTCAACGCCAGAAGCTATTTCGACTGGATAGCATGGTAATGGATGTCTCATAGAGGTGTATGGATGCCAGATATGCTGCTGGTCAAACAGCAAATCAGAGTGGGTAATAGACATGATTGTAAACCAATTTAAAATTCAGAGTAGTTGACAGTATATCTACAATATCTACACTTAAGACACTTTTTCGTTTTGGAGATGTAATAATGGCCGATTATACCCACTGGACACTAGATCTTGCTAAGATCCTTTTTGATAAACCATTGCTTGAATTATTATTTGAAGCACAGACAATACATCGTAAACACTTTAATCCTCTTCAAGTTCAGGTTAGCACATTGCTATCCATTAAGACCGGCGCTTGTCCGGAAGATTGTAAATATTGTCCACAAAGTTCACGTTATAAAACTGGACTAGAATCAGAACGGTTAATGCAAGTGGTGCATGTATTGGAGTCAGCTCGAAAGGCTAAAGCAGCCGGTTCAACTCGCTTTTGTATGGGGGCAGCGTGGAAAAATCCACATGAGCGAGATATGCCGTATTTGCAAAAAATAGTGCGAGAAGTGAAAGCGCTAGGACTGGAAACTTGTATGACACTTGGCATGTTGAATGGCAGCCAAGCTAAACGACTAGCAAAATCAGGGTTAGATTATTATAATCATAACCTTGATACTTCTCCAGAATTTTACGAAAATATTGTTACAACCCGCAGCTATCAAGAACGCTTAGATACGCTTGAAAAAGTACGCGATGCCGGAATTAAGGTATGTTCTGGTGGTATCGTTGGATTAGGAGAAACAGTGCGCGATCGCGCTGAATTGTTAGTACAGTTAGCTAATCTTCCCAAGCCACCAGAGAGCATACCGATAAATATGCTAGTAAAGGTAAAGGGCACACCATTAGCAGATAATGAAGAAATTGATCCATTCGATTTTATCCGTACTATTGCGGTGGCACGTATTATGATGCCATCTTCATATGTACGGCTTTCAGCAGGACGTGAACAGATGAATGAACAGACTCAGGCAATGTGCTTCATGGCTGGAGCCAATTCAATCTTCTATGGGTGTAAATTATTGACTACCCCTAATCCAGAAGAAGATAAAGATCTGCAGTTATTCCATAAGTTAGGATTAAATTCGGAGCACGCTACTACTGAATATGGTGATCATCAGCAACAACATGTATTGACTAAGAAACTGATGCATGCTGATAGTGCTCAATTTTATAACGCAGCACTATAAAAATCTATCAATGGTACATGTCACAGGTATTAGATGCGTCAAAGAATAGTAATTTATTAATCAAAAAACGCAAATCAATACAAGAAGGATTGCTACATTTACTTGAATAATGCACATTATTTTGAATTTTACAATTATATATTATTTGTATAGGAGCAAATGAATAGGTGATCGTTGCCTCGCAGTATAGAGCGTAACAGGAGGAGCTCTGAACTAAGCTAGATTACCTATTTTTGCACTGAAATTTTAGTATAAAATAGTTGATAAGAGTGACTTGGTTCCATCTGTATATTTTATTTTTATTTATTCTACTAATTGATGGTTAGTGCAAGTGCTTATTAAGATAAACGTATTATAATTCATTGTCTTATGCACACCTATCAGCTAAGCATAGGAATATCATCGATAGTATTATTACGCATGTAGAACTCATTTAGTACGAGATATGATCTCGTAGCATCATGCCTATTAGCCATAGTTATATTGTATGTAAATTTACTACAGAAGACCTGCTACAGCACACTTTTGCTGAATTTATAGATTTTTGCATGTTCTTATAAACATATGCCTATTCACTACATGTATTACCTAAATTGTATATAGTCGAGCAAAATGCAAAGAGTTACTATATAGCTACTGCTAAAAGAGGTCAATTATCAACCTGCATCTAGTATCTTGGTTAAAAATTAAGAATAGTGTATGCATGCATACAATTTACGGTTATTAATATGATCACAAAATATTGAATTGAATATTGACCATAAGAGTGGGCAATGAGTAACAGGAAGATCTGTGATCACCTTAAATAGAAAATATTTAGGAGTATCATAATGTAACTCAGCAGCTAGTAGTTATGGTGCTTTAGTAGTAATACTAAGTGTGGTAATTCTTTAAGCTACATTAGCTTATGTAGCGGCTGACGATTCGACCTGCTGTTGTTTAATAATGTACATAGTTTCGTAAGTTGTATAATTAGAAAGCAATAAAATGATCTTTAAATATAATTATATTAATGTCATGCCTGAAGTAAATGGATATTATATAGTTCTCTTAATAGAGGGCACTGAAGGTAAGTTTGTGTTTCGTTACCTGTAGTAAAGTAAATCTCACCGACTAATCATATAATATATGGAATAAACTGTGATTAAACGTTATTTTGTCACCGGTACAGATACTAACGTAGGAAAAAGTGTGGTCAGTCGTGCGTTATTACAAGCAGCAAATAGTGCGGGGTTCCGCAGTGCGGGCTATAAGCCAGTAGCATCTGGTAGTACAACGACCAATAAAGGACAGAGAAATACTGATGCGTTAATGTTACAGGCGTATAGTAGTGTAGTATTAACTTATAAAGAAGTCAATCCTTACATTTTTTCTGAATCAACTGCTCCGAATATTATTAGTGCAGCTGAAGGTCGCAAAATTGAATTAAAACAGTTATCGGCTGGGTTACGTAATCTTGAAAAAAGAGCTAACTGGATATTAGTGGAAGGTGCAGGTGGTTGGTTTACACCGTTATCACAGAAATACACTTTTGCTGACTGGGTATATCAAGAACAACTTCCAGTAATTTTAGTCGTGGGCCTAAAATTAGGTTGCATTAACCACGCTATGCTGACTGTTCAAGCGATTGTAAAATCAGCCTTGCCGCTACTTGGTTGGATTGCCAACGATATCAATATGCTCGGTAAATGGCATAAAGAATATCTAGAAACGTTGCGCTATATGCTATCAGCACCACTGATAGGTCAGATTCCCTATTTACCTAATATTGAGCATCAGTCACTGGAACAATATTTGAGTATTAATAGCATGGAAATATCTTGAAGAAGCATGGATATACTGCATAGAAATAATAGAGTAGAAATGACGTAGACATGAATTTATTAGAATAGTGTTTTAATTAACATTAGGATATGAAAGACAATTTCAATTGTTAATCAGGACTGTATTACATTGAAATAATTATTTTGTTATCAATTAATTTGATATTTTTATTATCAATAATTTTATAATTCACTATTTTATTGATTATTTATGAAATTTTTGTTCTTTTATATAATTTAATTAACTATACATTTTGTAAGAATTTTTAATTCTATTCACTACTGTATTATTAATATAAAAGTTGTGTAATGAAAAAATTTAACTATTTATAATTAATTTTCAAAATAATATTTATCTGCTTCAATTGAATTGTAAAACTATATTTTTATGAAAAATACTATCAAAATTCATTTACAATACATACATCTTATATTATAAAATAATTAGTATATTGTTATATCAATATTGTGTTCCATAGTCATTAGTAGAGATTTTTGAACATAACCATATTGTTATTATTTGCATATCCAAATTTCTTCTGGCTATATTATAAAATATTTTACAAGTTTATTTAAAATGATAGCTTATATTATTAAATAGTATTATTACCAGATGAGTGAAAAACTTAATCCATACTTAATATAATTCCTAATTTAAATAGAAATAACATAGTGCTATAATATAACAAATGCCTAGTGCGATATTAGAAGTTGAAATACAAGCTTGTAGCTAACATGAAATAGTAGGATTGTATAACGATTATTATCTAGCAGATTAACAACCTAGTTAAATTGTTTTTTAGAAGTTTTTCTAGATAAATTAATCTGCCAAAAAATAAAACTTTACAATGGCAAAACGTTACTTCATATCGTTAAGTATTAATAGTTTCTTTTATTTATGCGCTATTCGTACTTAGCAATACAAACTCATTCTTAAAGATAATATACCTTATATACTTAAAGTGTAATTATCTAGCCTCAAGTAACTTCATGAAATGACAGTAGTATTTTCTACAGCTAGAACAATTATGAGTTTCAAACTATTATATTTAATCTATATATAGATGCATAATATATTGCTCGCTGTTATCTCTATTAATCGCATGATTTAGAAAGTCTAATATGTGTCGTTAAATGTTAAGTTACTATAAGTTAATGTATATTGTGCTATGCACACAATTCTTACAGAAATAAGAAAAGCTCAAAGTTGAGAGTCCTAGTATTGCACAGAAGGATGATATTGACTCATAAAATACTGTTATAATTAGCGGGCTAAAATAACGAATTCAGTGTTATACATAATGATTAATGCATTGCTGTTCATAAATTACCAATTATTTAGGCAATCATGCAATTCTTGAAAAACATATTCTCTGCAGATGAATTTAATAATTTTAGACATAGTAACTAGAAAATTTCTACATATTGAATATGTTGGATAATATCTAAATTTAATCAGTAGATCTGTGATCTAATAATTGAATAAGTAATTAAAGCTGGATTACTTAATTTAGCGCTGGCGGATTTAGTGTTGGCGGTACGCTAAGTTACCAAGCAGTTAATTGGTATTTTAGATATCTAATATGTATAGTGATAATAAATTGTATATTATTAGCTATGCTAACAAAATGCATGTACAAGGTCTAATTGACTACATGTAGTAATATATTAAAAGCTTACACTACCGGCATGTATATTATCATAAATCATAACGTATTTAAGTAAATATTACTTTGTTTATTAGTAGATGTGCTGTTATAGTAGGCATTGATTTATTGTATAAAGGGTGTAATATATATTACAAATCCGACAGGAATTGTGATGCACATTAAATAATGTTTCTTAATATTATATATAATGATTAATTACAATAACATTGTATTATAAAATTTAAATGAGGAGATTCTAAATATAAAATAGTAGTGCAGAAAGAGTGCTAAAAGTGAAGATAAAGTAAAGGTGAATAGCAAATTAATTAACTAAACTTATCACTAAATTTTAGGAGAAAGAGAGTGATAAGCTATAAAGCAAATGCAGGAATATAGTACTAAAAATATGGATATTCCACTGATGATGTTATGGCAAAATCAAGTCTATTGCTTTTTAAGCATATTTTTTCTTTCAATTATAATTGAACAGTTTGCCTTAAAAATAATTGCATAATAATAGTACATAAATGATTTTATTAATTGAATTTTACTTGTAGACATTGCAAAAATATCAATATTATAATAATGTTGTATAGGTGGTAAATATGAGTTTATATTAACTGAGGTAGTAAAGTTTATATTATGTTTTCAATATCTTATGAAGATAAGATCTTTCCATTATCTTTTAAAGATATTTCATTTGCATTGATATGCTAGTTATTTGAATAATATTTGAGAAAGAAATATTATTCTAATAACTCTATACAAAAGTAAAGAAATAATTAATTAATGAATTTGAATAAAAAACAATATCTCAATTATTTATAATATCAATTTTAAACTCTTTATCTATATTTTATTAGAAATAAATATAGTCATAAATCGATCTAGAATAGTTTGTGGTAAAATAATATTTTTAGATCAGAGCGCAATTAACAGATTACTGCGTTATAATCATTCTATTGTGCAGATTACTGCATGCCTTCTATTAGACATATCAAACATGTATACATTTGCAATGTATACTTTGCATTAGAGAATGTGTCTAAGTTTAAATATGGTTCCGCGTTCATTATATGATTCCGGTTATATTTTTATTGTTATCTAGATCAAGGAAAGTATCTCTCGATGCTAAAGATTTTTAATACGATGAGTCGTCAAAAAGAGGAATTTAAACCTATTCATGCAGGACAAGTTGGTATGTATGTATGCGGAGTAACTCTTTATGATTTATGTCATATAGGTCATGCCCGTACTTTTATTGTTTTTGATATGGTCTCGCGTTATTTACGCTATCTTGGTTATTCACTAAAGTACGTGCGTAACGTTACAGATATCGATGATAAAATTATACGCCGTTCTGTAAAAAATACAGAAACGTGCCATCAATTAACTGAACGAATGTTAGCAGAGATGCACGCCGACTTCGATTCATTATTTATTGAGCTTCCGGATCAAGAGCCAAGAGTGACTGAGAATATTGATGATATTATTGAAATCATTAATCGTTTAATCGCACGTAATCACGCCTATATAGCTAGTAATGGTGATGTGATGTTTGCCATTGCTAGCCATCCAGAATATGGCATGTTATCGCATCAGCCTTTAGCACAATTAAAATCAGGAGTACGCATTAAGGTTGATGATATGAAGCGAGATCCAATGGATTTTGTGCTATGGAAGCTATCGAAACCATGTGAACCTCAATGGTTATCCCCATGGGGTGCAGGACGTCCTGGTTGGCATATTGAGTGTTCTGCAATGAATTTTAAGCAGTTTGGTCACCACTTCGATATTCATGGTGGAGGTTCCGATCTGATATTTCCACACCATGAAAATGAGATAGCTCAATCTAGTTGCGCGTATAATGGCTATTATGTCAATTATTGGATGCACTCAGGTATGGTTATGATTGAAAAAGAAAAAATATCTAAATCAAAGGGCCATTTCTTTACTATACGTGATGTTCTTAGCCACTATGATGCTGAAACGGTACGTTACTTTTTGATGTCGAGCCATTATCGTAATCCACTTCACTACAGTGAAGATCATTTAAGCCAGGCTCGCACTGCACTAGATAGATTATACGGTGCTCTACATGGTACTGATGACAGCATTCAACCAACTAGTGAAAATATATTCGAAGCCCGATTTCGACAGGCAATGGACGAGGATTTTAACACGCCTGAAGCTTATTCAGTACTATTTGATTTAGCCCGAGAAGTAAATCGTTTAAAAAGCAAGGATCGAAGCGCTGCTAATAGCATGGCGGCCACAATGAGAAAGTTAGCAAAGGTACTTGGGTTATTACACCATAAACCAGAAAAATTTTTACAAAATAGTGTCAAAATTAATGATAGTAAAAAAGCTGAAATTGTGGCCCTCATTGCACAACGTAATGATGCTCGAAAAGATAAAAACTGGGCACTAGCAGATCTTACACGTGATCGGCTACGTGATATGAATATTATATTAGAAGATAAAAAAGATAGGACTATCTGGCGTAGTAAATAATTTTTGATATTTAACGTCGATCTTGACAAATAGGTAAAAATTATTAATTTCGTGATCTATTAGATAATAATAACGCAAATTATTTCATTAATAAAGTTTTTAGAAACATTAATTAAGCACTATCTCTTTATAAGAAAAGCACAAATTTATCCTAAACCAAAGAAAAGACAAGTTTAAGAAGTTAGTTTAGATTTTCTAAATCTCTTTAGAACAAAATAAATTAATATAATAATATTGTTTTGATTAACATCCATAATTAAATTTTTGGCGGTGTTGAATGTATAAAATATTTATATATTGATAGAATATAACGATATAAATATTTTTATATATTTTTTCTGTAGCCATATATTAGGAATCGATAGATTTATAACTTAATTTATATATTTCTCAAGTAATAAAATAGCGGGTTATAGTTTTTAGTATATTATTTATCAATTGGAAATATACTGTTTTCGATCATTCTTTATTAATATTGATTTAATATATATTGTAGTCAAGCAGATAAATCCTTTTTAAGTTTTGCTATCTTGAAAAGATATTGCATTATATATACAATATTTAAATTAAAATTTTTAACACAATATTATATCTAATTAATATATCCTTTTACCGCAATAATTTAACATGAAATCCCTTCAATAGTATTAAGATAGATAAATATTTAAGATCGTTTTTTTATAAAAAATATGATTACGATTTTTGTATACAAAAATATATTAGTGTGCTATTTGAATTAAAGAATTATATCAATATTAAAAATTAGATAAGACATAAACTGTGCCTTTAATGCTCATATACCAGATCGAGACTTTTGACTTTAATATATTACTTACGTTACCTTTAATTGCCATTAATAGTATTGAAATAATGATATTAAAAATAACCGATAATATCATAGCATTAAGTTCTTTATTTATTTGATTGCATTCTTTTTAATTTAATTAATGAGTTGACAATTAAGACATTTGAAATAGCAATTCGTTATATTATATTATTGATTTTCAAGTAAATTTTATTTATAGAAAAAAGAAGAAGAAATGTATTATTAAGTAATGCATTTACTCGCTATATAATCTAAATACATTTAATATTAGCAGAAGAAGTATCACGATAAAAGGTAAAGATACCTATATTACTATTTCATTATTTATATAGCAGTTTACGTTTTATAGACTTTGAAAATTGAGAATAAACGCAAATTGCATAGATACATTGACCCTAACGATATAGATAAGCTAGGTTAGGCGTGCTATTAACGCCTTAGTAAGGATATTTATGCGAAATAAAACTCTAGCTGATCTTAATCAAGTAGTAGCATTAGGAGGCGGTCATGGACTTGGTCGTCTCATGTCTTCCCTTTCGATTTTAGGATCTCGCTTGACTGGTATTGTCGCAACTACTGATAATGGCGGTTCTACTGGACGTATACGTCGATCAGAAGGTGGTATTGCATGGGGAGATACCAGAAACTGTCTCAACCAGTTAATTGCTGAACCGAGTGTGGCTTCAGCGATGTTTGAATATCGATTCAGCGGTAGTGGTGAGCTATCTGGACATAACCTAGGAAATCTTATGCTGAAAGCACTAGATCACCTTAGTGTACGTCCACTAGAGGCAATAAATCTACTACGTAGCTTACTAAAAGTCGATGCAATCTTGATCCCCATGTCTGAACAAGCAGTTGACTTAGTAGCTTGTGACCACGAAGGCAATCACGTATATGGAGAGGTAAATGTCGATCAATTAATAAACATGCCGCGTGAATTAATGCTGTCATCACAAGTTACAGCGACGCATGAAGCGTTAGATGTAATTGCTCAAGCTGATGTTATCCTAATTGGCCCTGGAAGTTTCTTAACAAGCCTCATGCCATTGCTATTATTGAATGATCTAGCTCAAGCCATTAGATTAAGCAGCGCTACTATGATTTATATCGATAACTTAGGACGAGAATTAAGCTTTGCTGCTGCATCGCTATCACTTAAAGAAAAGTTGGGACTAATAGAGGGCAAAATTGGCCGCCAAATGATTGATGCAGTGATAGTCGGTCCTGGTGTTAATATTCATCAGATACAAGAACGAGTGGTGATTCAGCAACCATTAGAGGCTAGTGATATCCCACATCGTCATGATCGACAATTATTACGTCAGGCTTTGGATAAAGCATTAAATGAGTTACTGAATAAACATTGTGTTTTTTACATCATAGAAAATGATAACTTTTAATTTAGGATAAGATAAAGATTGCAATTTATATTTCAAGAATTCGAGTATTGTCTCTTTGTATTGCCATATTAGTTTAAATAATATATTAGATATATAAGAGATCAAATGCAGAATTTCAGTATAGTATTTGCTATCATATATCGAATGAGACTCTCTGCAATATAAATTTCATGGATAGAATTAATGCAATATTCTCTAAGAAAACTTAGTTGACATGTAATATTAATCTATATTTATACTGAATAGTTTAAAATAAATTGAATTAAAATAATAAAGAAATAATATGAATAAATAAAATAAGTAAAAATTTTTATCATAGTTTTCTATAAAACCAATAATTTGTTTTGATCAATAAACAAATACCTTTTATATCTCATTATTGACTATAAGTCCTCCTATTACATTACAATTACAATGACTGTCTTAAGTAAAAAATAACTTAAAAATATATTTATATGCCTATTCTAATAAAACGTTTTGATAAATGTGCAAATTATTGAATTATCAAATAATAAAATGTGGATATAATATATTATAAAAATCAGTTTAATGATAGATAATTTATTTTAAACTATAAACTTTTCTATAAATTTATATTATAAATAACTATTTATCTTTTGCTTCTTTTTTCTATGAGATTTTAAGCGTTTACTACCTTATTATATATTATTCTAACAATTTAGTGGTTATATATAAATACAATCAGGAATGTAGATAGAAAAAATAAGTTATGATTAAACTGATTAGGATGGCAAAGAGAATTGGGAATGCTATATTCTATCATAGCTTTTAAAAGTGAAAATTATAAATATTTTAGGATAAGGAATTTATTAATTAATACATTCAATATTCAATATTAAATGTATTAAGATCTTTTTTTAGTAAAATTATATTTAGTAGAGTTAATATACTATAAGATATGAATAGGTAGTGGACTCATATGGATAGATTGTATCTATGATTAAAGATGATATTAATATTTTTATGTACTTAGAATATATAATTTATATTATTATTAATATTCTTGTTAAGATTGAACTTATTATTAAGTAAGGAAAGTATAAAACAAAAAGTGTTTAATAGTTAAAGTACTCACACTAGTTTAAAGCTCTATGCTATACATTAATATAGATACAAATATAGTTTAGATATTGATTAATGTTGATAACATTCATCTTTAAAAAATACAATTAATATGAAAATTTTTGTCTTTTTCTTTAAATATAAATTTTATAATTGGAAGAGGATCGTCTTAATAAATAATCATACTAATATCTGAGTTGTTAGCCTATTAAAGATTTTAATGCATTTGAAATGTATACTAAAAGGTGCATTAAGTAACTCATCGTCGTATAATGCTGAGTGCTCAACATGAATTAGACATGATACAACATAGACACAGCCTAGAATGGTTAGGATAGCTATCAATTATCATGCTTTTAATCTCTATTGTCTTGCATTTTTATATCTCAATAGAGTGAACGTTTATATCTCAATAAAGAAAAGCGCAGCCTCCCTATAATTATAGGAGTAAGCAAAATGTTGAATAAAAAATAGTGATATGAGGATACTGTCTTTATTTTTACTAATATTAAAATTGATATGTAATAACTAGATTATTTGAAATATTTTGTAGCGATCATTGAATCCTTTAAAATGTTTGTATAAAAAAGAAAGTATGTGCCTACGCGAAAAATGCAATTATTTTTAATAAGATATGTTTTAACATGAAAGATATATTATTGTAATATATCATTTATTACTTACTGATAAGATCTGAATCAGATATACAAATAAAATAGCTGCCTTAGGATAGCCTATAATAAGTAGACAGCTTTTATTAGCTACCTTTTTTATAGGCCAAATCATTAAACGAAATGCAGAGCAAGCCAGTATAAACTGCTAGAAAGTAAAATAGAAATTGGTAAAGTTAGTATCCAGGCTAATACTATGTTTTTTATAGTTTTTATTTGCACGCCGCTTTTATCGATAATCATGGTTCCAGCCACTGCTGAAGAAACCAAATGAGTAGTAGATACCGGCATACCAGTATAACTAGCTATACCTATAGATAAAGCAGCAGTCATTTGAGCTGAGACCCCTTGAGCATAGGTCATACCTGTCTTGCCTATCTTTTCTCCTATAGTCATAGTAACACGTTTCCAGCCCACCATAGTGCCAAGTGACAATGCTAGAGCTACTGCGAAGATAATCCACATCGGGGCATATTCTACAGTCTTAAGCAGATCTTGACATAAGCTCTTGATAAAGCGTTTCTCCGCTGCAGATGTTTCTGGCAGCGTCGCAACATGATTTGCTGTATCAGTGATACATATAAGCAAACGACGAAGTTGGCTACGTTGCTCTACTATTAGTTGACTATAGCTCTGCAAATTATATAAACTCTCTAGAGTTATTGTAACTATTGATGGAGCATTAGGGACATTGCATTTAAAACCAGTAGGTAAATGCAATATTTCTTGATAAGATTGACTCTTCATACTAGGTGAAGAGAATGTCTTGACCAAATTAGGGTTGTGTGTGTAATACTGCTGTAGATGAGATAGTGCATCACGAGTACGACTAATATCGTAACCGTTAGCATTCATATTAACAACAAAAGCCGCTGGTGCAATTCCGATCAATACCAACATAAGTAAACCGATACCTTTCTGGCCATCATTAGCACCGTGAGAGAAACTGACACCAATTGCGGATAGGATAAGTGCAATACGAGTCCAGAATGGAGGTTTGCGTTTACCATCTACCTTTTCACGTTCCGCAGGACTCATATGGATTCGTTGGCGTTTCTTATTCGTACACCAATATTGACGTAAGACGTATATTATCAACCCAGCAATTAACATTCCAACTAACGGAGAGATGAGTAATGAAAGAAAAACATTAATCATCTTCGGAATGTTAAGTGCCTCTACTATAGATATATTAGTCATTAAGGCATTAGTCAGTCCAATACCAATAATTGCACCAATAAGCGTATGAGAACTAGAAGCAGGCAGGCCTAAATACCAAGTACTCAAATTCCAGATAATTGCTGCTAATAACATGGAAAATACCATCGCTAATCCGTGTGCTGCACTAACGTTTAATAACAGATTAGTAGGCAATAAATGCACAATGGAATAGGCAACACTTAAACCACCAAGCATTACACCAAGAAAGTTGAATATACCTGATATAAAAACAGCAACTTGCGCATTCATAGCACGAGTATATATTACTGCAGCAACTGCATTTGCCGTATCATGAAAACCATTGATAGATTCATAAAACAACACAAAAAACAATGCCAGAATTACTATCAGGTTAGTATTAAAAGATAACTCACTAAAAAAATGCAACATAAGTCTGAATCCAATTTTGGATATACATGGCGCGCCATTGTCATTGACAATAGAGCTAGAGTAAAGTAAATATAGCATTTTTATTTATAAATATTAATATATACATTAATCACTTGCATGATCAATTATAAAATATAAAATATTATTAAATAAATATATTAACTTAAATAATATTTATCTTATAAATGCTCAATGTAAATCATTGACATGGTTTCATTATTATTAATATGAAGTGGCGTATAAAATAAATGGCGTGCTTGTACTGTTTATCTGCAATAATAATTTTATACGCAATAATAACTAAAATTAATTTATAGTCTTATGATCTCTTATTTACATATAAGAGCATCAATCCTTGGATTCATATCTTAATGTTTTGAAAGCAGATATATAACTTTATTCATTAATGATATCGCCGAATGAAACTCATCTATTAAATCACATACATTTTTATAAATTAGTGTCATTTGTGTTATTAGCTTTTGAGATTTTAGTAGTATTTTATATATTTTACTGAATCATTATAGTATTTCCTATTTAATAAAAAATAAGTTAGTTTTGAGATATGAATTTCAGACACAGCTTCAGATTAATGTATGTATACAAGGCGATAAGTTCTATATCGACGTAGAATAGTTCTAAAGCTAAGACTTTATAATAAATTTAAAGTTTAGCATTGAAAGAATAAGTTGTAGATCCTTGAATGATTCAGATTGGGAAATTGTTTGTAAATGTCAATCTATTATAAAATGGCCATTTAGTTGCAAAAACTATGCAGTCAAAACCACAAGTGCTGCATAAATGTACTTTGTTAGCATTCTTTCATCATATCATCATCATACATTATATAGATTGTTATTCACGACTGACTTATGTGCCCTAATGATATAAAAATCAATCACGATTAATATCGTGTAGATTTTAGAAAAACCATAAATATATCATAAAAGATGATACAATACGCCATATCGTCGTGGTATTTTTAGTGATTAGCAAACTAGCTTATATAATTTGAAATGAAATTATCTATATTTATTTATAAAAGATCTTATGAAGTAGGTTAAGTAATAAATACAAAGACTCAGATACAATATATGGCATATACATTTCTACAAAACAACCAAAAAGGTTACATGACTAAAAGTGTATGGTAATTATCAGAGGCGATGCCATAGTCATATAAATAAAACTACATATTATAGTCTTAATTATATTTCAATAATATCAACATATATTTGCAATGCTCAATTTACTATACACCTTACCGATATTAAGCTAAAGTAGCTATAATTAAATTATTTTACTACTGTTTATGCGGTTAAAGTTTTTATTTAATCCTTATTACGGCAATACTAATATTATTTATTAATTTTAACTATATTATTTTTATGGTATATTTTCGATGTTAATAATATTTTTATGTCATGTTATTCTATATTTTATCTATTGGCATGAAATATCCATGTAAAACTTGATTGTATTCTGTAATAATTGCAGATTATGGATTAAAATAATTTTATATGGAGTTAATAAGATATTATATAGGTGTTTTTATAATACTGATGTCAACTCATATTTGGTGTATCAAGTTCAATTTTAAGACAGTTTAAACAAATAATATTACATTATGGCATTGCTATACTAGAAAGCGATTGCCTATCGGAAACTAATTTTTCAACAATTTAGATTGTGATATAAAATAAATAGTAATAATATTTATAGTATATAAACTATCATTCTTCACATTGTATAAATTGTACAAGTATATAGTGACTAATATAGCAAATATTGATAGTGTCATCAATATTTACAATATACTTAACTATCATATCTTGTTACTGATTCTAACTAATAAATATCAAATACAATATGAATCTTACAAAAGCATCTCTCATACGCATATCAGTATAAATGTATAAATAGTTAAAGAAATTTTATATTATTCGTTCTTTTTCAAGAATATAGAGATATGATATACATATTTGTTCCAACTAGGTATTGGATTACTGCTGGATGATAATTGCTTTATTGCAATTGCAATATCTAGTCTTTCTATAATGCTAGCAAGAGCTCGACCTATCGTCTTAATTATGCCTAGTCATTTCACAATAAAAGTTAAAAAATATCTTGTACTAATAGTACGTTATAGATTTAATTTAAAAACATATCAGCGCTATAAAAGTAGCTGCGCTGATGCCGATTGATGATAAACTAAAAATTTTATCAGTTTTATTTTAATCTAGGACTAACGAGGTGTATCATTTTTATTTGAGCAGCTAATTTTTTCGTAAGGTGCCACTCTGCGATAATAACTTATCTAGAGAAGCAGTACGCATAAACGATCAACATCCAGTCTTCGAAAAATGCGATACAGAATCAGAATATATTAGACTGCTATAATATTCAGATCATCATGAAAGAGCAATAACTTTAGGCAATAACTCTGTGACATATAAACATCTGCTGTTTCTTTCTACACAAGACGCTAGTGCCATGACTACTATTCCACGTAAACAGCATTTAATATCATGTAAAGACATCAGCGAGAATGCACTAAAAGTACTGCACCGCTTGAATAAATCTGGTTATGAATCCTATCTAGTAGGTGGAGGTGTACGTGATTTATTATTGGGAAAAATACCAAAAGATTTTGATATTAGCACTAATGCCACACCAGAACAGGTTCGTCAATTATTCCGTAATTGTCGTCTAGTAGGTCGCCGTTTCCGTTTAGCTCATGTAATGTTTGGTCCGGAAATTATTGAGGTCGCTACCTTTCGTGGGCACCATAAGCCAACTTACCAATATGAAAAAAATTCTTCTCAACAAACGAAAAATGGTATGCTCATTCGAGATAACATTTTCGGGTTTATTGAGGAAGATGCTCAACGTCGTGATTTTACGATAAATAGTTTATATTACGAAGTAATAGATTGTACGTTGCGTGATTATGTTAATGGTTTTCACGATCTACAGCAGGGAGTAATTCGTTTAATTGGAGATCCGGAAACTCGCTATCGGGAAGATCCAGTTCGCATGTTAAGAGCGGTACGTTTTGCTGCTAAATTAGACATGAAAATTAGCGATGAGACGGCTACTCCTATCCCACGTCTAGCCTCATTATTAAATAAAATACCACCGGTTCGCTTATTCGATGAATCGATAAAATTGCTACTTGAAGGTTACGGATATCCTACCTATTTAAAGTTATGCAAATACCAACTCTTTCAGCCTTTATTCCCTCTTATTGCCCGTTATTTCACACCAGATAAAGCTACGATGATAGAACGTATGCTTGTGCAGTCATTGAAAAACATAGATCACCGATTACAGAATAGTATGGTTGTTACCCCAGAGTTTTTATTTGCTGCAATGTTATGGCATCCATTGATAGAGCACGCTAAAAAATTAGTGCAGAAAAATAGTCTTGGATATTATGACGCATTCGTATTAACGATTAATGATGTGTTAGATGTACAGTGTCGTTCACTGGCAATTCCAAAACGGGTAACTAAGTTAGTACGTGATATATGGGAGTTACAGCTACGCCTAACTCGCCGACAAGGTCAGCACGTGTACAAACTGATAGAGCACCCACAATTTCTTGCTGCCTATGATTTACTAGCATTGCGCGCTGAACTAGAAAATAATAAAGAAATTATATACTTATCAAATTGGTGGAGGGCGTTTAAATTTGCCACGTCTGAACAGCAAAAGAATATGTTAAATACCCGTCGTGATCAATCAGGACTCACTCACCATCGAATATTACATAAAAAATGAGTATAACATTGCGTGCTTATATTTCTCTTGGTAGTAACCTAGGGCAACCGTTACTCCAGGTTAAGACGGCTCTTAAAGAACTAGAGCATATTCCAGATACTAAGTTAATCTTTTATTCATCTTTTTATCGCTCAAAACCATTTGGAATAAAAAACCAACCAGATTTTATCAATGCTGTGGGTGCACTGGATACTTTATTATCACCTGAAGAATTGCTTAATTACACTCAGGTAATAGAACGCAATCCAGGATATATGCATAAGGTTAAACGTTGGGGTCCACGCTTGCTGGATTTAGATATTATCCTTTATGCAAATCAAGTGATTAATACTGATCGTTTAACAGTGCCTCATTATGACCTGAAAAAGCGTGAGTTTATGCTCTATCCACTAGCTGAAATTGCACCTAATATCGTATTTCCAGACGGAGAATTGCTTTCTTCTTGCTTAAAACGCATCCCTAAAAATGGCATGATAATATGGTCGCAATCTCAATAATTTCCTTTTTTGGAAAATTTGTATCAGTACTTATTAGAGTTGACATGATCTTATTTTCTATAGTAAGGATAGCGTAAAGGTTTAAATGTTATATTCATAACGTTTTACATAGCGTCACGTATTTTTGCGATGAAAATATAGGAAGATTCTAATGAAATATTTGCAATGTACAAATAGCACAACATAATTATTGAATTACTAGCGATACAAGTTTACTCAAATATTTGGTAAAATGTATACATGCATAATCGTGATCAGTAGTTCATATCAGCACAATGCTACATAACTACCCTCTAAATATAAATTTGCTATCTGAGTATTGTTTATACTGCTTATAGTAGTATTATGCTATTTATAAAATGATAATTATATCATAAGCATTAATAATGTATTATTATATGTACATGTGATAACAATTCAATATCAGTCCTTTAATTATATATCTAAATATATTAAGGTATAAAAAAGACATCCGTTAATAATAGGAAACAATAACTACGCATAGTAGTTCTCTATCCTATAGATTAGGATTTAAATAAATTTCATGCTTAATCTTTATAGATAAAGATAGTGCGATTTTAAAGATTATAGTAGTATTAATGACCTAAATATCATATAATTAGACTATATTTTAATCCATAAAATATATATTTATTATTAACATTCTATATTTGAAATCTCAACTTCATGTGATCTTTAATGTATCTCTTAATGTAAGATATACGTCATTCGCAGTTTTATTAACTGCTTGAATTATTTTTTTATAAAAACAAAAATTTTATATATCTTACATATTTTTGTTATTTTAAATTAAAAAATACGTTAACTGTATGTTATTGACTATTGCTTTAAACTAACTATAGTAGAGATATCTCTGTCTGATTTCTATAGCACTTGCGCCCTGCATTATTGCCGATTATTCAATTTTATATTTTATTATAATTTTCTAAAATATTTTAGATATTATTTATTAATAATTATAACTGTAAAATTTAAAATTAATTGGTTGTTGGCAGCACTATATTATTATATACTTCATTTTAACATGCTTAAAATTTATTAATTTAAATTAGCTCTCATCTGTATTTTACGTGATCGTCAAAATACTATATTTTAGTCAAGTGCAAAAGATGGCTTAAAAATAAATTATATTCTATCTATTACAATAATATTTGTATTTGAAAGAACTTAAATAAAAAATATCAAGCAAGAATTTTATGCTTTTATCTATAATTAAAATGATCGATTGTAGAAAGTCATTTCTAGTAATATATTTTTACTAGATTTGAATATTATTAAAAATAATACATTGTACTATTTTTTAAATTTAAAACATGTAGTCTGTGATAGGATAAAGTCATGATCTAGAATAGATACTTTAATAATAACATAAATCTATTAATAAAAGTCAATATAGATTCTTAATGACCTTTATTCAAATACTAAATGTATCGATTAAAATATATAAAATTATTTCCAATAAAATAATTGATTATTTAGTCAAAATGAGCATAACAATTTTATGTAAATTATCATATCAATTAGGACGCCATGATATGGCTAAGATTATTTGATTACTATATATTTAAGGCGCTAATAAAATATAACAATCGTAAGCTTTAAATGGAACTTATATTTTTAAACATATAATATAGTTATGAATTTCAGTAACATGCAATATAAATGTTATTTTCAATAAATGACATACTAAAATTTTTTCAATCTATAATTATAAATCGATATTTTATAATTTTCATCAAACATTATATTTAATTTATATATTTATACATCAACCCAACTATTTTACCACTTGGGTTATACAACCATGAGTGAATAGGCAATGAAAGATTTTTAATCAAAAAAATTTTCTATTCTTATTAGTATTTGAAATTGTTAAAATCCTGTCTTATATTCCTAAAATCTTCATGCTATTCTCGCACGCTAAAACATCCATGAAAAAGATCCATGAAATTGATCTTACTAGTAATATTATTCCTGGTCTTTAGGCACAACCATTTTAGGGATTAAGATGGGTTATCACGCAATGTAGATAATTATTTTAATTGCATGGTAATTGCAACTGCATATTACTCCAAGAAAAAATTAATAACACGTAGTGTTTTCATAAAAATTAGATATACTGTTTCTTGTTTCGTGAATATTTAAATATGAATTATTTTATTTAGTTTTTGTACTTGAGTATTCATGTGTGTAATAAACAACATTTATATTACGTCTTCAAAAAAATTATTGACGTAAATCGACTATATACGCATAATACTTCATGAACTCCTAGAAGAGGGGGTTTCGACGAGGAAGGCTACGTAGCTCAGTTGGTTAGAGCGCATCACTCATAATGATGAGGTCACAGGTTCAAATCCCGTCGTAGCCACTATCATACTTAGCGGGAGTGGCGAAATTGGTAGACGCACCAGATTTAGGTTCTGGCGCCTTAAGGTGTGCGAGTTCAAGTCTCGCCTCCCGCACCATGCTTTATTTATAGGTTTATAGTTAGTGAAGATCTTAAGTGGGGTATAGCCAAGTGGTAAGGCACCGGTTTTTGATACCGGCATCCCCTGGTTCGAATCCAGGTACCCCAGTCATAATACATGGCTTAATAATTAAATGATGTCAAACAAAATTATGTAATGTACTGATTATGCAAATTAAGTCGTTAGCGTATAGAACTTATGATAATTTTAGTATCGGTTATACAATCATCGTTTTCATAATTACTCAGTAATGGGGTGTAGCCAAGTGGTAAGGCTCTGGTTTCTGATACCAGCACACCCAGGTTCGAATCCTGGCACCCCATCCATCCTTATATATTTATTACTAAACCATAGATAGTGTTTTGAACCTTATTGTGTAATGCATCACAATAAGCCTATAGCGTATTGTAATGCATATTTTTTTAATGTTTCCGCTTTCTGCATAGCCATTAAAGCGACGTTGCGTGTTACACAAAAGGCAATCAAATTTTTACTAAAAACGCTATAAAATAGATCCATGAGGCTTTGCATGAATAGGTTATCATAACGGCGATGACGCTGATAACGCATCAGAACAGACTCTGAACTCCAGTCTTCACCATGATCTATAGATTTATTTAGTACCTGCAGTAAAACACTTATATCACGGTAGCCTAGATTTACGCCTTGCCCTGCCAGTGGATTAATAGCATGTGCCGCGTCTCCTAGTAATACTAATCCTGGCAAAACATAATGCTGTGCATGGAGACGAACTAAAGAAAATGAGCCTGTATCGTGAACTTTCACTTTGCCTAAGCGTTTAGGAAACGCTGCAGCGATTTGATCTTCCAGAATTAAAAGTGGCATAGCCTGTAACTGACGAATGCGAGAAGGGTGATCGTACCACACTAGAGATGCCCATTGATCATATAATGGTAAGAAGGCACGTGGGCCAGATGGAAAAAATTGTTGCCAGGTGATGTCTTGCTGTAAACCGCCACTCTTAACAGTAATTAGCATGCATGATTGGCGATATTGCCAGCCGTTAATACCTATAGCTGCCAATCGGCGAACCTGTGAGTTCACGCCATCAGCTCCCACGACTAAACGTGCCTCTAATATTTCTGAGTTATCTAGTGTAACATGCCAATGTTTGTTAATTCGCTGGAGTGATTGTAATCGAGATGGACATCGGAGAACCAAGTTATTATAGTGTGAAAATTGTTTCCATAACGCCAATTGCAAAATGCCGTTTTCAACCATAAATCCTAACTCTGGTAGGCCAAGAGAAGCAGCATCGAATACTACATGTGATGATTCCCATTCCCAAGTTTCAAGTCGTCGATACGCCGCAGTACGCATTTCCATTACTGCCGTCCATGCTTCTAATTGCTTTAATAAAGATACTGAAGCGCAACTAATAGCTGAAATACGCAAATCTGGTGGTTTCTGTGAATCGAATCTTTTCGGTACATGCTGTTCTATCAACGTAACTGACAACCCTATTTTTGCCAATCCGACTGCTGTTGCTGCACCAATCATTCCACCACCAATTACGACTGCATCATACTTTTTTGAAGATATATTATTCATTGATTTATTTGTTTATGAAATATTGCGATCTTAATCGGTATAGTGCTATCCATAGTATAACAGATTTTAATCTGTATTTAGGTCATATACTTTTCCTTTACACTGGTCACGGTGCTATCAAATGATTATAATATCTCACGTGGTCTATATTTCACACAATATCATTTTCTTTATACATTGAGTAATGGTCAATTAATGACGAAAAAATTACATATCAAAACTTGGGGTTGTCAGATGAATAAATATGATTCATCTAAAATGGCTAATCTGTTAAATAGTATGCAGGGTTTTAATTGGACAGAAAAAATTGAAGATGCAGATGTACTATTATTGAATACCTGTTCAATCCGTGAAAAGGCTTATGAGAAAGTTTTCTCTATGTTAGGACGTTGGAAATTGATAAAGGAAAAAAAACCGACGTTAATCATTGGTGTAGGAGGTTGTGTGGCATCACAGGAAGGTGAATATATTCGTCTTCGTTCGCCTTGTGTAGATATAGTATTCGGACCTCAAACTTTGCACCGGTTACCAGAAATGATAAAGCATGTTCAAAAGACCAGGACTCCCATTATTGACGTTAGTTTTCAAGAAATTTCAAAATTTGATCGGTTTCCAGAGCCACGTGCTGAGGGGCCAAGCGCTTTTGTCTCTATTATAGAAGGTTGTAATAAGTATTGTGCTTTCTGCATAGTTCCTTATACTCGAGGTGAAGAAGTAAGTCGTCCAAGTGATGATGTACTATTAGAAATTTCTCAGTTAGCAGAGCAAGGGGTGCGTGAAGTTAACTTGCTTGGCCAAAATGTTAACGCTTATTGTGCCACTACTTATGATGGTGAAATCTGTACTTTTGCTGATTTACTTCGATTAGTAGCAGCTATTGACGGTATAGATCGGATTCG
This sequence comes from Serratia symbiotica, assembly GCA_900155695.1. Lineage (GTDB taxonomy): Bacteria > Pseudomonadota > Gammaproteobacteria > Enterobacterales > Enterobacteriaceae > Serratia_E > Serratia_E symbiotica_A. The sequence continues at coordinate 177,085 of FUHL01000001.1, forward strand.
ATTTACTACTAGTCATCCAATAGAGCTGACTGATGATATTATCTCAGTATATGAGGATACCCCGGAGTTAGTTAGCTTCCTACATTTGCCAGTCCAGAGTGGATCAGATAGCATACTCACTGCTATGAAGCGTGCTCATACCGCATTTGAGTACAAGGAAATCATTCATAAGCTCCGTAAAGCTCGACCAAATATCCGATTTAGCTCAGATTTTATTATTGGTTTTCCTGGTGAAACTCAAGCCGATTTTGATCAAACTTTAAATTTAATTACAGAAGTTAATTTCGATACTAGCTTTAGTTTTATCTATTCTCCTCGCCCAGGTACGCCAGCAGCCGAAATGGTAGATGATGTTAGTGATCAAGAGAAAAAAGAGCGGCTATATATCTTGCAACAGCAAATAAACCAACAAATGTTGCATTTTAGTCGGGGAATGCTAGGTAGCTTGCAGCGCATTTTAGTAGAGGGAACTTCGCGTAAAAATATTATGGAACTATCTGGTCGTACGGAGTGCAACCGAATAGTACATTTTGAAGGTTCGCATAAAATAATCGGTAAATTTGTTGATGTAGAAATTACTGAAGTCTTGTTTCATTCCCTTCGGGGCATCGTAGTGCATATTTAAAAGAGAAGATAAATTTGCATTTTGATTAATCTTGATAGTCTTGTGAAATATGTGATTGTAAAATAGCCATCTGTTAGGTTTCTAACTTTCACTAACTTTAATACAATAAAAGTGTATAATAGATAATAGTATTATTTATGATCTGAATGGATAATTACTGAGATTGTTACTCATATCTTTAATATATTTATATAGTAATAGAAGCTGTAATATCTAATCGCTACTTGCCTCATAACGTTTACTCTAAATTTATCCATCCATATAATGTAATCTTGATCTATACTTCATTATTAAAAGAACATTTATGAAGCATTTAAAAAAATAAATTTAATTTATATATAAAAGATAACGTATAGAAAAGTCATGTATCAAGCTTCTATTGATAAGAGTGAATATACACTTTTATTAACCAGTTCACATATTACCATGGAATGAGCTATATTTTATTTCTTAAATGGACAATGTAACGCATAAATATATTGAATAAAATATAATGCATCTATTTATTGATCGCTGCATTACTATTTTTCTATAAGTCCAACTATGTTTAAATATAAATCATTCTATCTGAAAATTACAGTATCAGAATATGATAGTTGTATTCATCAAATTTTATTTCTCTTTAGGTAATAATTGAAATAATATTATATACTCTAAATGCAATTAGAACATTAATAAATACACTAGATCACTAATGAAAACAATAGAACAATATATGGTAATTTTTAGTTAAGATGCTAAGTAATGAATATTTAGACACTTACTGTATATAAATAATTATTGTAGATATTAATGGAGATTAAATATATTTAATAATTCAATACAATCAGCAGAAGTATCTGACTAATATTTTATTCTATGACACTATTATCACTAACGATTACATTCGACATCTATAAATATTCAGATATATATGGAAACTATAGCAGAGATATTCTAAAGAAAAGAAATAAATTTACTGTTTAAGCGCGTTAACTCATTACATCTAGATTAAAAAGATAAATTTATACTGAAGAAATCTAATCGAAAATTGCAGTTCTTTTCTTTCGTTTAAAAAATGTGATTCACTTTATACTATTTTATTAGACATATCTACATCCATCGCCTGCATTATTTTATATGAACGTTTAATATTACCATTAAATCCAAGCTGGACTTTATTTACATAATATCTGCACACTTAAGCAGTTCATTATGAAATGTTCTAGTTCTTTATTTATTCTATATATTATCGTTCTGATATATTTTTGATATTATAAGGCTTGAATATTTTGAAAAAAACACATGATCTTTAATATAGCGAATATTAAACAGATAGATAATATCTGACATTTAAAAATAAATCGTTTTCAATATTAAAAATCATGTAATCATTGTTATTTATAAAAATCGCTGTGTTTTATAAAATATCATAAGTATATTTTATATTATATTTTTTTGCTTAATGTGTTTTACAGACAACGTGATAGTTATATTTTAGGAAATCTACTATTTTCATCTTAATACAATTTTACTTAATAAAACATATTTCATACTTATATGGTTAAACAACCTTTTGCGGAATAAAATATAACTGTAAAAAGCATTCCCGGTTTAATCCAATTGATCTTGTATTATCGTCATATAAAAATTTAATGAACTAGAATTGTATCTAGCGATATTTTATATTTTATAAATCGCAATAATCATCTTTTGCATATAAAACCTCATGCTATATTGACAAAATAATAATGAGGGTTTCTTAATGATCCAATACCTATTATTTATTCTACTGCAAATTTATACTGTACATTTTATGCTATTTTTATTAATTCAGCAATAATCTTAACACTAAAGATATAAACTTATTTTTCAACATAAAAAATGCAATATGTAAGATAAATAACACAATATTTAAGATACATAATAGGATACGCTATGAGTAAGGTAATTATGGATTTGCAAATTGCTTGTAAAAATATTTACTATCTTCCGGATGCGATTGATTTTCAGCGTTGGCTTGAAGCTGTTTTGAGGTACTATCAAGCAGAAGTCGAGGTAACAGTACGTTTAGTTGATACAGAAGAAAGTCATGATCTAAACTTGAACTATTGCGGCAAATCTAAACCAACTAATGTGCTATCATTTCCATTTTTAGCTCCAGCTGGCATATTGGAATCACTACTTGGTGATCTCGTAATATGTCCGCCGATAGTTGAAGAGGAAGCAAAAGCACAAGGCAAAACATTAGAAGCACACTGGGCGCATATGGTAATCCATGGTACTCTTCATTTATTAGGGTTTGACCATATTGAAGATGAGCGAGCTCAATTAATGGAGTCTTTAGAAACTAACATTATGCACGCAATAAGTTTACCTGATCCATACTTAACAGAAAAAAACCATATCTGATATCAGCCTTTATATCTACATAGCTATAAGAAACGTTATCTCTGATGACAATTAACTCTAACTGATATGAACTAGAATGCCATGAGCGACGATTATTCATCAAGTAATGAAATCCACAATCCCAAAAAGGGATTCTTTACACTTATCCTTAACCACTTATTTCACGGTGAACCAAAAAATCGTGAAGATTTAGTAGAATTAATTAGAGATTCTGAGCAAAACGACTTGATTGATCCTGATACTCGCGACATGCTAGAAGGTGTCATGGATATTGCAGAGCAACGTATACGTGATATTATGATTCCTCGCTCTCAAATGGTTACTCTGAGACGTAATCAACAACTTGAAGATTGTCTAGATGTAATTGTTGAATCTTCCCATTCGCGTTTTCCAGTTATCAGCGAAGATAAAGATCATATTGAAGGTATCTTAATGGCAAAAGATCTATTGCCTTTTATGCGTACTAATTCTGAGCCATTCAGCATAAATAAGGTATTGCGAGCAGTTGTAGTAGTGCCAGAAAGCAAACGGGTTGATAGGATGCTAAAAGAATTTCGCTCTCAACGTTATCATATGGCAATTGTCATTGATGAATTCGGTGGGGTATCAGGCTTGGTTACGATCGAAGATATTCTAGAACTGATTGTTGGTGAAATTGAAGATGAATACGATGATGAAGAAGATCTAGATATCCGCCAGTTAAGTAGTAACTTATACACGGTACGTGCACTGGCATCAATTGGGGACTTCAATAAAACTTTCAATACTCACTTTAGCGACTATGAAGTAGATACTATTGGCGGATTAGTTATGCAAGCATTCGGTCATTTACCTGCACGTGGAGAGACTATTGCAATTGAAGGTTATATATTTAAAGTTACGATATCTGATAGTAGAAAAATTATACAAGTTCATGTAAAAATCCCTGATGATGCTCAATTACTCAAATAAATCATACATGATTAAAATTTTTTACTTTAAGCACCAGAAAGTTAGGGCTACGCTAGCGCTATTATCTGGTGCTAATGGAACTTTAGCCTTTTCTCCTTACGATCTATGGCCGGCTGCCATTATCTCGTTATTTGGCCTTTTAGCTATTACCTTGAATCGAAATATTAAACAATCTATTCAACTCGGTTTTTTTTGGGGATTTGGGTTATTTGGTAGCGGTCTTAACTGGATATATATCAGCATTGCCAACTTCAGTGGCATGCCGTTAGCTATAAATATTGTGCTGGTATTATTATTTATAACATATCTATCATTGTATAGTGGACTATTTGCTGGATTATTGAGACTAGTATCTCCAGATACTTCTTGGTATCGATTGGTAATTGCCGCACCTGTACTATGGCAAATTACAGAATGGCTGCGAGGATGGGTACTAACTGGTTTTCCTTGGCTTCAATTTGGTTACAGCCAAATTAGTGGACCACTGAAGGGTATAGCACCTTTATTTGGAGTGGATGCTATCACCTTCATGCTTTTAGCTATATCAGGACTATTCGTGTTATCGGCTAACAAGTGCCGTATAGTCCCTGCAGTGATTGCTTTTTTATTACTATTCTTACCCTGTATGTTAACACCATGTCAGTGGTTTAGCCCATTGTCAGGAAAAAGGATAACCATTGCCATGGTGCAAGGCAATATTCCTCAATCTTTAAAATGGTCTCCAAAAGTACTGATAAATACGTTACAAATTTACTTACATGCAACCCGTCCTTATCTTGGAAAAGATCAGATTATTATCTGGCCAGAGTCTGCTATTCCTGATTACGAATCCAGTCAAAATAAGTTATTGACCATTATAGATAAGCAAATGCGTATAAACAATAGCAGTCTTATTACTGGCATTCTCGATGTTCATGTTACACCAGAAGGTAAGAAGGTTTATAATAGTGCTATTGTATTAGGCGAACTGCTCCCCTATAGTTATCCAGCTAAAGAACGCTATAATAAACATCATTTAGTGCCTTTTGGAGAGTTTGTGCCTATGGAACATTGGTTGCGTCCCTTAGCACCACTATTCAATCTGCCTATGTCTTCTTTTAGCCAAGGTGATAGTATTCAGCCACAACTGCGCGTCAAGGGTTATTATGTGACGACTACTATTTGTTATGAGATTATATTAGGCCATCAATTGCGTAAAAATTTTCTTCCTAATACCAACTTTATGGTAACGCTTTCCAATGATGCTTGGTTTGGAAACTCTATCGGCCCATGGCAACATTTACAAATGGCCAGGATGCGCGCTTTAGAGTTAGGTCGACCACTATTATATAGCACTAATAATGGTATAACAGCAGCAATAGATGCTAATGGTGAGGTTATCGCCGATATTCCGCAGTTTACCCGTCGTGTTTTAGAAGTAACAATCACCCCCACTAGTGGTATGACAAATTATTCCCGATGTGGTGATACGCCATTATGGATCCTCACCTTACTGCTAGGCAGTTTAGTATTAATACTTGGCCAACGCTACACTATTACTGTCTCAGAGAAACAGCGTAAAATGTAGGATCTGTATTTTACATAATATCTTTTTTCTACTGTCTTAGAATGTATTAAATAATTACGTGTATTGTCATAATAGCTGTATTGGCGATGTTAATAGCATCTGTAAATATTACATGACTATTATTTCATCTCTAATTCGTACAATTTTTATAGGATAATGAGTCGTTATGCAAGAACAATATCATCCAGAAGATATAGAATCTAGCGTCCAACTTCACTGGCAAGAGAGACAGACTTTTAAGGTTACGGAAGACTCAAGTAAGGAAAAATACTACTGCCTATCTATGTTGCCATACCCTTCTGGTCGACTTCATATGGGGCATGTTCGTAACTATACTATCGGTGACGTTATTGCGCGTTATCAGCGCATGCTTGGAAAAAATGTCCTACATCCTATAGGATGGGATGCTTTTGGCTTGCCGGCAGAAGGCGCTGCCGTAAAGAATCACACCATACCCGCTATATGGACATATAATAATATTGAATACATGAAGAATCAACTGAAAAAACTAGGTTTTAGTTACGATTGGGATCGTGAGATCACTACATGTAAACCTGACTACTATCGTTGGGAACAGTGGTTCTTTACCAAGCTATATAAAAAAGGTTTAGTTTATAAGAAAACATCATCAGTACATTGGTGTCCACATGATCTAACTGTATTAGCTAATGAACAAGTTATTAACGGTTGCTGTTGGCGTTGTGATACTCAAGTTGAATGCAAAGAAATTCCGCAATGGTTTATCAAGATTACTAACTATGCGGATCAATTATTAAATGATTTAGATCATTTAGAAAATTGGCCTGAACAGGTTAAAATCATGCAACATAATTGGATTGGTCGCTCAAAAGGAATCGAAATAACATTAAAAATGGTCAATAGCAATCAAAAAATAACGGTTTATACTACCCGTATCGATACTTTGATGGGGGTTACCTATGTAGCTGTGGCTGCTAACCACCCATTAGTAGAAGCAGCAGGCCAAAATAATCCAGAACTAGAACAATTTATCAAACAGTGCTGTGAGATTAACATCGTTGAAGCTAACAAAGCTAAAATCGAAAAGAGAGGCATGCCAATCGGTTTTTTTGCTATCCACCCACTTAGTGGTCACGAGCTACCTATTTGGGCAGTTAATTTTATTTCGATGGAATACGGTACTGGTGCTGTAATGGGTGTGCCCGCCCACGATCAACGTGATTGGGAATTCGCTACTCAATATTACCTTCCAATCATACGAGTGATACTGAATGAAGATGACAGCAAACCCAATGTGCAAACTGCAGCTATGACCAAAAGAGGTAAATTATTTAATTCTGGTGATGAATTCAATGGTCTAGAGAACGACGCTGGCTGCAATGCCATTACTAATAAACTGATCGGTAATAGAGTAGCTAAGCATACGGTAAACTACCGTCTTCGAGATTGGGGGATCTCTCGTCAAAGGTACTGGGGTGCACCAATACCAATAGTGACCATAGCAGATGGTACTGTAATCCCGATGCCGGAAGATCAATTGCCGGTAATCTTACCAGAAGAAGTAGTAATGAATGGCATTACTAATCCGATCAAATATGATTCTGAATGGGCAAAAATCTATATAAATGGGCAGCCAGCTCTGCGCGAAACTGATACATTTGATACCTTTATAGAATCTTCATGGTATTACATACGTTACACTTGTCCGCACTACCATCACGGGATGGTCGATTCTAGTGCAGCTAATTATTGGTTACCAGTAGATCAATATATCGGTGGTATCGAACATGCTATTATGCACTTGATGTATTTTCGCTTTTTCCATAAGTTAATGCGTGACATGGGATTAGTAGAGTCAGATGAACCCGTAAAACGCCTACTTTGTCAGGGCATGGTATTAGCAGATGCTTTCTACTACATTAGTAACAGTGGTGAGCGTATCTGGATCTCTCCAACTGAAGCAACTATTGAGCGTGATGGAAAAGGTCGTATTGTTAAAGCAGTCGATCTAAAAGGGCATACACTTATCTATGCTGGTATGAGGAAAATGTCCAAATCAAAGCATAACGGCATCGATCCACAAAAGATGATAGAAAAATACGGTGCAGATACATTACGTTTGTTCATCATGTTTGCTTCACCACCTGAAATGACACTAGAATGGAAAGAGTCAGGTGTAGAAGGAGCTAGGCGTTTTTTAAATCGTATTTGGAGATTAACTTATGATCACCTTCAGAAAGGTGCAGTGCAGCAGATAGATATCAATACATTTAACGCAGATCAGAAAGCGCTGCGCTGTCATTTGCATAAAACTATCGCTAAAGTCAGTGATGATATAGGTAGACGACAAACATTTAATACAGCAATTGCTGCTGTGATGGAGCTAGTTAATAAGCTAATATGTGCGCCGCAGGATAGTAAAGAAGATCGCGCTATACTACAAGAAGCACTATTAGCTATTGTACGTATGCTTTATCCATTTACCCCACATATCGGTTTTTTTCTATGGCAAGCATTGGACGGAAAAGGAGAGATTGATACTGCGCCTTGGCCAATTGCCGAAGAACAAGCCATGTTTGAAGATTTTAAATTGATAGTGATACAAATTAACGGCAAAGTACGTGCAAAAATCACGGCAGAAGCTAATGCAACCAAAGAACAAGTACTAGTATGCGCAGAAAAGGACTCTTTGGTAGCAAAATATCTAGAGCAGACAACACTTCGCAAAGTAATTTATGTTCCTGGAAAACTGCTTAATTTAGTCGTAGATTAACCTAAAGAGAAATTATGCACAAAGTTATTATTATGCTATGCTTAAGCTTAGAGGTGCTATTTAACACTAGCTGCGGATTTCATCTATATAGTAACCCTAAGATGACTGAGGCAATGAAAACAATAATATTAGATAGCTATGAGCGTTACGGACCCCTGACTCGTGCGGTACGTCAACAATTATACCTTAATGGGATTGCTATCAATAAAGATGAGAAATGTAAAAATATTCCATCTCTACGCATTATCAGTGCTCGTGAAAGCAAAGATACTGTATCAATCTTTCAGAATGGCAAAACTGCTGAGTATCAAATTGTTCTCATAGTACAAGCGCAAATACTTATTCCTAATCATGATATTTACCCATTATCAGTCAACGTGTCCCGCTCATTTTTTGATAACCCTATGACAGCACTTGCAAAAGATTCTGAGCAGGAAATAATTATGCAAGAAATGAGGGAACAGGCCGCACAGAAAATCGTGCGTAAACTTATTATGATGCATGTAAAGATAGAAGGGAACAATAGATATGCTTATAATAAAACAGCAACTAAACATTAGTTGGTAACGTCGCGTGATTCGAATTTACCCTAAGCAATTAACTGCACATCTACGACAAGGGCTGCATCCATATTATTTCCTAATCGGAAATGAACCACTGATGCTACAGGAAAGCCAAGATTTAATCCGACAAGCTGCAAAAAAATTACAATTTCATGAGTTCCATAGAATTCATCTCAACACCCATACAGACTGGGAGGCTATTTTTAGAACTTGTCAGACGATGAGTGTATTTTCTAACCGTAAAATACTACTATTAATTTTACCTGAAAATGGACAATTGGCACCAATTGAAGATAAGTTGATTAAATGTTTTTCACTATTGCATGAGGATATATTGCTGATATTACGTGGTGTGCATTTGACTAAGGCACAAGAAAATAGCACTTGGTTTACAGCTTTTAATCACGGTGTGGTCTGTATTATTTGTCAAGCACTGCAGAAAAAGCAACTCCCTCACTGGGTGTCCGATCGCGCAAAACTTATGAATTTAGAATTAGATCACGCAGCGAATAACCTATTGTGTTATTGTTATGAAGGAAATTTAACGGCACTGTCACAAGCTTTAGAAAGGCTATCACTATTACATCCTGATGGAAAACTGACTCTATCTCGTGTTAAACTGGCCGTTCACGATGCCTCTCACTTTACGCTGTTTAATTGGATTGATGCTATATTAGCAGGAAATAGTGAAAGAAGCTATTTTATTTTGCAACAGTTACAGAAAGAGGGTATCGAACCAACGTTCTTACTGCGTACTTTACAGCGTGAACTTTTACTTGTACTAAATTTAAAACGCCATATGGATTCTATTCCATTGTGTACGATTTTAAATCAGCATAATATTTGGAAAGATCGCCGTCATTTAATAATAGAAGCAGTTCAAAGACTGTCTATTAGTCACCTACATCAAGCTGTAAAGCAGTTAGTGAAGATGGAGCTAGGTATTAAAAAAGAATATGATCAATATTTTTGGTTATCTTTAACAAGCTTATCAATATTGTTATGCAGTAAAAACCTTCTGTGTGAGTTTTATATCTATGACGAATAGTACATCAAGTCCTAGAGCATTACATGCCTTTTTTGGTGGGACCTTTGATCCAATTCATTATGGTCATCTAAAACCTTTAGAATCTCTAGCTATAGAGATTGGTATAAAGCGTGTCATTCTTTTACCAAACTTCGTGCCACCGCATCGTATACCACCTCAAGCCAGCGCGTTACAACGACTGAATATGGTTGAGTTGGCGATTACTGAAAACCCGCTCTTTACAGTTGATGATCGAGAGCTGTATTATACCATACCTTCTTATACTATCAATACTTTGAAGGCACTACGTGCAGAGCCGGATACGTTGATGTCACCAATAGCATTTATTATTGGTCAAGATTCATTATTAACGTTGTATAAATGGCATGATTGGGACTCATTTTTAGACCTTTGCCACTTATTGGTCTTAGCACGACCAGGATACTATCCTCATTTTAAGAGGCCTGATCTACAACAATGGCTTGAAAGCCATCGCATTACTAATGCGATGCTGCTTAGACAGAAACTACATGGTTATATTTATCTCGCTCATACACCAGAGCTTAATATTTCCTCGACAGAAATACGTAAACGTCATCATAATAGATTAAAATACGATCATTTATTGCCATGCGCTGTGCATCGTTATATTGAGCTGCATGGTTTATATTACTGACTATGACAGTTGCTTTATTTTTATGAGTGACTTCATATCGGAAGACGATAAAATTCTGTTAACAATATTTAAATACAATACGATAAAAGATATTATTAGATGTTTAATTGATACATCCTATTAAAATAGGACGGTGATTTTTTGTGAATGTTATTCAATCATGTGCAAGCTAAATGTAACGATCGCTTATATAAGACTATCAGAATAGTTCTTGTGCAATTTTAACTAATGTCATCAAAGGCTACGGATACAAGCTAAAGTCCTACTATTAAAATAGTAGAGATAAGCACTAAAATACCACTAGTAGTTAATTTTTGGTTATTTTAGATATTACAGTGTAATGCTATTGTTGCTCTGAGATATAGGTTGATAGTGATGTGAATATGGAAATAAAGGCTAATGGTATTACTGATGACTACTACGTAATATAACAAACCGATATATGCACTTACACTCACTGCAATGATAAGAAACTTACTAATAAATTCTAAGTTTATAGGAAAGCTAGAGATAGCATTATCACCGTCATGCTAATAGATATGCCTTTTGGATGCCAAATAGGCCACGGTAGGATAATAGAGAATCTATATCTTTATCACGATATGAACTAGAAATGCAGATAATTACTACGAAACACCCAAGTTTTTCAATATATAACCTATAATGATATAACCTATAATGTAAACCTCTATACTTACTAAAGATAATTGACTATTTTTTATCGCAATAAATGGTACGAGTAGATGCGATAGATACGATCTAGCTCTATTGGTTATACATAGAGGATATTTATCGTGCTGACTAATATTCTGTACTGCTGCGATTTGTGTTAGATCGTCTCCTCGCACAAGTATTGCTTCGTAGTCTGCAATGGCACATAGTTATGGGGTATGAATACCGCTATTTGTAGCACATGTAGTATTAGGTTGAACCGCGATTGTTGAGCCTGATGAATGCCAGAATAATAATTATTCACACTAACTAATTGACGTAAAGTAAAGTTACTTGTTCAGCATGGAACATGCTAAACTAATTGAAATTATTGTTTTTGCTTGATAGACAATATCTGTAGCATATTGTATAACATATGCCAGTGAAGTGTAATCTAGTTTAGTCCACTGAATTTCTGTGGTGCTAGAGGACTCACCTGCTATTTGAAATAGTCAAAATCAAATCGGCCACGATTAAATAGGAAATAATGATTTACACTACCATTATAACGGTTATCTATAATGACGGTTATCAATACGAATAATTTCACCATAGCGTTCACCTAGACTGTTATTATAACCAATGCTACATTGTTGAAAAATTCTCGGTGCAAACTGCATGTTCTATTTTCTATTATAACGTTTAGCGCAGTTGCATCAGTGAATACACTAGTAGGGCATATATCCACTAAATTGCCAGAGCATTCTCTTGCTCATGTCCAACTTTGGCTACCGCCGAAATAGAGCTTATGATTTGCACTATAGGAACTGCAATCAGCACTATAATATTCATAATTCCTGATTTAGAAGGAATATCCCGTGTATAGAGGGATCTTTTTGACCCAGGTGAAGAAACATGAAATGCTCATTGCAGTCCCATGCTTTATGACCCCCCCTTCAGTTGGCTTAAAAGTTAGTGTTTCCATTTTGAGCTCTTCTTTATGTTTGGTTAACATTACAGACTTACGTTCTGTAGAACATGCTGGGCAATATTTACGTAAACGGGTAATCTTACCATGTTTGAGTCATCATGATGCGAATCATATGTGGGTAGTCATTAAGTATTATACCGAATATTTCCCATTTTTCTTTCCCATACTAATTACTATTTTTGAATAGATTAGTTGTAGTGGCACATTTAGATATTTTTCAGATCACGCTACCTTCAGCATGGCATCCTGATTTTTCTTCAATAAAAATTAAATGGCACAAAATAAAAACAGAAGACGCTCGTCTATTCCGTGTAGATTAAATAAGATAACGAATATCTATACTATGGGTATACTGATGCGAGTACATTGAGTCTTCAATGTGATCACTTGTTAACCAGATGGGCAAAGAATTATGCGTCGTCAAATCTATTATATTCTTCTACACTTAAAGATCATACCGATGCAATTTTACTGTTGCGTTTTTAACTAATACTTGCACTATTATTATAATCATTGAATATAGGTCTTAAATCTCGTCAGATGTGCGCAGGCGGGCATCTGCGATACGTTTTCATGTTTACATTTTCTTTTAGACTGCATATTAGTATGCTAAAAATTCTACGCCGACTGCCCATACGATAGTGGGCGTCGTTTTTATAAATAGATTGTTACAGCAACATTAGTGCCTGTATATATGCTTCTCAACGTGGCGGATAACCTTTGATATACACGTCAATTAGAAGAAATTTATCTGCTCCCTGCACTACGGAATAGAGATCATATATATCTCCAAAGTTAGCGCATGTACCCATTGAAATTAACTATTTCGATGTTAAAATTTATTCATATAGCCGCTGAATAACTGGAGCCAGTTTGATGAAAAAGGTTTAAACTGCTACTATAAGATCAGCTTTACGTTGTAAGACACATAGAAATAGAGATCTTTGACTATATACTTTTTGCAGTGGATAACTATCATGCCTTACCATAACAGCCCTATTCGAGTGAGCGTATCATCCATCTTAATTCTTTGACTTAAAGTCACTATACTACTGTAGATCAATAGTAGCTTAATTACTCGTTTCGGATTTAATCTGGTATTGAGAACGCATTAGCGCTCAATTTAATACGACCATGCGTACTAGATATATCAAGTCAACTAATAGCACTACTATAAAAATCTAAGCTTCTATCAATCCTATCTAATATCAATCCTATCTAACCAGTCTTACGTATTGATACAGATTAGGCTTATCAGTATAAGACTTCAATATCTAAAATAACGCAAATATAGCAACAAATAGATAGAAATTAGCAGATAAACGTATTCACGCGTTACCTACTGTATTAATTCCTGATGAAAATGGAGCGTTATTAAGCCGCCCACGGTCCAATTACTACAATAATAAATACAGTAAAACCATAGTGATAAGCGATAACTTCATTATTTATTGATATGCACTGATACTTATTCATTTTAAGAATGGCATTAATCTTCCCGCTCATTACATGGGAAATTACTGCTAGCAATTGATTATAAGGCAAGGCTTATATTAGTAATATCAATCAATTTTTTTTACAATGCGGAAATGCGGATAGTAGAATTTTAAATCTCACGCCTCATTAAAGTATATTTATGCCAAAAAATTTATCTTTAAAGAGTGTTATAGCTAGATCGAAATCCTCACAGGTAAGTATATTATAAATTAGAGACATAAGGCATTTGACAATAAAAATATAGGCAAATTTATTACCAAAATTATTGGGATAAATATAATCCGATATTGAATAAAATAATATCAAAAGATTACATAATTGTTATGTATAGTGATTTCTTTTTATCTTATCTATTAATCTTGATTTAATAATATATACCTCTGATAGATACTTTAAGCATCTTTGATTAAAGGGTATTACAGAAATACTCTATAGCATGAGGAATATTTATCAATTTAATTTACAAACTTTCTTGAAAGATTAAATTATATTAAGAAAATATCGTTAATCTTAAATAGTCAGAAAATCTGACTATATCACTTGCATTGGATTCATAGTTAGTAGGGTATGTTCAAAATGCTGATAGCACTAATAATACAAAACGTAATGCCACTACAATCAATACAGTCTGTAACTTCACTTGATAAGTGTTACTCATAGTATAAGGGCATTTCATCGATTTGTTTAAAGTAGTAGATAAGTAAAAATTATTTTGTATTTACTATAGGCGCACGTTATCCTAAACTGATATTTAAATATAACATAACAATTTTTTTTCAATATTTAGTATAAAAAATCAATTTCATACGAACCCTATTATGGCTTAATCTTGTACATATTATTAGCAAGTTATGCCATTATCTGTTTTAGTATTGATTTAATTAAACACATTCAACTATTTAAGTAGGCACTTCCATGTCGAGTAAGCTAGTATTGGTTCTTAACTGCGGCAGTTCTTCATTAAAATTTGCTATTATCGATGTTACTAGTAGTAAAGAGTACCTTTCTGGTGTAGCTGAATGTTTTTATTTACCTGAAGCTCGTATAAAGTGGAAAATGGAAGACAACGTATATAAAACGTTTTTAAGTGACAATGCTAGTCACAGTGACGCACTTGATTTTATTGTTAACAATATTTTAATACAAAAACCACATATGGCTGCGCAGTTAACTTCTATCGGCCATCGCATCGTACACGGCGGTGAGAGATTTACCACTTCAGCCATTATAAACGATGATGTGTTACAGGGTATTAAAGAGTCCATTCCATTTGCACCATTGCATAATCCCGCTCACTTGATTGGTATTGCAGAAGCCTTCAAATCTTTTCCTCACTTGATACAAAAAAATGTTGCAGTATTCGATACTGCTTTTCACCAAACTATGCCAGAAGCCTCTTATTTATATGCGCTGCCATACAGTTTATACCGTGATTACGGTATTCGCCGTTATGGTGCACACGGTACAAGCCATTTCTACGTCACGCAAGAAGCTGCTAAAATACTGAACAAATCAATAGAAGAAGTAAACGTAATTAGTTGTCATCTAGGTAACGGTAGTTCAGTAGCTGCAGTGCGCAATGGAAAATGCGTAGACACCTCGATGGGTTTAACTCCGCTAGAAGGTCTGGTAATGGGAACCCGTAGTGGCGATATAGATCCGGCAATTATTTTTTATTTACACGAGACTTTAGATATGAGTATTAATCAAATTAATAAAATGCTCACTAAAGATTCTGGTCTACTTGGTCTAACTGGTATAACTAGCGACTGCCGCTATATCGAAGAAAAATATGACAGTCAAGCTCATGCTAAACGTGCAATGGATATATTCTGTCACCGACTATCTAAATACATCAGTGCCTATAGCGCGTTAATGGACGGTCGGCTAGATGCGTTGATATTTACTGGCGGAATCGGAGAAAACTCTAGTAAAGTACGGCAATTTACCCTAGAAAAATTGAGCTTATTAGGCTTTTATGTTGATCATCAACTCAATATTGAAGCTCGTTTCGGACAATCTGGGGCTATTAGTAGAGATCGGAGCCGTCTAGTTTTGGTAATACCGACAAATGAAGAATTAATTATTGCACAAGACACTTTTCGCCTGGCCATGTCAGGCCATTAATTCTATTAAACGAAATTATAGATATCTTAATTGCTATCTTAGCCTTATTTTATTAACTATGAAGAGAACTACTCTGTGTCACGTACAATTATGTTAATCCCTACTAGTATTGGCCTGGGCTTCACTAGCGTAAGTTTAGGTATTATTCATGCGATAGAACAGATAGGTATTCGACTAAGTGTATTTCAGCCTATCTCTAAATATAACTCTAGCGATAATACTTTATATAAAAATATCACTATCAATAAAGGTTATTCTTCGAATATAGCATCTGAACCACTGAGCATGCAATATGTTAAGAGCTTATTAAGTTCTAATCAACAGGATGTGCTGATGGAAGAACTTGTTGCACGTTATTATAAAAGTGTAAAATCTGCAGAAGTGATATTGATTAAGGGTATAGAACTAAACAATACATGCCAGTTTACCCATACATTAAATTATGAAATCGCTAGGACGTTAAATGCAGAAATCATCCTCGTACTAGTCATTGGAAAGGATCAATTAAAGCACTTACAAGAACATATTGAGCTTGCATGTAACAATTTTGGCGGTCGAAAAAATAAGAATATCATCGGCGTCATTATCAATAAACTAAACGCCCCTATTGATGAACAAGGTCGTCTTTACTCTGACCTTTTCAAAATCTTTGATGATGAAACAAAAACTGACATGGATGATCTCAATTCTACACAGTTAGTTACTAACAGCTCGTTACCCGTGATAGGCTGCGTGCCATGGAATGTTGATTTAATAGCCACGCGTGCTATTGACATTGCCCGTCACTTGAAAGCACGAGTGATTAATGAGGGCGATATTATGACCCGCGTTGTAAAATCAGTAAATATTAGTGTATGTAGCTCTGCGCATGTGCTAAAAGATTTACGTCCTGATTTATTATTAATCACCTCAGCCCATCGACCAGATATATTATTTACTGCTTCTTTGGCCGCAATGAATGGTATGCCTATTTGCGCCATTCTTATTACTGATGGTTATAACCTTGATCAGTCAATAATAAAGTTATGTGAGCCTGCTTTTATAACTGGATTGCCAGTATTTATAGTAGACACTGATCTCTGGCAAACTTCAATTAATTTACAAAATTTTAACTTCTCAATTGTATTTGATGACTATCAGCGTATTGATAAAATAAAGAACTATATTGCTAGTTATATTAATACTGTCTGGATCAGATCCCTCTCTACTCCTTCTAAGCGATTGCGTCGTCTTTCTCCTGCGGTATTCCGGCATGAATTAACTGAACGGGCACGTCAAGCCAATAAATGTATCGTGCTACCGGAAGGCGAAGAACCACGAATTGTGCAAGCAGCGGCTATCTGTACAGAACGTAGAATTGCAAAATGTATACTATTAGGCAATACAGATAAAATCCAAAGTGTGGCTAAGAAACAAGGTATTCAACTGGCAAAAGAGATTGAGATCCTTAATCCCGTTATTATACGTGATAAATATGTCTCACGCTTGCTTGAGCTACGAAAAAGCAAGGGCATGAGCGAAATTGCAGCACGTGAGCAGTTAGAAGATAATGTAATGCTTGGTACCTTGATGTTAGAGCAAGGTGAAATTGATGGCTTAGTATCTGGTGTAGCGCATACTACTGCAAACACCATACGTCCGTCATTACAACTAATTAAAACCGCCCCAGGTCACTCGTTGGTATCTTCTGTATTTTTCATGTTACTTCCTGATCAGGTTTTAGTATATGGTGACTGTGCAATCAACCCAGATCCAACAGCCGAACAATTATCCGAAATTGCCATTCAGTCAGCAGAATCTGCTGCAATTTTTGGGATTGAACCACGTGTAGCTATGATCTCTTACTCTACTGGCAACTCTGGCTATGGTAGCGATGTAGAGAAAGTCCGCCAAGCAACTAATATAGCGAAAAATAAACGTCCTGATTTGATTATTGATGGCCCATTGCAATATGATGCTGCTATTATGGCCGATATAGCAAAATATAAGGCACCGCATTCACTGGTTGCCGGTAGAGCTACCGTATTCATCTTTCCTGATTTAAATACTGGCAATACCACTTATAAAGCAGTACAGCGTTCCGCTACACTTGTGTCTATTGGACCAATGTTGCAAGGTATGCGAAAACCGGTCAATGATCTATCGCGTGGTGCATTAATAAATGATATTGTTTATACTGTTGCATTAACAGCAATTCAGTCTTATCAAATTGATAATACAGTGATGAAGATTAGATAAGCATATATTTATATGGTAATTCTTACCATGACCAAGGTTGTTATTTACTTAACTACATCTCTAAAAAATACAAATAAATAACCAATGTTATTCGTATTGTTTTGATGTTTTAAAATGCAGTATTATTAGTTTTCAAAATACATATTTTATTACATTCAAATCAATTGATATTTACTATAGCATCAATTTTAGATATAATTTTCATATTAAATGAAATATTTTCCTTTAAAAATGATTTCATTTTTAAAAAATATTGACTGATGCAGTATAAGATAGTAGATAGATGAATTATCGTGTAGCATTTATTTTTTGTTTTGTATGTCCTTGATCTTGTAAATAAAATTTTATATAAAATAAAGATAAGCAAAATGCTTTATTAAGCAATTTGCTTAAAATTTCTAGATTATTTAACTGATTTGTCATAGTGCATAATTATATTATTTTATTGATTTATCTATTGATCTTGAATTGAACTCTTGCACTAGAGTAGAAGCAGAGCCGATATAGTTGGCTGGAGAAATTGACTTTAAACGATCTTTTACTACTTCTTGTAATGGCAAAGTATCGATAAAAGTTAGTATTGAAGTCCTATCTACATGGTTACCACGTGTTAGTTCCTTCAATTTTTCATATGAATTTTTAATACCGTAACGGCGCATAACAGTCTGCATTGCTTCAGCTAATACTTGATAATTGTTATCTAGTTCATGAATTAGATATGTTTTATTGACTTCTAATTTACTTAGACCTTGAATAGTAGATTGATAGGCGATAATCGCATATGCCAGCCCAACACCTATATTACGCAATACAGTAGAATCGCTTAAGTCTCGTTGCCAGCGAGAAATAGGCAATGTTCTAGATAAGTGCCCAAGCACTGCATTAGATAATCCTAGGTTACCTTCAGCGTTTTCAAAGTTAATTGGATTAACTTTATGTGGCATAGTGGAGGAACCAATTTCATAAGAAACTACTTTCTGTTTAAAATGATTAAGGGCAATATATCCCCAAATATCGCGGTTAAAATCGATTACAATGGTATTAAAACGTGTTATACAATCAAATAGTTCGGCGATATAGTCATGAGGTTCTATCTGGGTAGTATATGGATTCCAAGTTATGTTAAAAGAAGTCACAAAGTTTTCACTAAACAAGTGCCAATCAATATCTGGATACGCAACAATATGAGCATTGTAATTACCAACTGCGCCATTAGTTTTACCCATAATCTCTAGATGCGTCAACTGACGAACCTGGCGTTCGAGACGATAAGCAACATTAGCAAACTCTTTTCCTACAGTTGATGGAGTAGCTGGCTGACCGTGTGTACGTGATAATAACGGAATATCGCTGTATTCAATAGACAAGTTCTTAATATTATTTATAATTTTTAGCCAATAAGGCAAGACTACATCTTGCCGCGCACGTTTCAGCATTAACGCATACGCAAGGTTATTAATATCTTCCGAAGTGCAAGCGAAGTGGATAAAATTAGATACTGCATGCAAAGCAGGGCAGGATTCCACTTTTTCCTTTAGAAAATATTCAACTGCTTTTACATCGTGGTTGATACTACGTTCAATGGTCTTAATACGCTGTGCATCTTTTTCACTGAATTCATCAATAATCTTTTCGAGGAAGGCGTTAGTATTAGTATCAAAAGAGGGCACTTCTTTAATTCCTGAACAGGAAGCTAGTTTTTGAAGCCAACGTATTTCTATTTGTATACGGAATTTTAGCAAGCCATATTCGCTAAAAATAGAGCGTAGTTCGTATAGTTGATCGCTATATCGTCCATCAATTGGTGATATAGCTGTCAATGATGATAATGACATTTGGATTAGCTCTTTCAATTAATTAAAATGAATTATAATATATCTGTTATTGCTAGATATAGGTTAGAGTGAAAAATAAATAATATTAAATGTCACCCATATTTTTAACGTGCTCTAGATACGAGAGCGTAAAGTTTGATCGTACAGAACAATCCTTACTAATCTATCTCTATAATTTTATAGTGCGTTTTAAAAAAGTAGTTAGATCGATGGTGAGTAGTTTGTCCATAATATATAGCTATATTAAAAATAGAGTAAATTTATACTATAGCATTAAATGCTGTCTTAATTATATTATATTGAGTCTAATTAAAGACTAGTTTAGACTTTGATAATTATTTAATTACAGTCATAATATAATTGTAGTTTTTGATTGTTGATATATGGTTTTATTTATAATAAAAATGCATATATTTGGTATGTAGTTCATTAATATCAAAGATTATTGTAGTATATTAAGGAAACTTGACAATTGTTTAAGGTAGACGTTGTTCGATAATACCACCACCCAGACAAATTTCTCCTTGATAGAATACTGCGGATTGACCAGGAGTAACGGCAGTTACTAGTTTATCAAATCGGATATTAATACTGTTCTCATCAAGCGCGGTAATACAGCAAGGAATATCTTTCTGACGATAGCGAATTTTTGCAGTTAAACGGACAGGTTTATTATATGGCATACGATCAACCCAATACAAATTTTTGGCAATTAAGCCAGAAGACATTAAACTTGGGTGGCTATGTCCCTGTGCAACAATTAGTATATTGTTAGTTACATCTTTATCTACTACGAACCATGGTTCTTGGTTATTATTTTTTATACCACCAATTCCTAGTCCTTTACGCTGACCCAGCGTATGATACATAATCCCCTGGTGCCAGCCGAGGTTATGGCCATCCACACTAACTATGCGGCCCGGTTTAGCAGGCAGATAACGTCCTAAAAAATCGCGAAATTTTCGTTTGCCAATAAAGCAAATGCCAGTAGAGTCTTTTTTTTGTGCAGTGACTATCTTTAGTTGTTCGGCAATACGACGCACCTGTGGCTTTTCAAGATCTCCTATAGGGAATAGGCTATGTGCTAACTGCTGATGACTTAGTGTATATAGAAAGTAACTCTGATCTTTATTGCTATCTATACCACGAAGTAGTTGGCTGTTACCATTAATATCCTGACGGCGAACGTAGTGTCCAGTAGCAATAAGATCGGCATCTAGATTTTCTATAGCAAATTCTAAGAAAGCCTTAAACTTGATCTCTTTATTACACAAAATATCTGGATTCGGAGTACGACCTGCCTGGTATTCCTCTAGAAAGAGTGTGAATACCTTATCCCAGTATTCTGCTGCAAAATTTACCGTATACAATTTAATTCCAAGTTTTTTGCACACTGATTGTGCATCCGCTAAATCCGCTGTTGCTGAGCAGTATCCTTCCCTATCGTCTTCCTCCCAATTTTTCATAAACAACCCAGCGACATTGTATCCTTGCTGCTGTAATAAATAAGCACTCACTGAAGAATCGACGCCACCGGAGATAGCAACGATAACTTTTTTCTGGTTATTATATGACATATATGTCTCATGAATGGGCTAATTAAAACAAGCGTAATATTGATTACGTATAAAGTACGGCTACACTATCAATATAGTGTTTGTAAGTTATCTCATAAAATACTTCTAATCATGAATCTATTGTCAAAAAGTTAAATAAATAGTTGTAATAATTGAAATAATTTTATGCCATTTTAATCTGATAATTCCAGTGATATAAACTAAGAAATAAAAGCATTATACGCAAAATTATCAATTTTCTAAAATTATGGTAATTCATGCACATTATGTAATTAATTATTGCGCTGCCGTATTAAACTATGATTCAGGAGCTGGAAATTTATACTTATTCTATAGACTATATTTATAGTTTGTTATTTTAATATTTATAAAAAAGCACATTGTTGGTTTACATGCATGGTCCTTATTTGTAGAATACCGAAAAGAAATTATTTCCCCTCTTGCTAACATACAAATAGCTCGTTAATATTTATTCTCGCTATTACAATAACCGAAAAGAAAGTCTACGTCTGTAGCTCAGCTGGTTAGAGCACCACCTTGACATGGTGGGGGTCGGTGGTTCAACTCCACTCAGACGTACCAAGTTTTTATATGTATGCTCTTTTATTACTAGTTATTAGGTTGATTTATATAAAAATAGTAGACTCATTACAGTTTTATAATAGGTACTACTTCTTACTTTAAATATTAAAACAAAAAATTATCTCATTCATAATGCAAGTTACCACATAGGTATTTTATCAGTGGAGATTAAATGTTTTTGCATTATTTCAATTATTATCAACATATCCTGAAACATTGTTTTTATTTGTATCAAAAAAATAAATAATATATCAATATATACTGCTAGATTTACTCGTTTTTAATTCCAACTGGTAGAAAACTCTGTCATGAAAAAGACTAAGATTGTTTGCACTATAGGGCCAAACACTGAATCAGAAGAAATGCTCACGAAGTTATTGCATGCAGGGATGAATGTAATACGCCTAAACTTTTCACACGGAAATTATAAAGAGCATGGTAACCGTATTCAGACAATACGTAATGTAATGGCTAAAACAGGACTTAATGCTGGTATTTTATTAGATACTAAAGGTCCTGAAATTCGCACTATGAAACTAATTGGAGGAAAAGATGTTTCGCTAGAAGCTGGTCAGACTTTTGTTTTTACTACTAATCAAAGTATTATCGGAAATAGTGAATGTGTTGCAGTGACTTATACTGGTTTCTCATCTGACCTAAAAATTGGGGATATCGTACTGGTTGATGATGGCTTAATTGGTATGAAAGTTATTAAGGTCAATAAGACTGAAGTAATTTCCAAGGTATTAAATAACGGTAATTTAGGTGAGAACAAAAGCGTTAATCTGCCTGGAGTGTCAATCCAATTACCTGCACTAGCTGAAAAAGATAAGCATGATTTAATTTTTGCTTGTGAACAAGGCGTAGATTTTATTGCTGCCTCTTTTATTCGCAAGCGTGCTGATGTATTAGAAATTCGTGAATACCTTACCAGGCACGGTGGAGAACAAATTCAGATCATTTCTAAAATTGAAAACCAAGATGGGCTTAACAATTTCGATGAAATTTTAGAATCATCCGATGGTATAATGGTCGCTCGTGGTGATCTTGGAGTTGAGATACCAGTAGAAGAAGTTATTTTTGCCCAAAAAATGATTATAGAAAAATGTAACCGTGCTAGAAAAGTGGTTATTACTGCGACACAGATGTTAGATTCAATGATAAAAAACCCCCGCCCTACAAGGGCTGAGGCTGGCGATGTAACTAATGCTATTTTAGACGGCACCGATGCTGTCATGCTATCTGGTGAAAGTGCTAATGGCAAATATCCATTAGAATCAGTCACTATTATGGCTACGATTTGTGATCGCACGGATCGCGTTATGCCAAGCAGGATTGATAAATTAAATGACAAGCATAAATTGCGTATCACTGAGGCAGTGTGTCGTGGAGCAGTTGAAACAGCAGAGAAACTGAATGCACCCTTAATTATTGTTGCTACCAATGGAGGAAAATCAGCTAAATCAGTGCGTAAATACTTCCCTCATGCGCTAATTATGGCATTAACAACCAATAAAATTACTGCTCGCCAGTTGATTTTAAGCAAAGGTGTGATTCCTATGAGCGTTAAAGAGATTACATCCACTGATGATTTCTACCGCATTGGTAAAGATGCCGCGCTTTCCAGCAGTTTGGCAAAAAAGGGAGATGTAGTAGTAATGGTTTCAGGCGCACTAGTACCTAGTGGTACTATTAATACCACTTCAGTACACATATTATAGTTAATAACTATCTGATATATAAGCTGAAAATTATATTTTAATTTTACAGGTTAATGTGCGTTAGAATCCACTCATTCTCTAAATTACTTTTATGAGTTACAAATTATTATTTAGTAAGTGATTATCAACTCATAATTATACCATTAAATTCGAATTTCTAGTATTCTGATATACTATGATGTAGCGATATTGGATATCGATTACCTATAAAATAGATATAAAATAATAGTAAATCATTACTAAATATTTATCTTATGCTGTAATGGCAATTACGAGCTTATTTAGCTAATCATGTAGCACACAAGAGTTATAATATTTCTTACATATTTATTTAATATATATTAATCTAACCTTATAGATTAAAATTTATAAAAGTAGACTACTGAACAAGAATTATATATTCTGCATTGTTAAATTGTATATATTTTATATGAGTTATATTATATTTACTATTAATAGCTATAGCCTAGATTGATAAAATTGCTATCAAAAATATCAGATGCCATAAAATGCTTTTGCTTATCTTGATAAAAAAATAGTACTTTATTTTTGTAAATAATGAAACTTTTAACATGCATTATTACTCTATTCCTTACTATATATTTAAAAAGAATTTAACTGTTTATAAACGGTGTGTGTAATTGATGCATAAAATAATTTAATATTAAAAGCTGTAGCAATACTCTTAATCTATCTATTTCAATATTTTATTTTTATTGCATTTATTAAATAGAATAAATTGTGTTATATTGTGTAATATAGATTATAATAATTACATTATAATCAGTTTTAAACATATACATTAAAATTCCTAAATATTTAATACTCAGCATTAGACACTTCACTAACCATATATACTATTTATTGTAATTTATATTACAGCATGTATTAAGAATGAGAAATTTTTAGATTTTCATTTAATATTTTAATACCTATGTCAATGCTTAAAAGTTAATGATAGTAATTACTATAAAAGCAAAGATATATAACTTAAGTGAAAATAGTAGGATATAGTTATAATGTATAACAATGCTTATTTTATAAAAAAATATTATCTAGAAAATTGATTCTTGTCATAAATTATATTTACTCAAAATTGATATTTTGAGCATTATATTATAGTTTATAATTAATATATTTCACGATATTAAAATTAATATAGTGCTTTTGTATATGACTGTAGTTGTAATTATCTATTAGGGGGTAGAGGTAAGGTTATTGTAAGAAAAAATTCAATATTAAATTATTCTTGAGTAATGTGATCAATATCACTTTTAGTTAAAAGGGAATGACTTAATTGCGGAATCTACAAAAAATCTATTGGCCATTATTATACAAAATTTTGGATAAGATTCCAAGGAATTTAGAATATTATTGGCAGAAATAATACTGTTCTTATGAAAAGAGATTGCATCATGTCTCTGCTTATAGACAATATTTAGTAAAATCATTATCATTAATTTATTGATTGATGCGATACATAGATTATCAACCCTCCAATCAATAAATTTATAGTGGTTGTGGAAATAGCGATCTAATAATATGATCAACTCATTAGCGATAACTAAGAGTTTTTAGTAGGCATATACCACTTATGCTAAAGTTCAGTGTGATTTTATCACACTAAGTGACATTGTCAGAAATTTCTTTAGGTAATAGAATAAATGAATGATTTTCTATTCTATAATTTAATTCAACATCTTAAGATATATTATACAACTCATGCTAAACAATAGGCATATCTATTATAAAAGGATATTCGTCACTTGCTTCTCCTCTATGTTAAGTCAGATAATCATTAAACAGAAACAAATCCTATGAAAGAATAGGAACTGTATACTTTAGGTCCATGAATAGCGTGCTATGATAAAAATAGTTGCTATTGAAATAAAATTATGAGTTAATAAATTCGGCTTGTGGTACAGAGCTATTTATGCACGACATTTTGAGTAAAGTAGTTCAAATTTAAAGTGCTTATCATTATCGATAGCTCTTCTATGACGAATTTCCTTTCTAGTGCCTCCATAAGTAGCTGATACCAGCTATAACATGCCAATGGTGGCTATATTTATTATCGAAGGAAATTAGCATGTCTAATATGATCAAAGGTCAAGTAAAGTGGTTTAACGAGTCTAAAGGTTTTGGTTTTATTACTCCAGCAGACGGCAGTAAAGATGTATTTGTACACTTTTCTGCAATTCAGGATCAAGGATTCAAGACCTTAGCAGAAGGCCAAAATGTACAGTTCTCTATTGAGAATGGCGTGAAAGGTCCATCAGCAGCTAACGTTACCGCTATATAATCAGCCTTATTGATTAAAAAGTAACCAAGCATGAATGATTTATCTTAGTCAATTGATGCTAACAAACTAGCATGCTATCTTAGCTTGTAAGTGATAAAATCCGGCGCTTGCCGGATACTTTTAAAGTAGTGACGAAGGGTCTTTAGGCTCCTCTCACTACTTTTATAGTATTACATCATAACTTATAATTGCAAGTTTCTTGAGATCTACTTTATAATAATTTTTTATTTTATACAGTTTAATTTTTAAATAATGTGAAAAATATAATCTATATCAGTAGAAGCCGCTCTAGTTTTTATGCGTGATATAAAATACTGATGATTATTTAATTTTGTTTTAGTATTTTCTATTTGCACTCAATATATACGTGATTTATATCACGTAGGATAATAGCCGAATAGTTCGAATAAGACACAAATAATATAATGCTCTAAATATGTATTGTTTTTTAATAATATTTCGAAATGTAACATTACATTTTATTTAAGCGATAAGATCGTGAGAGCTGCTATTTAATATGAATTTAATTGAAAGTAATATAATTAAGTAAGATATGTAACAGTATCATTTATATAGCAATATTAGTATGCTTGAAAGATTTACATTGATAGGAAGATTTTTGCCTTAATAGATATAGTAGTATTTTTATATATTTTATTTACTGTTTTTCTAAAAATAGTTATTATAATTAAATTTATCAAAATATTTATATATTTTTTAGTCTATTTTCAAGCTAGATGAAAATATCTCTTTAATTCAGAAAAAGATATAATTTATTGGACAAGACTGAATATAGGTTATAAATATAGTTTTTCTCATCCATTTATATTTTAATTTTCCACTAAGATTTCATCTTGGCAAGAAGACGTGATATAAAATATATAATACTTTTTTATTTCAAAAAAAACCACTACTCAGTAGTGTATATTTCATTGCGAAATATGTTAACGTATATATCATTATTTATTTCTATATTAATAAAGAGATTTAACGTAGTCAGTGAAATTATTTTGAGAGATCTATCCTTATTATTTTATAAATCAAGTATTTAATTATATATTATAACAAAGGACAATATCTTATTAAAGATTGTCATCAGATCATCTCTGGTATTGCATCCATTATATACTAGTATATAATTGGACATAACTATGATAAGGGTACAATACCCCAGTGGGTAAAAAAAGATTTAATTTCGACTTCAGTGCTATTTTTAGATCATTGTTGACAACAATACAGTTATTCTTTGATAATGCTGTCTAACATCGCAATTCATTATTTACTAGATCTTAGTTCCAGCACAACTATAATTAATTTTAGAATAGACCTATCTCCATTTATTCGGAATTATTTAAATTCCGAATTTTTTACGATAAACTTTAATCTCTTCTAGATGATCTATCATCTCAGGTTTTTCTTTTAGCACTGCAATCAAATTATCAAGGGTGACAATAGAGATTACCGGACATTTATAGTCATATTTTACTTGTTGAATGGCAGAAATGTTATTGGTACTACGTTCTTGACGGTCGAGAGCAATTAGTATGCCAGCTAATATGGCATTGCAAGCACTAATAAACTCCATTGATTCCTGAATAGCAGTACCAGAGGTAATCACATCATCTACTAGAAGCACTCGACCATATAATTTACTACCTACTAAGTTACCGCCTTCACCATGTATTTTAGTTTCCTTACGATTAAAACAGTAGGGCACGTCATGCTTGTAATGTTCTGCTAGTGCAATTGCAGTTGTAGTAGCGATTGGAATTCCTTTATAAGCAGGACCAAAAATAAGATCAAAATCTATTCCAGAATCTATCAGTGCTGTAGCATAAAATTGCCCTAATAATGCAAGATCACCTCCAGTCTTAAATAATCCAGAATTAAAAAAATAAGGACTTATTCTTCCTGATTTTAAAGTGATTTTACCAAATATCAATATTTTTTTATTAATTATAAATTCTATAAATTGGCGCTGATAGGCTTTCATTACCGTTATTCCTAGTTGAAGATTATATATTGTTAATAAATTGATTGTAAAAATTACGATAACAAGGCAATTGGACCAATTTATAACATTACTAATTGATTAGCACTGATATCAATGAAAAGATGGTCTAAAGTTTGTACTTAGCAGTCGGTAAACTTCCATGAAGTTATTATAGAAAAGATATTTCTTTGATTAGCGTATGCTTCTCCCGCATTCATCTAACATCACATCATACCTACGATAAAATCAATTTTAAACGAAAAATATTGAAAGTATTCCAACTGAAACAGTATTGTGCCATTGTTAAATCTTAGAAATGTGTTGTCTACGTATCGATTATCGGATTATTTTGGTGTTTAATTAGTAATTTTCGTACTGCAGCAATTCTACAGCGTCATGTAGATTGCAATCTAACCTGCAACAGGATTAGACTATCAATCTACAAATACATATTTATTCACAGCTGATGACTAGAAAATTTAGTTTAAAAAATATTGCAATACGTAATAATCTTGACTAAAAAAATTGAGGCTTTAATGTTGCGCTAATATTGTATGCCTTACTAAGAATTATAAGATATATTTCCTTATGCATGTATCAAAGTGAACATATTCAATTAATATCTGTCTTTCTCTTAGTTTTCTATACCATTCTAGTGCTTAATAATTTAATTGTGATAGTTGAATAAAACTTTATTTTATAGTATTTCATTCGTAAAAGCATGAATCTTTTTGATTTTTTGATATGATAGTATCAATAGGTTCATTTATTATAAATAGTTTACTAAGAGTATGAGCAATGTGATGCGGATCATGTATATCAGTATAGATATTACTATATCTGTCTATAATTGTTGATAAAAGGCGTCTAAGAAATTAAATTTAGTTGCTATGCTTTTTTAAAATTCGCATACTATTTATTAACATTGAATTAGAATGATAATATGCATTAAAAGAACAGATCTCAAATTTAATATATAGATATTATATGTTGTTACGTAATATACTTCTATTTTATAAGATAATTACTTATCTTATAAAATAGCGATAGATTAATAAATGCAATTAATAGAAGTTTTTAAATTTATATTTAAATACAATATTTTATATTGAACAACAGTGTATATGATCGAACTATCAATAAATATTATTCTAATACTAAAATTATGCGACATCTTCAATATTACTAAAGGGACATCTACTATATAGATTACATCTATTATTCATTGCCGAACGAGACGACCAAGAGTTGGTAATGCTTCAAAGTTACTACGAAAAGGGTTAATATCCAATCCACCACGGCGAGTAAAACGGGCAAAAATACTAAGTTTTTCGGGTTGACAGTATTGTTTTATGTCATTGAATATGAGTTCAACGCATTGTTCGTGAAATGCATTATGCTGTCGAAAGGATATTAAGTATCGCAGTAAACAATCGTGAGCAATTTTCGATCCTTGATAGTGAATAACGATGCTTCCCCAATCCGGTTGATGAGTAACTGGACAGTTAGATTTGAATAAATTGGACGAAAGTGTCTCTATTACCCATTCTTCTTTCTTACTTGTTGCGGCATGTAAATATTGCCGTTGTAAGGTAAAGTTATTAATAGTTATATCTAGATCATCAATATTGATTCCAGGCAAGCAATCCAGCTGCATTGGATAAGCATCCAGTCCAGGATATAGTTTAACTTCAACCAGTCCTTGAACTGCGTGTGACAGATCTTTTTGCATGACAGTTCTTACCAAGTCTACGTCATCGAAACGCATTTGGTTAAAACTATTGAGGTACATCTTAAAAGATTTTGATTCTATTAAATTAATCGAGGAGTATTGAAAGATAAATTCCCCAATACCAACTACTGGTTTACCTTTAGTATTAAGCCAAGAAAGTTCAAAAGCATTCCATATATCACAACCTATAAATGGCAAGTTTTGCTCATGCAGATTGATTAGCTCTCTACCATAAGCTCTCGGTATCGCTTCAAGCAATACTGGAGCATATTGATCTGTAAACTTGGAATTACTTCCAAGATGAGTGAGTTTATATTTTTTGATATGCATATTCATTATGCCTTTTGCAATAGAGGATTGATCTTTTAGTTAAATGAATAAAGCATTTATTATATAGTATCTATTATAAGATACTTCTATGCATTAATTTTATTTAGTTTGAATTAAAAATTTATAAGATACTACATGACTTACAAATAAATATTTTTATCAATAATATATTGATAAGCATTGATCGAAGATAATCGATAAACGCTTTATGTATATTGATTGTACATAGAATAGGCATTCTCTCCAATCTGTTATTTAATCTACTAATTTTATCTAAATTTTCTTCTTGACTTGGTAGTAATACGCCGAATTAAGAATTTAACTGTATCTGTTAAAATAAATTATTTGCTCATGCCGTTAATTTTTATTCATTTATAATTAGAAAAATGGATTTTATTCTTTGTTTAAAAATTGCTTTAGATAAACTTTTAAGAAATAATTTATCCTTTTTAAGGATTTCATATATGACAGGTTATTTTAATTTTCATAATTAATTGATGATTTGCTACTAAATTTACTGTTTTAGATATTAAAGATATATTATCTGATTGAGTTTTATCTCTCTTTAACTAATAGATTAAAGTAATTTATTTATATAGCATGTACTATTCTTAAATTTTTTCTAATGTTAAGTAGTCCATTTAATTAAAATTAAATTTATGATCAGTAATCATTAATTCACATAGATGCTAACATCTATAATTTATTTTTGATCGCGCTCTTTTCTGTATCTCACATCTAGAAAAAGGCTATAAGTAAATTATGGAATGATGGATGAATCTTTCTGATAACTTATTTTAGACACTATATATGCATTACTAAAAATAGACAAATTACTTTACTAGAGAAATGTGAAATACATTAACGTCTAGTTATCATGCGTATTTTTAAATATAAATGATATAAGAAATATCAAGTGAACTCAAAGAGTTGAAGAACTAAATTTTTATTTATCAATACTATAATATCCCTATCTTAGATTTATCATTTTTCTATGATAGTTTAGACAAGCCAAAAAATTGCAGATACTACATATAATGATTAGTTTTAAATCGAATTAACGATTAAAATTCTTGTCGATTTTATTGCGCATTTTCTTCGAAAAAATTTATAGTCATAGTATAGTATCTATTATTAAATAATCTCTAATGCATAATTGTTGAAAGATTTGCATTTGAATAACATTGTTGATAACAAAGCTTTATATAGCAAATCAAATAGATAATAATTATTATATTTCATGAGGATATTATCCTATTGAGGATTAAAATTTATATATCAGATAACTTATCTCATAATATAAACTATAAAATTATTTATGAAATTTTATAGTTTATTAATAAAAGCTATACTAACGCTATTACATTAATGTTATATGAATAACTAAGAATAGTTAATAATATATCAACTCGGAGATAAATTTCTTAAATTATTTTTTGCAACTAAATGGTCACACATTTAACACAATCATAATTGGTGATGTTTTCAATATTAAATAATTTATTTCTTAATTTATTATTTTGAGTGCGCTGCTGATAAATAAGTGGCCACTTAAGTATCTAAGTAGTTCGTAAGTATATTATACTTGAATATGTTTTTATGGTGTTTTAAATATCTAGATACTATGTATTTTTGTATACATATCTTGAGTTTTATATCGATGGTGTCAACTGAATTAAAATAAACACTGTACGAATTTTTATTAACACAAGAATTCAATCGCCAACACTCTTTTCAAAATGATATAATATATTATTTAATTCAAATACTTTTACTTAATGCAAGTATAAAATATTAGATTTTCTATCTATCATGTCACATAGATACTCTATTTAACGTGTTTTATATACCATGTGTATATTAGATAATTTTTATTATATTGATGTTTATTAATTATTCCGTTTATATATATTCTATACATATATAACATGGATAAATTAACAGCTTAGTAGGCATTATCACTTTCAATTAATATTAATTTCGCAGAGAAAATGTGCTATAAAAACCTTATTTAATTGATCTATCTTATTTATGTTAATTTCCTGCTCTATAGACACTTTAATTGATAGTATATGTTACTTTCAACTGGTAAAAACATAGCTGGCTTTTGCTAGTTTTACTAAGTAGATTAATATCCTGAAACTGGAAATTTATATAGCTTATCTATTAATCAACTATATCTTAGTTATAAAATGATATAAAGTATCTAATTAAATACAGATTATGATATTTATCAAAAATAAAATCAAATCGAAATGCAATTAAATGCTATTAATTTCTAATTAAAAAAGGGACGGGCAATAATTTTAGTATATGAGACAAGTATTAATGCGATAGAGAGGATATAAATAAAAATATTGAGATAAATATAAGATATTTGCACAGTCTTTACATCTTATACAATGCATTTATAAAAAATATTATTAGTCATATGGCGATAATTTAGTAATCACGATTGCACTGCGCACAATCTTTATTGTGATTTTTATCATTTTATAGTAAAATAATTGGTTTAATTAAATTGAGTGTTAAATACTGATAATGCAAAATCATATTTTAATATTGTATTTGCATGAAATATAGTATTTACTAACTTTTATATTTTTTGTTCATTTCTACTTATATAAATAAGTAACTTAGTTGTAAGTATATTGTAATGTAAATATAAAGTTTTTCATTCCATAAGTAAACGCTATATTAATTTTAATCAAAACAAACGATATATTTTTATATAACAATAATAAGGCATATCTTAACAGAAATTTTATATCAGTATGATCAAAATTCTTGCTGCACTTAAATTATTATAACATGCTGTAAGTACAGCATTTATATTATATTAAGATTGTAACAATATACATTACAAAATAATTTGATAAAATTACAAATATCACTGCGCGTTCACTCATTTTTTATTTTTCTATTCAAAATTTTATTTTTCTATTCAAAATTTTATTTTTTATTTAATATATTTTTTCACTAATGTAGTACACTTGTTTTTGATAAGTCAATATACAGAAATTTTCAATTATGAATAATAAATAAAACATCTTGAGTTATATTATTATGGAGAAATATATATTTAAAGTAATATTTTATTATATTTTAGCAAATATATTAATGCGGCCAATATAAATATGTCACTACAATCCTAAAGATATTTTATTAAAAATTTTTCTTGTTAACATATTATAATTAATATGTTATTGCCAATCAACATTGTCATGTATAAGCTCCAGTATTGTATAGATAAGATTTTCAATTTTTGCAAGCTGTTTGCATAAATTAATTTCTAAAATCAATTGCCTAATATATATTAGGTTGTTATAATAATTCGTCTTATTTTAAAGCAATGACCTAATTCTACATGTATTTAATAATAAATATTATTTCTTTAATTAAGAAGCTTAATGCATATTAAGTATCTAAAATACCTAATCACCAATAGGTCAAATAATATTGATTACTATATATAATATAGCTTGCATGTTAAGCTTGATCATAGCAAGTGATTATAGTACAACTATCAGACATAAATATTGCAACTTCACTCCTTTCTCTGGACAATATGCTTCAAGATAATCCGCTGTTAGTGCAGCTTAAAAAACAACTTCACTCGCAAACCCCACGTATTGAAGGGTTAATAAAAAGCCATGAGAAAGGCTTTGGCTTTATTGAAGTTGATAGTCAAAAAAGTTATTTTATTCCACCTTTATACATGAAGAAAGTTATGCATGGTGATCGCGTGATCGCTAAGTTACATACTACGAAAGAGCGCGGATTTGCCGAACCGGAAATTTTAGTGGAAGCATCTTTATTACGTTTTGTTGGACGCGTAATTAAGCGTGATAAACACCTATCTATTATACCTAATCACCCAGTGCTAAAAGAAGCTATTCAGTGTTATCCAGTGCATACGTTAACACATCATTTTCAATCTGGTGATTGGGCGGTGGCTGAAATGTGTTGTCATCCATTGAAAAATGATCGTTGCTTTAAGGCTAATTTAACTCACTTTATTACTAAGGCTGAAGATCATTTCGCGCCTTGGTGGGTAACTTTAGCATATTATAATTTAGAAAAAGCAGCGCCGGACATGTGCTGCGTTAGTGAAAATAATACTACATTGTTGCGTGCAGATCTAACGGAATTGGATTTTATTACTATAGATAGCGCCACGACAGAAGATATGGATGATGCTCTGTTCGTATTCGATAATGGCGATAACTCACTAGAACTAACTATAGCTATCGCTGATCCTACCTCCTATATTGATCAAGACAGTGTGCTAGATAATATTGCTCGTACACGTGCCTTTACTAATTATCTTCCAGGGTTAAATATCCCAATGTTGCCGCGTGATTTATCCGATAACCTATGCTCATTACGACAGAATGAATGTCGTAATGTATTAGCATGCCGTGTCACTATTAGTTCTGACGGTACATTGGTTAATGATATTCAATTTTTCTGTGCTAAGATTAAATCAAAAGCTAAGTTGGTTTACGATGAAGTATCAGACTGGTTAGAAGGGATTACGAGTTGGCGGCCGCCAAGCGAAAATATAGCACGACAACTTACCTTGCTTAAACGTGTTTGCGATATTCGCAATCATTGGCGTCAACAGAATGCTTTAGTTTTTAAAGATCGCCCTGAATATCGTTTCGTACTGAGTGGGAAAGGAGAGGTAATAGACATTATTATAGCACAACGTCGTATTGCTAATCACATCGTTGAAGAATGTATGATTACGGCTAATGTTTGTGCTGCTACAGTGCTACGAGATTATCTAGGTTTCGGAGTATATAATGTACATACAGGTTTTGATCCTCTGCTAGTCGAACAGGCCGTTAATGTACTACATGCTCACGGAATGAAAGTTCATCCAAAACAATTGCTAGAAATCAAAGGTTTCTGCGAGTTGCGACGTTACTTAGATTCACAGCCTACTCAATTCCTTAATACTCGTCTCCGGCGTTTTCAAACTTTTACGGCAATAAGTACTATTCCAGGTCCGCACTTTGGTTTAGGTCTAGAAGTTTATGCCACTTGGACTTCACCTATACGCAAATACGGCGACATGATTAACCATCGTTTATTAAAAGCCATTATCACACAGCAATCTGTTGAAAAACCGAAAGATGAGATTACCGCACATATAGCGGAAAGACGTCGATTAAATCGTATGGCAGATCGTGATATCAGTGATTGGCTATATGCCAGCTATTTGTATAAAAAGATGGGATCTGATCATCGATTCACAGCGGAAATTATCGATGTGACACGTAGAGGCCTGCGCATTCGACTTTTAGATAACGGGGCTATTGCGTTTATTCCCGTATCATTCATTCATGCAGTACGGAATGAGATACAGTGTAATCATGAAACTGGTACTGTACAAATCAATGGTGAAGTCAGTTATCGCCAAAACGATGAACTACAAGTCAATATTGTTGAAGTACGTATGGCTACTCGTAGCGTTATTGCTAAACTAGCAGTGTAGTGCAAAATATTCTCTTAAAAAATTCATCATGTTAATGATGAATTTATCATATAAAATAAAAGAAATTAAAATAAAATAAATTTTCATTTCAAGCATAAAACTTATATATTTTTTACAAAATTATGACATAATTCATTATGTTTAGCGATTATGTATTAATTAATATAAATAGTTTAAAAGGTCAAGTACTTTATTATAGGTAGTAAGATCAGTTGATAAGAACAAATAATTCAAAAATTTTCAATGTTCAATTATATGAATAGAAAATAACAGATTTAAAAATGATTAGAAGGCACTATTTTGTTAAATGCATCAACTTATGTATTTTTTTAAAAATTCTTTTATAAATAGTCGTATAGGCAATTTAGGGGTCTTGGTACTTGATGGGGTTGCAATTAAAACGAAACCTAACGAATAGGAAATGATTTAATGTAATATTGTGACAAGCATATAACTCGTCACTACTATGCGATTACATTTATACCAGTGCTTAATTTTTAAAGAATCTTGGAAATATACTCTCACAAACTTAAGTATCACGCTTGCTTCTAGATTTAAATGATACATTTACCGGAAAGTATTGAGTTTCCATATAAAATGGAAAATGTATGTTTATACGAACATGCTGTCAGCATGTAAAATAAAAGAATAATATTAATTCAATAGTTGATTACAGGCTATAAAAGCTGATCATTAGCTATATCATTTTGTTATATTCAAAAGCGCTCATGGCAAAGTTATACTAAGTATCCTGACTAAGTCAGGATAAAGATAGCACTTTTGAAATAAGATTAGCTATATGAAATTATCAATGATATAATATTTTTTTTATTGAAATTTTCCAACAACCATTTTTATGTCAGTTATGAGAGTTAGAGTACACTTATAGATATAATGAATGCTTTATGCATATTAAAGGCTAATAATATTGCAATGCATTTAGAGACACGAATAATTCTTAAAAAGTTTATGTTTATATGCCGTTTGACTACAAAAACAACAACTTAATATTTTTTGCTACTTGTAACAAACAAATATATTGACGTTAATAGATCTAATACTGTGTAATGCGTGGTGTGGCCCGGATAGCTCAGTTGGTAGAGCAGGGGACTGAAAATCCCCGTGTCCTTGGTTCAATTCCGAGTCCGGGCACAATATATATTCTCTACTCATACAGAAATAAGAATATCATAACAGTTATATTGAAAGTGTCATTTATCAATATATAAATATACACATAAGTGTTAATCATGTTGATATATTAAATTTTTAAGACTGAGAGAAAATATTATGTATATAAGTAATATGCACTAATTAGTAAGATTGGCCTTATAGTGCATTTTGACTTATAATTATTTTTAAATAGCTATCTATAGAAAGAACATCGTTATGATTTCTAATTTATAAATAATAAAACGAATCAGCAGGACTTAAGATACTGCTAGTGTATATTAATGCATAATTTATATATTACATGAAGTATAATCTCATAACTTTATGTATTATGATACATAATATTGCTCTCATCCTAAAAATTTAATATATAAACATGATTAACACTTATGTCTTTATTTATATATTTGTATATATATGTATTAATATCAAAATACTATAAAGAATTTAGAAAAAATAAAATATAGTGTTTATATTATTAAAGTAAGAGTAATTATAAGTTTTGTGCATACTAATATATGTCGTTTCAGAAATTTATTATTTTATTAAATATCGAGTTAGCACTTTGTATTAAATTCACTGGTAACATATAGATTTTTTAAATTTTATATTTATTCTCTAACTAATAATCTAATCGTTTTGCCTACATGAAAATAGTAAATTTAACATTTCACACATAATTATATTTTACCGATATTGTAATAAAGCTCTTATAGGGTTGTATCACCACCATAATAATTAATTATCTAAATTAAATTTACTATTAATAGTGTGGTAAAAGATTTTTAAATGAAAAAAAATAAAACAAATAATAAGTTATTGGCTTTGTGCAACTAACAATGAGTATATATAACGAATTTTGCTGCATCGCGGTATAAATAAATATTTATGCAATGTGTGCCATGTAATGCACAATCTATAAATCTAGATTTAAATAAAAATAAAATTACTTATATCAATTTTTCATTGATACGTGAAGTATAATTGATTTTGAAAAAAAATCAAAAAGTAATCAAGAAATAAGAAATTACAATTTCAAGTAATATCTTTTTAGTATTAAAAATTAACAGTTATTATAAAATATTACTATTAATCGATAAGGATAATATTAATTGCATGATAGTCTGTATCTTTGGTATAAAATGGTTTTACTAAATAGAATTTAATAGATCTCCATCTTGACAACTAGTCGTTGTTTAACAAAACATCTCCTATAATATCAAAAAAAATAAAAAAGCGTAGCAATTTTGCCACGCTTGTTATGTAACAACTCCCACTGTTTTATATTGTCCGGTATATCTTGATCTGTCACCGTCCGTTTAGATGATGGCAGATTTGATATTATTCCCATATCTGCCGTACTGCGGTTTGTGCTCTTTATTCGGAAATTTAAGATTTTCGTAACAATTTTTGCTGCAATATCCTTCAAACTTAATTGCACAACTTAAACAGTGTATCAATAATAGATGACAAAAATGATTTTTACAGTTAGTGTGTGTGTCACAAGGTATACCACATTGATGACAATTAGCAATTACATCATTAGTAATGCGTTCTCCCATGCGTTCATCAAATACAAAGTTTTTTCCAATAAATTTTATCGGTAATTTTTTTTCTTGAGCCGTACGGACATATTCAATAATCCCACCTTTTATATGGTAAATATTTTTAAATCCGTTATGCTTCATATAAGCGCTAGCTTTTTCACAGCGAATTCCTCCAGTACAGTACAACACAATGTGCTTGTCTTTACTATTTTCTAACATTTTAACTACCATAATTAGTTGCTCTCGAAAAGTCTTCGAAGGTACTTCAATAGCATTTTTAAAATGACCAACTTCATACTCATAGTCATTACGCATATCAATCAATAGCGTATCTTTATCTTCGATCATTTGATTAACGCGATCAGCTTGCAAATATTCACCAACATTGGCTGGATCGAAATTTTTATCATCAATGCCATCAGCAACAATGCGTTTTCGGACTTTTAGACGCAAAACCCAAAAAGATTTGCCATTATCTTCTAGGGCAATATTAAAATGCACATGCATCAACTCTGGAGCAAAGGAAAAGAGAACCTCTTTAAAAGCAGAAAAATTTTTTTTTGGCACACTCATCTGCGCATTAATGCCCTCTTTAGCAATGTAAATACGACCAAATACCTTCAGCTTTTCAAGCTGAATATATAAATTGTCACGAAAGGTTTTTGGATCGTCAATGACAAAGTATTTATAAAATGAAAGTGTGATACGTGGACTACTCTCAGCTAACATGCGTGCTCTGAGTTCTTTATTAGAAATGCGATTATGTAATATTGACATGTTATATTGTCCTATCTTTTAACATGTAACTAATTCACTCTATATGAAAGGATAATGATACTCAAAAATAAAACTTTATACAGTCCTAGACTGTACTCTCTGTATAGGGCAAAAAATCTTATAGACTATAACAGCAAGTTTTTTAATCTTTTTTAACTGACAATAAATATGAAGAATTGAATAGTAGTTTTAATCACTATATTCCAATAGAGGAAACTCCTCACAAAGTTGCTAAAATAATGCATTAATTTTCTAACATTATAGAAAATCATCTTTCATTCATAAATAAATATTCAAATCATTTTAAAAAAAGGATATTTTACGTAATTGCTATTTATATGATATATATTAATTTTACTCTAAAAATATAACTTTTAACTGCTAATGTTGTCCTTTGAGTTGATGAATCAAATCAAAGTTAAAAGATTTTAAATAATATCTTTGCGATATTAAAAGTATAGATAGAGCAATTTGAAAGAAAAATTACTTTAATCATATTAGATATTTCATCTTATATTTTTTAAGCAGTGCTTATAAATTATGATCAATTTATCTCTATCTGCAATGAGAAGCGCATGTGAATATTTTAGATATTTAACTAGAAATATGTTTCTTACTTTATTATTACATCTATTGTATGAGTAAGATTCATTATTGCGAAGCAAGTGCAAGTTATTATATGAATGTCATGATAGTAAATTTAGGATCAAATATATTTATGATATAATTAAATATATGTACACGCAACTCTAGATATCTAGATTCTAATACTATATTATATTATGCTATACAACAAATTAAAGATCCTTTGTAATTGGTTTATAATAAAATACAAACCTAACTTTATGAAGTATATAAACTTTAATTAAGACATGAAATGACTGTCTTAGATAGTTAAGAGAAAGATATTTATAGAATCTTTATGGCGGTTAAATAGGTATTATTAAGAAATTCAGTGATACAGTTAGCCGATCTCCACTTGACATACTTATACAGTTTAATACATTACATATGTCTATGACTTCAGTGCTAACTGAAAGAACTTCAATAATTAGAATATATAATACTGATTGCTATAACCCACACCATTCTTAACGTCCATGTAAAAAAGTTGCATCACAATTAATTTGTAAATCACTCGTTTTTGCATATCTTTTAACGTAATATATAATACCATATATCTGATAAGGAAAGGTTAATTATGCTCACTTTGATTCCAATCATGGTTTTTCTTGCATTAATTATGGTCTTTGCTGGTATAAAAATTGTGCCACAGGGTTTCCAATGGACCGTAGAACGATTTGGACGATATACAAAAACATTGATGCCAGGCCTGAATCTAGTATTGCCGTTTATAGAACGTGTTGGCAGAAAAATAAATATGATGGAACAAGTATTGGATATTCCTTCGCAAGAAATTATTTCACGTGACAACGCTAATGTTTCCATTGATGCAGTATGTTTTATTCAAGTCATTGATCCAGCTCGTGCTGCTTATGAGGTTAGCAACCTTGAGCAAGCCATCGTCAACCTAACTATGACTAATTTCCGTACCGTACTTGGCTCTATGGAGCTAGATGAAATCTTGTCGCAGCGTGATAACATTAATAGTCGTCTACTACATATTGTCGATGAAGCAACAAATCCTTGGGGAGTTAAAATTACCCGTATTGAAATTCGTGATGTACGTCCACCAGCCGAACTTATAGCTTCAATGAATGCTCAGATGAAAGCAGAGCGTACTAAACGCGCCGATATTCTTGAAGCTGAAGGGGTAAGACAAGCAGCTATTCTTCGCGCTGAAGGCGATAAACAGTCACAGATTCTTAAAGCCGAAGGAGAACGTCAATCTGCGTTCTTGCAAGCGGAAGCGCGGGAGCGTGCTGCTGAAGCTGAAGCATGTGCGACACAGTTAGTTTCTAATGCCATTGCTAGCGGAAATATTCAGGCAGTAAACTACTTTATAGCACAGAAATATACTGATGCGTTACAAAAGATTGGTACTGCTAGTAATACCAAAGTAGTAATGATGCCACTAGATTCTAGTAGTTTACTTGGTTCTATCAGCGGAATAACCGAATTATTAAAGACATATCAAGATAAATAAAGATGGTTAAATTGATTGTAGAGAATTC
The DNA here is from genome assembly GCA_900155695.1 of Serratia symbiotica. GTDB lineage: Bacteria > Pseudomonadota > Gammaproteobacteria > Enterobacterales > Enterobacteriaceae > Serratia_E > Serratia_E symbiotica_A. The sequence continues at coordinate 218,348 of FUHL01000001.1, forward strand.
ATATAATTTTTGGTTTTCTATTAGTGTTTTATGTTTGGTAGTAGAAATAATAGGAGCTTACGGCTATTTATTATGTAGTGGTATAGCAGCATTGATTGTTGGAGTAATAGTTTATATTATACCACAAATTATATGGGAGTGGCAAGGATTCATTTTTTCTGTTCTTATTATTGCAGTGGCTTTTTTGTGGTGGTCCTTACTCAGTGAGCCTTCATATGGGGAATCAATCAATATAAAAATGCTTAATCGAAGATTATATCATTTAATAGGCACTCATGCAACCCTGACAGAAGCGATGCATAATGGTATCGGTCGTATAAATATAGGTGATAGTAGTTGGCGTGCAAAAGCGAGTCATGACCTACCTGTAGGTACTGTTGTAGAAGTAATAAAAACAGAAAGTACTACGTTAGTGATCCGCCCCATTGCTTCTTAGGCATTATGTGAATATTTTTAAAGATAAATAATATATTCTAGGTTATATTGAAGATTCTTTAAAGATTTTATACAAGCACATAAAAATATTTAATAGATACATTATGAAACATAATATAAAGAACATTTTAATAAAATAAAAATAATGCATTTTTTATTATATAGTAATTTATTTTTTTCTTGGAAAAACTTTTATTTTTCTTATGATATTATTTTCCTTATCAAGAAAAAATTTTTAATATAGTTCTACAATAAAACAGAACAAGATATTAGAGAAATGATATTTCTCTACTTATTAACAGTAGTTTCAAGAGAGTTACTCTAATAGTATAATGGAATAGCATAACAATGCTCTACGTTGTTTTGCTATTTTTAATTGACATGCATATTTTAATTGACATGCATAAAAAATAATATTTTTTCAATGTTCTACACTATTTCTTATCACCATCAATTTTTTATAAAAAAAGAAATAGTATCAGGCCTTGATGTCAAGTTTTGATATGAAATATGATGAAAAATAAAAAATATATTGAAAATAAAATTTTTAAGGTATTCATATCATTGCAATAAGATACTTAAAGAGCAAATGCTAAAAAATATTTTTATATATGACACTGAGCATGATAATCTCTGATTTTAGTCTCATTCATGAATTATGAAATATAAACTATTATATTACCTTACTCATTATCTATTTTTATATAGATACTTCAATTGATAAAAATTTTATTATGGTGCATCCAGGAGGATTCGAACCTCCGACCGCTCGGTTCGTAGCCGAGTACTCTATCCTTCTGAGCTATGGATGCACATGGCAGTGAGGCGGGGATTCGAACCCCGGATGCAGATTTTAACTACATACTCCCTTAGCAGGGGAGCGCCTTCGGCCCCTCGGCCACCTCACCGAGGTCTTACAAATTACTAGTTTGAATTCATCATCAATGATGAATAACATATATAATTACTTTCTTCTACTTATAAGTCAAATTTTTTTTTGTACTTATGTGTAGTTACGTTATTTATATTCAATATGAATCATATAATGAAATAAAATTGTATCGTAAAGGATAGTTAAAGTATAAAAAAGATCTAAATGCAATAGAGGGCAAATAAAGCACATAATATTAAGACATATCAAAAATAGTTGCGTCTCGCTTAAAACGAGACGCGATGTCGTAATCGGTAAGTGATCTATTAAGACTTCTCTGCCTGAATGCGATGATATATTTCTTCTCTGTGTACAGATACCTCTTTTGGTGCATTTACACCAATACGTACTTGGTTGCCTTTTACCCCTAGCACTGTTACCGTGATCTCATCGCCAATCATGAGGGTTTCACCAACTCGACGAGTCAGAATTAACATCCTTTGCTCCTTGAAAGATTGAAAAGTAGGGTATCTTAATTTTTTTGCTAGTATTGATTATATATAAATAACATTACATATTATGTAATAGTGTAAACTGTTTCGGCGTAAGCTAAATGACTTTTATTTTAGAGACTGAAGTTACTAAACATAAAAATTTTATGTTCAATTACCATCTAGCGATGTTTGTACTAAATAAAGACTGCAAGCATGTATTTATAGCAAATCATAGCTAAGTTGAAAGCGACTAATTCCTTAATATATATCGTGATTAGATCAAAGCTAATTTAGATTAACAAATTTTTTAGTTTATAAAGATGGTAACATTAATCTATTGATTCATTCATCAGGTAAATTTATATATCTATCACTAGCAAAATAATATGTAAGAGTGATAAGCCTATATTTTAAAGTTTTGATATGTTATTGAGTTTATTCATATATCTTAATTAAGTATTAATATGTTTAATAATAATAGTATTATTATTACTTAATCATTAGTATTAATTTTAAGATTGCTTTTGTGCTCTGAAACTTGCAGATAACAATATGAAAATTAGTTATGCTAAACTTTTATAGATTGCAAGTCACCCAGCCGACTACACTATTTAAAGCCGAAGGAAGAGCATTAATATCTGTTCCGCCTGCCTGCGCGATATCTGGTTTTCCACCACCATTACCACCTATCTGACGAGCGACATAACAGACTAATTCTGCCGCGTTAATTCGATCTGTTAGGTCTTTAGTTACGCCTGCAATTAAATTGATCTTATTATCAAAAGTTGTAGCAAGCACGATAATAGCTGAACCAAACGTATTTTTCAGTCTATTAACCATCATTCGCAACATTTTTGATTCTACCTGATCTACTTGACTAACTAATATTTGCACGCCATGTGCTTCTTTGACCTGACTAGATAAAGCTGTGCATATCTCTGATATCTGTTTATTTTTTAACTTTTGCAAGTCTTTTTCTAATATATAGGAATGATCAATTATTGTACGTAGTTTATTTTCTATGTTGCTGTTATCACTTTTTAATAAATTCGCGATAATTTGTAGGAGATCACTTTTTTGATGTAACTTAGCAATTGCGTTTTCACCAGTTACTGCTTCAATACGGCGAGTGCCTGCAGCCGTACTCGATTCAGTTAAAATGTGAAACAAACCAATATCACCGGTACGGTTAGTATGAGTGCCAGCACATAGTTCAGTAGAGAATCCCCCGATGGTTAATACGCGAACATTATCAGCATATTTTTCACCGAATAAGGCTATGGCTCCCTTTGCTTTAGCATCTTCTATAGGCATTATTTCTATTTGTATTGGTATGTTACAACGCACCTTCTGATTTACCAAATATTCCACTATACGGATCTGTTCAGATTGCATGGCTGCATTGTATGAAAAATCGAAACGTAAATATTGATCGTTAACTAGTGAGCCTTTCTGCGTAACAGCATTACCTAACGTTTGTCGGAGGGCAGCGTGCAATAGATGGGTTGCAGAATGGTTAAGGCAGATACGATTTCGGCGTACAATATCAATCTGCGCATTAACACGATCATTTACTTTTAGAAATCCATGCGAAAGTTTACCTACATGCCCAATAACTGGGCCATATTTTTTTGTGTCACTTACAATAAAATCCATCTCGGTGCCTTTTAAGATACCTGTATCTCCCACCTGACCACCGGATTCTCCATAAAATGGAGTTATATTAAGTACTACTATTGCCTCTTCACCCGCATGGATTTTTTCGACTACCTGACCATCACGGAACAAAGCAATGACAATTGCCTGCTGTGTTTCATCAACATAACCACAGAATTGGCTACTACCATCTATACAGATTAAGCTATTATAGTTTGAGTTAAAATTACTAGTTGACCGAGCGCGACTTTGCTGCAATTCCATGGCTTTATTAAAACTAGATTTGTCAACTTTTATACCACGTTCGCGGCAAATATCGGCAGTAAGATCAAATGGAAAACCAAAAGTATCGTATAAACGAAATGCAATGCTTCCGTCTAATATTTTGCCAGATAATTTATTTAACTCATTGTTTAGAATCACTAAAGCATTCTCTAATGTTATAGAAAACTGTTCTTCTTCAGTTTTTAGTACTTGTTCGATTAGTGATTGTTGACGTTTTAATTCATGGGAAGCAAATCCCATGACTTCAATGAGGGGTGCTACTAGTTTATATAAGAATGTTTCTTTTACACCTAACATATTACCATGGCGTATAGCACGACGAATAATGCGTCGAAGTACATAACCACGATTCTCACGAGATGGCATAATACCGTCTGATATCAAAAAAGCACAAGCACGTATGTGATCGGCGATAACACGCAAGGACTTATTACTTAAGTCAGTTGTATTAGTTATTTTTGCTATATTGGCAATTAAAACGCGGAAGATATCAATCTCATAATTCGAATGTACATTCTGTAAAACTGCCGCGATACGTTCCAATCCCATGCCTGTATCAACTGAAGGTTTACGCAAAGGAACCATAGTCCCATCGGATTGTCTATTAAACTGTATGAAGACGATGTTCCAGATCTCAATGTAACGATCTCCATGTTCTTTAGAGCTACCAGGAGGGCCACCACGGATATTATCTCCGTGATCATAGAATATTTCTGTACATGGACCACATGGTCCTGTATCCCCCATTTGCCAAAAATTGTCGGAAACAAAAGCGGTCCCTTTATTATCTCCAATGCGGATTATACGCTCCGTTGCTACACCAATATATTTTTGCCATATTTCAAACGCTTCATGATCTGTTGCATAAACAGTAATCCACAGTTTTTCTTTTGGTAAATTAAACCATTTTTTATCAGTAAGAAGCTCCCAAGCATAGATAATAGCTTCATGCTTGAAATAATCACCAAAGCTAAAATTACCTAGCATTTCAAAGAAAGTATGATGACGTGCAGTATAACCAACGTTCTCAAGATCGTTATGCTTACCGCCAGCACGCATACAACGCTGCGATGTGGTGGCTCGAGAATAATAACGTGTATCAAGTCCCAAGAAAATATCTTTAAATTGGTTCATGCCAGCATTAGTAAATAATAGTGTTGGGTCATTTTTGGATACTAAAGAATTGCTTTCTATAACTTTATGTCCTTTAGTATAAAAAAAATCAAGAAATGCTTGACGAATCTCAGCAGTACTCTTGTTCATAATGTTCCTGAAAATCTATAATGACGATATACAACCAAGAAATATATCATAGTGATCATGGCTGCTCGTTCACGAATGACGAAAATTAGAGGAGGAAGATAAATTTTATTTAGAGGAAAGTAAAATGTAGTGTACATGTATTATTCAACACAATCTTACATTGTCTTAAATTTCCCGCTTGGAAGCGCTAAGATATCTGAAAGATAGATCCATATAAAATTTTATTATATTATTTAAGCACAAAATAAAAAATTTTCTCAAAGTAATTTATTTCTTTTATTACTGCTATTAAATATAGCGTAATATAATTACATCGATTGCACGCATGGTTATCTTTCACGTTTTTATAAGTCCTTATGCATACATTACATATTTCTTTTCTTATTACAGTTATGATTAATGAAAAATAATAGGCGCGGATAGCGATTTAAATGTCATCTTTGTTTTATCTCAGCAAAAAATAGATAATTTTTATTTCATAAATTTTACTATTTTATATTTAAATAATTATTAAAACCTAGCATTATAAAATACTAAGCTTACATCGCTATTTAATTTTTATTCTGTTTCTCTACTCAGGTCATGGTGTTATACTATAAATGAGACGCACGAGACGCGGCTAGAAAATTAGCAATATTCAATTTATTAGGATAAATAATGCTATTATACAATAGTAGTATTGTATTGCTAGTCATGAACATTGTTTACTGTTTTCTTCTGCATCAATTTTGGCAAGTTCTCTGTTATCAACAAATTTTTTATTACTATTATATAGTAATAGATCACGTAATTTTTGATTCAACTCAGCAGCAATAGATAAGTTCTCTTTAAGAAAGTTACAGGCATTTGTCTTGCCTTGACCGATGCTTGCACCATTATAACTATACCAAGCACCTGATTTTTCGATCATTTTATACTTAACACCCAAATCAATTAGTTCCCCTTGCTGGTTTATTCCCTCACTGTATATGATTTGGAAATCAGCTTGCTTAAACGGTACAGCAATTTTGTTTTTTACCACTTTTACGCGTGTCTCGCTACCAACTATTTCATCACCTTCTTTAATAGCGCCAACACGACGAATATCTAGACGGACAGAAGCATAAAATTTGAGGGCGTTACCACCAGTAGTTGTTTCAGGATTGCCGAACATCACGCCAATTTTCATACGAATTTGGTTTATGAAAATTAGAAGAGTATTAGCGTTTTTAAGATTTCCTGCCAATTTACGCATTGCCTGACTCATCATACGTGCTGCCAATCCCATATGTGAATCGCCTATTTCACCTTCTATTTCAGCCTTTGGAGTAAGCGCAGCTACAGAATCAACAATAATAAGGTCCACTGCGTTAGATCGTGTTAATGCATCACAGATTTCTAATGCTTGTTCACCAGTGTCAGGCTGGGAACACAATAGATTATCAATATTGACACCTACCTTTTTGGCATAAATTGGGTCTAGTGCATGCTCAGCGTCAATAAATGCACAAATTTTACCTTCACGCTGTGCCGCAGCAATTACCTGTAACGTTAAAGTAGTTTTTCCAGAAGATTCTGGCCCATAAATCTCAACAATCCGGCCCATTGGAAGACCACCAGCACCAAGTGCAATATCCAATGATAATGAACCGGTAGAAATCGTTTCGATATCCATCGAACGGTCTTCACCTAAGCGCATAATCGAACCTTTGCCAAATTGTTTTTCAATTTGATTAAGTGCCATCGCTAATGCTTTTTGCTTATTCTCATTAATAGTCATCTTTACTCCTTGTGCAATATTATTCTACATTTCTACGGAGTGTATTTTAAATGCTACTAATTATACGTTATATTTATATAGTATAATTTTTAATTTTACAAAATTTTATACTGATCGTTCGATCCATGTAGCTTGTTTTTCAATCTCAATAGACTATCGATTAGCAATAAAATACAAATGATGAATTAATATACATCTACATAAAAAGACATTACTTTTATTCTACTATTTTGTCATTACTCTTGATAGAGTAAGAAAAAATCAAGTTTTACCATTCATCTTGCGAAATGCATAACATGCTGCATATAGATATTCTCTGTTAACTTTTTTATATCCATAAATAAATATTTTATTATAGGTAATTTATTCGTAATCATCGATGGAATTAAAATTCCACATAGTTTCATGACATGTTATTAATTTAACATTATTTCTTTAGCATCTTATCTACTATTGTTTTTAAAATACATAATTAAATTAAGAAAGAATCTTATTTGTTAATAAGATAAAAATAATGGATATATTATATAATAATAAGCTTTTGCTAAACTAAATAACTATTATAAATTAAATCGAAAGATAGAAAGGATTATGATATATTAACATAAGATAGATTATACTTGATTAATCTAAGTAAATAATTCACTAATTTATATACAAAGCCAGGAAAGTCGTTGGCTTGTTTGTTTTGTTCATGGGTTAGAATAGCTAATCTTAATCATTTTCATTCTTATAGATAGAATGATAGTTTTCCGAAAAGTAAATCACTATAAAAGTATTATTATACATTACAAGTAAAACGAGTTATAAATCTAAATTAGCAGTTATATTACTGATATAATATTCAAGAGACATTAATAAAATAGATGTCATGTGAAATCTTTTGTATGCAGTTGTTGTCATAATAAAATCAACTTTTAAATTATAGATAAATTACATTTTAATATATAGATATTGAAAGAAAGAATGTATAAGTTATTTAGGATACCTTTTTATAAGATCGATATTATCTCTAAAATCCATATAATACAATAGTTCAATCCAATATCTTATATATCAATCAATATATAAATCAAAAGATGCTTTTATTTTAAATGCATGAAAAAGAACAAAATTAATAGAAAATATTTTATATATTAATTTAAATCAGCAATATAGAACTATTGCTAATAGCATTATATAAATTTTATTTATCATTCATGAATAATTTTATCTTTTTTAATTTGTAGTTTCCTGCCTGTAAAAAAATATTCAAACACAGTTATTTTAAATTTATAGTAGATATTTAGTTGCTTAATAATATCATACTGCTCTATATATCTAGTTCAATATCTGTTAGGGGTATACAACAACATGGTAAGATTTCACCTTTATTAATTAATGCTAACGGTGGTTGCCTATAAGCCACTTCTCCTTTTAATAATTTCAATCGGCAGGCACCACAATAGCCAGAACGACATTGGTACTCTACTTTAACTGCATATAGTTCTAATAAATCAAGCAAGCAGTATGTAGTTTTCAAGTAGCCAAACTGCGTACTGGCAATACGCAGCGTGATTGTCGGTTTTAACATTGCCTATAACTCGAAATGACGTAGATCATCAGAATGCACTTCTGCATCAATTTGCCCAACTAGATAAGAGCTCACTTCTACCTCCTGCGGCGCCACTTGTACGTTATCTGAGACGAGCCAAGGATTAATCCAAGGAATAGGGTTAGATCGTGTCTTAAATGGGATATCTAGTCCAACCGCTTGCATTCTAATATTGCTTATATATTCTATATACTGACATAATATATCTTTATTTAATCCTATCATCGATCCGTACCTAAATAGGTATTTAGCCCACTCTTTCTCCTGTTTAGCAGCTAGTATGAATAAATCATAGCACTGTTGTTTGCATTCTATAGCAATTTCTGCCATTTCCGGATCATCAATACCAGAACGCATTAAATTTAGCATATGCTGTGTACCAGTAAGGTGTAACGCTTCATCACGAGCAATTAATTTAATAATTTTAGCATTGCCTTCCATCACCTCACGTTCTGCAAAAGCAAATGAACAAGCAAAACTGACATAGAATCGAATGGCTTCTAGTGCGTTTACACTCATTAAGCATAGATAGAGTTGTTTTTTTAGTGTGTGTAGATTGATAATAACATTTTTTCCGTTTGCTTTGTGGTGACCTTCTCCTAATAGATGATAATAGCTGGTCATTTCAATTAGATTATCATAATAGCTAGAAATATCTTGCGTACGTTTGAGGATTGCTTGGTTCGTGACAATATCATTAAAAACTAATGTTGGATCATTTACGATATTACGAATGATATGCGTATAAGAACGTGAGTGAATGGTTTCAGAAAATGACCAAGTTGTTACCCAGGTTTCCAGCTCTGGAATAGAGATTAGTGGAAGAAGAGCTACATTTGGACTCCGTCCTTGAATAGAGTCTAATAACGTTTGGTACTTAAGATTACTAATAAAAATATGTTTCTCATGCTCTGGTAGCGCTTGATAGTCAATACGGTCGCGGGAAACATCTACTTCTTCTGGACGCCAGAAGAAGGATAATTGTTTCTCAATTAATTTTTCGAATATTGCATGCTTTTGTTGGTCGTATCGAGCTACATTTACTGATTGGCCAAAAAACATTGGCTCTAGCAACGGGTTGTTTTTTTTCTGAGAAAAAGTAGTATATGCCATAAGCCTCTAACCTGTAATCTATCATAACATGGATAAAATAAGGGCAATAAGTACCCTAATACTTAATTTTATTTCTTTATTATTTATAGAGCGCTCATAAAATTTATGTCTTTGATGCCTGTTCTTATTTGCTCCTTACAACGCTTCTTGTATCGATTATCGTTTATAAGTTCTCAATAAAAGAACTTATGGATCATATATATTATATCTTACAGGCACCGCTTTCGCAGCTTTCATAATCGATATGAGAAATTTGTTGCATATCGCCCTGTATATCTTCTGCACCGTCACGGGTATTCTGGTAGTATAGGGTTTTAATACCAAATTTATACGCAGTGAGAAGATCTTTTAATAACTGTTTCATTGGCACCTTTCCGGCAGGAAAGCGGCTGGGGTCATAATTAGTGTTGGCAGATATCGATTGATCAATAAATTTTTGCATCAAGGCGACTAGTTGCAGGTAACCCTCATTGTTTGGCATGTCCCACAACAATTCATATTTATTTTTTAAACATTCATATTCTGGTACTACTTGACGTAATATACCATCTTTAGATGCTTTAATACTGATATGACCTCGCGGTGGTTCGATACCATTGGTAGCATTTGAAATTTGTGAAGAAGTCTCTGATGGCATCAGAGCAGACAACGTTGAGTTGCGCAGGCCGGTCGCTTGGATCTCTTGACGTAAGGTTTCCCAATCATAATGTAATGATTCATTGCAGATGATATCTAAATCTTTTTTATAGGTATCTATTGGTAAAATTCCTTGAGCATAGTTTGTTTCATTAAACCATGGGCACGCGCCCTTTTCCTGAGCTAAACGGTTAGAGGCTTTCAAAAGATAATACTGAATGGCTTCAAAGGTCTTATGAGTTAAGTTATTAGCACTTCCATCGGAGTAACGAACACCATTTTTTGCTAAATAGTGTGCAAAGTTAATCACTCCAATGCCTAGTGTACGGCGACCCATTGCACCGCGATACGCGGCTTTAATTGGATAATCTTGATAGTCCAAAAGGGCGTCCAGTGAACGTACTGCCAAAATTGCTAGTTCTTCTAGATCATCTAGACTGTCTATAGTGCCAAGATTAAACGCAGATAAAGTACATAGGGCAATTTCTCCATTTTCATCGTTTAGGTGATTTAGTGGTTTACTTGGTAAGGTTATTTCTAAACATAGATTAGACTGTCGAATTGGTGCGATTTTAGGATTAAATGGACCATGAGTGTTGCAGTGATCAACATTCTGAATATATATTCTGCCAGTAGAAGCACGTTCTTGCATCATCAAAGAAAATAATTCAATAGCTTTTACCCGTTTTTGGCGAATACTATCGTCTTGCTCATATTTTACATAAAGGCGTTCAAATTCCTCCTGGTCAGCAAAAAAAGATGCATATAACCCTGGAACATCTGATGGACTGAACAAAGTAATATCTTTTCCTTGAATCAACCTCTGGTACATTAAACGATTTAGTTGCACGCCGTAATCAATATGGCGGACTCGATTACCTTCAACACCACGATTATTTTTTAAAACTAGCAAATTTTTTACTTCTAGATGCCAAATCGGATAGAATAGTGTTGCAGCACCGCCGCGCACTCCTCCTTGGGAGCAGCATTTTACAGCACTTTGGAAGTGTTTGTAAAATGGGATACAACCTGTATGAAATGCTTCTCCTCTACGTATTGGGCTGCCTAGCGCACGGATGCTGCCAGCATTAACCCCAATTCCAGCGCGTTGCGAAATATATTTTACAATAGCTCCAGATGTGGCATTAATCGAATCAAGGCTATCACCGCACTCTATCAATACGCATGAGCTAAACTGGCGAGTTGGAGTACGTACGCCAGACATGATGGGTGTTGGTAGTGAAATCTTAAAGGTGGAAATCGCGTTATAGAAACGTTTAACGTAGTCTAGACGGATTTCACGTGGGTAGTTAGAAAATAAACAGGCTGCAATTAGAATATAAAGGAACTGTGCACTTTCATAGATCTCACCGCTCACTCGATTTTGGACTAAATATTTACCTTCTAGCTGCTTAACGGCCGCATATGAGAAATTCATATCACGCCAGTGATCGATAAAATCGTCCATCTGCTCAAACTCTTCAGTACTATAATCTTCTAGAAGAAGTTTATCATACTTACCAATTTCGACCATACGCATAACATGCGTGTGTAACTTTGGTGGTTCAAATTGTCCGTATGCTTTTTTACGTAGGTGAAAAATAGCTAAGCGTGCAGCTAAATACTGGTAATCTGGTGTATCATTGGAAATAAGATCTGCCGCGGCTTTAATGATGGTTTCATGAATGTCGGCAGTTTTAATGCCGTCATAAAATTGAATATGCGAACGCAGTTCTACTTGAGAGACTGAAATGTTATTTAACCCTTCTGCAGCCCAATCAATCAACCGGTGGATTTTATCAAGATCAATGCGTTCTTTACGGCTATCGCGTTTAGTTACAAGCAGACTGTGGTTCATGTGGTGTTATTACCTGTCTGTAGGGTCCTCATAAGCAAAATGAAGTCTTTCTGCTCTGTATATAAACCCTATATATAGGGGAGTGCGTATCAGTAAAATAACAAGATAGTGGGAAAATTAGGTGTTTGCAAGTGAAGAAAATGATCGGTAATTTTTGATTTAAAGTAGCCTGTAGATTGCACAAATAAGCCATAGCTATTAGCAAGTAAGGTTACAAAAATCTAGATATTGTATTCTTTGAAACTAATAATTCTATTCTTGGTTGTTTTATTAAATATTCAAGAGAAAGCTAATTAAAAAGACAGCGATTTTTACTGATCATTTAATACGGTTGATGCTATTAAAAGAGATCATTTTTATGATAATTCGTCTTGATATTGCATATGCACAATATAATTTACATCAACATTACTGCTAAGTTTAATATGATCGGTAAGCGGATTGTAATGTAGACCAATTATGTGTTTTCCTTGCAATAGAGTACTGTCAACCAAGCCAATTAATTCAGAAGGCCGGATAAATTTCTTATATTCATGTGTGCCTTTTGGTAGTATATTTAGAATATATTCTGTACCTATTATTGCTAGCAACCATGATTTAAAATTACGATTTATTGTAGAGAAAAACACATGACCTCCTGATTTTACTAGACGAATACAAGCAAATACTATTGATGCTGGATTAGGTACGTGCTCGAGCATTTCCATACAAGTGATAACATCATACTGATGTGTATTGAATTTAGCATGATTTTCTGCTGTATCCTGCATGTAAGTCACATTTACACCAATTGCTAATGAATGCCAACGAGCAATTTGCAGTATTTTTTCCGCCATATCTATGCCGACCACTTGAGCGCCCTCATGCGCCATGCTTTCTGATAAAATACCACCTCCACAGCCGATATCAAGTACCTTTTTGCAAAAAAGACCATTGGCATGGTGCATGATATAGTTTAAGCGTAATGGGTTCATGCGGTGTAATAATTTGCATTTACCATTTAGATCCCACCAACTTTCTGCTATAGACTCAAACTTAGTGATTTCATCATGATCAATATTTTCTTTATGACGGCTTCCTAATGTTTGATTCATAGGTATCTAACTCTTAATTTTTATTATAGAGATTGTACATATTCCTGCACAAATCTGATATCTTTTTCATCGATGATGAGCGATAAATTATGGATAATAAGATCCTTATTTTTTTCTTCTAATGTGTGCTTATGGTATTATTGCATGACTTATCCACTATAGCAGTGGGAAAATGATTTATTAGCACGGGGATACTAACTCCATGAGCGACTTTGCTAGAGAAATAACATCGGTAAATATTGAAGACGAGTTAAAAAAGTCGTATCTAGACTATGCGATGTCTGTTATTGTTGGACGTGCACTTCCAGATATCCGTGATGGCTTAAAGCCTGTACATCGTCGTGTTTTATACGCAATGAATGTATTAGGTAACAATTGGAATAAACCATATAAAAAATCAGCTCGTGTCGTTGGCGACGTGATAGGAAAATATCATCCGCACGGGGATATTGCTGTTTATGATACTATTGTACGCATGGCACAGCCATTTTCACTACGTTATATGCTGATTGACGGTCAGGGGAACTTTGGTTCCGTTGATGGCGACTCTGCTGCAGCAATGCGTTATACAGAAGTCCGTATGTCTAAAATAGCTCATGAGCTGCTAGCCGATCTAGACAAAGAAACAGTTGATTTTATACCTAACTATGACGACACCGAGCAGATTCCGGCTGTTATGCCAACAAAAATTCCGAATTTATTGGTTAATGGAGCATCTGGTATTGCTGTTGGTATGGCTACTAATATTCCACCTCATAATCTATTAGAAGTTATCAATGGCTGTCTAGCATACATCGATGATGACAATATCACTATTGATGCATTGATGGCATACATACCCGGACCTGATTTTCCGACCGCCGCCATTATAAATGGTCGCAATGGTATTGAAGAAGCCTATCGTACAGGTCGTGGTAAAATCTATCTACGTGCTAGAGCAAAGATAGAAAGAGATGCAAAAACAGGACATGAAACTATCATTATTTGTGAGATTCCCTATCAAGTAAACAAGGCACGGTTAATTGAAAAAATTGCTGAATTAGTCAAAGAAAAACGAGTAGAAGGTATCAGCGCATTGCGTGATGAGTCTGATAAAGATGGCATGCGTATTGTGATAGAAATTAAACGAGATTCAGTGAGTGAGGTAGTACTAAATAACTTGTATACATTAACTCAATTACAGGTGACTTTTGGTATCAACATGGTTGCATTGCATAATGGTCAACCAAAATTGTTGAATATAAAAGATATTCTACTATCTTTTCTGCATCATCGTCGTGAGATCGTGACGCGCCGTACTATCTTCGAACTACGTAAAGCCCGTGAACGTGCTCATATATTAGAAGCAATAACTATTGCGTTAGCTAATATTGATTCAATCATTGAGTTAATCCGTTGCGTCTCGACCCCGGCAGAAGCTAAATTTGCATTAGTAAAGGAAGCTTTAGAACTAGGAAAGGTACGTGAAATGATAGAACGCGTCGGTGCGCATTCTGCGCGTCCAGAGTGGTTAGAATCTGAATGTGGCATTCGTGATGGAAAATATTATTTGAGTATTCAACAGGCACAGGGAATTTTGGATCTGCGTCTACAAAAATTAACTAGTTTAGAGCACGAGAAGTTATTAAATGAATATAATGAGTTGCTCAACGTTATAACTAGGTTGACTTCTATTTTAGAAAACCCTGATTATCTAATGAAGGTTATCCGTGATGAATTGATAGAAATAAAAGAAAATTACAGTGATAATCGTCGCACAGAAATAACCTCAAATATTCCAGATATTAATATCGAAGATCTTATTAATCAAGAAGATGTAGTGGTAACATTGTCTTATTATGGATATGTTAAATATCAACCTCTGTCTGACTATGAGGCACAACGCCGTGGCGGAAAAGGTCGTTCTGCTGCCCGCATCAAAGAAGAAGATTTTATTAATTTCTTATTAGTAGCTAACACCCATGATACCATCATGTGCTTTTCTAATCGTGGTCGTCTGTACTGGATGAAGATATACCAATTACCTGAAGCTAGGCGTACTTCGCGTGGCCGTCCAATCGTTAATTTATTACCATTGGAAAATAATGAGCGTATTACAGCTATCTTACCAGTTCGTGAGTATGAGGAGGGACGATATGTATTTATGGCAACAGCTAGCGGCACAGTAAAGAAAACCGCATTGAGTGAGTTCAGCCGTCCACGCAGCGCTGGTATTATTGCCGTTAATCTTAGTGAAGGTGACGAATTGATTGGTGTAAATCTAACTGATGGTAATAACGAAGTAATGCTATTTTCTGCCAGTGGCAAAGTGGTACGTTTCCATGAAATGAAGGTGCGTTCTATGGGTCGTATCGCTACTGGTGTAAACGGTATCAATCTGGGGTTAGGAGATAAGGTGATTTCACTAATTATTCCTCGTGGTACTAAAGGGGCTATTTTGACTGTGACTAAAAATGGATTTGGCAAACGTACTGCAATTACTGAATACCCAACTAAGTCACGCCCTACTCAGGGAGTTATCTCTATTAAAGTTAGCAAGCGTAATGGCCAAGTAGTTGGTGCTGTACAAGTAGACACGACAGATCAGATTATGTTAATTACTGATACAGGCAAGTTAGTTCGTACTCGAGTATCAGAGATTAGCGTAGTAGGTCGTAATACCCAAGGTGTTACGTTAATTCGCACAGCAGAAAATGAGAATGTGGTTGGTTTACAACGCGTGGCTGAATGTCTTCAAGAAGAAGATTTAGATCTCTTAGTCCAGGCATAAGAGACGTTGAAGACGACTAGATAATGATTAGGTATGAGTTTAATATTATTTCATAATAGGATTATGGCTGTCTCGAATTACTAAATACATGGATATAGATTAATTCATAGTTATTCTAATCGATGATTTTATCATATAATATACTTCATCATGCACAAATCATTATTTATAGATTTATTAGATTAAATAAAATTTAATGTTATCTTATAATAAAATTAAGCAATTTTGCGATTTTATCGCACTTTAATTTTATAAAAGCGTAAAATGTTATATAAAGATAACTTATATTATATTAGTGGTATATATAGGATTTATTATATAAAATAACGTTGAATGTATTGATATTACTTAATTTTTTCAATCTAGAATTACGAAATAAGCTTATTGATGATATCAATACTTACCCCAACATGCAGCAAGGTACATCTGTGTGCAATTTTACTTTCATTCATATCATACATATACATAATAGTATTGTGATATTGATGATATGTTTATATGAGAGTATTTAAAAATACATGAATGTCTATTATATGTATGAATTTTTCTTTGAAACTATAATAACTGCATCTAGAATATTTTTGATTTAATAGTTTAATACTTTAAAAGATATGAGATCAGATAAGATATATTAGTTTATGAAATTTTCTCTGTGGTAATCAAGGTTTACTAGCTTTTATGATTGTCATCAACTAAAAAACACGCAGATTATAGTATGGCTGCGTGTTTTTTAGTCCATGCTTTAATCAGCAGTAGTCACAGACATTTTAGCTCCTTTTAAAAAAGCATACGCAGAACCTGCTAACAATGTTCCTGAAGTGATAGCTATAAGATATAACACTACTGGAGTTATAGCCCCCGGTATTAACAAGACAAAAACCCCCCCATGAGGTGCCATCAACTGAACTCCAAATAACATCGATAATGCTCCAGTTAGGGCCCCTCCCATGATACAACAAGGTAATACTCTCATAGGATCACGAGCTGCAAATGGAATTGCTCCTTCAGAAATAAAACATAAACCTAATAGTAAGGCAGTTTTACCAGCTGCCTGCTCAGACTGATTAAACTTACTACGTGCTATTATAGTTGCTAAGCCCATTGATAATGGTGGAACCATACCAGCCGCCATAACTGCTGCCATAGGTGCATATACTGATGAGCTTAGTAGTGCAATACTGAAGGCATACGCTGCTTTATTGATTGGACCACCCATATCAATACACATCATGGCGCCAATAATCGTTCCAAGTAATACAGCATTAGCAGTACCTAGCGATTGTAGCCAGTTAGTCAAAAACTCCATAATTTTAGCCACTGGTGCACCAACGATATAAATCATAATTAAACCGCAGATTACACTAGTGAAGAACGGAATAATTAATATTGGTTTTAGCGCTTCCATGTTTTTTATTAGGTTGAGCTTATTGCTCATGACTTTAGCTACGTACCCCGCAAGAAATCCAGCAATAATGCCACCGAGGAAACCTGACCCTGTATTCATCGCTAGCATTCCACCGATTAATCCAGGTGTCAATCCGGGACGATCAGCGATGGAAAACGCAATAAATCCAGCCAAGACGGGTATCATTAATGTAAAAGCTGCACCACTACCAATTTGCATTAGCGCTGCCGCTAATGTGCCTTTTACTTCAAATGCTTTAATGCCAAACATAAAGGATAATGCTATGCATAATCCCCATGCTACTACCATCGGTAACATATAAGAAACACCGGTTAGCAGGTGACGATAAAGGATATTACCTGCTTTCTTTTTAGTTACTGCACCATTTTTTTGTTTTTGTGTATGGAAGACTATAGCTTCTAAAAGCGCTTTATCTAACTCCTGTGCTGTTTTCTTTAATGCTAATCCAGTGGAGGTATGGTATATTGGTTTACCAATAAACTTATTAAGATCCACTTCAATATCAGCTGCTACAATTACTAGATCAGCTGCTGCAACTTCTTCTGATGTGATGACACTACTGGTACCTACAGAACCTCTTGTCTCGACTTTTACCCACCAGCCACGTCTCTTTGCTTCTTGTTCAATGGCTTCCGCTGCCATAAAAGTATGTGCCACACCAGTCGGACAAGCGGTGATTGCTACAATCCTTTTTTTATTGTCGGTCTTTAGAGTATCTATTGAATCGGTTGCTTGCTGGTAAATTTTGGCTGCGATTTTAGCATGTTCTAAAAATACTTGTGGGTCCTCTACGGCCTGTTCTATCTTTCCTATATAAACTAATTTTCCGTTGATCGTAGAATCAAGTAATGCAGATTTACCTATTATCACGACTAATTCAGCATCAATCAACGATGTAGTCAACGTCAAGTTAGTTTTTGTTAAGGCAGTTGCTAACATACGTTTTACTATGTAACTACGTGCATGCCCCAATGAGCTGTCTATTATTAGCAGCGTTTTCATACTTACTCCTACTTTTGATCAAAATGTTTCAGATCGACACGTTCCATTAATGCAGATAATTGTAAGCGATCTTTCACGCCAACATTAATCTGACTCACTGCTAATGCGGCTACAGCAGTAGCTAGACGAAAAGTATCTTCATTGGATTGGCACATCAACAAACCGTACATAAGGCCACCGACCATCGAATCACCAGCACCTACAGTACTAATAACACTCTTACAGATTGGTGGTTTAGCGATCCAAATACTTGATCGATTAATCCATACCGCCCCTTCATCACCAAGAGAAATAATTACATGAGCAATGCCTTCTTTGTGTAGTGCTTGTGCAGCAGTCACTACATCTTCTAATAGCGGCAATGGACGACCTGTATAGATCTCTAATTCGTGGCGATTTGGTTTAATCAACCATGGAGCAATTTTTAGTCCAGCTATCAACGTCTCGTGACTGCTGTCGAAAATGATACGTGGACATTGCGCGCGCAAACAGATCATCCAATCAGTAAAGTTATTAGGATCAATGCCCGCTGGCAGACTGCCACTAATTGCAATCATATCAAATTGGCTTAGCCAAATTAGGGAGTCGTGCACAAAACGTTCCCAGTCCTGTGTAGTGACTTCAAAACCAGAGAAATTGAAATCAGTAACTATACTATTTTTTTCGGTTAATTTAACATTAATACGCGTATTACCTGGCACTGAGTGGAAATGATTGTCAATATCCAAATCATTAAACATTAACTGAAATCCATCTTGATTATCTTTACCTAAAAAACCACTAACAGAAACATCGACCCCTAAATCCTTTAGCACTTTGGCAACGTTAATACCTTTACCTGCAGCATGTAAACTAACAGTTTGTATACGATTCACTCTCCCAAGTTCAATATCTTGGCACGAACCCACTAAATCATAAGCTGGATTTAAGGTGATAGTTGCTACTTTCTTAATCATGCTATATCTTCGCCCAGTCCTTCACTAATTGCTTTGCCTATTGCTTGCAACATAGCTTGAGCATCTTCTCCATTGGCCATAAAACGTAAATGATGTCCTTTCTGCACTCCTAGCGCTACTACTTTTATCAAACTACGACCATTTGCTGATTTTCCGTTACCATCTAAGTTAGTAACAGTAATTTCACTATTAAATTGCTTGATGATGTTAACGAGTGTAGTGCCTGGTCTGGCATGTAACCCATGTTCATTTCGGATCACATATTCTGCACTTAATGCCTTACTTTTTTGAGGTATTTTACTTGTAAGTAAAGACAGTATAGTAGCAGCATCAGCATGTAGTAGTTGTTGACCTTCATTAGCTAGCAGTAAATCACTAAGATAATTCAATATTACTAGCGATTGTATATTAGCTACAGAAACGGTAAGGAGCAGTCCAACTTTTTCTCCATCTTCCTCGAATATCTTCACTGGCAAGCTGACAGCAGCTGCGTTGACAATGTTCCCCTTACTACTGTCGCTTAACCAAATTCCCTGTCCTAAATACAGGGGAGGATTAGTCAGTACTTCTTTGATAAACAGAGTGGTAACTGCACCTATCTTCTGTAAATTTCCTGCATTTATTGCCTGTAAAGTCATTAAGTTATCAGTATTTACATTGAGTGTAATTAGGGAAATATCGAACCTTAATTCATCTTTTTTTTCCATCAATAGGCTATGTAATTCATCTACTGAAAGGGTTTCGGCTAGTTGTTGAGCTATGCTGTCATCACTCAGCACACGAGTCAACTGACGCAATAGTACTAAGTGTTCATCAGAACGAGCAGCAATGCCGATTACAATATAAACTGTCTCTCCCGATCCCCAGTCTATACCTTGTGGATACTGAAATACTTGAATGCCGGTATTTAATACTAAATCATAAGTGTCAGTAGTGCCGTGTGGAATAGCAATGCCGTTACCCAAATAGGTCGAAGTTTGCAACTCACGTTGTAACATTCCGTCCACATAAGCGGCATTAACGTAACCAGCCTTATTGAGAGCAGCAGCTACCTGGCGAATAGCACTCTGTTTATCGGTACTGGCAACGCCCAAGTGAATGTCTTGTTTTAACAACTGAAACATGACTATCATCTCCTGTTGAATTGAATCATTTCAGTTTATTATAAAATTTATCTTTAAGAATATGGTGGGCAATAGCATTGAAATTATTCAAAGAATGTGTCTTTACTATAAAGTAATAAATAACTTTTCTCTATTTTCTTTCTTACATTTTGAACTCATGCCTACTTTTGTTAAAAGTCGCTGTGCTTAAGGTAAAACGATATATTTTGATAACATAATATTGATAAAACTGATTTTGATTTGTAAATATATTAACGCAAATTAATTCCTCTTGTTTATTAGCCTTATTTTATTCCTGCTCATCTAGCTTGTTAGATCATTGACATCCCATGTTCTAAAAGTTTACTTTACAGCTATATAGTATTGTTTTATAGCATATTAATAACATTAATTTTGGATTATAGACTGAACTTTTTTAATTAGTAGTAATGATGCCAAATAGCTAAAAATAGCTAATTAGAATCAATGACGTATTAATTAATATCGCATGGACATTACGGTAACATTACTGAATTGGCAAAGTATATTTGCTAGGATAAAATGGTACTGTATAGTACGTAGGTTAGTATACACTGCTTTTATGATATTAGCGATTAAGAGGCTTGATCTGATATCAATATCATTATATTGATATGATTCTTTTAAAATAGATTAAAGATAAATAATGTCTATATCGATACTAAATAATTAAAAACGATATTGAAGGTGTTTGGTAGATGACTATTATCTTTTTACGGGATTATATATTTTATAACCATTATGCATGCATGTCTATAATTAACGCTTATGGGTATCGTATTACTTACTTAACGGCTTTACAGAAATCAATAAGATAGATAATCATAAAAATATTTTTAAGATCTTTTTGCCTAATAGTTTTGACTAGAATATTTATATGAGTGCAGGATAATAAGTTATTATAACATATCTCTGATAGCTTTTATTGCTAATGAAAGATTATATATATTTCTTTAGTATTGATCACATCATATAATATGCTTTATATTTTATAAATAAATATAAATTATAATGAATTGTATACATTCTTTTTTAGATTAATCCAAATATTGTGTAATTATCAAGCTTATTTAAAATTTAACAAGCACATAAAATCTATTTTTATCATATATTAGATATAGTAATATAATAATTATTGAATATTGTATACCAATACTTTATCAATTACAGTATAAAAGACTATTTTAGATTATAAATAGGTTAATAATGGTTTATACATCTATTCAAGAACATAAAATATTGAAGGTAATGAAAGAATATAAAAATTTTTATATTTTCATTTTTACTTTAATGTTATTTCTATTTTTATTGTGAATTTATTAGTGATTCAAGTTGGTTTCTTCCACTTTTTTTAATATCTACTTTTATATAAGCAGTTTGCTCTTCTGGTATTATTATCACATCTACGACACCGGGTAGAGCCTTGATGCGATTTTTTAATTCAGTATCTTTCACCGATAGTAATGAGAGTTGAATACGCAAGTTACTAAGGTAGTATGGGAATTTAATTGTACTACTTATTAAGAACCAGAAAGCAGAAAGAATCGAGCCAAACATAAATACTAACCATGTTCCTTGCAAGCTATATAACCAACCACCTAAACTGCCACCAATTGCTACACCGATAAATTGGCTAGTAGAGTAAGCTCCCATTGCAGTCCCCTTATAGCCTACTGGTGATGCTTTACTGATTAAGGAAGGAAGGATGGCTTCCATGGTATTAAATGCTATAAAAAAGAGCTGTATACCTGTAATAATCCACCATAGATGATCTCCGGTAAGCCATAGTAGTCCTTCTGTAAAGAACAACATCAATACGCATCCCATAAATACTTGTTTCATCTTACGATATTTTTCGGCATAGATAATGCACGGTACTACGATAAAAAACGATATAAGCATAGTTACTAGATAGATTTTCCAATGTTCACTCACTGCGAGCCCAGCTTTTCCCATTGCTATTGGGAGTGCGATAAAGCTAGATATTAGTAGAACATGCAGGCACATAATGCTGAAATTAAATTTTAGTAGCCGTGAATTGTTGAGTACTTTCCTAAAGCTACCGCGTACTATGCTCGATTCACGGTTTCGCACATGGTTATTTGAGGATGGCACAACAAAAATTGTTATTCCGATGCCAGCTAATGTTAGTCCAATCATCATCCAAAAAATCGCATGTAGTCCAAATGCATTGGTAAAAAGCGGTCCTAGTACAATCGCAACGGAAAATGTAACACCGAAGCTCACACCTATAAATGCCATAGCTTTAGTACAGTTTTGCTCACGAGTGAGATCAGATAATAGTGCCATAACGGCTGCTGCAATAGTACCAACACCCTGTAGCGCGCGTCCTACGATTAGACCCCAAATAGAGTTGGTGGTAGCTGCAACCATGCTGCCAATAGCAAAAATTAACAATCCATAGATAATTAGCGGTTTGTAACCAATACGATCAGACAGTAATCCTGATGGTATTTGACATACTGCTTGTGTCAAACCATAGATGCCGATTGCAATGCCAATCAAGAACTCACTAGCCTCCTTTAGGGCCATTCCGTAGGTAGTTAAAACCGGAAGAACCATAAAAATACCGAGCATGCGTAGTGAAAATACAGCGCCTAGTCCCCAAGCAGCATATAACTCTACTTTAGTCATTATATTATCATTCACATCACACCTCGCGTAGACTTCTATTAGATCTTGTGAACGTTAAACGCAGTAAATATACTATCGAATTTATCTGACATGAAGTATGAAATGGTTACTTAATGTGTGGTTGTAGTACTAAAGTCAAGCGACATCATAATACTCAACGTAATAATAACAACAATTGAGAATATGAATAATTTTCTCGCCCACATTCGGTTATCTTTAGTTTTGTAACCGCATAGTGCTAGAGCAAGCCACCATATATTCAAGATAGTAGATATAATCAGATACTTGTAGCCGGTATAGCCGTTTAGTGTCATCATCATAGTGAAGATCATAAATGCTAGGATAAAAGTATTAATATAATTCTTAGTGATAGGGATACCCTTGACGACAGGAAGGATTGGGATGTTAGCCGCTTGATAATCTTGTAATCTGAAAATAGCAATTGCATAGGAATGAGGTATTTGCCAAAGACTAAAAATAGTCATCAAGATTAATGCACCTGTATCAAAATTATTTGTCACTGCACAATATCCAATAACTGGTGGTATAGCGCCAGCTAAGCTACCAATGAACGTGCTATATACTGAATAACGTTTCATATATAAGCTATAAATGACAACATAAATAATGAAGCCTAACAATGCTAAAAACATGCTGAGTAGATTAGTGCCAATATAAAGTAATGCAAGACCAGTAAGACCTAAAATGGTCGCGTAAAATAGAGTGGCATTTAAAGATAGATGCCCTTGAACTAGTACTCTATTCTTAGTTCTTTCCATTTTATTATCAATATCGCGATCAATGTAGTTATTGAATACACAACCTGATGCCATTACCAAAGAAACACATAATATTGTAGTGAGGAATAAGGGATAATCTATATAGCCTTTAGAAGCAAGTAAAAATCCTCCAATTAAAGAAATTAAATTGCCGAAAATAATTCTTGGTTTAGTGAGTTGCAGGTAATGTTGCATCATTATGTATAGTTCGATTTGTTAAGTAACTAACATATTGAGGTTAAGGTTATATATAATCCAGAGAGAACCTATGACTATAATACCGATGATTATAGCTGTAAATAGCAATGTCACTATATTCCAGCGATCTGCCAATGAGGTATTGATATTGAGGAAATAAATAAGATGTATTACGACTTGAAGTACTGCAGTTCCTATAACAACTACTAAGATAGTATTATGAGAAGCAGAGTTATTTATCACCATCATAAAGGGAATAATAGTTAAGATAATCGATAATATAAAACCGATGAGATGTGATCTAATATTATAGTGGCTGATATTATCATCGGAAGTAATGTGGCAGGCAGGTTTCATGCCATAACTCCTAGTAGGTAAACAATGGTAAAGACACAAATCCAAATGATATCTAAGAAATGCCAGAATAAATTTAGACATTTCAAGGAAATTTTATTATTTGATGTTATCCCGCGTTGACTAACTTGAATCATCATGATCGTTATCCAAATCAAACCAATACATACATGCAAACCGTGAGTGGCTACCAAAGCAAAGAAGGCAGAAAGAAATGCACTGCTATCCGGGCCAAAGCCTTTAGAAATTAAGGAATAGAAGTCATATATTTCTATTGCAATAAAGCTAAAACCAAACAGAAATGTGATAAATAACCAAATATTTACGCTGCCTATTTTACATTTTTCCATGGAACACATGGTCATTCCATAGGTTATTGAGCTACATAATAGTAGAAAAGTTTCAGCTAATATGAATTTTAATTCGAAAATCTCTTTTCCTGAAGGACCACTTGCGATTCCATTTACCAGTACAGCATAAGTCGCGAATAAGCATGCAAATAAAATACAATCACTCATCAGGTAAATCCACATTCCAAAGACTTTAATTTCTCCTATATCATGATTTCCATGCTTTTCTTGAACTGCGTTAGGGGTAATAAGAGTATTAGTTAACATGTTGTACGCCTATTTTACTAATTTGTTCATAGTATTGATTTTCAATACGTTCAATTTCATGAATAGTTACATAGTAATTAATATCTTTATCGAAGCTCTTGGCTATCCAGATTGCGATAATGCCAATAAAGCTAACAATTGCCATCCACCATATATTCCAAATCATTGCAAAACCGCATGCCAGACTAAATCCAGCTATAATTACACCAGCACTGGTATTTTTTGGCATACAAATCGTTGAGTATTTCTCTGGTTTATTATAGGTTGTCCCTTTTTCTTTTATAGTCCAAAATTCATCGCGATTATGAATTTTTGGAACTACGGCAAAGTTGTAGAATGGCGGCGGAGAAGAAGTCGACCATTCTAATGTTCGCCCATTCCATGGATCACCACTCACATCAAGGTTTTTCTCACGATCACGTACACTCACAAAGATTTGAATAAATTGGCATAACACGCCGCAGGCAATCAGCGCTGTACCGCAAGCAGCCACTAATAGCAATGTGTGAAATTCAGGATTAATATCCTGACTAAGACGACGAGTCATACCCATAAAGCCTAAAACGTATAACGGCATAAAAGCAATAAAAAAACCAATAATCCATAACCAGAAAGCACGGATGCCCCATGTATCGTTAAGCTGGAAACCAAAAAATTTAGGGAACCAGTAAGTCAAGCCAGCAAAACAACCGAATACAACACCACCAATAATGACGTTATGGAAATGAGCAATAAGGAACAAGCTATTGTGCAATACAAAATTTGCGCCTGGCACTGACAGAAGAACGCCACTCATCCCACCTATAGAAAAAGTGATAATAAAACCAACAGTCCATAACATGATAGAGTTGAATTGTATACGACCATGATACATGGTAAACAACCAGTTAAAAATTTTAACTCCAGTTGGAATAGCAATAATCATGGTAGCAATACCGAAGAAAGCATTAACATCTGCACCAGAGCCCATAGTAAAGAAATGATGTAACCATACGATAAATGACATGATAGTAATTACAATCGTAGCCCATACTAGAGACGTATAACCAAACAAACGTTTTCTTGAAAAGGTTGCAGTAACTTCTGAAAAGATACCGAATATTGGTAGAACTAAAATGTAGACTTCTGGATGACCCCAAGCCCATATTAAGTTAATGTACATCATCATGTTTCCGCCCATATCATTAGTAAAGAAATGGGTACCGAGATAGCGATCTAACGTTAGGAAGGCGATCGTTACAGTAAGAATCGGAAAAGCAACGATAATAAGCACGTTAGTACATAGCACTGTCCACGTAAATACTGGCATTTTCATCATAGTCATGCCAGGAGCACGCATTTTTATAATCGTAGTAAAGAAATTTATGCCAGTCAAAAGAGTACCAAGTCCAGAAATCTGTAAACTCCAAATCCAGTAATCTACTCCAACGCCAGGGCTATACACTTTACCTGATAGCGGAGGATATGCTAACCACCCGGTTTGTGCAAATTCACCAATCCCTAGAGAGAGGTTAATTAGTACTACACCTACTACAAAGAGCCAAAAACTTAGAGAATTTAAGAAAGGAAATGCTACGTCACGTGCACCAATTTGTAATGGTATAACGATATTCATTAGACCTACTATTAACGGCATTGCCATGAAGAAGATCATGATGACGCCGTGCGCAGTGAATATTTGATCGTAATGCTGAGGCTGTAGGAAACCAACCTCCCCAGCAGATGCGATCACTTGCTGGCTGCGCATCATAATAGCATCGGCAAAACCACGTAATAACATCACCATAGCTACAATGATATACATAATACCAATTTTCTTGTGGTCAACTGAAGTGAGCCAATTGCTCCACAGCCATTTCCAGTTCCCTGAATATGTAATCAATGCTAAAAGTGCTAACCCTAAAATAAGAATCATAGCCACGGTACCCATAATTATCGGTTCGTGATATGGAATCGCATTAAATGTTAATTTTCCTAACATCAGTTCATTCCTTAGCTCCAGTGTGAGCATGTACACCCATATCTATATCTAGATGTTTAAGAGCGCCATTATGGCTCTCCATATCACCCATAAATTTGGCAATATTTTCTTTAAATAAATTTGGTTTGACACTAGAGAAGTAAGTAACCAGGTGATTGTCATTGGGCACTTCTAGTATTTTAAAGTCTCGAGTATCATTAAGGTTAATAGGTGAGGTTTTTACCTTTGCGACCCATTGATTAAATTCGAATATTGTTGGCGTCACAATGGCAGTAAACTTCATACCTGAAAATCCACGTCCACTATAACTGCTTGATATACCTTTGTATTGTCCTGCTTCGTTACTAATTAAATGCAGTTTTGTTTGCATGCCCGCCATTGCATAAATTTGTCCTCCTAACTGAGGAATAAAGAACGAGTTCATGACTGAGTTAGAAGTAACTTTAAATTCTATAGGAATATCTTTCGGGAAAGCTAATTCATTGACAGTCGCTATCCCTTGCTCTGGATAGATAAATAACCATTTCCAGTCGAGAGATATTACTTCGATTGTCATTGGTTTCTTATCAGTGACTATTGGTTTAAATGGATCAAGTTCATGTGTAGTCTTCCAGGTAATGGTGCCTAGGATAGAGATAATAATGATAGGAATACTCCAAACAACTGTTTCAATTTTATGCGAATGCGACCAATCAGGGCGGTATTTAGCATTTTTATTAGATGCTCTATACTTCCAGGCAAAAGTAAAGACTGTAACAATAACCGGTATTACTACAATCAACATTAATGTGATGGCAGTAATAATAAGCATCCGTTGCTCTATCCCAATTGATCCTTTAGGATTCATTAATGCGATATTATGGCATCCACTAAGCACGATCGTTCCAGCAATTAAGAACATCATCCAAAAACTTTTATTATACTTATTAAGTCTCATCTAATGACCTCAATCATAAAAGCGCCATTGTCGTTCTATATATCTCGGTATTTTACTGTAAGGGTACAGTGCTGTAAACATGCTTAAGATCCTTTGTTCTTTAATTTTAGAGTTTTGTTAATGAAGTTATAAATATTGCTTTATTGGTTTTTTTCTAAATAGAAATAACATATTTGCGTGTTTTATCATGTCTATGCTTACCATATTGATAAAAAACAAGGTATAAGTAATATAAGTTAGAATAAAATACCTTTACAAGCACAATACAGACGAAATTCTAATCTTGATACAAATGAATTGGAGTTTTTACGCTCTTAGAAAAAGACACTATATTTGCATATAGGATTCGAGACATATGCCTATTCGATTGAATGCAGTGTTGATTATCCGATATATCCTTTTACTGGAGCAATAAAGAGAGGATTTATCTAAAATTTACAGCTATCAGAAAAGACTATAAAACTATCTTCATCTAACCTAAGATTGCTGATGTATAAATCTAGTGATAGAGATGCATCCTACAGCACAAAATTGCAAGTTCATAGTATCCTTAGCTGAGGATACAATCCATTTTTTTAAGTGCATCGAGACCTCTTTGCAATATTAAGTGCAACTAATATATAGGTTGAGTTGATCTATATTATACCGATATTTTACATGTAATATTAGCCAAAGATGAGCCAATAGAACATAGTTGACTTAATCAAGATTAGAAATATATAAGAAGTAAAATATATAGGCTTGTATATATCGCACAGCACTGATATTTTTATAGCTATTTTCACTAGCAATACTAGCAAGAAAAGGGAAATAATAAGCGCTCTAAATAATACGAAAAATGATAAATAACATACGTATATCTAATCAATATGCTTTAAGATGCACTTATCTTACAAGATCATGCTAGTCCATATCATCGTTGTTACATAAAATGTATATTGACAATAACTATACTAAGTATATTAGCAACCGTATTAGTAATTTCTTACATAGAATAGGAGCTTTCTTAGCTCTATAGCTAGCCTCTAATATTCCATTGCAAAAATAACATGACATGTTAAGAAATGCACTTGTCAATTAAGTTACTGTTCACAGTATATTATGGATGCATTCTGTTTAGAGGGTCGCTTAATTTGAGATGATCTTGCTTATACTATGGCTTATAGTAAATTTTTAGTAAATTTTAATGTTTATATATTATAGATCTTTTAATATGCCATCTAATTTTAAAGATTAAATGATGCCATACGGATTCTCTGATAGTTTATATTAATGTATTCAAGATTTCATTCATGGAGCATGAAGTGTGATGAAGAAAATATTCTTAACGTTTGTTGGTCTAGTCATGTCATATAGTGCCTTGGCCACTAATTTTAGTGATGGTAATCAGTATGTTACTCTAGATAGACCAGTAACTAGTGAGCCACAGATACTGGAATTATTTTCTTTTAACTGTCCGCATTGCTATAAGTTTGAACATATTTATTTTTTTTCTAAAAACGTGCAAAAATTGCTACCTGTTAATACAAAAATTACCCGATACCATGTTGAGTCGCTAGGTCCACTTGGACAAGAGCTAACACAAGCTTGGGCTGTGGCTATGGCGTTGGGTATAGAAGAAAGAATTAGTATATTGATGTTTGAAGCCATTCAGAACATCCAATCTATCAAGACGAATGATGATATCTGCAGTGTGTTTATAAAAGCTGGTGTAAGTAAGGAGGATTATGATGCTGCTTGGAATAGCTTCGTAGTAAAATATTTAGTATTTCAACAAAAAAAAGCTGTAGAAAATATCCAATTACGTGGTGTTCCAACTATACTTGTAAACGGGAAATATATAGTTAAAAATGACGGGCTGGATAGTAGCTCAATGGATACTTATGTAAAACAGTTTATAGATGTTGTAAAATTTTTAAGTAACAAAAATAGGTTCAAATAAAAAATAAATGTTTTCTATGAAAAGCTCTTTTCTTATCATCATATTTTAAATATTGCGTAAAATTTTAATTTTTTTGCATGAGCGATATATTAAATATAGATATAATAGCAGGATATAATTTGCTTATGTTATCTATATAGCTATTAATATCTATATAGCTATTAAGATTTAAGATAAATTACCTTAATGTTTTTATTAGATATAATTAGAGTAAGATAAATTTTATTCAGAGAATAGTACAATGTATCATTTTCTACCTAAAGACGACTTTCTATTAAGAGAATAAATAATATATCTTGATTTGATTTTAATTTAAAACTTACTTACCATGTATTATTTAAACCTTAATTACTGTGCATTAAAGTATTGAACATAATCAATCGTGTAACATGTTAGAATACTATAAGATGACTTTAATTTTTCATAATATATTAACATTCCTTTCTTTAGGATAGCTAAAGTATGATGATAGTAATATGTAATCATGCTTAAAAAAATCATGGCCAATATAATTAAGCAACTATTGCTCTTAGTTGATGGTTCTTCCTACCTATATCGAGCGTATCATGCTTATCCACTTTTGCGAAATTCAGCAGGTGAACCAACTGGAGCAATATATGGTGTATTAAATATGCTGCGTAGCTTATTGCGGCAATATCAACCAAGCCGCCTTGCAGTAGTATTTGATGCTCAAGGTAAAACTTTTCGTAATGCACTATTCAACGAGTACAAAGCTCATCGTCTACCAATGCCAGAGACTCTCTGTGCGCAAGTCGAACCACTACATCAAATACTTAAAGCTATAGAAATTCCGATAATAGTTATGCCAGGTGTCGAGGCAGATGATGTGATCGGAACGTTAGCGCTAGAAGCTGAAACCACTGGTGATTCAGTATTGATTAGTACTGGAGATAAGGACATGGCTCAATTAGTCACTTCTAATGTGAGGCTAATTAATACTACGAACAATACTGTACTAGGGCCGCAAGAAATATATGATAAATATAGTATTCCACCTAAGTTGATCATCGATTTCTTGGCATTAATGGGTGATGCTTCAGATAATATTCCTGGTGTCATAGGGATTGGTAAGAAAACTGCACAGGCTCTCTTACAGGGCATTGGTGGATTAGATGCCATATATAATAACCTAAATAGCATAGCTAAGCTTGGATTTCGTGGAGCTAAGACCACGGCGGTTAAATTAGAGGAACAAAAAGATATAGCTTACCTTTCCTATAAACTGGCAATAATTAAAACTAATCTACAATTAGAAATTTCGTACCTAGACCTAAAAAGGTCTACACCTAATCTTGACGTCATACAGAAACTATTTGAACATTATGCATTTAAAAAACTCGTTAGCAGATATAGCAATTGATACTATGTTTAGAGCAAAGCCTAAAAATAGCCAGTATAACGCAGTTAACTACAGTGGAAAAAATGCAAGTCATAGAGGATGGTTTACCATTTCAAGATAGTTATATCGCTATTTTGGATAACGATACTTTTAATTATTGGTTGCAACTGTTGCAAAAGTCCAATGTATTTTCCTTTAATACGGAAACTGATGAATTAAATATACTGAGCACCAA
Organism: Serratia symbiotica; assembly: GCA_900155695.1. GTDB lineage: Bacteria > Pseudomonadota > Gammaproteobacteria > Enterobacterales > Enterobacteriaceae > Serratia_E > Serratia_E symbiotica_A. The sequence continues at coordinate 249,760 of FUHL01000001.1, forward strand.
CATCATTGGTTTATCATTTGCGGTAGTGCCAGGCAAAGCCGTGTATTTACCGGTAGCACATGAGTATCTATATGTACCAGAACAGTTAACTCTCGACTATGTCTTGGCAAAACTTAAGCCGCTATTAGAAGATGCAAAAGTACTAAAAATTGGAGAGAATTTACAGTGCAATATTAGTGTATTGATTCGATATGGAATTAATCTGCGTGGCATTGCCTATGACACTATGTTATAATCCTATGTGCTCAATAGCGTAGGTGATGTTTATAATATAATTAACTTAGCAAATCGTTATCTGAGTTATAACACTATTAATCTTAATAAATTTGCTAGAAAAAGTAAAAATAAATTAAGATTCCATCAGATTTACTTAGCACATGCTACGCTATATGCAGCGGAATATATCGATATTACGATACGGTTACATTTAGCTCTGTGGAAGCCACTGAAGAAAATCCCCGATTTATTGAGAGTATTTAATGAGCTTGAAATACCTCTCATAACAGTATTGTCTAATATCGAATGCAAAGGCGTATTAATTAATCCAAATATTTTATTGCTACATTCTAGGGAACTAACAAAAAGATTAGCTAAGTTAGAGATGCAGGCGCACACATTGGCAGGAGAAAAATTTAATTTGGCATCTCAAAAGCAACTACAGTCTATTCTCTATGAAAAGCAAAAATTGCCTGTACTCAAGAAAACTCCTGGTGGGGGCTCTATCAACTAATGAAGAGGTTTTAAGTGTATTATCTAGAGATCATACATTACCAAAGATAATACTAGAACATCTCTTTTTAGCAAAACTCAAAACAACTTTTACCGATAAGTTGCCATTGATGATTAATCCGATCAGCGGTAGGGTACATACTTCGTACCATCATGCAGTAACTGCTACTGGGCGTCTTTCTTCTAGCGACCATAATCTTCCATTTCCAGTTCGTCATGATAACGGTAGGCGGATTCGTAGAGCTTTCATTGCTTCTGATGGATATTGCATCATGTCTGCTGAATATGCGCAAATCGCACTGCGTATTATGGCTTATCTATCAAAAGATGCGGGTTTATTGAAAGCATTTTCCTGTGGTATAGATATTCACTGTACTACAGCAGATGAAGTATTTGGCGTGTCTGTAGATAAAGTCACGCTAGAACAAAGGCGTGAAACAAAAGTAATTAACTTTAGATTAATTTATGGCATCAGCGCTTTTAGCCTAGCTCGCAAGTTAGGTATTGCTCATAGAGAAGCCAAACGATATATCGAATGCTACTTTAAACGTTATCCTGGTATATTAAATTATATAAAAGGCACTAAGCAACAAGCATCTGACAGGGTTTTGTTACAACTCTAGCAGGAGGTCGTATATATCTTCCAGATATCTGTCACAGAAATGGGATATATCGAAAAGCTGTAGAACGTATGGCGATTAATGCTCGGATACAGGGTACAGCTGAAGATATAATTAAGCATGCAATGATTAAGGTTAATACTTGAATACAGGCGCAAGAACAGCCGTTAATATGTATTATTATGCAAGTACATTATGAATTAGTATTTGAAGTACATGAATCAGTGATGGAGCCCTCAAGCCAATGCATCCGTGAGATAATGGAAATTAGTATGGTATTAGAAGAGGTGCCAATGAAAGTGAATATAGGTATTGGTGCAAACTGGGGCGAAGCTCACTTATAATTAGCTGTATTAAAAATAATTACATGCAGATGCTTGTTATTATTACATTGTAAGTATTCATTATTTATATCTTTCTTCTTCTTGCTATAGGACGTCTCAGGATATCTAATTAAACCATGTATTCAATTTTTGAATGAGCATTATAACACCACTTTTATTTCTTGCAGAAAATGTTTCGACTGGAATATTATATATAAAGTGCAACATAGCTTGACGTACCATATTAAGCTGGGTTTTACGCGCGTGAGCACTAAGCTTATCATCCTTAGCTAACAATGCTAATAGTGGTCTTCTTGCCTTAATCGCCAAATGTATTACTTCCTTGTCAAGGTCTTGTAAGGGATGACGAATATCCATTATTACTACGATCCCTTTTAAACAATTGCGTATAAACAAGTATTCACCTAGTGTGCTTTGCCATTTCATTTTTATTTTTTTTGGCAGTTTAGCATAGCCATAACCTGGTAAATCTACTAATCTGTATCCCTTTTCAATTTCAAAGATATTAATGAGTTGAGTACATCCTGGTGTTTTGCTAGTACGCGCCAGTTTTTTTTGATTTGTGAGAGCGTTCAAAACGCTAGATTTACCAGCGTTGGAACGACCAGTAAATGCTACCTCAATACCTGAATCTTCTGGAAGATGGTCAATATCTGGCGAACTGGTAAGGAATGACGCAAGATGATACTTGTAATTTTTGCTATTCAAAATATGATCCTTGATCATAGATAAATTACTAATTCAAACGTTAGTCAAGATAAAAGAATATATTTCCATATTGTTAAGGAATCGTTTAGTATTGATTGGTATATGTATCCTAAATAATACAGCCAATATACATTTTGTAATAGTGTTTCTTTAGTAATATTCAAGCTATACTTAAATTATATCTTACATCTAATTATGAGATAAGACCATATTTATCAATACTAGAGCATTACTAAATTACTTGTAGAATACTAAAGTATAAATTAAAACACTAAGATTACATGAACTAGATATTAGTTCGAATATTATTTTTAATAATTATACTAAGAATCGAGACAGATTATAATCAATAAGATAGCAAGGCATTTTCAAATTAATAAAGTAGCAATAAATATGAATATATTTGAGTATATCACTTTTAAATATTAAATAATGGTTACTATTTTTATATGGATAGTGTGTTCTAATTCTTATTATTTTTATCTGTCTACTAAAGATCATCTATAATTAGAACGGTCTTTGTTATTTAAAGTAGTAAAGGCTGCATTGTTGAGCGTGGTGAACATATTACATTATTAGACGAGCAAAGTGTCTATGCACAATTGTATCGTTTGCAGTTTAGCCAAGAATGATAGACTGCATTTGGTCAGGCAGATCTTGGCTTTATCTTATACTGCTAACATTGTCTTGTTTATATGGCCTCGTCAGTACATGAATACGCCTCAGTTATCATTGTGGCTTGCGTAAAATAAGAATTAATCTCTGTCTGATATTAAAATAAACTATATATTAATATTTATTTTTTATTCTATATTTTTAGTATTGGAAGCTATCGAAATGAAGATGCATCTATAAAATATATATTGATTTTATTTACCCACAAAGAAATATAACCCATGATGGCTGCATCATGGATTGGGCACTGAGCTATTACTTAAAAATTTTATTACATTCATTTCAATAGTCGACCATAAAATATCATTGCCATAATATCTAATATTATGGCAATGATACAGATTAGTTTGATGACAATTGAATTAAACTTTATAATCAATCTATTTATAATGAAAAAGTTACTTAATAAAGTATTCTAAAATAATCACATGTTGGAAAAGTTTATCATATAAATGATTGAATATTTAATGCTTCGTAAGCCTTGATATATAAATCTAAGTGTTGCATTAAGGATTGAAATAAATTATTTTGCATGATCATTCAATAATAAAAATAAATTGTTTTACTTTATATTTTGTATGCATCTTTGCGACTATAACAATCCAGCTTTTACTTTTTATGCATTGCGTAATAAAAATGAGTTATTGATATTTATATATAAATGATTAAAGAAAAATATTTATTGATTAATAAGATAGAATAGATTATTCACTATTTTACCGTCGCTAATACCGTATAAATTATTAAAACAGAAAGGATATAGGCAAAGTTCTGTTAGTACTTAAAAAAATAAATTTAGTTATTCGCAACGTATAAAATAGTCGCTAAGATAGTACGTGTCTGATTGCTAGCACTATTAGATTTGATAATATTCGTTTTACAATTAGTATTGGGGCATGCACTAACTGCAAGTGGTAAAATAAAATACTAATTTTATACATATTATGTAGTAAAACACTCTCTAAAAATTCTAAAAACCATATACACAAGAACAAATCAAATGATTAACTAGTTGGCATTTTTATAAACATTAATTCTTATAAACGTTAATAATACATGCTATGTACCAATAGCAATGTAGCCAATAATCTTATGGGGAAACAATATTATACAAATAAAAACCTTGTGACTCTTTATTGTTTGTCTCTTATATTTATATCTTTTAATGATTAAATAAAATTATATTTCTTGAATAAGTTTCGCGTTTTTTAATAAAATTTATCGGCATTAGCAATGATTCTATTTAATATAAATTCTAAACAATATCATATACATTATAGTAGGCATTGCAGGTATTTCATTTAAAATAATGGGTATATCAACACTGGATTAAAATTATTTTTGATTCCTATATATCCTACGATATAACGTTATATTTTACCCCCAATTTAATGGAAAATAATATATATTTCAATATGATTGTATAATAATTAAAAACAGGTTATGTGGTATAACCATATAGACAATAAAGTTTGATATAGGACTATAATTGTAGGCGTATAATAAAATTATTCTTATAATAATGACTTTTATATAATATACGCGATATCTTTTCAATATCGCTGTATTGAGATTCAATTTCACCTGAAATAGTCTTAATTTTAGTATTTTAATTCTTATCAATGCGTATCACCTATGGCCATGCTGTATCTGCAGATATTTAGCAAATGACATTTTATAACGCGATACTTCCTACCTAAAAATAGTTATTAGTGCTTTTATACTCATCAGCAAATGATAAGACTATACTAAAGCATTCAGTCTCTATAAGTACTACTAGTAATTTAACGTAGCAGGTAAATCATGAGTAAAATAATCCGCTATTTCTTAATGAAGATGGTCTTTAAATGATGAAAAATAATGATTTATCAAATTGGCAAACTTTTCTTCGTCTATGGCCGATGATTACGCCTTTTAGAATAGGATTAATTGTAGCTGGTATTGCATTAATTATCAATGCATCCAGCGATGCATTTATGCTATCTTTGCTGAAGCCTTTACTAGATGAAGGTTTTGGGAAAACTGAGTATAATATCCTTAAGTGGATGCCAATAGGTGTTATTGGTTTGATGATATTGCGAGGTACAACTAGCTTTATTTCTAGCTATTGTATTTCATGGGTCTCTGGTATGGTTGTCATGCATATGCGTTGCCGTCTATTTGGACATATGATGAAAATGCCAGTTGCTTTTTTTGATCAACAGTCAACTGGCACGTTACTATCTCGTATTACTTATGATTCCGAACAAGTTGCTTCATCCTCTTCTAGTGCATTAGTTACTGTAGTGCGTGAGAGTGCGTCAATTATTGCACTATTCTGCATGATGTTTTACTATAGTTGGCAGCTTTCAATAATTCTAATCGTTTTATCTCTTATAGTCTCAATTGCAATTAGAATTGTATCTAATCGATTTCTTAATATTAGCAAAAATATGCAAAATACTATGGGGCAAGTAACAACCAGTGCTGAGCAAATGTTGCATGGGCATAAGGAAGTGCTAATTTTTGGAAGACAGAAGATCGAAACCGAACGGTTTAAATCGGTTAGCAACCGTATGCGTCAACAAGGCATGAAGTTAGTATCTGCCTCCTCTATCTCTGATCCCATAATTCAACTTATTGCATCTTTAGCCTTATCCTTTGTACTTTATGCTGCTAGCTTTCCGAGTGTAATGGAGACACTTACCGCTGGTACTATTACCGTAGTTTTCTCTTCTATGATTGCCTTAATGCGCCCATTAAAATCATTAACTAATGTCAATGCTCAGTTCCAGCGCGGCATGGCCGCTTGCCAAGCTTTATTTTCAATTTTAGATACGGATCAGGAGAAAGATACTGGCATTCGTCAAGTGGTACGTGCGAAAGGTGATATTGAATTTAATAATGTAACTTTCTATTATCCAGGTAAAGACATACCAGCACTACGTGATATAAATTTGAGTATTTCAGAAGGTAAGACTGTTGCATTGGTCGGGCGATCTGGTTCAGGCAAATCAACAATTGCTCACTTGTTAACTCGTTTTTATGATATTCAAGAAGGTAAGATATTGATGGATGGATATGACCTTCGTGAATATACATTGGCTTCTCTACGTAATCAGGTAGCGTTAGTTTCACAAAACGTTCATCTATTCAATGATACCATTGCTAATAATATCGCCTATGCACATGAAGCATGCTATAGTCGTATAGAGATAGAAAAAGCAGCACGTATGGCTTACGCGATGGACTTTATTGATAAGATGGAAAATCGATTAGATACAATAATCGGTGAGAATGGTGTAACACTCTCTAGTGGCCAAAGACAACGTATTGCTATAGCACGTGCATTGCTACGCGATTGCCCTATATTAATCTTAGATGAGGCTACTTCAGCACTGGATCCTGAATCTGAGCGTGCTATTCAATCTGCATTAGACGAATTACAGAAAGATCGTACTTCGTTAATAATAGCGCACAGGCTGTCAACAATTGAAAAGGCAGATGAAATCCTAGTCATTGAAGAAGGCCGCATTGTTGAGCGTGGTGAACATATTACATTATTAGACGAGCAAGGTGTCTATGCACAATTGTATCGTTTGCAGTTTAGCCAAGAATGATAGACCGCATTTGGTCGGGCAGATCTTGGCTTTATCTTATACTGCTACCATTGTCTTGTTTATATGGCCTCGTCAGTACATTAATACGCCTCAGTTATCATTGTGGCTTGCGTAAAAGATGGTGTGCACCGGTTCCTGTAGTAATAGTTGGAAATCTTACCTCTGGTGGTAATGGAAAAACACCAATAGTAATTTGGTTAGTCAAGCAGTTAAAGCAACGAGGTTACCGGGTAGGTGTAGTATCCAGAGGTTACGGCGGAAAATCTACGATTTATCCATTGTTACTGAGCAAATATACCTCTCCATATGAAGCCGGAGATGAGCCTGTAGTAATTTACCAGCGTACTGGTGCCCCAGTAGCAATTGCGCCTAAACGATATGAGGCAATTCAATTATTATTACAGAAATATCAGCTTGATCTAGTGATTGCTGATGATGGTTTACAGCATTATGCATTACAACGTGATTTCGAAATAGTTGTTATTGACGGAATACGTCGCTTCGGTAACGGCTGGTGGCTACCAGCAGGGCCTATGCGTGAAAGATCAAAACGACTCAATAGTGTCGATGTGTGTATTTCTAATGGTGATCGAGCACATGTAGGGGAAATAACGATGCAACTGCATGCAAGTGAAGCAGTCAATATGTTCAGTGGTCAGCGTTGTTCGGTAGTTGAATTAACACATGTAGTTGCAGTGGCAGGCATCGGACATCCTCCTCGTTTTTTTACTATGTTAGAAAAGTTAGGCGCTGATGTTGAAAAAGAACTGGCATTTCCTGATCATAAGAATTACACATTAGAATCATTGTTGGCATTGACGACAATAGGGCAAACGTTATTGATGACTGAAAAAGATGCAGTAAAGTGTCATGCTTTTGCTCAGCCAAACTGGTGGTATCTACCAGTTGATGCTGTACTACCTTATTGTGAAGCAGAAAAACTGCTAAAAAAAATTGAAAGCTTATTAATGAATATTGTTTAAAGAGTTTCTATATCATTATCAAATCTACTTTTTAACAATCTTTCCATAATCGAAAGATTGTTTAACTTTCATTAATTATAATACAGGAATAGATAATGGTCAGTACAAATAATTATATTACGTATATCGTACAGTTCTAAACTGTGTTACTATATATTTTATAAAATTTATTTAAAATTATTCAAAAATTATATATCAGGATATAGTCAAGTGATAATTTTAATTTTTAACTTATGCATCATAAGTTAAAATTTTATTTATGATCATGATCTCTCTTCGTAAAGAAATTATTTCATAACTATGTTATTCATTCGTATTATGACTATTTATAATAAATTGGGATTTATTGTCAATATCCATGGTAAATAGATAGCTTTTTCTATCATTATATTATTATTATGTTTTGAATAACAATTAGTATTATCTATATACAAGAATATAGTATATATTTAAAGTAAAATTTGTAGCTATATATTACATAGCATTTCTATTCTCTAAATAAATTATGGTGATGTAATTATAAAGAATTTATTCTTGCTTTATTAAGTATTTTAATTAAATAATAAGAAAGTTTAATTAATCTATTTACAATATAAAACATTATTTTTTAATAAAAAAAATATAAAATATATCCTAAAGTTATTGCATATGAAGTTAGTGATAAAGTTATTATCTATAACTTTTATTATATGTATTTAAAGTAAAAATTATCTTTTTCTTGCTATTGATATGTAAGAGCGTTTTCTATACAAATAGAACTGTATTACAGTATGGAAATGTAAAAATTTTTTTTGAAAAAAAATAAATTATTTTATTTTCAGCGATAAATATTTTTCTCAATATGCAATTATTCATTAATTCAGGATAGATAGCAATGATGCTATCATATTTTTATAATTACTTTATCTATAACAATTAACAGAACAATTTAACGTCAAAAAACAAAAAATTATTTTTTGATCTATCAAATCGTTAATCCTTTCTTACTGCAATACAGAAATATCTGCTATCTGCAAAAATAATTCACGTATTTTACTTAAAAGCGTCAAACGATTGACACGCACTACATCTTCTTTAGTCATCACCATAACACTTTCGAAGAAAGTGTCGATTGGTTTGCATAAAGTTACTAGCTCTATCAATGCATCTTGATAATTGCCAGTCGCAAAATATGGTTTCAATTTATTACGAAGCATGAGTAAATGACTTGCTAGTTTGATCTCAGCGAGTTCTTGTAATCCTACAACTTGTACATCGTCATTTAGTATATCTGTAGATTTTGCCAGAATATTAGATATTCGTTTATTGACTTCAATCAATGCTGTTGCTTCTTTTAAAGTACGGAAGTGAGTAAGAGCTTTAACGCGCATATCAAAATCAGTCGGATAAGTTGGTCGCACCACTAATACTGCCTGAATTGTATCTAGCGTATAACCTAATTCATGATACCAAGTGCGAAAACGGTCTAATATAAATTTGACGACTTCATCAATCACCTTAACATTAGTTAACTTTTTTCCGTAAAGATACATAGCTTTTTCAGCTAAATTTTCTAGATTAATCGGTAATTTTTTTTCAACGATAATTCGTAGTATGCCTATTGCAGAACGGCGAAGAGCAAATGGATCTTTATCGCCTTTCGGATATTGTCTAATACCAAAGATACCAGTTAAAGTATCCATTTTATCGGCAAGTGCCAATGCACAAGAAATCTTAGATGTTGGTAATCGATCTGTACTATAGCGTGGATAATACTGTTCATTTAGTGCAAGGGCAACATCTTCAACTTCGCCATCATAACGCGCATAATGCATTCCCATTACGCCTTGGATGTCTGAAAATTCGAATACCATCTTTGTCATTAGATCACATTTTGATAATAGACCTGCACGGGCTACATGGTTCACATTAGCACCAATTTGTCTAGCAATCCAAGTTGCTAACCTTTTTATGCGATTGGTTTTTTCGTAAAGCGTCCCTAATGTTTGTTGGAAAATAATATTTTTTAAATGCGGTAAATAATCTTCTAGACGTTGTTTACGATCAATATTGAAGAAAAACTCAGCATCTGCTAGACGCGGACGGATCACTTTTTCATTACCATAAATTATTTGTTGCGGATCTTTTGATTCAATATTTGCTACAAATATAAAATATGGTAGTAGATTTCTTTGGTGGCTGTATATTGGGAAATACTTTTGGTCGCTTTGCATGGTATGTACTAGTGCTTCTGCTGGTATAGCTAAAAATTTTTCTTCAAACTTGGCACTTAATACTACTGGCCATTCTACCATTGATGTGACTTCTTCTAGTAAGTGTTCATTTAATGCAACCTTCCCACCAAGCTTTGTTGCCTCTCTTTCGGCGTGATTTTTAATGAATGCTTTACGTTCTTCATAATCGGCTATAACTTTACCACGTTTTAATAAAAGTCTCGGGTAGTCATTAGCATGATGCAGTATTAACTCAGTCTCGCCCATAAAACGATGTCCACGTATAATACGCATCGATTCAATGCCCAGTACATTACCAGGAATTAATTCCTCGTCAAGTAGTAAGGTTACGGTATGAATAGGGCGAACGAATTGCACATTACTATTATCCCAACGCATTAACTTAGGAATCGGTAATTTATACAATGCAGTTTCTACCATCTTTACTAGTAGTTGTTTTACTGACTTATTTTTTATATAGGAACGGTATAAAAGCCACTCACCTTTTCCTGTCACTAGTCTTTCAGCCTGGTCAAGTGTAATTCCACAGCTACGCGCCCATCCCTTAGCTGCTTTGCTAGGTTGACCCGTAATGTCAAATGCTTGCTGAATTGCAGGGCCACGTTTTTCAATGAAATGATCATTTATTGATTCACGTAGTGCGGTGACTTTTAGTGCAAGACGTCGAGGGGTTGCAAACCAATTTATTGCTTCATATTCAAGATCGGCGTTTTTTAACTCAGCATCAAAATTATCGCAAAAAGATATTGCTAGTAAGCGAAGAGTTTTCGGTGGTAATTCTTCGGTACCGATTTCTACTAAGAAAGTTTTGTGTGTCATAGGTCCTTCTAAAAATTTTTTTTACACATTGGAAAGCCTAGTGCTTTACGAGAACAGTAGTAAGCTTTTGCAACGGCTTTAGTTAGTGTGCGTATGCGCAGAATATATCGCTGGCGTTCGGTTACTGATATAGCCTTTCGAGCATCCAGTAGGTTAAAGGAATGGCAAGCCTTTATAACACTTTCGTAAGCGGGTAACGATAATGGATTTTCTAATGCTAGTAGCAACTGAGCTTCTTTTTCATACTGATCAAAACAGAAGAATAGAAAATTTACATCAGCATAGCTAAAGTTATAGGTAGATTGTTCAAATTCATTTTGATGGAATATATCACCGTAAGTTATAATGCCTTTAGTGCTGTTACTCCAGATGAGATCATAAACGCTATCAACTTTTTGTATATACATAGCTAATCGTTCAAGTCCATAGGTTATTTCAACAGTAACGGGATTACACTCTAACCCCCCCATCTGTTGGAAATAGGTAAACTGTGTTATTTCCATACCGTTGAGCCAAATTTCCCATCCTAGTCCCCAAGCGCCAAGAGTAGGATTTTCCCAATTGTCTTCTACAAAACGAATATCATTAACGCTTAAATCTATTCCTAGTGCTTTTAGCGATAGGAGATATATTTCTTGCGTATCATGTGGAGCAGGTTTAATCATGACTTGGAATTGATAATAGTGTTGCAGACGATTAGGATTTTCTCCGTAGCGACCATCATTTGGACGACGTGATGCTTGAACATAAGCAGTAGCTATAGGTTCCGGTCCAACTGCACGCAGGCATGTTATTGGATGTGAGGTGCCTGCTCCAACTTCTATGTCTAATCCTTGAACAAGAGCGCAACCTTGAGACGCCCAATACTGTTGTAATATCAAAATTAGATTCTGAAAAGTATTAGTATTCAACTTTTGCATATTAAATTTTTACACGATAGAAGTAAATTGAGATAGAAGACTTAAGGATTCATTTTATCTATAGGATATATAGCACATATCTTGCATCATCTATAGTATTACTTAAATTATATCGCGTTTTACTTTGTAGTGCGTTGTCCTAAATACTTTAAATAAAATGTATTTGTACGATGCATGTTTATTCAGTGATATTATTTTATAATTGTTTATAATCTTTCTATATAGAAATGGAACTTTAATCTGATTCTATGTAACGAAAGTTATTATAGCAGTAATATATTAAATAGATTAATAATTTTTTAATTAAATTAATATATAAAGATTCTCTCTATTAAACTAAGACTGTATAAAATAAAGACTAACGTATACATACACTAGATATTATGTTAAGTATATTTAAATATCTGATTTTATGCATTAAAATATAAGCATTTTAATATCATTTAACTATGTTTCAATATTATCTTTACTCCAGTTTCCTTAGTTGTATAATTCTCTTAAGCGAAGAAGATTTAATCTATCAAGAAAAGTGAATATGTACATTTTTTATTAAAAATAAAATATATTTTGTTTGTATGCGAGGACAATATCCTAGACTATGTATATATAAGTATTACTATATTGAACTGTGATTAATTAGTGCTTTATAACATTAATATGTTAAGTATTAGTGATAATCTTAAGACATTAAATAAAAATTAAATTATTTTAAAAAATTAATTTTGATTCAAAATATTTTTTTTGTTATAGTAAATATCTAAAATACGTTATAAATATAAAGCTTTTCTATAGTAACATTTACTTCCAAGATAATAAATGAAATTAATAGCTATTACATATGTTATATGTAATAAATAATCGTTAATCTTTATTAATTAATATCCTTTATTCTAAATCATATTAGTTATAGATAAATAATATGTTGAATAACAGAATTTTATATAAATACAAATACAATTTGTTTAAAACAAAAATTAAATCTAGGAACTTATGAAGTGTTTATATAAATTAATATTATTTAATTGTTCAAAAAAATCATTGTGTCAGTTCATGATTAAGCAAAAAAATATTAATTTAACTTTTATTAAAATAAATGTATAATCAAGTTTTATTTACGTAATAATTAATTTATTTAATTATTAGCAGTAAGTTAAGAATATCAAATATTGTAACCACAATGTTAAACATGATAATGTTTACTAGAGATAGAAGACCACCATGATATTGTATAAACTTTTTATTATAATAAAATAAGATAATGATGTGAAATTACATTGCTACATATTACAGTCTAAAAACTCGATATATGAAGTTTTTATTAATGCAAGTTCATCATAAAAAACTGATTAGATAAGCTATATCAAGTATATACATTTATATATGCTATATTTTATGTTAGATAGTTTTAATATCTAGCAATTTAATATAAAATCTTTAATAAAGTAAAGACATATCTTTATTATTTAATAATCGTTTAATTAAGGATAACGTTTCAATTTATTTGCTATTATAGATATCCAGATTTATTAAACTTTAATAAAAATACCAATAGTATAGATTAGGTAGACTATAGATTTAATTTTAAATTAGATTTTATCTAATACCTACATGTAACCATATTATGGCTGATTAATTCACATTAAACTTTCTATAAATTCATTAAGTATTACTCATATGCATCACAATTTTATAAGCTATTACTGGCTAACTACTAATTTTGGATGTAATCGAGCATTAGTGTTTAAATTTATTTCTATATAATAATTGCATTTGCTTCGTTTAGTGTGCACTCCCTTGTAGGGATAACTAATCAGAAACATCTATTAGCGCAGTAATATTAGCTCGTTTTTTGTAATAGCGCGGATCTGTTACAAGATTGCTCTTATACTTATAGATTTTAAAAGAGGCTTCCTAGCTATGTTATTTTGGCGAAAAATTTACTTTAATTTATTAAATTTAGTGCTTCATTTTTTAGTAAAAAGTAAACTAATTCCCTCAGATCCAATCAAGGATTTAAGATTAGATCTTGCACGGCCAATTTTATATATTTTACCCTATAATTCTAAGATAGATCTGTTAACATTACGAATTCAGTGCTTGATACATGATCTTCCAGATCCTTTTGATCTATTAAAAATTGATGGAAAAGTACTACCGAGCTACCTCTTTATTTCTGATATCTTACGTCTTATACGTTATGATAGACCTAATAAAAAGTTATTAGCTTTACTATACGAATATATTGATCTATACCATAGTCATCCACATCTCAATATCCAAATTTTACCAGTATTAGTAATGTTGGGTCGTTCACCTGGAAGAGAAGGAACAAAAACATCACATCTACGTCTCCTGAAGAGTATAAAAAAATTATTCTATGTTTTGTGGCTTGGTCGTGATAGTTTTATACGTTTCTCAAATCCAGTTTCACTACGCAGTGTGATATTGAAATACAATAAAGATAAAGGTATTTTGCAAAAATTAGCACGCGTAGCCGGTATACATTTTACACGCCAGAGACTAGCGGCAGTTGGTCCTAAACTGCCAATACGTCAAGATCAATTTAATAAGTTGATGACTGTAAAGGTGATTAAAAAATCTATTGAAGATGAAGCACATACTAAGAAAATATCATTTGATATAGCCAAACAGCACGTGATTGAATTAATAAAAGAGATTGCTGCTGATGTTTCTTATGAAGCTATACGGTTGTCTGACAGAATATTAAGCTTGATTTGGAATCGATTATACCAAGACATTAATGTTACTAACGCTGGCCGTGTACAACAATTAGCTCAATATGGCCATAAAATTGTTTATGTGCCTTGCCACCGTAGCCATATGGACTATTTCTTAGTATCCTATGTCCTGTATCAACAGGGATTAGTACCTCCTCACATTGCTGCCGGCATAAATCTAAACTTCTGGCCGGCTGGAACGATCTTGAGGCGTTTAGGGGCATTCTTTATCCGCCGTACTTTTAAGCGAAATAAATTATATTCCACAGTATTTCGTGAATACCTCGCAGATCTATTCACTCGTGGTTATTCAATAGAATATTTTATAGAAGGTAGACGTTCTCGTACTGGTCGCTTATTAGAGCCAAAAACTGGCACTTTATCAATGACTATTCAGGCCATCCTGCGTAGTAGAATCCGGCAAATTACTTTAGTTCCGATTTATATCGGCTATGAACAGGTCATAGAAGTGGGTGCTTATGCTAAAGAATTACATGGAGCCTCAAAGAAAAGAGAAGGGTTGCTGCAGATGCTATGCGGATTGCGGAAGATACGCAAGCTTGGCCATTGTTACATTAACTTTGGTGATCCTATATTACTGACAGCTTATCTGAATCAGCATGTGCCACAGTGGTTAGCATCGCTCGATTTAATTGAAGTCCAGCGACCAAACTGGATAACACCAACGGTAAAACATCTAGCAGAAAAAATTATGATCCGTATTAATAATGCGGCTGCAGTAAATGCCATAAATCTATGCGCTACAGTCTTGTTGGCTGCTCAACATTATTCACTAACTAAAGAGCAACTCATAGAACAACTTGCGTGTTATTTGCAATTAATACGTAATGTACCTTATTCTCACGATGTCACTGTACCGACTCAGACGCCGGATGAATTATTAGATCATGCAATAAGTCTACATCAGTTTTCGGTTAAGCAGGATAGTATGGGTGATGTGATTTTATTATCACGTGATCAAGCAGAACTCATGACCTATTACAGAAACAATATTCATCACTTATTGGTAATACCTTCAGTAATTGCGACTATAGTCATGCATCACCGAAAAGTTTTGCGTAGCGAGTTACTGTGGCAGATTCACTTAATTTATCCCATGCTAAAAGCTGAATTGTTTTTGCATTATGAGAAAGAACAGTTGGTAGAGTGCTTATACTTACTAATTAAGGAAATGATTCGTCAGAATTTAATCTATAGTCAAGATGAAGATTTAGTGATCAATCCTTATCGTATAAGTTCATTACAATTACTAGCAGCAGGAGTATCTGAAACCCTGCAACGTTATCTCATCACCATATCGATACTTATCGCGAACCCCAGTATTAATCGTTACGCGTTAGAGAAAAAAAGCTATCTAATGGCACAGAGATTATCAATAGAACACGATATCCATGCATCTGAATTCTTGGATAAAGAAATATTTGCTACCTTAGTAAAGACACTACGTGAAGAGGGGTATCTCAATGAGACTGGCGATATGATGCGTAAGAATGTGCTAGAGATTTATATAATACTTTGTAAATTAATGACAGAAGAAATTAGACAGACTATAGAAAATATCAATGTATCTATCTAAAATTATTTTTACTATGTGCAAGATTATAAAGAAATAAATAAGATTGATTGAAAAAATATAAAATATCGTAGAGATATTGCAAGGTGTATTATCATATTTACATAAAATATGTTTATAACTATATTTTTTGATCTTAATTTGATATCCTACGTTGAAGGTAGATATTGATCTTGATATATTTAATCTAAAATAGAGTTATTTTATTAAAATATTAAATAGTATTTACACTGATGTATAGATTTTAATTTATCTAGTAGTTAAAATTAAACTTTCGAATAGTAGTGCATCACTATAAAATTACTACTGACATTATTTATCAAATTATTTTTTATAGAAATAAAAAAATAGCAAAGGAAATAAGCCAAGATTTTAATATTATTAATTTTAAAGAAAAAACAGTCTAGCACCTAGCGCTTAAAAGGTCTAGACTGATATATATCCGATAATTTTCTCAATACAATACGTTAAATAAAATTAATGTACCTAACTATAATGTAAAAGTTAGTTACATTTTTTTAAAACTCAGATATAGTTTTATTCCATTCTTGATAACGATTAATTAACGCATTTGTAGAACTATCGTGACTTTTAATCTTCTCATTTTTTGTTAATTCTACCAATATACGATTAGCCAATTGCTTACCTAGTTCCACCCCCCACTGATCGAAACTACAAATATTCAAAATAATACCTTGAGTGAATATTTTATGCTCATACAAAGCAATTAATGCACCTAAAGTAAATGGTGTAATGGCCCGCAAAAGAATAGAGTTAGTAGGACGGTTTCCAATGAATACTTTAAACGGTGCAATATTTTTAAAATCTTCTTGTTTTTTTTTCTTATGGATTAATTCCGCTTCTCGTGTTTCTAATAATTCCCCAAAGGCCAAGGCTTCAGTTTGGGCAAAGAAATTAGCTAAAAGTTTAGTATGATGGTCACTTATCGGATTATGACTAACTGCTGGAGCGATAAAGTCGCAAGGAATTAATTTTGTTCCTTGATGAAGAAGCTGGTAAAAAGCATGTTGTCCATTAGTTCCAGGTTCTCCCCAAATAATTTGGCCAGTCTGGTAATTGACTAGCCTACCATTACGATCTATGCATTTACCATTTGACTCCATATTACACTGCTGAAGATAAGCAGAAAAACGATGTAAATAATGATCGTAAGGCAGAATTGCTTCTGTTTCAAAACCGAAAAAATTGTTATACCAGATACTAATGAGCCCCAATATTACTGGCAGGTTGTCTTGCAGTGGCGTGATTGAAAAATGTTGATCCATTGCGTGCGCACCACTTAATAAGTGTTCAAAATTCTCATAACCTATTGATAGTGCAATGGATAATCCAATTACTGACCATAAAGAATAGCGCCCACCAACCCACTCCCAAAATTCAAACATATTATTAGTATCAATTCCGAATGCTGCTACTGCCATACTATTAGTAGATAAGGCAATAAAGTGCTTTGCAATATGATGTTTGTTGATTGCATTATGTAGAAACCAATCGCGTGCACTTTGAGCATTAGTCATGGTTTCTTGAGTTGTGAAGGTTTTAGATGCCACTAAAAATAGAGTGGTTTCTTGTTTAAGCTGTTTTAACGTTTCAGTTATATGAGTGCCATCAACATTAGATATAAAATGTATGTTTAAGTGATTTTTATATGGTTTTAATGCTTCAGTAACCATATAAGGACCAAGATCAGAACCACCGATGCCAATATTAACTACATCAGTAATCGACTTTCCTGTATAACCCTTCCAATTTCCGCTGATTACTTGATGGCAGAATCCTTTCATCTTCAGTAACATAGCATTTACTGCTGGCATAATATCTTGGCCATCAATCAGCATAGGCCTGTTGCTACGGTTACGTAAGGCAATATGTAATACTGAGCGATTTTCAGTATAGTTAATTTTATCACCTCTAAACATTGAATCGATTGCACCTTTTAGATCTGTTTCTTTTGCTAGTTCTTGTAGTTTTTTTATTGTTTTGATCGTTATACGATTTTTGGAGTAATCCACAAGTATTTGATCATTGAAAGTAGCAGAAAATTTAGAAAAACGCTCACTATCCTGCATAAATAGATCAGCTATATGAATATCTTTTATCTGTATGAAATGTTTTTGCAAAGCTTGCCAAGCAATAGTTTTCGTTGGATTAATACTTTTCATAGTAAAACTCTTAGACTGGAGGAGAATTCAATAGAATTGACATATTGTCATTTTTAACTTAAATGATAAATATTTAGTTAGCTTATATTTACAAATAGTCATAAAAGTAAATAATAGATATTAGATTATATCTAAAGAAGCGCATTTAACGATTTGTATTAATTTATACAATTAAATTTTAGAATAAATTAAAAGAGCATTTTAGTAATAATTTAATTATTTTTCAAATGTCCTATTCTATCATCCACGATACTAATTAGTTATTAATATAAGATATTCTTTGTATCTAATTTAATTAGTATAAGTATACAATATATCCCTTGCTATAATATGTAGAAACTTTTGTCTAATATCGATTATTCGTTAATAATATTAATACTTAAATAATCTATATAGTAGAATATTTTTCTTTGAAAGTAATTACACAATTTACTATCGAAGAATATCAGACATGAAATTGACTACAGATCTAATCTCGTCTCAATACATTAATTTTGAAGTCAATAATTAAATAGCAGTATAAATATACTAAAATGTAGTATGGAAAATCCAAACCATATCTTAATTCTAAATATGATGTATTAAATACCACTAATAGCCATATATAGTGCAGATCGACCAATTTATGCAGAATAAACGAGAAAATACTTAAGAAGATACGCTCAAGTATACAAAGACATATTATCAGTTTCAGAATAGCAAAAATGTAGTAGTCTTGTCAGCGTATGATTTCTATATAGATAATTTTTATTAATTAGAGCGGCACCTTCAGATGCCGCTCTATTAGCTTTTAAGTGTTGATATTGTCGATTATTTTTAATGAGAATGAATTACACGTAAGAACTCCTGACGTGTATTGTTGCTCGATTTAAATAATCCACCTAGTGCGGTGGTAGCCGTGACACTAGTGGCGTCACGAATACCTCGAGCTTTTACACAATAATGCACTGCGTCAATTGATACTGCGACGTTATTAGTACCCAGCAAGTTTTGAAAAGCCACCAAAATTTGCTGGGTAAGGCGTTCTTGCACCTGAGGACGCTGCGAAAAAAACTGAATGATACGGTTAATTTTGGATAGACCAATCACTGCATTTTTTGGGATATACGCTACGGTTGCCTTACCATCTATACTGATAAAATGGTGCTCACAAGTACTAGTCAGTGTAATATCGCGTACCGTAACCATTTCATCTATATGCATTTTGTTCTCAATAGCAGTGATTTGTGGAAAATTGTCGTAATCCAATCCAGAAAAAATCTCATCAACGTACATTTTTGCAATACGATTTGGTGTGTCTGCTAGACTATCATCAGATAGATCAAGATTAAGGAGTTGCATGATTGCTATCATATGCTCTTGAATGCGGCGTTTACGTGTTACTCTATCTAGTACTTTCCCACATAATGGGGTTTCTAGGCCAGAGGCTTCTAGTGCAGCACGAACTAGCGTGGCTTCTTTACTAAATCGTGATGTCATTTATATTCTCCAACTAATCTCACCTGCTAATATCTCTATTACAGCACAGTCCGTAGATATATGATTTGCCCTGTATCAGAGTACGTATACCTCATACGTAAAATAAAATATCATTTTGCTGTATCGGGGCACGCAGTAATTATCCAATTGTTATATTATATCTTTATTTGATACTTTTCACATATGTCCATTTTTATAGTTAAAGATCTTAAAATGCCATAGCTCCTATTACAGGGTCAAAATTGGTGCACTTAGCTAAAAAGTAGCAAT
The DNA here is from genome assembly GCA_900155695.1 of Serratia symbiotica. Classification (GTDB taxonomy): domain Bacteria; phylum Pseudomonadota; class Gammaproteobacteria; order Enterobacterales; family Enterobacteriaceae; genus Serratia_E; species Serratia_E symbiotica_A. The sequence continues at coordinate 269,655 of FUHL01000001.1, forward strand.
ACTATATGTGTTCATTAGTCGTGTAAAATGCACTACTTGTAATTATAAAGCATCTGACAAATATCTTTTATGATGCAATCTCAGTCTTACATAGAACTTGCTTGATATAAAATCAATATTGCATGACTAAGATGCTCACGCGTAATAAAGAAAGTCAAAAAAGCATATTACTGTAATAAAGAAATATTTTGTTTATTACATAGTTATAGTGCTATACGTGAGTATTCTAATCCCCATTAAGCAAAGAATTAAGAGAAAAACAAATAATAGATCTTAAAGATATAATAGTAAGACCTTATGCTCGCTAAATATTGTGAAGTTTTGATAGAAAACTAAGATAGGCGCCCTATCGACCTAAGAACTAATATTAAAATAAATCTTCCGCTAATAATGGGATGGTTAATCCATTAGACAAGCGTGTACACATATATTAAATATATACATCTTTAAATTAATAATAGAATGACATGCAAGCATTACTTCGACTATTTCAATTCATATCATCAAAAAAAATAGTACATAGACAATTTCTAATTTTATTGCATACATTTATTATTCAAGCGTTTGTTATTTATACATTATATGTAATATTCTGACTCAGTTAATAATAAAACTAATTATGCGAACATAATTTTAATCATGGCTGTACAATAAAATAGTTATTTTATAATAAATTAGTACAAGAAAAAATCATATGAAATAGGGTAAATAACATCTATAAAATAGATAACTATTTAATTTGGTTGAAGAGTATACTAAATACTTTAGTTATGTAAACTATTGTATAGTATATTATCCATTTTATTCAGAGTATTTGTAGGATTTAGAAAATTACTTATATTCCATTTTATAAAAAATTATAGTATATATGCATATTTTAAAATTTATATTAAATAATTTAATGTATTTTATATCTCAATTCTAACTTATTTAGTCCATCAATAAAAATGCAGAAAAATGCATCATGATTATTAATGAATGGCATAATACTATTTTACTAGCTAAATAGTATTAGGATATTGATATGCAATAAAGAATAGATACTTAAGAATAACAAAATACTACTTTATATATTTTATGTTATTGTTAACTGTAATTTATAACGAATATTTTAAAGTATGTATATAAAAATAGTTTAATGTATATAAGTTTATTCTAAATTTTTATAAAATTAAGTATACTAATGAGAAAAGTAATGTAATCACCTTCTAGGTCATTACATTTAATTTATATCTTTTACTAATAAATCTGTAAGAATTATTTCTGTTATTTGCATAATAGTGCAGAATATAGGTATAAATTGAAATCACAAAGCATAGAACTTTAAATGCCTACATTATAATTATAATGATTAATCTCTGCCTAGAATAAGGATATAATTTAAAATTCGTCTATTGATATTAAGTTATATTTACGTACTATTAAAACTTTAGAATTATATCTAAGTAAAAAGAACATGAATTATTTTATTCAATATTCATTAATATAAATCTCTATTATATCCATGTTATTAGTTTTCTTATTATATCTTAATAATATATTAATAGTATGATCAATATATTATCAATATCCTAAAATATACAACTATCAAAAGTATTTCTATACTACAAAAGTATATTTTTATTCTTTTTTATTTTTTTGACAGATTAATGATAATTCTTGATATCCGATTAATTTTTTAGTAATAGGCTGTAAATGTGGAACTGATAGTGAACAGCTATCAACAATATTATCACTCCATTTTACTAATAGATTTTCGCCTTCCATCACGCCTGAAACATAAATATTTCCATTCATACCTACTACACCGTTATTGCGGCCGTCGGCATTAAATACACTAGCACCAATCGGTGGCACTTGACCATCAATCATCTTACTGTGTACTAACAGGTTATGACCGATATGTGTTTCAAACTTGACTCGAGTAATAGCACCGTTAGTTGGGACTACATCTTTTACTGCGATTGGAATATCGAGGCCATTTTTAATATATTCGGTTTTTAATGCTACTCTATTATGATGGTAAGGTGAAACAGAAGTCATAACTGCATAGCCAAATCTATCAATAGCTATCCCTGTCTGGTTATCCAATTGCACTCCTTTGGCGTTTTTGGCTTCTATTAAAACAAAGCTATTCTGCAACGGTTGAGTGAAGGTAATACCTCCAGAATGTGCAACAATGCCTCCAGCTAACCGTAGCGAAGTATGTTTGTAGTTATAGCCGTAACTATAACCAGCGTTAATTATACCTATATTGCTATAGTATCCTACATTCGCAGAAGTGATTGAGGAAGAATAACGATCATGGCCGATTTGAAGTGAATAATTTAGTCTATTATCATATAGTGTAGAACCAGTGAAGCTCGTACTATATGTTTGACCGTTCTGTTTACTGTAGCCAGAATTAAAACTAGCATTTATATGTGATAAATCCTTGCTGATGATATTTAAAGGAACCGATACAGTAAAGTTAATGCTGCGATTCTTGTAAAGATTTCGATTTCTACTATCTTGATAAAAGACTCCATAGTTGAGATTTTTATAGCTGCTATTCAGACCGATCTTTACTGAGGCATCTTTATTCGAATTATCCCAATAAGATTGATTGCTGACGCTAGCATATAAAGTTGAACTATCTGTCATTCGTTGATTAATAGATAGCTCTAGGCGCTGTCGTTTGTTGCTAAATTGGTTATTTAAATAGGATCCATGATGTATTTTATCCTGATTTGAAAATCCAGCCTTACGCTTATCTTCATTGGCATGAGCATTAGGGGTAGTGCTATCTTCATGTCGGTTACGTTCGGCAACAGAATCACTAAAATAATAGTAGCCTGAAGTTAAATAATGGTAACTTGCGATCTGGAGTTCAGTGCCAAACTTATGAAGTGATTTTGCATACAAAACACGAAAACTTGTTCCCTTTTTATCTTTGCTATGAACAAAATGCGTGTCAGAATATGAAACATCCATGGAAACGCCTCCTAAATTTCCAAGATTTTTACCAATTCCTGCCATCGCTGAACGATAGTTGTCTGCTCTTAGAACTCCTCCATAGGAAGTGATATTAGACGTTAAACCATGTGATAAGGTCGCTTGCATGAATTTTGGTTGATAATAGCTATTTTTACCATAGTATGTACCGGCAGTTAGTTGATACTGCCAGACTCCTTCACGTAACATATTTGGAAGGGATGAAAATGGTACAATGAAGTTACTTATAACTCCATTGTCTTCAATTACCGTGACAGTTAGGTTACCACTTAAGGAACTCGGAAAAATATCTGTCAGTGTAAATGGACCAGCTGGAACATTGGTAGTATATATAACATAACCATTCTGTCTTATTTCCACTCTAGCATTGCTTTGTGCTACACCATGCACGGTTGGCATATAACCACGCTGGCTTTCAGCTATCATTTCGTTTGCGCTAGATAACTGTACGCCACGAAATTGAATACTGTCAAACATCTGATTATTAGTGCTAGATTGACCAATGATTAAATTGCTATGCAAAGGAACAATAGTAGTTTCTGCCCAACTAGAAATGTTATTCCAGCGAGATCTTTTATTAGATTGATTTCTTATAGATGAGTGATTACGGATTCTCCACTGTCCTAGATTAAGACCACTGTTTAAACTTAAAAAGTAATAATCAGCATTTTCACCCTGTTTCCAATTTCTAAAACGATTATAATTACTAGTAAAATTATAGTTGATAAAACCCGCATTTATACCGTTATCATAAATTTTTGAAGATATTGCACCCTGAGGATGCGGAACTAAAAATATCTGTGGTACATCTATATCTATTCGCTGAATAGCTAAATCATAGCTTAGCTTAGTACCTAATATTTCTTTCGATAGATCGTAACATTGTAGCATAGAGACGTGATCTGGTATATTAATGCCATAATCCTGATACGATTTCGCTATTATACAAGGAAGTACTTTCGTATCTTTAGATGATTTTTTAAATTCAACATCTCGATGGTCAACTCGTTGACCATTTAAGTAAATATCAAACGGATATTTACCTGGTATAATATAATTTTCACTATTTATATCTATATCTCTGGCTAGAGCAATATTATTCGCGCCATAGATAAAAGAAGTATTAAACCTCTCTTCCGCTATCACTAAAAAAGACAATGAAAATGGCACATAAGATAAATAGATTATACTACCAACAACTTTAACAAAATAACTTGGTGTAGAAATCGCTATTTTTTTACGTACCATTTTAATCTCTATAATATATGTCAGTTAATATATGCACTTTAACTGATCTAGTTAGCTGACTGATGTTAGTGTAAATTATGCATTTTGCAAATGCCATAAAAAATATGCCTAATTATATTATCATACTTTTATTTTATTTACCAAGACTTTAATTTATCTTAATATTTTCAATTTTTGTATTTCCACCGTAATCATTTATATAAGTAAATGATACAATATCAGCTTTTTCTGCGCCTTTCGGTAGAGACACCTCTATGTGATGATATGGTCCTACCATATTAGCATTGACTATCCAGCTTTGTGTATTATTAATCAGTGTTAATTTATTTAATGTTATATGTAATGGCCCATCATTACTTATTAGTAACTTACCATCTTTGTTGTGTTTCCACTTTAGTACTGTTGCCTGCTGCTTTAAATTCGTCTTTAGTTCGTTCGGACGGTAAAATAATTTAATACGCGTACGGATTGCTATTTGCAATACATTTTTACTATTAGATAGCATAGGAATTTCCTGTACATTAATCCAGAAGAGAGACTCTCTGTCTTGAGGTAAACCACTACCTGAATAAATAAAACGCAAAATTGCTTCTTTTTTACTTAATAATTTTAAAATGGGCGGCGTAACTACGATTGGTAAATTTTGGGGCATCTGATCAGCATCACCTGTATCGAGCCAAGATTGCACCATATAAGTATTATCTCCATCATTGCTGATAGAGAGTGAAGCTGATTGATGTATACTATTATAAATTACACGCGTTGCATTCACTTGAATGCCGGCATAACTATTAATAGAAAATATGAGCAAAATGTAAGTCAGCATTCTTTTCATTAAGATATTTCCACTCCTGTATAATGTAGCCAATTTAATTCTTTTTCTACAATGGAATTATTTGTATGAGATAGTAAAGATAGCATTGGAATTTGCTGTTCCAGGAGTGATATTTTTTTGATAAGATTTATAACGAGCGCGTAGATTAAATGTTACATAACCAGCCGTATTATCTCTGTCTGGCAGTATTTTATCTATATCTAGATCTTCCGTAAAAATGGGCATGGATTCGTTTTTATTATTTACGATTTCAACGCCCACGCCAATAGCACCACCAGTAACAGCCAATAAATTTGAGTGATCGCGCACAGTATTACCTGTAATACGTAAGCTATAGTTATCTGCCCTACATGTCTCGAAGCTAATATCAAGTGATTTATCGTTACTAACAGAACCAACAGTTGGAAATGCAGTGGTAGCATAGCTACCTAATATAACTTCTTTACTTTGATTGTTTTTATTACTAATTTTACAGGTGGATTCTACAATTTCACCGATAAAATTAACTTGAATATTATGAGCAAAAGAAGTAAGTGGCGCAATTAATGAAGATATAAACAATAATGATTTTTTCATTTCATCTCCGAACATTTGAAAAGAATTAATTTAATGATTAGATATGATAATTATCTAGATTTAACAATTATAGTATTTATATAACAATTAGCATGTAAATCAAATGTAGAGATCATAAAAAATAAATATGCATTATGTAGTTTTTTATAATAAATACAATATATTTTATTATAGAAAATCTTAAATAGTCTTTCTCTATAATGTTAAATCAATACATCTTAAACTTAAATAGAACACTAGATATTATAATTTATATCTAGTTATGTTGGGCAAAAATGCAAAAGTTTAGGATGCATACAATTCTGCTAAATTTCAATTCAGCTACATGTGAGAATGTCACACAATAATTTATTTTAAGTTTTATATATTAGATTTTAGATTAATAATATATGTATTTATCTTCTAATAGTCATCTGCTTTATCTTCTATAGTTATCTTCTAATAGTATGGATTATCGAACAGTACAAAACCAAAATCGTATTTATTTATTTAAATGTTCATTCATCATACCCTAATATTTTATATTCGATGTATTTTGTTTTATATTGGATGTATTTTAATCATCAGTATCAACACTATAAATAAAATTATTTTTATCAGCGCCCCCATTAAATTAACACATTTAGTGTAAGAGCATAAAGGTATTCATGCGGCCTAAAACTACTTTTTATAACAATTAGAGCATTCTATAATGAAGTATCACTATGAGTGATATTTTATCTCAAAAATAAACTATTTTGACAATTTATTAAATACAATCAATATAACAAATATATTTATTGTAATAACATGCAATTCTAAAGTTTAATTTCTTTAGTATTAAACTTATCTTTTTATAAATCATTATAAGGAATAAGTACTTTTATGCTACATATATTAGTTGTCGATAAATTATATTACTTATATGAAAGAGCTAAAATTAGGACAATAAATAAATTCAAAAATATGAATTAATCTATCATTCTACTATAACACAATAAAATTGCATAATAAATTTATGTAAAACTTTAGATGTTGTAAATACTGCGGTGTTAAATCATCACCAAGCAATCTATGGTATGCATCAATTAATTTTAGGCCTATACCATTAGATTTTTTCTAAAGTTTGCTAATGTTTTGCTATATTGAGTTATATAGATTTAGATAAATATCTAAGCACTATGATAGCAGTAATGATAAATTAAGATTTTGATTTATATGGTAATACAGAGAGCTTATTTTAATATTATATATTAATATTTTTATTATATAAAAAAGTGTTAAAAACTCATCACAATACTAAAATTAAAATGATTGGTTTTAGTATAAATGTTTAGAAATTTTTAGATATTCTCGGAATATATCTAATTGTAATAATTGTGATTTCACTGTTTTTGATTGTTTAATATCAAATTAAGTATTTAGGATATCATATTATTTTGATATATCATCCACACACTTTGATGCTGTATCTAGCTTAATTTTATTATCTTTATACTCGTATGTTAATTCGTTTTCTATAAAAATAGTATATAAGATTAATTTATAATTTCAATAAATATATTTATCTTATTGCTCCTTAATGTTTTATTACTTTATAGTGATAATTTTAATTCATTAGTATTGCTTATACCTATTCATGCCTTCTATTTAGTGTGTTTGCCAACATTAGCAGATATGCTATTTTTATAGTAGTATATGTTGATCATATAAACTAATTTAATTGTTATTTTGATATAATATGATTAGTGCATCCTAGTAGTTATTGATTACAATTTTACTTATAGAACGTAATATATATTTTAAGATTTACTTATATAACGTAATATATATTTTAAGATTAATTTATTTTTAATTATCTTAAAAGAGATAGGGTTATCTATTTTTATAAGATTATATTTTATTTAATAATCTAGTCGATGATATAAGCTTATAAATTAGAATATGCATCTAATAGATAAATAAAGATTTTATAGCAATAGTTGTTATAGTAATTTGGTCATTTATTTGCAAGTTTGCTATATTTACTATAGTAACAGTACTTTTAAAAGCTCGACTTGATTTATTTTAAATCATGCACTATCAAATCAATTAGTATATTATATAGATAATTTTATTCTAATAAATCTTGCTATTCTAAAATAGTGAATTACTAGAGTTTATATTATTGGACCATAAATGCTTTAAACTGTGTTGTCATAACTGTGCTAAAACCATTATTAGTTGCGCTAATGAGATATGCCGCTAGCTCTTTTTCTTGCGCTAACTTTAAAGCTTTTTCTGTATCTAATACCATCAATCCAGTATCCCATCCGTCAGCTTCCAGAGCGCTAGACGCAATTACTGTAGCGGATACTAGGTGATGTTGAATTGGTTTGCCAATACTTGGATCGATGACATGTGAATAGTGAAGTCCATCTTTTTCAAAATAATTACGATAGCTACCAGCAGTACTAATACTATAGCCATGTAAATCAACTAATGCTTGCACAGCATTTTTATAATCTATTGGTTGTTGAATTGCCACTCGCCAAGGCTTGCCATGACCATTTAAGCCATGTGTAGATATGGCTCCTCCTACTGAAACTAAATAGTTGGTAATACCATTTCGCATCATTAGTTTCGCTAGTTCATCCGTGCAATAGCCCTCTCCTAATGTCGAAAGATCTACATAGATATTAGGTAAAGTTTTCTGTAACCATTCGCCTCTGTGATTACTAAATAGATTTAAGTATTGTAAACCAACTTTCTTTTGTGCTTCAACGATTTGTTGTTCAGTTGGAATTTTAACTGGTTTTTTATCAGGTCCAAAACCCCACAAATTTACTAAAGAGCCTATAGTAATGTCCATTGCACCACTAGTATCGTGACCAATGCGCTGTGCCATTATTATGATATTTGCTAATCCACGAGAAATAAGTTGTGGATGTGTGTTGTTGGAATGATTAAAATGAAATAGGAAATAATTAGCATTATAAGTAGAAATATCATTGTTAACTTGTTCAAGTACTGCATTTATCTTTTGCTGTAAGCACGCTTTTTTCACAGGGATATGACCACTGACTTTAACGCTATATACTGTACCCATGATGTTTCCATTAATAATTATTTGTGGACGCATGTGGCATTTATTGCAAGCAGAAAGTACTGTTATCAAAGTGCTGAGCAGTAATCCTTTAGTAAAAACGTTTATCATAAAATATCCTTTAACACGCGTAAAAGTGTTAACAATAAAGTATTGTATGGTAAAAAACAGATAAACAACAGATAAAGAAAAATAACATTTTAAATTAAGGAATGCATAATTAGTGAAAATCACAGACTGGTCATTAAATCTTAAAGTGTTCTTTATTTGTATTATGATGATAATGCATTTATATTTTTAATAAAGCATCTATAAATTTATTTTAATCACTAAAATAAAATAGCTATTAAAGCTAATGTCGTTGCATATATTAATCTTGGCTATGACAGTATGTATACTGATTTGTCATGTCAAAAAAATCATTAACGTAAAATATTTATTTTTAACGTAAAATCTTTAATTGAAAATAAGAAAAAAGCAATGAATGCTTAATGAGATAAAATGTTATCCAAAATAAGTGGAATTTATTAAGTGCAAGATGCCATAAAATAAAAGCAGCGAACTACTATTACTATAGTCTCTTGTTTTAAGATAACGATCTATAAAATTAATAGCATAATAATCAACAGTCTATATAGTAAATATTATCTAGACATAGCAATATTGTAATATTGAATTAGCATACTCTCTTGCACCTACAGATATCGCTGTAGATACTTCGCATTATCAGTACTTTGAACTGAATAGTGTTTTATTAAAAGACGCTTCGACATTCGGTATTGTAGTCAAAAATTTTATATTATATTAAGTTAAGTAACTTATTCTTAGTATTGAAGCTATATTTGTAATATCTATACTTATAATAATGAAAACCTTGCATATCCTATTTATGAATATGCAAGGCTGCAATAAAATTGCAGTGAACATTATTTCTGCAAACTAAATAGTAGAGGGATTATTTAATAAAATCTGTATAATAATTGATAGTTACCTATATTATTAGTAACGCAAATATCTTATTAATGTATCGCTTGCATAAATATTTTTAGTATAAATATATTTAGTAATAGTAAATATATTTATATATAATTATACAGACGCAGCATTTACTGTATATGGATTATATTTTCTATATACCATAAATAAATGTAATAATCTATACTAGATGTGCGCTACTTTTCATGTAAAATATATAAATTCTTTCGATCATTAGCTATTATATACCAATTGTCATCTTAAATTATCATGTAATACTTTTTCTTAAGAAGATTATTAATTAATAACATGTTACAACAGTATTAGTCTATTGTAAAATTAATATAGAGTCATCAACTATAGATCATGTTTTGATGGTGTTGATTATTAATATTTGATAAAAATAACTTAGATCAAATATAAAAATTCTACTTCATTGATTACTCTAACGCCTAATTCCTGAGCCTTTGCTAATTTAGAAGTCTTTGCCCCTCCGACAATCACGAAATCAGTTTTTTTTGACACTTGGCCACTGATACTAGCACCTACTTTCTTTAGGTGATCCTTAGCGTCATTACGTGAAAGTTTTTTAAAAGAGCCAGTCAGAACAACTTTTTTACCAACAAATAGACTGTTATTTTTTGTCTTTTCCATGCAATCTACTACTGGCCATTTAATGCCTATCTTACAACCCACTAACTCAGAGATAACTTGTTGATTGCATTCTTCGTCTAGAAAATGACGTATGTGCCTTGCTATTACTTCGCCAATATTTGGCACTTCTTGTAATTCTGTGATATCAGCAGCGTATAGTTTTTGCAACGAGTTGAAATGTGCCGCTAGATTATCAGCAATCGTTGGACCAACTTCCCGAATGCCTAATGCATATAAAAAACGAGAGAATGTAGTTTGTTTAGATTTCTCTAATGCGCTAATTAATTTTGTTGCTGATTTTATTCCTATCCTATCGAGCTTAGCTAATATATTTGAAGATAGATGAAATAGATCAGCAGGATGTGTTACATACTTATTTTCTACTAATTGGTCAATTATGTGATGACCCATACCGTAAACATTCATTGCTTGACGTGAAACGAAATGCTTAAGAGCCTCTTTTCTTTGTGCGGCACAAATCAATCCACCAGTACAGCGTGTTATTGCTTGTCCTGCTATCCGTTCAACATGAGAGCCACATACTGGACAATACTGAGGAAATGCTACCTTTCGTGCATTATGTGGGCGATAATCCACCAATACACCTACTACCTTTGGTATTACGTCTCCTGCGCGACATACGATCACTCTATCACCGATATACAAGTCTAAACAATTGATATTATTAGCATTATGCAATGTAGCATTAGTGATAGTAACACCGGCTATTTGCACTGGTTTTAATCGAGCTACTGGTGTGATAGCACCTGTACGCCCAACTTGAAATTCAATGTTATTTATTACAGTAATCTTCTCTTGAGCTGGGAATTTAAATGCTGTAGCCCATCTTGGTGCACGAGATACAAAACCGAGCTTTTCTTGAAAAGCAATATTATCAATTTTTACGACAACACCATCGATTTCAAAATCTAGCTGTGCACGATTTGTCTCGGCCTGTCGGTAAAATGCTAAAGCCTCATCACTGCCAGTGCATATCCGCGTACTATTACTGATTGGCAATCCCCATTCCTTAAATTGCATCAATCTTTCAAAATGGCTGTGTGGAAGTGTGCCTCCCTCTAGTAAACCTACGCCATAGCAAAAGAATTTCAATGGGCGATTAGCTGTAATGCATGGATTAAGTTGACGAACAGAACCAGCGGCAGCGTTACGTGGAGTACTAAAAATTTTGCCATTTTTTCTCAATGCCTCTGCATTTATTTGTTTAAAGCCAGATGTAGGCATAAATACTTCACCACGAACTTCTAACCGATGTGGAATATTCGCACCAATTAAAAGTAGTGGGATATTACAGATAGTTTTTACATTTTCAGTAATATTTTCACCACAATTTCCATCGCCACGTGTGGCGGCGCGAACTAATTTAGTATCTTCATATAATAGACTAACAGCTAACCCGTCGAGCTTCAACTCGCAACATAAGGATAGTGAATCGTTAGTTTTCAATTGATCCTGCACACGCTTATAAAAAACCAGAAAACTGTCTTCATTAAATACCTTATCTAGTGATAGCATTAGACATTCATGGTGAATTTGATCAAATATCCTGAAGGATGGCGCACCAACACGTTGAGTAGGTGAATCTGCAGTTATAAGTGCAGGATATGCGCTTTCCAGATCACGTAATTCGCATATTAATCGATCATATTCTGCATCTGGCACTTCGGGTGCATCAAGCACATGATACTGATAGTCATGATGTTGTAATAAGGATCGTAGTTGGTTAATTTTTGCGGTTATTAATTTCATCGCTAATTATTAAAGATACAACTTAATATTATTAAGGTAATTTAGGTTATGTTATTTATTCATAGACTATGATAAAATTTTTATATAATAGCACATGATCGGATTGTATAAGTTCCCAGTTTGTTTCTAGTCAAATGTGCCATTTCCTTCAGCATAATGCTGTTAATCACATCATCAGTAATCCGTATTGTCCACTTTAGCATTATTTAACGGTCATAATTAACGTTAGATATAAAATATATCATCCTGTCTTACTCTATCATGCACAATATATGTAGCATTAACTTGACTTTTTTAATATACATAAATTCACTATCTACAGCTTCATTTACTATCTACAGCCTAATAAGGAAATTTGCATTTCTAATAAAAATGAAACAAATCCATTTGCATGGTAGAAATAAAATAAGATGTATTTTATAATCTTTTTACAAAAGATAATAAGAATATTTTTTCTTTTCAGCAAGCTAATATTTAATTTGATACTTAGTATCAAAATGTTGGGGCTATGTCCTATGTTACATTAACGTGTTGCTGATTGGTTCTATTGTAGAATTGATGTAATAAGCTTGTAGACTAGTCTTTAGAAATGATAATGGATCATACCCAAGCTAGTTTATAGCAGCTGACTATATCTTGCGATATATTATTAATATTGCTTTCAGCACTATAGGTCTTGATTACCTTTTAGTTGCTTAATTTAATCGACGCACTTTTATTCGTTCTATTATAAGCATATCTTGATTGTTAACGGGTTTTTCAACAGCTTATTAAGATAATGATCTTATCTGCTGATTATGTACGCATCTAGTAAATTTGTCGTGTTTTATAGTATGCTAATATTGAACACTCCATGATTACATATCAAAATAATAGTTTGTAACCGTTTCTTTTATTTGATATTTTATGTTGTTGATGTAATGTCATGTACTGGAGTAACGATTAATTCGATACTTACAAAGTAAGTTTTAACATGTCTAGTCGTGATGACACTAATATCAAATTAATAACCTAGAGTGCATGTTGCTAGCATATCTATTTTCAATTCTATAATCTTTAACCAATGATCTTACAATATCAATCTATATAATGATTGTGATGTGACTGCATTGTTATGACATGTAACTAATTCATACCTCTCGATTCATTAGAGAAGCAGGATCGTTATTTTATATTTAATTTATCATTGTATATAAACTTATTTCCTAATAACATATAGATATTCTAATTCTTTACTTCCTTGCTAGTATCGTTAGCGTATAATTAATATATATATTGTATTTTCATAGAGTTAAATAAAAAACTTATGAGTAAGATATATGAAGACAACTCTTTAACAATTGGACACACGCCGCTAGTTCGTTTAAATCGTATAGGCAATAAACGAATTTTAGTTAAGATTGAATCCCGCAATCCAAGTTTCAGTGTCAAATGTCGTATTGGTGCTAATATGATTTGGGATGCTGAACAACGCGGTTTTTTAAGTGCTGATAAAGAATTAGTTGAACCAACCAGCGGAAATACAGGGATAGCACTGGCTTTCGTTGCTGCGGCACGTGGTTATAAGTTAACACTCACTATGCCAGAAACCATGAGTATTGAACGCCGTAAGTTACTCAAAGCACTTGGAGCAAATTTAGTGCTGACGGAAGGTGAAAAAGGCATGAAAGGCGCCATATCGAAGGCAGAAGAAATTGTTGCTACTGATATTAATCGTTATATTATCCTACAACAATTCAATAACCCCGCTAATCCGGCGATACATGAGAAAACTACTGGACCAGAAATATGGGAAGATTCAGCTGGTACCATAGATGTATTTATTTCTGGAGTCGGTACTGGTGGCACTTTAACTGGCGTAAGCAGATATATTAAGCATACAAAAGGTAAAGCAATAACTACAGTCGCTGTAGAGCCAAGTGGATCTCCAGTAATCAGCCAAGTATTAGCTGGTCAAGAAATAAAACCAGGACCACATCAAATTCAAGGTATAGGTGCAGGTTTTATTCCAAAAAATTTAGATTTAAATTTAGTAGATCGTGTTGAGCAAGTAAGTAACCATGCAGCTATTAACATGGCGCGGAGATTGATGGATGAAGAAGGAATTTTGGCAGGAATTTCCTCTGGTGCGGCAGTGGAAGCGGCTACAAAAATAGCTCAAGAATCTGAATTTTTAGACAAAACTATTGTAGTAATATTACCATCTTCTGGTGAGCGTTATCTCAGTTCTGCGTTGTTTGCTAGTCTTTTTACTAAAAAAGAACTACAGCAATAGTATCTTATAAAGTTTTAACCGTTAAAAGCGCCTATTTAAGGTGCTTTTTTATAAGATTGATCAAAATTTACAAAACTAAAAATGTATTCTTTGAGTAGCCTTTAGTATTTAATAGACAGAATGAATTGCATTTTTAGTGCAAAGATGAATTTTGCTTATTCATATAATAAGTAGCCGAACAGTCATAATAATTAAATTAACTCGAGGTTAAATCAAATGTTTCGGTTTATTGTGCTTAATATATTATTATCTGCTGTATCAATACTTACCGTACTTCATAATTAATCAGAGAGTTAATTTAGACTCGTATACTAAATTTTAATGCTATAACAATTACTTCCAATTGAGTTGGGGGAAATATCAATGTTTCAGAAAGACATTACTATTACTGCTCCGAATGGTCTTCATACTCGTCCTGCTGCGCAGTTCGTAAAAGAAGCAAAGCGCTTTATTTCTGACATTTCTATAACCGCTAATGGTAAAAGTGCTAGCGCTAAAAGCTTATTTAAATTACAAACTTTAAACCTTACTCAAGGTATAGTAGTGACTATAGAAGCCACGGGTGAAGATGAGCAGCAAGCTGTGGAGTACTTAGTAAAACTGATGCTAGAACTTAAGTAATTTGCTCATCTTTTTTAGCTGAGAATAAGGTAGAGTTATGATTTCAGGAATTTTAGTATCACCGGGTATTGCTTTTGGTAAAGCTCTGCTATTAACAGAAGATAAAATTTTTATAAATCAAAAAAAAATATCTACAGATCGTGTGGAGCAGGAAATCTTCCATTTTCTATCTAGCCGTGCCCAAGCCTCTAAACAATTGGAAGTGATCAAGACTAAAGCAGGCGAAACATTTGGCGAGGAAAAAGAAGCAATATTTGAAGGGCATATCATGTTACTGGAAGATGAAGAACTTGAGAAGGAAATTATAGCCCTCATTAAAGATGAATATTATACTGCCGATGCAGCAGTTTCTGCTGTGATAGAAGATCAAACGCATGCATTAGAAGAATTAGACGACGACTATCTCAAAGAACGTGCGGCAGATGTGAGAGATATTGGTAATCGTTTGCTACGTAATATCCTTGGGATGCCTATTGTTGATTTGAGTACTATTCAAGATGAAATAATCTTAGTGGCCACTGATTTAACTCCATCTGAAACTGCACAATTAAATCTAAATAAAGTATTGGGTTTTATAACTGATCTAGGAAGCCGTACTTCACACACTTCAATTATGGCACGTTCGTTAGAGCTACCAGCTATTGTAGGTGCTATCAATGTAACGAAACAGGTAAAAACAGGCGATTACCTTATTTTAGATGCAATTAATAATAAGGTTCACGTTAATCCTACTCCTGCATTAATCATGCAGTTAAAAACTGCTCAGAATCAGTACGTAAGTGAGAAAAACGATCTAGATAAGCTAAAAAGTTTACCAGCAATTACCTTAGATGGCCATAAGGTTGAAATATGCGCCAATATAGGTACCGTACGTGATATTGCGAGCGCCAAGCATAATGGAGCTGAAGGAATAGGCTTATATCGTACTGAATTTCTCTTTATGAATCGCGATATGCTACCTACTGAAGACGAGCAATTTCACGCTTATAAAGCTGTTGCAAAAGCAATGGATTTGCAGGCAGTGATTATTAGGACCATGGATATAGGTGGTGATAAAAATTTGCCGTATATGAATCTTCCGAAAGAAGAGAATCCATTTCTTGGATGGCGCGCTATCCGTATTGCTATGGATCGTAGAGAGATATTACATGCCCAGCTACGAGCTATCCTACGTGCTTCAGCGTTTGGTACATTACGTATTATGTTTCCAATGATTATTTCGGTAGAAGAAATACGCGATTTAAAATGCGAAATTGATAAGTTAAAAGAACAATTACGTGCAGAAGCCAGAGAATTCAATGAAAACATTGAAGTGGGTATCATGGTAGAAACGCCTGCTGCAGTAGCCATTGCGCATCATTTAGCAAAAGAAGTCGATTTTTTTAGTATTGGCACAAATGATCTTACCCAATATACTTTGGCTGTTGATCGAGGAAATGAAATGATTTCTCATCTTTATAATTCATTATCTCCATCAGTGCTTCGCTTAATTAAACAAGTTATTGATGCCTCACATGCAGAAGGTAAATGGAGCGGCATGTGTGGGGAATTAGCTGGAGATGAAAGAGCTACACTATTATTATTAGGAATGGGGCTAGATGAGTTTAGTATGAGTGCACTCTCAATTCCTCGCATTAAAAAAATTATTCGGAATACTAACTTTATAGAAGTTCAAGCCCTAGCAGCAAAAGTCTTAGAACAGGCCACCACTCAAGAATTAATACATTGCGTGAATAAATTCATAGAAGCAAAAAAACTTTTCTAAACTTCTAAGGTAGAGGAATCTAGGAACGCAACCCAATGTAATGATGAGGAGAAGATTATGGGGTTGTTTGATGATCTGAAATTACTTATTTTTAATCATAAAAAAAACGTGAATATTATTGAAATATTCGCCCCCCTTTCTGGTGAAATCGTCAATATTGAGGATGTTCCAGATGTCGTATTTTCTGAAAAGATTGTTGGAGATGGCATTGCCATTCAATCTTCCGGCAATAAAATGGTAGCTCCTATTAACGGTACTATAGGAAAAATTTTTGAAACAAACCATGCTTTTTCTATTGCATCAGATAACGGCATTGAGCTTTTTGTGCATTTTGGAATCGATACGGTAGAGTTAAAAGGAGAAGGATTTAAGCGCGTTGCTAAAGAAGGGCAGTACGTTAAACAAGGTGATATTATCATTGAGTTTAACTTGCCTATGTTGAAAGAAAAAGCTAAGTCAATTTTAACTCCTGTGGTGATCTCTAATATGGATGAGATACAGGAGATAATTAAACTTTCTGGTAATGTTATTGCTGGTGTAACCCCAATTATTCGTATTATAAAATGACATAAATTAGTATTAAATAATAATGTAGTATCATTAATACTATTTTGCATCACACCGTTATTAAAAATAAAGTGATTTTACGAATTAATACAATATATATAATATTGTTATCGACATTGACTATCATTAATGCCTCTCCTCTTCTACAACGAATAGTAAAAGAGACGCGCCTGCAAATGACGTTAATTATCGTGTCGCTTAATCGGCTATTGCGATCATTTTATTACATAAAATAAACTGAATAAACATGATCTAAATGGCCGATTTTTCGCAGAGTATATTGATACTATTACTTCTTTATTGCTAATTGCTAATTTAGCTTATAAAATTTATATATCTTAAATTGTATAGTTACATTAAACGCTAATAATGGTATTTATTGCTTACATACTATAAAGCGTATTATTTTAGCTAGTTTTATGACATAGTTATACATATAAAATAATCCATAAATTTATACATTATGTTTCATTGTCATGCTAATTGTTATAGCTTTCGTGATGCTTTATTCTTTTATTAAAACTGATGTGCATAGAAGATCAAAGATCGAATCGTTATATCCTATAGCAATATTCTCGAGAATCATCAATGGCGTTATTAGATATCTGTATATCATGCATACAACAATTAATAGAAAACTTACATTGACTTTATAATATTTCTCTCCTTTTGAAATTTATTTCAACTAAATGATTAGCAGCAAAAAAAATAATATTTTACTAAAGTTGAGAAATGATCACTGGATTATTCTATCTATACTCATCATCTTGACAATGATGCTCATTATTAAATTTTGATTATATCTAATAACATCTCTTATATAGACTGATAGATCAACATGATGGGTAAAGCAATTGATCTCCTGCATATAATCTTGGATTGAGGCTCCCAATGTAATAATGGCCACCACGTACTGGTATTAAAGTATCATTTGCCACTAAGACTACGTTAAGCAAGCCATTATACCAATCAATCGGTTGCACGGTTAACTGCCAGACATGCCCTCGCAAACTAGCTTCAAGAAGCTGTACTGGCAATGGACAACGTTCAGTACTTTTATTCGATATTTCGATTTCCCATGGCCGTAGAAATAGATCAACACCACCTTGATATATAGTATTGAATAATAAGGGCCAATGGTATGTACCAACCAATAACTTAGAATCTCGAATTTCACCTTTAAAGCAGTTTGCTTCACCAATAAACTCTAATACGAAACGATTAGCTGGTTCTCGCATAACTTGCTCTGGAGAACCAACTTGTTCTATGTTGCCTTGACTCATCACTACTATACGATCAGCTACTTCCATAGCTTCTTCTTGATCATGGGTAACAAATACACTGGTGAACTTTAACTCTTCATGCAACTGACGTAACCAACGGCGCAGTTCTTTTCTAACTTGTGCATCTAAAGCACCGAAAGGTTCGTCTAGTAGTAGTATCTGTGGCTCCACTGCTAAAGAACGTGCTAGCGCTACACGTTGCTTCTGTCCACCAGATAGTTGAGATGGATATCGATTCGATAAATGCTTCAATTGAACCATCTCTAGCAATTGATTGACTTTTTTTTTCATCAATTCCGTATTATATCTTTTAGAACGTGGCAGGATCTTAAGTCCAAAGGCGATATTATCAAATACCGTCATATGGCGAAATAAAGCGTAGTGTTGGAATACAAACCCTACACGTCGATCGCGTGCATGCATATAGCTAATGTCAACACCATGAAATCTTAAGTGCCCGTTACTTTGGCTTTCTAGCCCAGCAATAATACGAAGTAATGTCGTTTTGCCAGAACCTGATGGTCCGAGTAACGCTACCATTTCACCAGAAAGAATATTAATCGATATATTATTTAAGACCTTTGTCCGTCCAAAAGATTTATTAATATTATTAATCTCAATGCCCATAATTTATTCCCCTTGTAAATGGTGCATTTTGACGTTTTAAACTCCATTGCAAAGCACTTTTCAAAAATAGGGTTACTATGGCCATTAGACTTAGTAATGCAGCAGCAGTAAAAGCTCCTACGGTATTATAATCCTGTTGTAGTAACTCAATTTGCAGAGGTAATGTATATGTTTCAGTACGAATAGAACCAGATACTACTGAGACTGCACCAAACTCACCGATAGCACGAGCATTGGTTAAAACTGCACCATATAGCAGAGCAAATCGAATGTTAGGTAGTGTGACATACCGGAACATTTTCCAACCAGATGCACCTAGTATTATGGCAGCTTCGTCTTCTTGGCTACCCTGACTAAGCATCATAGGTACAAGTTCACGTACTACAAATGGACAGGTAACGAAGAGTGTAACCAATACCATCCCCGGCCAAGAGAATAGGATTTGTATGCTATGCGCATTTAGCCAACTGCCAATGATATTGTTACTACCATACAATAGCAGATAAATTAATCCTGCTACTACTGGCGATACTGCTAATGGGATGTCAATAAGAGTCAATAATAATTGACGTCCTATAAAGGTAAACCGTGTTACCAACCACGCTAGCAATGTTCCAAAAATTAGGTTACATGGTACAGTAATGCATGCAATCACGACCGTTAACCAAATGGCGTGCAACATATCTGGATCTTGAAGGTTATTCCATAGCACTTTAATACCTTTAGAAAAAGCTTCAGTAAAAATTAATGCCATCGGAACTACTAGTAGTAATATAGAGAACACCATACCGATGGTAATCAATGACCATTTACCCCAGTTAATACCGCGACGATCTATATAATTTACAACTGAAATATTAGCCACCAGTGCTGCCCCCAATACGTCGCCCAAAACGGCTTTGTAAAACGTTTATACTAAAAAACAATAATAGAGATATTATTAATATCACTGATGCAATAGCACTAGCAGCTGGATAGTCAAATTCTTGTAGTCGCACAAAAATCATAAGTGAAGCTACTTCCGTTTTCCATGGAATATTACCTGAAATAAAAATAACGGCACCAAACTCACCTAGGCTGCGTGTGAAAGAGATAGCGCTACCTGCTAGCAATGCGGGTGCCATTTCCGGAAGTACTACATGGCGTAAACTCTGCCAACGCGTAGCTCCTAAAGTTTCAGCTGCTTCCTCATATTCCGCTCCAAGTTCCTCAAGTACAGGTTGCACCGTACGGACTACAAATGGAAAACTAGTAAATATCATAGCTACTATAAGTCCTAACCAAGTAAAACTGACATGAATATCCAAAGGCGCAAGCCATCGACCATACCAGCCAGAGGCTGAAAATAAACTTGCTAACGTTAATCCAGCCACTGCCGTTGGCAACGCAAATGGCAAATCTATCAAACTATCTAGTAGTAGACGGCCAGGAAAACGATATCGAGTCAGTATCCAAGCCATAAGCATGCCAAACAGTGCATTAAACAAGCTAGCAATACCTGCCGTTAGCAACGTGACCTTATACGCTGCTACTACCTGAGGATTAGAAATTACAGCCCAATATTGAGTTATGCTCATCTTTTCTAACTGCATTACCAGTGCACTAAGTGGTAGTAAAAGGATTAAGCAGATATAAAATAGACTACTTCCTAAGCTGATATTAAATCCAGGCAGCACTGATTTCCCGGGGTAAAATAACATTTACTTATGTCCTGAAGTTAATAACTGATCCAATTCCCCGCCGGTAGAAAAATGTGTTTGCATGACTTGAGGCCAGCTTCCAAATTTATCTTCTACTCTGAATAACCGAGTATCCGGGAATTTCTCTTTTACTGCTGCCATTGCAGTTGGATTATAGACACGATAATAAAAGCGCGTGATTACCTTTTGAGCTAATGGGGTATATAGATAATTCAGATAATCTTTTGCGACCTGCGCACTGCCATTTCTCTCAACATTTTTATCTACCCAAGTGACAGGAAATTCAGCAAGTATATCTACGGGTGGTACTATTACTTCATACTGATCTTTGTCATACTGGTGACGAATGTTGTTTACTTCTGATTCAAAACTAATCAATACATCACCTAAGCCACGCTCAACAAAAGTTGTGGTTGCACCCCGACCACCAGTATCGAAGACTACTACATTTCTTAATAATCTGGTCATAAAGGAACGGATATTGATCTTATTTTTACCATTATATTGACTAGCGGCTCCCCAAGCTGCTAGATAGGTATACCTGCCATTACCAGAAGTTTTTGGATTGGGGAATACTAACTTTACATCGTCTCGCACTAGATCATGCCAATTATGTATGTTTTTTGGGTTGCCTTTGCGTACTAAAAAAGCCATTGTAGAATAGAATGGTGAACTATTATTAGGCAAACGCGATTGCCAACTATCTGGGATAAGATGACCTCTATCATGTAAGATTTGCATATCGGTTACCTGATTATAGGTTACTACATCTGCATGTAAACCTTGCAGGATTGCCATAGCTTGTTTAGAAGAACCTGCATGAGACTGTTTGATTTTTAATTTTTCATGTAAATGCTTTTGATTCCATTGCTGTTCAAATCCGCTATTGAGAGCGGCGAATAACTCACGGGAAATGTCATAAGAGCTGTTCAGCAATTCTATTGCCGACGCAGCACTACTAGCTAATAGTACAACAGCTAGACATACATTCAGCCTAATCTTTTTTACCGTAGTTTGTTTCATTGTACACCTTAACTTGCTAAGCCAATTTAGCTGTTTTGCATTTTAATGAATAGATCAGTGTATTTATAACTTGCCGAAGATCTGTAACTCTTTTATATACCGTTTAGTGATTTGAAATCATAAAATGCTATAAAGAAAATAAGATTTAACTTTTAAGGAGATAATCTTGTGTCAATAATCCATTAAATGATATTCTCGTTACATTTGAATACATCTATATTTTGTAAAATACATGATTTTTATCATTATTTTATTCTTCTTTTGAATTAAGATTTATAGCGAGGTTATTTAGCTCTATTGATTTAACATGGTAACTTATTTCTTCTGATATCTTAGTTTTTTGCATTTCGTAGATACTTTATATATCTTATATATTAACTATTTTCTATAAATATATAGCATATAATTTTAGGTATAGCTCTAAAGAGAATGTGAATTCTTCTTCGATTCTATTCACTGTACTTAAATCTATTAAGGCTATTAATAGTATCTGATGCTTCAGTTCAAAATTACTGCCTAGAAAATTTTAAGGAAAATGTATTTTCGAGAAATTTATAAATACATTCCGGTATTACCTAAAATAATATTATGTTATTCATTCATCAGAAAATACATAATTTCCAGTAAATTACCAGTATTTACTATAGACTGATATAGATTGAGATGATGGAATATATAAAATTTTTAATTTTCCATTAAATAATGTTAAGTAAACTAACAAAATGTTAAGAGATATTTAAAGTTCAATTTTTTATAGTTTCATTATAATACTTAAGCATTACTACCTTAGCATATAAAAGACAAATGAAAATTTTTGATCGATATTCTAATTACTAATTATAATTATGAGTATTTTGTATTCAATGCATTAAGCATTTAAAAAATAATCACATTTTGTATTTAAGATTTTTTAAATTATTTTATTAAATTTTAAGCTTACTCAAGATATGATAAAATAATAATAAACATTAAATATTTCAAAAGTAAGAATACTAAATAAGTGTACGGAAAAAGGAATGTAATATTTACCTATGTTTTATAGATAAAGAATTTTAAGGCAATCATATGCATTATATGCATATGATAATTTAGATTTGAAGATTGTATTGTCTAAAGCGTATAGATATGATCAATAAATATTATTCCGTATTATCTGTGGCATCACCTGTAACAATATTACATTAGGTTGTACTTGAGTACATGCATTAATATTTTTTTATGCCTTCAACATATAAATACAAAACATTTCTATATGATGTAACTATATATGTAACATTATAATTTAAATATCAATAATAAAATCTTATTATATGAATTAATGAGATTTTATTTATAAATTTTATATTAACATTATTACATTGCTATCTTTTTATATCTTATGCCTATATTAATAAAAATAGAAGTTACATTCAACTAACTAGTGTAAAATACGAATATAAGCATATTTATTTTGTATCGATAAATGAATCAATAAATGAACGTGAATATTATAACACATGTTTAATTTTAAAAATGTAACTGTTATTTTACTATTTTTATTTGTATTGCATTATCTATCAAGATAGCGAATTAATTTAAATATACAGATAATGCTATTCTAATAAATAAAAATTTCTTATATATTATTTTTTATATATTAAAATTAAGTTTATCTCTTCTTAATTTGGTGGAGCTGGGGGGATTTGAACCCCCGTCCGCAATTGCTCAACCATCGGCACTACATGCTTAGTCCAATTATATATTACTTGAAAGCCACGAATGGACGCGTTGCTTTCAAATTATCCTGGTTGAATTTAACGCTTCATCCCCAGGCAGGATATCCACGCGATCTCTTTTCATTTGACCTCTCTTGATCCCCGTCCTAAGAGCAGAGGCTAGGGAGAAAGGGCTCTCAGCAGATTATTAAGCTGCTAGTGCGTAGCGTTCGTCGTTTGCGACTATTTTTTACGGCTTTTTACGAGGCCCACCGTCCCTCGGCATGCTCCTAGGGTATTGCAGATTCCGTCGAATCCAGTATCAGCCCCAAATCACGATAGTATCGTACCAGAAACGTATATAATTAAGCTAGAAATTTAATAGTTAGTGTATTTCAGAATACGAGCTTTTGTCTTTTGCCATTCACGATCCTTAATTTTATCACGTTTATCATATGCTTTCTTGCCTTTAGCTATACCAATTTTTAATTTACACCAGGCATTTTTCCAATACATAGATAGTGCGAGTATAGTATAGCCTTCTTGATTTACACGACACATAAGATATTTTAATTCATGCTTATTTAGTAGTAGTTTACGTGTGCGTATTGGATTGCAATCTACATACGATGTTACAGTAATGATCGGAGTAAATCTGGAACCAAATAGATAGGCTTCTCCATCATTAAATGTCACATAACTATTGCTAATATTTACTTTATTAGCACGCAGTGATTTCAATTCCCATCCTTGTAGTGATAGACCAGCCTCAAGCTCTTCTTCAATAAAATATTCAAAACATGCACGTTTATTTTTTGCAATAGTAGATAACTGGGATTGATGTATTTTTTTCTTTTTCATAGTCCGTTTATTATACTAGATATTTTAGAGAAAAAGTGCTGAATCATTTCAGTGTTTGTATAACGTAATAATTTTGATTTATCGATTTGTATTGCTGATTTTTATTTTTAATTTTTATTTTAAATAAATAAATAGTATTATTTTATGCACCTTGTATATATGACAGGAAATTATATGCCTCAGATCCGTCGGTCTGCTTTAATGTCATTCAGTGCTTCGCAGATGTATCAATTAGTAAACGATATTGATGCTTACCAAAATTTTTTGCCGGGTTGTATCGGTAGTCGGGTGATTCAATCGTCTGATCATGAAATGATCGCTGCAATGGATATTGAAAAAGCAGGCATTATTAAAACCATTACCACTCGTAATACGCTGTTAGATAACCAGAGCATTAATATGCAATTAGTTCATGGTCCATTCCATAAACTAATGGGGGAATGGCATTTTATTCCAGTAAGTCATAAAGCTTGTCAAGTTGATCTAGAGCTTTATTTTGAGTTCACCAATACTATAATTGAGATACTATTTTGCAATTATTTCAAAGAGTTAGCAGGTAATATGGTTCAAATTTTTCAGCAACAAGCACAAAAGGTTTACAGTGTCTTATATCCAAGTTGAAGTGGTTTATGCATTATCTACGCGTCAATATTTGCGTAAAGTCAGGCTACCTGAAGGCAGCAACGTTCAACAGGCTATTCAGGACTCTGGATTGTTAGGACTTTTTCAAGATATTGATTTAACAAGCAATCATTTAGGAATATACAGCAATCCAGTCAAGTTATGGCATTTATTAAATGATGGTGATCGTGTAGAAATTTATCGACCATTGATCGCTGATCCTAAAGCACTTTATCGTCAAAGAGTCGCAAGGAGAAAAATAAAGCGCTAGGTGTACTTTATTTTCTTTTGGCTCAAACGCTTAGCTCATGCTATAAAAGTAATCATTTTAATTTAATTATTTAATTATATTTGATTTATTATCAATATTCGTCAATATTCTAGCTTTATTGAAGGTCAATGTAAGCGTTTTTTGAGTAATATCTTTATAACCTTTTTGTTGTCTGAATATATAGACCAATGTTTGGGTTTTGAATGGGTCTTGTAATATTGGATATCCCAATATATCAGTAACTTGTTTCTGAGTCATACCGTTTTTAATTTTTATTACATCTGTCGTTGTTAAGTAATTCCCTTGGTTAAGGTTGGGGTGAAAAACTACTTTCTTAAAAGTAGAACAACTAGAAGAAAGAATTACGATAACTACAGCAACCATAATTAATGTTTTATAGAACATGGTAATGATATGTCCCCAAGATATTCTTTTTCTATGATAGAAAACTTTTTATGAAATTGAAAGCTTTTATTTATTACATATTATACTTCTCAGTCATGTTACTTTCTCTTACTTAGTACGTACCTAACTGATTTGGGATATATTCAATTAAGCTGTTAATTTATTATTTTTTTAAATACATGCTTATCTTTACAAACTAGTTGTTTTATTTACTGCATTGCATTTTATAAATAAACAAACTACAATAATATACTTATTTAAGTAATTGGCTGGATATAAAAGTATGCAGCATATTCTATAGTCAAATATTTTATATATCTTCATTTATAATTTATATGAAAGACTTTTAGTAAAAAATTTTTATTTATGATAATATCAAGATTTAAGGCTTAATACATACATAAAGTGTAGAAATAATATATTCATACAGAAGGTTACCAATGGCGCTTTTGAAGTTTATATAATAATAGAATGCAGCTCTATTGTTATATAGAACTTATAAAAGATTAATCATCAATATATCTATTAATTACAATTGATAAGATATATTTTGACTGTTTCTTTTGATAAAATAGAGATGATTTATATATCATCATACTTATTATTTGCCATTAATTTCTTTTATTATATATCATAGGCCATGATTGCACTTTTAAAGTGTTTCTTAAAATTTATTTTTATAAATAAATTTCTTATAAATTATACGCTTGCAATAATATTGCAACACAATAAAGCAAAACCAGTATCATTTATTAATGCTTAATAAGATATATCTACTATAAGTGATAATTATATTGTAATGATGTTTTATATGCTATATTTCGATATCCACACCATAAAATTAATTTTTAAAATTTAAGTTAAATAATAAACTAACAATTATTTATATACAATAGATATATAATAGAAACTATAAAAACTATAGCATTTCTTAAATAAGGTTATTTGTATAAAATGTTTAAATTTTATGACTTTATTTCAAATAATTGTATTAAATTAAAACATGATTTGCATTTTGCGTAGACATTATTCTATGCATTGATTTATAATTTAAATATCATCTGCATAAAATCGCATGTATCTAGTATAGAACTTCGCATGAATATGCGGTCGCGTTATTTATATTTTTTAAAATATATAAAATATTTTTTGTTATTTCTTATTTTCAATAAATATAATATCTCTACTATTTCCTGTATCACCTATATATAGGTATAGGGGTGTAATACTAGAGATAGCATTGCTCATTAATATAAATTTTTTATTAAAAATTAATTTTTAGACATTGCTGTGTTATGCAGATTACTTAACAGTAAGATTTATTATAATACATTAGTAACCAATTAATATAAATCACTTTTCTAATCATTAAATAAGTTTATCTTAATAAAGATAAATATATGGCGTAAATGTATTTAGCATATTTATATTTAATGTACTATCAGTTTCAATTTCCATTGAAACTATATTTAGTAGTGTAAAATAGTCAGTTTAGTAGAGCAATATAAATGCTTTATATGCGATTATTTATTAGGTCGCGTATTGGATGACAGTATAATTAATATATTAAGTTAGCTGCTTATATTAGTTCTTGTATTGAGATAGAATTTATTTTAAATTTGATAATGGATTGGATGCGATTCAAGCAGTATTTCGAATCCTGTCATATGTATACTAGATTGACCTATTATAGGTAGCACTTTGGATGTTAGCATATAATTAACATCTACATTCATACTATTAATATCATTGTATACATTATGATTTATTTTGGTAAGCTCAATAGCTACTATTTTTATTCTTGATAATATATTAATTAATATAGCAAGTACAGTAATTAAAAATTATGTGTTGATAGACATTTTTCTAAAAATATTTTTCGATTGGATATAGTACTCAAGAGTAGATATATTGTCTTTGTTAGTTTATAGTTGAGTACTTATCGAAGTTAGTGGACATTACTTCTATTCATCTTGAATTTTACTTTATTTGGGTATTTTATAAAAAATTTATAATTTCTTCAGTAAAATTTAAATTAAGACATGTAATTTTTTGTTTAGTGTATCACTGATAACATTTAAGAAACTAATATACTTTTTATTTTAAAACCAAAAATTAACTGCCCGTCGTTAATTAATATGATAATGCATAAGATATCGATACTACAGTATAGTATAACACATGATTTACTATTTCTTTAATGAATACAAGTGCAGTCAGATGTGAACTCTATTGAGTATTTATACTATATTAGAGAAGTAAATAAAGATTATAATCAAAAAGATATATAAGTTTTATGGTGTTACTTTTAACTTAGGGTTATTAATGAGCAATAACCCTAAAAAATTAATAACTATGGATTTATTCGTAATAGCGTTAAGTCTAATAAGATATTTGTATAATTTGTCGATGGATATTTAAGTTATGAACTATTTTAAATGATTTATTTTTAATTATATTTTATATTAGTTATTGAATAATTAGTGATCATGTCTATTAATTTAATGAATTATTTTTATTACGAAAATATATCGTCGTATAAGGAATGCTTTTAATAAATCCATATGATCCACTTCGATAGTATTAGTAATTTTATGCCAAGTTAAACACCTTAACTTAATTAAGTTAATCATAATTGATATATACTAAATAGCTTATCATTTTTTTAAAATAACTTTTTTGACCAACCTAATTTGGAACTTAACACATTGAAAAAAATGTAATTTTTAGGATGAATAAGTTTTAGCTTGACATTGCTGCGGCTGATCAATACTTCTTCTCCTTCTTGAACAGGTAGAGAAATTTGGTTATCGCAACTTATTTTAAGATCAGTTATCATCTGCGCAAACTTCAGGCGAATTATGCTGTTACTATTAATGACTAGTGGACGGGCAGACAGCGTATGCGGAAACATAGGTACTAATACAATCGCTTCTAAAGATGGAGTAAGTATTGGTCCACCAGCTGATAGAGCATAGGCGGTAGATCCGCTTGGTGTAGCTATAATAAGACCATCAGACCGCTGCGAGAAAGCAAATCGATCATCAATATATACTTCAAACTCAATCATATGTGCTACTTTACCAGGATGGAGTATAACTTCATTAATAGCAGTGCTAATACGGAGTATTTTCTGTTCTTTGTATACGTTAGTTTCTAGTAGAAATCTCTCTTCATCAATGTATTCGCCTTCTAGTACATCTGATAACTGTTGCAGAACATTTTCTGGATTTAGATCTGTGAGAAAACCTAGGCTGCCACGATTTACGCCGATTACCTTGATATCATAATACGCTAATACACGTGCGGCACTCAGCATATTACCATCACCACCTACTACTACTGCTAAATCAGCCTGCTGACCAATATCGACTAAACTGCTTGTAATAACGTTTTTTAGGTGCAAGGACTGAGCAATGTGCTGTTCAATTATCACGTAATAACCACGAGCGATTAACCAATGATAAAGCATCTCATGTGTTGCTAATGCTAATGTATGACGAGGGGAACCAACAATACCTATACAGGTAAACTTTTTATTCATGGTTATTATATTCCTTACCGGAGCTAGGTTATGCACTACATTATGACTGATTCACTTGAAACGCTATTTTTCATCCCCATCATAAGCCAAGTCATAGGATTAATGCTAAAACACGGAGAGATTTCATGAGTAATATAGAATATAAGACAGTAAACGAAAAAATATCAGAAGAAATAGAACAGAAGTCGAAATGTGATGATGTCTTGCCTGAAGTGGTAGAGACTGTTGATATGCGTGACGCGCACATCATGGAATTAGAAGCTCAATTACTTGAAGCTAAGCATAATGAAAATGACACGCGAGATAGCTTACTACGAGCTAAAGCGGAAATAGAGAACATACGTCGGCGTACAGAACTCGATATTGAAAAAAACCATAAATTTGCATTAGAGAAATTCTCTTGTGATTTACTTCCAGTGCTCGATAATTTAGAGCGTGCTTTGGAACTGTTTGATAAAAATAATTCTACGCTAACATCGATGATTGAAGGTATTGAGCTAACATTAAAATCTTTACAGGATGTTTTGTATAAGTACGGCATTAAGATTGTTAGTGATATTGATGTACCGTTTAATCCTGATATTCATCAGGCCATGAGCCTTATCGAAACTGATAGTCATCAACCAAACTATGTAATCATGGTAATGCAGAAAGGTTATATATTGAATGGTAGATTACTTCGTCCTGCTATGGTTTCAGTTTCTAAAACTAAAGAATAAGACCTCAGTATGAGAAAATTTATCCTATTTACATCTTTATAAATTTAAGAATTAGTGAATTGATCTTATCGTGCTATATATAATATATATCCGGAAACGTCTCTTGCTTCCGGATTTTAGCTTTTTACGGACCAATCAATCGGTGTAAAACCTTGTTGCTTTAGAAATTGATTAGTTTTTGAAAAATGGCGACAACCGAAGAATCCACGGTGTGCTGAAAGTGGTGATGGATGTGGTGCTTTTAGCACATAATGGCGTTTTAAATCAATCAAGTTACATTTTTTCTGTGCATAAGATCCCCAGAGTAAGAAGACTACACTATTACAGTGCTTATTTATTGATCTAATTACTTGATCTGTAAACATTTCCCAGCCTAAATTAGCGTGTGAATGCGCATGACCTGCTTCTACAGTTAGTACTGTATTAAGTAAAAATACTCCTTGTTCAGCCCAACTCTGTAGATAACCGTGCTTAGGATATTCAAATCCAGTAATATCACTTACGAGTTCTTTGTATATATTCATAAGCGAAGGAGGAATCGATACGTTTAAATTTACGGAGAAAGATAAGCCATGTGCTTGATTAGGGCCATGATATGGATCTTGACCTAGGATAACTACCTTGATATTAGTTAGTTTAGTAATTTTAAAAGCATTGAAAACATCTATCTGTGGAGGATAAATAGTTTTTCCAGCTTGACGTTCAGCTGTAATAGAGGAGAGTATTTTAATAAAATAGCACTTTTCTATTTCTGTTTTAATAAAATCATTCCAGGTTAAAGATATAGACATAAATATCTTCCTTGTTTTATTAATAATTAATTTACTATCATTTAATATATTTTCTAAATTTATCTTATAAATCAATTATAAAGGTTATTTTATTTTTATAGTTAATAAATTAATATTGCAGGAGACATAAGAGGTAGAATTAAAATTATTTATTATTATAAATTTCAATTGCTTATTTATATATTAAGGAAATCAAAGTAAAAAACTGGGCTTGCCCAGTTTTTTACACAATGACTCATTACCGAATCAATTTTACTTTAAATGGTTATTCAGCATGCGACACTAACTCAATGTATGCCATAGGTGCGTTATCCCCTACACGGAAGCCACATTTTAGAATACGCGTATAACCACCAGAACGGCTTACTAAGCGTGGCCCGAGTTCATTAAAAAGTTTTACTACGATCTCATTATCACGAGTACGAGCGAATGCTAAACGACGATTAGCTATATTATCGATCTTAGCAAGAGTAATTAGTGGTTCAACAAAACAACGTAACTCTTTAGCTTTTAATAGGGTTGTCTTAATCATTGTATGACGGATTAAAGATCCAATCATATTGCGAAACATAGCCTGTCTATGACTGCTATTACGGTTTAATTGACGACCACTCTTACGATGACGCATGATAACTTTATCCTTATCAGTAAAATCTTAACTTGTCATCTATTTACTCATCAGAAATACTTGCTGGTGGCCAATTCTCTAGGCGCATGCCAAGAGATAAACCACGTAAAGCTAGTATGTCTTTGATTTCAGTTAAAGATTTTTTACCTAAATTTGGCGTTTTTAGCAATTCAACCTCAGTTTTCTGCACTAGATCACCAATGTAGTGAATAGCTTCCGCCTTAAGACAATTAGCAGAACGAACAGTCAACTCCAGATCATCAACAGGTCTTAATAAGAGTGGATCGAACTCTGGTTTCTCTTCTTTTATTTCTGGTTGACGTACATCACGAAGATCAATGAAAGCTTCAAGTTGTTCAGCTAGAATAGTAGCAGCTCGACGAATTGCCTCTTCAGGATCAATTGTACCATTAGTTTCCATCTCGATTATTAACTTATCTAAGTCTGTGCGTTGCTCTACACGCGCTGCTTCAACATTGTAGGCAATACGCTCTACAGGGCTAAAACAAGCATCAACTAATAGACGACCAATTTTTTGGTTATCTTCTTCTAAATGAATTCTAGAAGAAGCCGATATATAACCACGTCCACGCTGTACTTTTATACGCATTCCGATAGCAGCGTTTTCATCGGTCAAATGGCATATAACATGCTGTAACTGAAGTATTTCGACATCACCATCATGGATGATATCGGCAGCAGTCACAGGCCCAATTCCAGATTTATTCAAGGTAAGCATCACTTCATCTTTTCCTTGAACTCTTACAGCTAGTCCTTTTAGGTTGAGCAGAATCTCCAGGATATCTTCCTGTATACCTTCTTTAGTGCTATACTCATGCAGTACACCATCAATCTCAACTTCGGTTACCGCGCAACCGGGCATTGAGGAAAGCAGAATACGGCGCAATGCGTTACCAAGAGTATGGCCAAAACCACGCTCTAAAGGTTCAAGGGTCACCTTAGCATGAGTCGAGCTAATTTGCTCAATATCTACCAAGCGCGGTTTTAGAAATTCTGTCACAGAACCCTGCATTATGTCCTCTCTTTGAGAGTCAAGCGTCACTTTGAGTAAAGCTCAACGATCAAGTATTCGTTAATATCCGCAGACAAATCAGTACGTTCAGGAATACCTTTGAACACACCTTCCATCTTTAGTGCATCCACCTCTAGCCACGTTGGTTTTTCACGTTGTTCGGCTAGCTCTAAAGAAGCTTTAATACGAGATTGCTTTTTAGCTTTATCGCGAATACTGATTACGTCATGCGGAGAAACTTGATAAGAAGCGATGTTAACAACATGACCGTTTACTACAATAGCTTTATGGCTAACTAACTGACGTGACTCTGCACGCGTAGCACCAAAACCCATACGGTAAACGACATTATCTAAACGACTTTCTAGTAATTGCAATAAGGTTGCACCAGTATTTCCCTTTAAGCGTGCTGCTTCTTTATAATAGTTACGGAATTGACGTTCTAATATACCGTATATACGACGCACTTTCTGTTTTTCACGTAATTGTAAGCCATAGTCAGATACACGAGGCTTACGTCCACCATGTTGACCAGGTGGTTGATCAATTTTACATTTAGTATCAATCGCCCGAACACCAGACTTTAAAAAAAGATCCGTGCCCTCTCGACGACTAAGTTTCAGCTTAATACCCAAATATCTTGCCATTTTCTTTCTCCAACAATCCGCAAATATT
Source organism: Serratia symbiotica (assembly GCA_900155695.1). Lineage (GTDB taxonomy): Bacteria > Pseudomonadota > Gammaproteobacteria > Enterobacterales > Enterobacteriaceae > Serratia_E > Serratia_E symbiotica_A. The sequence goes on from FUHL01000001.1 coordinate 302,874, forward strand.
GGCGTTATACACGCCGTTTCTTCGGTGGACGACAACCATTATGAGGGATTGGAGTTACATCAGTAATATTAGTGATGCGAAAACCAGCCGCATTCAGAGCACGGATAGTGGATTCACGACCAGGACCTGGTCCATTAACCATAACTTCCAGATTCTTAATGCCGTATTCTTTTACGGCTTCAGCACAACGCTCTGCAGCAACCTGTGCTGCAAAAGGAGTAGACTTACGAGAACCACGGAAACCAGAACCACCGGCGGTTGCCCAACCCAAAGCATTACCCTGACGATCGGTAATTGTTACAATGGTATTGTTGAAAGAAGCATGGATATGAGCCACGCCATCAGAAATTTGCTTTCTTATAAGTTTACGTGTATGAACAGATGTTTTTGCCATTATTTAATTACCCCGATTATTTCTTGATCGGTTTACGCGGACCTTTACGTGTCCGTGCGTTTGTCTTAGTACGTTGACCACGAACCGGTAGACTACGACGATGACGCAAACCACGATACGTACCAAGATCCATCAGACGCTTGATGCTCAGGGTAACTTCACGACGCAAATCACCTTCAATAGCAAACTTAGAAACTTTATCACGCAGTTGTTCTATTTGCTCTTCAGACAGCTCACTGATCTTAACATTTTGAGCAATACCCGTAGCGATACATATGGACTGTGAACGAGTTTTACCAATTCCGAAGATCGACGTTAATGCGATTACGGTATGTTTATGATCAGGAATGTTAATGCCTGCTATACGGGCCACTATGCACTCCTACTATTTATATAGCAACACTATTCTGAAAAGCCCGTCAGGATACTCAAATAGCATTGCGGTAATATAGAAAAGATTGGCTAGCCATATAGACAGCCCAACCCAACTTTTTAATAAAAATATGTGAAATAATTAACCTTGACGCTGCTTATGCTTCGGCGCCGCACTACAAATCACACGAATCACACCGTTACGCTTAACGATTTTACAGTTACGACATAATGTCTTGACAGACGCACGCACTTTCATTTTAACGCTCCATATTTTGTCAAACTTATCTGACTAATGATTAAAACCTTTCAGATTAGCTTTCTTTAATGCAGACTCGTATTGACTAGACATCATTAAAGTTTGGACTTGAGCCATAAAATCCATAATAACGACAACCACAATTAGCAGTGAGGTACCACCAAAATAAAATGGTACTGTTACTACATCACGCATGAATTCTGGAATTAAGCAGATAAAAGTAATATATATTGCACCTACAAATGTTAAACGTGTCATGACTTTATCGATATATTTTGCCGTTTGTTCTCCAGGCCTAATACCTGCCACAAAAGCACCAGATTTTTTTAGGTTATCCGCTGTCTCCCGTGGATTAAAAACTAATGCTGTGTAAAAGAAACAGAAGAATATGATTGCAGATGCATAGAGTAACACATACATAGGTTTTCCTGGTTGCAAATATAGCGAAACAGTTGTGAGCCAATCCCAACCTATACCACCTCCAAACCAAGTTGAAATCGTAGCTGGAAATAGAATGATGCTAGAAGCAAAAATTGCTGGAATTACACCTGCCATATTTACTTTCAATGGTAAATGTGTGCTCTGTGCCGCGTAAAAATGACGACCTTGTTGACGTTTAGCATAATGTACGATAATACGACGTTGGCCTCGCTCGATAAAAATAACAAAAAATGTTACTGTAAACACAAATATTGCAATCAATAACAAACATATAATGTGTAATAGACCTTGCCTTGTCTGCTCAATAATATGAGCTAATGCAGGCGGTAGTCCTGCTACAATACCTGCAAAAATGATAATCGAAATACCGTTACCTATACCCCGTTCTGTAATCTGTTCACCTAACCACATTAGAAATACCGTACCAGTTACTAAACTTACCACCGCTGTAAAGTAGAATAGTAATCCTGTATTCATTACTAAACCCTGCATACCAGGCATATTAGGTAGGCCAGCAGCAATGCCAATTGATTGGAATATAGCTAATATAAGGGTACCATAACGTGTATACTGACTAATCTTATTACGACCAGCTTCCCCTTCTTTCTTAATTTCTGCTAATGCTGGATGAACAACTGTTAACAATTGGATAATAATAGATGACGAAATATATGGCATAATACCCAATGCAAAGATAGAAGCACGGCTGAGTGCACCACCAGAGAACATGTTAAACATTTCAATGATTGTACCTCTTTGTTGTTCTAACAATTTAGCCAGTACAGTAGCATCAACACCAGGAATTGGAATAAATGAGCCAATACGGAAGACAAGTAGCATACCAATAACAAATAATAATCTGTACTTCAACTCGCCTAATCCGCCTTGAGCACTTTTAAAATCGAATTCTGGTTGCTTAGTAGCCATTAGCTCACTTATTCCTCAATTTTACCGCCAGCCGCTTCAATAGCGGCTTTAGCACCTTTTGTGACACGCAAACCACGAAGTGTAACGGGATAACTTATTTTACCAGAAAGTATAACTTTTACGAACTTAATCTGTGATTTAATAATGTTAGTATTTTTTAGCGTATTTAAATCTATAAAATCCTCTTTAATCCAATCTATTTCAGATAAACGTACTTCTGCAGTAACCATATCTTTTCGCGAAATGAAACCAAATTTTGGTAATCTACGATATAGAGGCATCTGACCACCTTCAAAACGTCTACGTAGGTTACATCCAGAACGAGCTTTCTGACCTTTGTGACCACGTCCGCTAGTTTTGCCTAAGCCTGATCCGGTGCCACGACCTACACGTTTTTGCGTATGCTTAGCACCTTTAGCAGGGGTAAGAGTATTTAAATGCATCTATTCCTCCTCCACTTTTACCATATAGGAAACTAGGTTAGTCATACCTCGTAAAGAAGGAGTATCCTCACGCTTAACAGTGTGTCCAATATAACGCAAACCAAGACCAAGAAGTGTCGCTTTATGTTTTGGTAGGCAGCCAATAGCACTTTTAATTTGTGTTATTTTAAGAGTTTTAGCCATGGTAATTATTCCAGAATATATGCAATTGATTTGCCCCTCTTAGCAGCAATCATCTCAGGGGTTTTCATATTTGACAAGGCATCAATCGTTGCACGCACTACATTAATTGGATTTGTTGAACCATAAGCTTTAGCTAATACATTGTGCACACCAGCCACTTCAAGGACAGCTCGCATGGCACCGCCTGCGATTATACCGGTACCTTCGTTAGCTGGTTTCATAAAAACACTAGAACCAGTGTGTTCACCTTTAACAGAGTGTTGCAGGGTATTGTTATTCAATACAATATTCATCATGTTGCGACGAGCTTTTTCCATCGCTTTCTGGATCGCTGCCGGAACTTCGCGTGCTTTACCGTATCCAAAACCAACACGACCGTTACCATCACCAACGACAGTTAGTGCAGTAAAACTGAAAATACGGCCACCTTTTACAGTTTTGGATACGCGATTTACAGCGATTAGCTTTTCCTGCAGTTCGCCAGCTTGTTTTTCGATGTCTGCCATCTTAAACCTCTTCTTTAGAACTGAAGGCCAGCTTCACGGGCAGAATCTGCCAGTGCCTGGACTCGACCATGATATTTGAAACCGGAACGATCAAAAGCGACTGTTGTGATCCCTTTTGCTAAGGCACGTTCAGCTAACACTTTACCTACAGCTGCTGCAGCGTCTTTATTACCGGCATACTTTAATTGCTTAGTGATAACTTTTTCTAAAGTAGAAACGGCTACTAAAACTTCAGACTTGTTCGGAGTAATTACCTGTGCATACATATGGCGAGGGGTACGGTGTACCACCAAGCGAATCACACCTAGTTCTTTGAACTTTCGGCGTGCACGGGTCGCTCGACGGATGCGACTAGATTTCTTATCCATAGTGTTACCTTACTTCTTTTTGGCCTCTTTGGTTCGTATGATTTCGTTTGCATAGCGAATACCCTTGCCTTTATAAGGCTCAGGACGTCGATAAGAACGTAGATCTGCTGCAACTTGACCAATCATTTGATGATCAGCGCCTTTCAATATTATTTCATTTTGACTTGGGCATTCAGCAACAATACCTGCAGGCAAATGATGTTCAATTGGGTGTGAAAAACCAAGAGTTAAATTTACGACCTTGTTTTTTACAGCAACACGATAACCAACACCTACTAGTTGAAGCTTCTTAGTAAATCCTTCGGTAACACCAATTACCATTGCATTTATAAGAGCACGTGTAGTACCAGCTTGAGCCCAAGCCTTATAAGACCCTTCGCGCGGAGTAAAAAATAGCACGTTATTTTCTTGATTTACCATAACAGCATCGTGAATAGTACGAGTTAATTCACCTTTTTTACCTTTAATCGACACAACCTGGCCGTTAAATTTTATTTCTACGCCAATAGGAATGACGACGGGTGTTTTTGCAACACGAGACATTCTTTCCTCCAGAATTAAGCTACGTAGCATATAATTTCACCACCAAGACCAGCTAGACGAGCTGAACGATCAGTCATAACACCTTTAGAAGTAGAAACAACAGCAATACCTAAGCCAGCCATTACTTTTGGTAGTTTATCTTTTTTCTTATAGATACGCAAACCTGGACGGCTGATACGTTGCATGTTTTCCACTACTGCATTACTTTTGAAGTATTTTAGTACTAATTTTAGAACAGGCTTGTTTTTACCTTCGATTGTGAAAGATTCAATAAATCCTTCTTCTTTTAGAACGTTGGAAATGGCTACTTTTACCTTAGAGGCAGGTATGGTAATAGTAACTTTTTTTGCGGTTTGACCATTACGTATACGCGTCAGCATATCTGCGATAGGATCTTGCATGCTCATCTTTCTTTACTCCCGTAATTTAATTGGTAATTACCAGCTAGCTTTTTTCAATCCCGGCACCTCCCCTCGCATCGCAGCTTCACGTAGCCTAATACGGCTCAAACCAAATTTTCGAACGTAACCATGTGGTCGACCAGTTTGACGACAGCGGTTGCGCTGTCGCGATGGGCTGGAATCACGTGGCAAGCTTTGCAGCTTGAGAACTGCATTCCAACGATCTTCTGCCGATACACTTATATTAGATATAATAGCTTTGAGTTCTATGCGTTTTGCAAAGAACTTATTAGCTAATTTTATACGCTTGCCTTCACGTATTTTTATTGATTGCTTAGCCATAAATTAACTTTGCCTTACTTGCGGAACGGGAAGTTAAAAGCAGATAATAGTGCGTGGCCTTCATCATCAGATTTTGCAGTAGTGGTTATAGAAATATCCATACCACGCACTCGATCGAGTTTATCATAGTCAATTTCTGGAAATATTATTTGCTCACGTACTCCCATACTGTAATTACCATGACCGTCAAATGACTTAGTAGATAATCCGCGAAAGTCACGAATACGTGGAATAGCAATAGCAATTAGACGCTCTAAGAATTCCCACATGCGATTGCCACGCAGAGTGACTTTACAGCCAATTGGATTGCCCTGTCGGATTTTAAATCCTGCAACAGACTTGCGAGCTTTGGTAATAATGGGCTTTTGACCGGATATGGCTGTTAGATCCACAGAAGCGTTATCTAGCAGTTTTTTATCAGCAACCGCTTCACCAATACCCATGTTTAGGGTAATCTTCTCGATCCGAGGGACTTGCATGACAGAGTGATAATTAAAATTAGACATCATTTGCTTAACTACTTTGTCTTTATAGTAATCATGCAGTTTCGCCATCGTATTGCTCCAAATTACTTAATAGTTTCACTGTTAGACTTAAAGAAACGGACCTTTTTACCACACTCAAATCTAAAACCTATACGATCAGCTTTACCGGTAGCTGTATTGAAAATAGCAATATTAGAAACATGAATTGCAGCTTCTTTTTCAACAATACCTCCTGGCCTGTTTAGAGTAGGCACTGGTTTTTGATGTTTCTTAACTATATTAACCCCTTTCACGATAACTTTTTCAGAAGATAGAATAGTTTTTACTATACCGCGTTTACCTTTATCTTTACCGGTGATAATGACAACATCATCTTCACGACGAATTTTTGCGGCCATGTTACTGAACTCCTTAGAGTACTTCTGGTGCTAACGAGATAATTTTCATAAACTTTTCATGACGTAGTTCACGAGTTACCGGCCCAAAAATACGTGTGCCGATAGGCTGCTCGCTATTATTATTTAAAATAACACATGCATTACTATCAAAACGAATGACCGAACCATCCTGGCGACGTACACCTTTCTTAGTGCGCACTACAACCGCTTTTAGCACGTCGCCTTTTTTCACCTTACCTCTAGGAATAGCTTCCTTTATAGTAATTTTGATGATATCGCCGATACGTGCATAACGTCGGTGTGAACCACCCAGAACCTTGATACACATTACGCGACGTGCACCAGAGTTATCGGCGACGTTTAGCATAGTCTGTTCTTGGATCATTTTAGCGCTCCATTAATATTAACTAGTACTTTAAGGATCTAAAATGTGAATGTAGTTATAATCCTAATAACTAACAGCTTGATATTATAACACTCATTTAAGCATATGGATAGAAAAATGAACGGCCCATTTCCTGAGCCGTTTATTGAATAAACGCTAATTTCTCTACTATAGAATTGCTTTATCTACAACGCGAACTAATGTCCAGGATTTACTTTTAGATAATGGGCGGCATTCGCGGATATCTACTACATCGCCAATACTACATGCATTGTTTTCGTCATGTACATGAAGTTTCGTTGTACGCTTTATAAATTTTCCATAGATTGGATGTTTCACTGTACGTTCTATAGCAACAACTATAGATTTTTCCATTTTATCACTAACAACACGTCCTTGCATAGTACGGATACTTTCAGCCATCTATACCACCCGTCTTTTCAATCAGTAGAGTCTTAATACGTGCGATGTTGCGACGCACGTGTTTCAATAGGTGAGTTTTTTTTACTTGGCTACTAGCTACTTGCATACGCAAGTTAAATTGTTCTCTTAATAAGTTAAGTAGTTCAATATTCAGCTCTGCAACACTCTTTTCGCGTAGCTTATGTGCTTTCATAACATCACCGATTTGTTTATAAAGGCAGTTTTAAATGGCAGTTTTGCTGCTGCCAGTTTGAATGCCTCGCGGGCGACCTCTTCTGGTAGGCCATCCATTTCATATAGGATCTTACCAGGTTGGACTAAGGAAACCCAATACTCGACGTTACCTTTGCCTTTACCCATACGCACTTCTAGTGGTTTCTTAGTGATTGGTTTATCTGGGAAGACACGAATCCATATTTTACCTTGACGCTTAATGGCACGCGTCATTGCACGCCTAGCTGCTTCAATTTGACGAGCAGTTAAACGACCACGACCAACTGCTTTCATGCCAAAAGTGCCAAAACTAATATCCATACCATGCACCATGCCACGGTTACGACCTTTATGCATCTTACGAAATTTTGTACGCTTTGGTTGTAACATCAGCAACTCTCCTTACTTGCGGCTTTTGCGCTGCTGTTTTTTAGGTTGAGCAGGCGGTTCGGTTTGTTCTACTAAAGCCATACCACCAAGAATCTCACCTTTAAAGATCCATACTTTAACGCCAATGACACCATAAGTGGTGTGAGCTTCAGATCTATTGTAATCGATATTAGCACGCAGAGTATGTAATGGAACACGACCTTCACGGTACCATTCAGTACGCGCTATTTCAGCACCACCAAGACGGCCACTTACTTCAACTTTTATACCTTGAGCGCCTAGACGCATTGAATTTTGCACAGCACGCTTCATAGTCCTACGGAACATAACACGGCGTTCTAATTGCGAAGTGATACTGTCAGCAACCAATTTAGCGTCCAGCTCCGGTTTTCGGATTTCAGCGATATTAATCTGTGCTGGAACGCCAGCAATATCAGATACTATTTTACGTAATTTTTCAACATCTTCACCCTTCTTCCCGATCACGATACCTGGACGAGCCGTATGAATAGTTACACGGATGCTCTTAGCAGGACGTTCAATAACAATACGTGATAGGTAAGCCTTCTCTAATGCCTTAGATAGAAATTTACGCACTTTAAAATCGCTATCAAGGTTATCAGCAAATTCTTTGGTATTCGCATACCAAGTAGAGTTCCATGTTTTTACAATACCCAATCGAATACCATTTGGATGTACTTTCTGACCCATTACTAATCTCCAGAATCTCAGCGATCGGACACAGTCACAGTAATATGGCTGGTACGCTTTAGGATACGATCTGCACGACCTTTTGCGCGTGGCATAATGCGCTTCATGCTTGAACCTTCGTCGACGAAGATTTTGATTATTTTAAGATCATCAATGTCAGCGCCATCGTTGTGTTCTGCATTAGCAATTGCAGACTCTAGCACTGTCTTAACAAGACCAGCTGCTTTCTTATTAGTGTAGGTCAGAATTTCTAGAGCTTGCGACACTTTCTTACCGCGAATGAGGTCTACAACAAGTCGAACCTTCTGAGCAGAAGAATGAGCGTAGCGATGTTTAGCGATACTTTCCATCTCTTCCTCTTAGCTTAGCGCTTTTTAACTTTTTTATCAGCCGCATGGCCGCGATAAGTACGAGTCGGTGCAAATTCACCTAGTTTATGACCTACCATTTCATCGGAAATGAATACTGGTATGTGTTGACGACCATTATGGATAGCGATAGTCAAACCGATCATATTAGGAAAGATCGTTGAACGACGGGACCAGGTGCGCAAAGGCTTTTTATCACCGTTTTCCATTGCTTTCTCTACCTTCTTCAGCAAGTGCAGGTCAATAAAAGGACCTTTCTTGAGAGAACGTGGCATAACTTACCCTCGAATTATTTTTTACTACGACGACGTATGATGTACTTATCAGTACCCTGATTATTACGGGTCTTTTTACCTTTAGTTTGAACACCCCATGGAGTTACTGGGTGCTTACCAAAGTTACGACCTTCACCACCACCATGTGGATGATCGACAGGATTCATTGCTGTACCGCGCACGGTAGGACGAATACCGCGCCAACGTGTAGCACCTGCTTTACCTAGAATGCGAAGCATATGTTCAGAGTTGCCTACTTCACCTAAAGTAGCGCGGCAATCAACGAGAACTTTACGCATTTCTCCAGAGCGTAGACGTAGGGTTACGTAGGAGCTATCTCGAGCAATAATTTGAACGTAGCTCCCAGCAGAACGCGCCAACTGTCCACCTTTGCCTGGTTTCATTTCTACATTATGAACTGTTGAACCTACTGGTATGTTTCGCATTGGCAATGCATTCCCGATTTTAATGGCAGCATCAACGCCAGATTGCAACTTATCACCAGCTTTTATGTTTTTAGGTGCCAGGATATAGCGTCGTTCACCGTCTTTATATAGAATTAATGCAAGATGTGCAGAACGATTAGGATCGTATTCTATACGTTCAATTACAGCAGGGATAGTATCTTTATTGCGTTTGAAATCAACTAGACGATAATGTTGCTTATGGCCACCACCGATATGACGTGTAGTGATACGACCATTATTGTTACGGCCCCCGGTTTTGCTTAATTTTTTAAGCAAAGGAGTATAAGGTTTACCCTTATGTAGCTCATGGCCAACTACTTTAACAACGTGACGGCGACCAGGAGATGTTGGTTTACACTTAACAATTGCCATTGTTCAGATTCCTCTGACTTCCTACTCTGAGCTGCTAATAAAGTCTAGATACTGGCCTTTTTTTAGAGTGACGTAAGCTTTTTTTAAGTTGCTACGACGACCAATACGTTTACCGTTACGTTTCTCTTTTCCTTTAGCTATAAGGGTGTGCACATTTTTAACTTCAACTTCAAATAGCTTTTGCACTGAAGCTTTTATTTCTGTTTTTGTCGCGTTTTTGTCCACTTTAAGAACGATGCTATTACTTTTTTTCATCGCATCGGATGCTTTCTCAGAAATATGTGGTGCATGTAATATTTGTAATAAACGTTCTTCAGGGATCATGCCAGCATCTCCTCAACTTGCTTCACAGCATGGGCCGTCATAACCACTTTTTCACAGGCGATCAGGCTAATAGGATCTATATCGGCGACATGACGTACATCAACCTTATACAAGTTGCGAGCTGCTAAGAATAAATTATTATCTAGTTCACTCGTCACAACAAGGACATCTTCCAGTTCCATTGATTTAAGTTTCTGTGCTAACAGTTTGGTTTTAGGCGCTTCTATAGAAAAATTTTCGACAACGATAAAACGATCTTGACGTATCAGCTCAGATAGTATGCTTTTCAGAGCACCTCTGTACATCTTCCTATTTACTTTCTGACTATGGTCTTGTGGTTGTGCAGCAAAGGTTACACCCCCTGAACGCCATATTGGGCTCTTTACAGATCCTGCACGGGCACGACCAGTACCTTTCTGACGCCATGGTTTTTTTCTAGAACCCTTTACATCAGAACGTCTTTTCTGCGCACGAGTACCTTGACGAGCACCTGATGCATAAGCAACCACCACCTGGTGTACCAGCGCTTCGTTGAAATCACGACCGAAGGTAGTTTCGGAAACAGTTAGCGGGCTTTGCGCGTCTTGTAATACCAATTCCATTTCTATCCCCTTACGCCTGCTTCACAGCCGGTTTAACGATAAGATTACTACCTCTTGCGCCTGGTACAGCACCTTTTACAAAGAGGAGATTACGCTTAGCGTCAATGCGTACTACATCTAGACTTTGAATGGTTACACGCTCATGACCAAGGTGACCAGCCATTTTCTTACCTTTGAATACTTTTCCTGGAGTTTGATTCTGACCAATTGAACCTGGGACGCGATGAGATAAAGAGTTGCCATGACTCGCATCTTGTGTACGGAAATTCCAGCGTTTAACAGTACCAGCAAAACCTTTACCTTTAGAAGTTCCAATAACATCAACTGTCTTAATACTATTGAATATTTCTATATATATTTTCTGACCAATGGCAAAATGTTGTTCTTCTGCAAGGCGAAATTCCCACAAACCACGACCAGCTTCTACGCCAGCTTTAATAAAATGGCCAGATTCTGGTTTAGTTATGTGGTTAACTTTTTTACTACCGGTAGTGACTTGAATTGCATGATAACCGTCAGTATCCATGTTTTTAATTTGAGTGATACGATTCGCTTCAATTTCAATTACAGTTACTGGGATAGAAATGCCATCTTCAGTGAAGATACGCGTCATTCCAATTTTTTTGCCGACTAAACCAATCATTGTTTCAACTTCTCCATCACTTCTGGCCTAATTAACCTAGGCTGATCTGCACATCAACACCAGCAGCTAGATCTAGACGCATTAGTGCATCAACAGTTTTCTCGGTTGGCTCAACGATGTCAACAAGACGTTTGTGAGTGCGAATCTCATATTGATCACGCGCATCTTTATTAACATGCGGAGATATTAGAACAGTAAAGCGCTCTTTATGTGTTGGCAGTGGTATCGGCCCATGGACCTGCGCACCAGTGCGCTTAGCAGTCTCGACGATTTCCGCAGTTGATTGATCAATAAGGCGATGATCAAATGCTTTTAATCGGATACGAATTCTTTGGTTCTGCATGAGATCATAGCTCCAGTTATTTATATATAACAACTGCTACTCACATTCTATTAAAAGAGTGTAAGTAATCGTTAAACATATAACCCCTATATCGGGAGTATTTTTAAAGGGCTAAACTACTTGCCACTTAACTATTTGAGAAATTCTACTATACTATGCTTGAGTAGATTTGTCAAATATTAAGAAAAAATAATCAAGAAAGCAAGCTGAATTTGAAAATATACTTACGATATTTCTGTTTCTAATTTAGCTACGCTTTATGTAGGAATAAAACATGTTAAATATTATTTATCTAATCTATTTAAAGAGCATAAAAAAGGACATCGATATGCCCTTTTTTAGCCTAAATGATATCTGCTTAAGCGATCACTTTAGCAACAATACCAGCACCAACGGTACGACCGCCTTCACGTATAGCAAAACGAAGACCATCATCCATTGCGATTGGGTGAATTAAGGTAACAATCATATTAATATTATCACCTGGCATAACCATATCAATACCTTCTGGCAATTCAATGGTTCCGGTTACATCAGTAGTGCGGAAATAGAATTGTGGTCGATAACCTTTAAAGAATGGTGTATGACGACCGCCTTCTTCTTTACTTAATATATATACTTCTGAATGAAATTGAGTATGTGGTTTTATAGAGCCTGGTTTAGCTAGAACCTGGCCGCGTTCAATATCTTCACGCTTAATACCACGTAGTAGAACACCGATGTTTTCACCTGCACGGCCTTCATCGAGTAGTTTACGAAACATTTCAACGCCAGTACAGGTCGATTTAACGGTATCTTTTATGCCAATAATTGAAACTTCTTCTCCTACTTTAATAATACCGCGTTCAACACGACCAGTAACCACTGTACCACGACCAGAGATAGAGAAGACATCTTCAATTGGTAGTAGGAAAGGTTTCTCAATAGCGCGTTTTGGTTCAGGTATATAACTATCTAAGTGATTGGCTAGCTCGATAATTTTACTTTCCCATTCTGCATCACCTTCCAGTGCTTTCAGCGCAGAACCACGTATTACTGGTAGATCATCACCAGGGAAATCATAAGCAGATAAAAGTTCACGAACTTCCATTTCTACGAGTTCAAGTAGTTCTTCATCATCGACCATATCGCACTTGTTCATGAAGACAATCATGAAAGGAACTCCAACCTGTCGACCTAGTAGGATATGTTCACGAGTCTGAGGCATTGGACCATCAGTTGCAGCGACTACTAGAATCGCTCCGTCCATTTGAGCGGCACCGGTAATCATGTTTTTTACGTAGTCAGCATGCCCTGGGCAGTCAACGTGAGCATAGTGACGAGTGGGAGTGTCATATTCAATGTGAGAAGTATTAATAGTAATGCCACGTGCTTTTTCTTCTGGTGCATTATCAATTTGATCAAAAGCACGTGGTAAACCGCCATAATGTTTAGCTAAAACAGTAGTGATAGCAGCAGTTAGAGTAGTTTTACCATGATCAACATGGCCAATAGTACCCACGTTAATGTGCGGTTTTAAACGTTTAAATTTTTCTTTAGACACAGCTATATTCCTTACTCTTATGTGATCCTCCTTTTGGAGAAAGCACTAGTATCAATGAGTTAAACTAGATAGTTTATTTGCTACGGGCTTCAATAACTACCATCGCGATATGGTTTGGTGCTTCAGTATACTTTAAGAATTCCATAGAGTATGACGCTCTGCCCTGGGTCTGAGAGCGTAAATCAGTAGCGTAACCAAACATCTCAGAGAGCGGGATCTGCGCACGAATTGTTTTACTGGTTTGAGTATCGTCAATCCCTTCAATTATACCGCGACGACGGTTTAAATCACCAATGACCTCACCCATGTAATCTTCAGGTGTATCTATTTCAACCTTCATTACAGGTTCCAGTAAAACTGGATTAGCTTTTTTAAAAGCGTCTTTAAAAGCAACAGAAGCAGCCAATTTAAAAGCAAGCTCAGAAGAGTCAACATCATGATAAGAACCGTAGTGCAGGCGAATCTGTATATTAACAACTGGATAACCAGCAAGAGGACCAGATTTTAGCTGATCCTGCATGCCTTTATCAATTGCTGGAATGAATTCCTTAGGAATAGCACCACCGACAATATCGTTAAGAAATTTATAGCTTACGTCATCTTCCTCTAATGGCATCATATCAATAACAACGTGACCATACTGACCGCGACCACCAGATTGCTTGATGTGTTTACCTTCAACATCTTTAATAGTTTCGCGAATTGTTTCACGATACGCCACTTGTGGCTTACCTACGTTAGCGTCAACGTTAAATTCACGACGCATACGATCAACTAGGATATCTAGATGAAGTTCACCCATACCTGCGATGATAGTTTGACCAGATTCTGTATCAGTTGACACACGGAATGATGGGTCTTCTTTCGCTAATCTACCTAATGCTAAACCCATTTTTTCTTGATCCGCTTTAGTCTTAGGTTCTACAGCAACGGAAATCACTGGCTCAGGAAAATCCATGCATTCTAGAATAATTACGTTTTGTGGATCACATAGGGTATCACCGGTCGTAACGTCTTTTAAACCGATAGCAGCAGCAATATCTCCCGCACGTACTTCTTTAATTTCTTCACGCTTATTAGCGTGCATCTGAACAATGCGGCCCAAACGTTCACGCGTGTTTTTGCCAGCATTTAATATAGTATCAGAAGAGTTCACTATACCAGAGTATACACGAAAAAATGTTAAATTACCCACAAATGGATCGGTGGCAATTTTAAATGCTAGAGCAGAAAAAGGTTCTGTATCATTAGCGTAACGAATAGCTGGTGTTTCTTTTATATCGTTTAGAATGCCGTTTATTGCAGCAATGTCCGTTGGTGCAGGTAGATATTCTATAACTGCATCTAGCATTGCTTGCACACCTTTATTTTTAAAAGCCGATCCACAAGTCACTAAAATTATTTCGTTATTAATTACACGTTGTCGTAAAGCTTTCTTGATTTCTTCTTCGGTTAATTCTTCACCGCTTAAATATTTATCCATCAGTTCTTCTGCAGCTTCTGCTGCAGAAGCAATTAAATTTTGTCGCCACTCTTCAGCTAGTACTTTTATATCTTCTGGAATCTCTTGGTATTCAAAAGTTAGACCTTGATCAGCATCATTCCAGTTAATAGCTTTCATTTTTATCAGATCGACAACACCAGTAAATGTCTCTTCTGCACCAATAGCAAGCTGTAATGGCACTGGATTTATTAGTAAACGAGCTTTAATCTGTTGAACGACTTTTAAAAAATTTGCACCCATACGATCCATCTTATTAACAAATGCGATACGTGGGACTTTGTATTTATTGGCTTGCCGCCATACAGTTTCAGACTGTGGCTGAACACCACCAACAGCACAATAAACCATTACTGCACCATCAAGAATCCGCATAGAACGTTCAACTTCAATCGTAAAATCAACGTGTCCTGGAGTATCGATAATATTTATGCGATGTGGTTCAAACTGTTGAGCCATACCAGACCAAAAAGCAGTAGTAGCTGCAGAAGTAATAGTAATACCACGCTCTTGCTCCTGTTCCATCCAGTCCATAGTGGCAGCACCGTCATGAACTTCACCAATTTTATGATTGACACCAGTGTAAAATAAAATTCTTTCAGTGGTCGTAGTTTTACCGGCGTCGATATGAGCACTAATACCGATATTACGGTAGCGTTCAATAGGTGTTGTGCGTGCCATTTTATTCCTTATTGCCTTGGGTGTTTACGTTTATTTAACCTAAGCGAGTTGGCTTTTAAAGCATCCGTTAGCATAACTATTGCATGGCAATTACCAGCGGTAGTGGGCAAAAGCCTTATTAGCTTCTGCCATACGGTGCACATCTTCACGTTTCTTAACAGCAGATCCTTTATGCTCAGCTGCATCAGATAGCTCATTTGCTAAGCGAAGTGCCATGGATTTATCACGGCGTTTACGAGCAGCATCAACGATCCAGCGCATGGCCAACGCATTACGACGAACCGGACGAACTTCGATCGGCACCTGATAAGTAGATCCGCCCACACGACGAGATTTCACTTCTACTGTTGGACGTACATTATCAAGGGCGACTTCGAAAGCTTCTAGGTGTTCTTTACGAGAACGCTGCGCTAGAGTCTCCAGTGCAGTATAGACTATAGTTTCAGCAATCGATTTTTTACCGTCTACCATCAGGATATTGACAAATTTAGCTAATAACTCAGACCCAAACTTAGGATCTGGTAGAATTTTACGTTGACCAATTACACGACGACGTGGCATAGAAATACTCCGTTATTAATTCAGGATTTTCCAAAATCCTATAATTTTCTGTTTTTATATTAAAGTAAAATGTTTGGCCTTACTTAACGAAGAACCATTAAGCCTTTGGTTTTTTTACGCCGTACTTGGAACGTGCTTGCTTACGATCTTTTACACCGGAGCAGTCAAGTGCGCCACGAATAGTATGGTAACGCACGCCTGGTAAATCTTTGACACGACCACCACGGATTAGAATGACGGAGTGTTCCTGTAAGTTATGACCTTCACCACCAATATAGGAAGTGACTTCAAATCCATTAGTCAACCGTACACGGCATACTTTACGTAGTGCAGAGTTTGGTTTTTTAGGAGTGGTGGTATATACGCGAGTACATACACCACGTTTTTGCGGGCAAGCTTCTAGGGCTGGAACGTTGCTTTTAGCAACTTTTACAGAACGTGGTTTGCGGACTAGCTGATTAATTGTTGCCATTTCAAAAAGCTCCTAGTTTTGCTTTATACTTGCTACTTAAATATATAATAAATCCCCCTTGTGTTTGCGCTATTAGCAATACTAGGAAGATAAAAATGTTATTCCTGTGCAGCACAGGATGTGTTAATAAAAATACAGTATTATCGTTACTAACACGCTATTTGACTGCCATGTTTTTCAGTCAATGTAACAAAATCACTGTATCCAATAATAGTAATTTTATTTGAACAATAACCAATCAACCCTCTTGCTTCCAGATCATCTTGCAACGCATACAAGGAAATTGGCATGTTGAGCAATAATTCAATATAGACGCTACCAGACAAACCAGCTATCACTCCGTCTTGCAACAGTAATAAGACATCATCTTTCATTATTAAGTGTAAGAGTGCAGATACATCACATCTGTTAAAAGGATGACTTAGAGTATAAAGCATGAACCATTCCTAACTAAAAAGTTATTACTGCATCATAACTGGATAATCGACAGCGTAATTCATGCGGTTCTAGTACTTGTGCATCTAGAACCCATTTTTTTATCTGATTTAATCCACGTTCCTGTAATGAGACTCGGCATAAATAATATTCCTGAATATTATATATCGGCAATACACTAAAAGTGTTGACGTAATTACGTGATAAAATTTTTTCAGGATGTTGTTCTAACAATAATTGCAAGACGCCATCACCGATAAAAAACACGCCCAAATCTTCAATTAATGCCGAAATAGCTAGTAATGCATCCAGACCTTCTCTACCGCTGGCGTTGCCATGCGGCCCATGAGTGAAGATAAAAGCAATACGTTTCATGTATTTTAAAACTGCACCATGCGATTACAGTTAACTAATGCTTCCGCTAATACAAATAATCCGCCGAGGGTGAATCCCGGTTGCAAATTAGCAATCGGTAGACCTTGCGTCTGTGCTTCTTTTTCATTAATTACACCACGGCGCATTGCCGACGAAATACAGACATTCAATGTAATATTATGCTGCTTTCCTAATTTCTGCCATGCCCTAATGAGATCAAATTCATCACTAGCAGGTATGGTGAATTGGTTAGCATTAAGCACTCCTTCCCGGTAAAAAAATATGCTGGCCACTTGATGTCCTTTAGCTAATAGTGCTAATGCGAACTGATAGGCAGTGCTAGCCTGTTGAGTACCATAGGCTGGGCCAGTAACTAGTAAACAATAACTAAGCATCAATGATGCTCTCCTAATAAATTGCCATTTTTTCAGTAAGAGGATATATAATAATGATATAGATCATGAGATAGATAGTTAATGGTATTGTTAATACTAAAATATCTTTTTATGTTATATTATAGATCAAAATTCATGTAATTATTTTAAGCGTCATTAGCTATGTCACGATAAGTATTCAGTATGTGCATTTCGTCAATCAATCAAAATCACTATGACATCACCAGTTATTAATCAGAGATACAATGCATAAAATTAGTATTTATGCTGTTTTATTTCCGACGGAAAAATATATTAAGTATCAGTATATCAGAATTAATATTAATGCACATTCGACTCATGTGTCACTATTCATTATAGTGTACCATGTTCTATTTTATCGTGGTCAATATTAGACTTGATAAATCGCTGATATTGTTGCTTAATATTATTATATACTGGCACTACAATACCTATCGATTAGTATCGATCGCAGTCATCAATAATTATTTCATTCAATTGAAAGATTTCATTTGTCTTCCTTAGCTAAGGAAACAGCACTAAGGCAGCAGCTTATTTAAATCCATACAGCTCTCAATGTTATTAGGAAAAATCAATTAAAATATTGACATATTGCGTCAAAATAGCTCGGCTTGATTATGAATTTATCACAAAATTATAACGTAAAGCCACCTTGCGAAATATCTCTAATTTCTGAAAAATACAAGATAATGCTATACAGAAGCGATACTGTTACTGCAGTAAATTCTCAGTCTTTACGCTGATATCCGTTATGCTATAGTGTCAGTTATTATATTAATTGCATTATATTAGTATTGAGAAGAACAATCATCATTAAATACAATAGAGTTGATTAATTGTGGTGTCTTGATTATTTTAAAATATAATAATTCAATACTTATGGTTCATATGTATTCCTATCTTATTAGGCCATGCTACGAAGCGTTATACAGCAATATAATGAACAATACTATGTTGCGGTCAAAATAATTATAGAAAATAACTCATCACATTCAAAAAAAATGTTATTGCTATTTTTAATAAAAAATTATTTTAAATTTTTGTTTGAAAGGTAAATTAATTTTAAATTTATCTCAATAGTGTTGGAAATGCACCAAACTGCTTTTAGCATAATTGTTGCTTTATTCCATGTAAAATAGTGCGTGTTATAATTAGTTAAAGTTCAAAGTGTTAAATTATGCAGTAATTATAATTTAAAGACTATCCAAAAAGATAGTTATTATGAAATTTACCTTTGACATAACTGACACAGTTAGTATCATATTCGCAAGGAATGCTAGAGTATGATAAGTATCACCAAAAGATCTTAAAGAGCAAGTCAATATAATTGAAGATTATCTTACATGATATTATAAGGTCACCTCATGAATCAAATCGATAAGCAAAATCTATTGCTACAGAGGCTAGAAGACTTAGAAAGCCGTTTGGCTTTTCAGGAAATAACTATAGAAGAACTCAATAAAACTATTGTGCAACAACAAATAGAAATGCTTAAGATACAAAAACACTTTTATACAATAACTGACAAGATGAATTCTATTCAAACCTCAGTAATTACTGTGCAGTCAGAAGACATCTTACCGCCCCACTATTAATATTGGTGGGAAGATTAAATATACAATTTTAGTAGTAAATTTAGTAGTCTTTTTTGCTATATTTATGATGTTTTTCACAAGAAACATAAGCATATGCTTTCCTAAGATTAATCGTTACGTTAGCTATGAACATAGCGCAATACTAGTTCTTAAGTTATCTTTTGAAAAATAGATATACCTTTCACATGAAAGTGTATTGCAAACGGTTCTGAAGCTTGTATATCCTTACCATAAACCATAGAAAGGTAGTCATTTATTTCAGTGCTTATAAAGTGATACTTTCTCTTGCTTATTTTAGATAGAACACGGATGCCAATGTGCAAGTTATTGACATCTAATTTATTGATATCTAATAAAGATAGATTTTGGCATGCTATATATAATCTAGATTTCTCAGACAGAAATATCTAAAATGCTAGATAAACTTAACATGCTAGATAAACCTAACAATGCGAAGTTAATGTAGTTTATTGACTGGTACAATTACTTTTCTTGCTACATGGTCTATCTCACACTAGACCAATAATTCTTCCTGGTCAGTAAGCTCCAGGTGTTTCTAAAAATCATTACGTTTTAAATTAAAGACATGATAATATTTAATAAATAAACAGATCTTGAAGATCTAGATAACTATCTTTAGTACTAACACCTAATCTTGGAGATACAATTGATTTAATTTATACAATGAACAAGTGTATAAATTAAAGTCTCATAATATATTTCTATAAATTAGGAATTTATGAGACTGACATAAACATCAGTATCTAATTTTAGACTCAAGAGTCTATTTAATATATATTGCCGTGCAGATAAAATTAATTCATTAATGAGTTATATAGTGAAAACCATATATTTACATGATATATGTTTGATCTTTAAGGACTTAATTGAGTTAAAATAGCTCAGATTTCAGCCGAATAAGATTCGGCGTTCTATCACAGCAGTGCTAGTATTGAAAGATATTAAGGTAAATTTATAAAGTCGAATTAAATAGACACACCTAAATTTAAGTTAAAATTAATAGATAAAAGATAAATGATAACTTAATTCATATGATAGAGTTTAGTCAAAAAATGGCAAAAGATAAAAAACGTAATTTTCTTTCCTGGCTACGTTTTAAGGAAAAGGATGCTGAAAAGTTATACAATACACCACCCGTAGAAGTGATAAAAAAGCATACCATAAAGAACCAGGCAGCACCGGAGTCTAATGAAAAATTGCATTCTATTCCTGTTGTAAATACATATAGGAAAGTAGATGATAGCCAGCATGTTGAATCTATTCAATCAACAATATCAACAATTGATAAACTGTTAGTCCAATCAACACAAGTTGCTAAATTTGATTCAAGAGCGGCATTCAGAGAAAATGTAGTATCTCTAGCAGAGTCTTCAATGAATAGTGTACCAATAGAAACACTAGAAAAAGTGGATGTTAAAATTACTACTAATGAACAAGAATGTCAAGTAAAAAAAAGCTTATTTATCCGGCTCAAGAATAGTTTGCAGAAAACTAAAAAAAACCTTGGTTCTGGTTTTATCAATTTATTCCGAGGCAAAAAAATTGACGATGATCTTTTTGAGAAATTAGAAGATCAGCTATTGATAGCTGATGTTGGCGTGGAAACTACGCGTAAAATTCTAGCATCTCTTATACAGCATAGTAACTGTAAAAAACCGAAAGACATCGAAGAATTATACTGTAAGATAAAAGAAGAAATGTCTAATATTCTTGCTAACGTTGATCAGGAATTAGATATTAGTAGTCAATGTCCATATATTATTCTGATGGTTGGAGTTAACGGTGTAGGTAAAACTACGACAATTGGAAAACTAGCACGTCAATTTCAAGATGAAGGTAAATCGGTCATGCTAGCTGCAGGAGATACCTTCCGTGCTGCAGCAGTTGAGCAATTACAGGAATGGGGTGAACGAAATCAAATACCAGTAGCAGCACAGCATACTGGCGCTGATGCTGCATCTGTGATTTTCGATGCAATACATTCTGCCAAGGCACGCAAGATCGATATCTTAATTGCTGATACGGCAGGTCGGTTACAAAATAAAACGCATCTAATGGAAGAACTAAAGAAGATCGTTCGTGTTATAAGAAAATTGGATGTTCAAGCCCCACATGAAGTGATGCTAATACTGGATGCAAGTACTGGTCAAAATGCTATCAGTCAAGTGAGATTATTTGATCAAACTGTAGGCTTAACTGGTATTACAATAACAAAACTAGATGGTACCGCGAAGGGTGGATTAATCTTTACTATTGCCGATCAATTTAAGATTCCAATTCGTTATATTGGTGTTGGGGAGGATATCAAGGATTTACGGCCATTCAAAGCTCACGATTTTATCGAGGCGCTTTTTGCTTCAGAAGAATGACATTAATTATATAAATAGCATTACTAACAAACTATGCAGGTAGGTGGCAAGAAATATTTTCTTCTGGTGGATAAGTCTTGTTCTTTAGTATCATCATATAAGATAAATGGTTTATAATGTATATAGATATTCGGAATCATTTTTATATAATTTTAATAAGATACAGCATCCGTTACATACTGAATTGCATAATGAATCTCTGTTGCATTAAGTTTGAAAATTTTACGTTTTCTGCTGGCTTAAAAGTAACTACAGCGTATTAATATATAACTTGTAAAATAACGAGATAATATAATTATAATCGGATAAATTTAATTACTAACTTAGATGCTATATTTTATCGTAGTACTCGAAGATTTTCGAAAGCATTGAGCTTTATTGATTCATAACAGTGTATACATAATAGCGAACAGTATTTATATGATAGGAATATAAGTTATATCTATACTAATCGATTGAAATAATTACATTATTTTAATATCATACCTAAGATGTCTTATATACAGTATAATTTTTTAACACAAATGCAAATCTGGAAAGATTTAATGGCAATATATCGCATGAATTATAAAAATGTCACCTAAGCAGGTGTATCTCACTTATTAAGGTTATCTTACTAACAATTTTTAGTAATATTAATGATGGATATATGAATGATTCACTAGCAAATCTCGTTGATATTGTTTGTTCTTTCATCTTCAAAAGGATTCTGATCCTAAAAAGGATGCCTTAAAGAATGATATTAACTAGTTTTAGTAAAAGATAAGATTATCGTACTATCTGATAGTATTTAATAGGGATATTAAAGTTTATAGAAAGAGAAGTAATACTGAGCATCTATTCACGTATTGACTCATATGATGGCCACACTCTTGATAGTGATTTACAAAAAGTAAAAATTTAGTATACTATTTTACAGTGTTTTGTAAAAGCAGCATATAGTTCACTTAAAGTTTTAATCTAGTTCTTTTTTAAGATGTCATAACATTACTATAATAAGTATGCAAATTAATTTATAGAACAGAGCAGAAGCATTAGATCGCAGTAATATATAGAAGTATTCAGAGTGAGAAAGCAGTTGAGCAATAAATAATAATTGTTAGAAAATTAATTATTTTCTCTTATGATTATTACCTTTATGAATCATTGCTCATTAAGAGAGGGTGTAAATGACCAAAGAGATGCAAGCTTTAGCTGTAGTACCATTAGGTAGTGTAGAGGCATACATCCAGGCAATCAATTCCTATCCTATGCTAACGGCAGAAGAAGAACGATATTTAGCAGAACGTCTGCATTATCAAAGTGATCTAGTAGCAGCAAAAGAGCTCATATTGGCTCACCTTCGCTTTGTGGCTCATATTGCTCGTAATTATTCAGGATATGGCCTACCACAAGCCGATTTGATACAAGAAGGCAATATTGGTCTTATGAAAGCTGTACGTCGATTTAATCCAGAAGTTGGTGTGCGTTTAGTATCCTTTGCTGTACATTGGATTAAAGCGGAAATACATGAATACGTACTACGCAATTGGCGAATTGTTAAAGTTGCTACTACTAAAGCACAACGCAAACTCTTTTTTAACTTACGAAAAACAAAACAACGCCTAGGCTGGTTTAATCAAGATGAGGTAGAAATAGTAGCTCGAGCACTAGGCGTCAGCAGTAAAGATGTGCGAGAAATGGAGTCTCGTATGGCGGCACAGGATATGACATTTGATATTCCTCTCGATGATGAATCAAGTGAAAACCAATCTTTAGCTCCTGTGCTTTATCTGCAGGATAAACGTTCTGATTTTGCTGAAGATATTGAAGAAGACAACTGGGAAAGTAATGCGGCGGACAAATTAGCTTATGCCATGGAAGAGCTTGATGATCGCAGCCAGCATATTATTCGCGCTCGTTGGCTAGACAATGACAATAAATCCACTCTACAAGAACTTGCAAATAAATATGGTCTTTCTGCAGAAAGAGTGCGTCAACTTGAAAAAAACGCGATGAAAAAATTAAAAATATCTATTGAAGCCTAATGTTTCTGTGTAAAAACATGTATTATGTATCATTTCAGTAGTGCTGTATTTTTCTGTTATTTATAGCTATGCTTATTTCATTTTTTTTGCAATCTAATTTTGCAATCTAATATATAGGGCAGTGATTAAATCTCACATAAGAACACTGTAGTTATTGAAGATTATTTATTATTATACACTAGTTGCAATCTCCATCGCATTATGAAGAGGGGGGGGGAGTTAGTGATGTTTTATATTCATGATTAAGATTTATATTAATCCACTTATTGTTAATTTTTCCTTAGTTAAAAACCAAATTAAATATTCTTTATTAATTGTATGCTATATACCTATATAAATACGTTACACTACGTATTTAATTGTACTAATACGACTAGATTAGTTCGTTTAAAATAGAATACCAATAGATTAGCCAGAATAGAGATAGGCCATATACATATTATTCATTCTATAATTTTGATAAATATATATTCTTATCTGTATAAAAGATAGCTTTAACATCTACTATAGAGATAACATCCATATATAGACACTATTTTAACAGTCTTCATAATGATTTTAAAGTGTCTTTGACAACTGAAATAATAGTCAGTGATTACATGGGATATTTTATCTTCACTAACTATCTGTCTATAGATGTACTAGATGTACTATAATAGATTTATTATTCAAGCGTATGTAACGAATAGAAACGACTTTACTTCATTATTTTCATGATTCTGAAGAAGTTTACGTGTCTTTTACTTATCAACATGTTTGCGGACACTTGCCATAAAAGATTCAATTGCAATTATTGGGGATAACCTATATGCAATAATAGTAGAAAACGGCAGATAGCATCTTTCAATTCTGGTGATATATGACTTGTGATATATGATTATTCATCGTCTCAATTTGTATCTTTATTTTTGCTACTACAAATCGATATATATTAGCATTCTCTTTAATTATTAATAATAGTTTATATTTATTAATACTGATAATAATATCAAGGATGAATTTGGCGACAAAATGCTATGGTCCTTGCTATTCTATTTACTATTATACATAAGCATGAGTTTAGGATATATATATCCGAGTCGACACATTTCATATATTAAAACGGAAAAGTCTATTGCATTTCGCATTGAACTTATCATGTTATGTAAGCGTAGTTACTGATGATAAAAAAGATGACTACATTTAATTAAAAATGTAGTCATCTAGCATAGATATTACCTATGCTGATAGCAGCTAATACTTTCAATAAATTTTAGTTGCTACGCAAGTAGCTTTCTATTAACATGTTTTTAATAGCTTTTGATGTTAATAAGGGTTTTGCCAATTATTTAGGCAATGTATCATGTCTATTGCTTATCTTACTATAGCAGTAAGAATTTTATTGATAAGAGAAGAAATGTTTACTATTAATGCAACAATACGAACAGAGAAGGGTAAAAGGGCTAGCCGAAGACTGCGTTTAGCCAATAAATTCCCAGCGATTGTTTATGGTGGTAAAAATGAACCAATTGCCATTGAATTAGAGCAAGATTCTATAAAGAATATGGCAATTAAACCAGAATTCTATACAGAAAATATTGCTCTTATTCTTGATGGTAAAGAAACTGTAATTAAGATACAATCTGTACAGCATCATCCATTTAAATTAAAATTGATACATATAGATTTTGTATATACATAAAAGCTCAGCATTCTATTTTAGTGATGTCAAAATGCATACATGAAACGATGATCGTATTTACTTGTATATTATTTAAATATACTTACTTTTTGCATATTTTTATGCAACAGTAATATATCATTTTAGATTCATGCTCTAATTTATTAGTACTAGCCGAGACGAAAGAAGGTCTATCGGTATACTTTTATAACTTATTTCATACACATTGAATTCATTATGCAATAAGTAGATAACGATTTAAAATCTATGGTTAATATTTTCGTTTTTATTTTTCATCATGTGGTGTAAAACAACAAAGTCATTTAAGAGCTCTAATGAGCTTTCCACTAGCAACTCTATTTTAGTATAAATAAATAAAATATTTATTTATACTAAATGTTACAATACTGGATAAATAAGCATCTATAATATAAATATTTTGTCGATCTATGTACTTGATATATATTGTAATCGTTAAGAAGATAAGTGCTATCATTAAATAGCATATTGATTCAACAATGTAATATTCATATCAATTAAAAAATATAAAAATTAATATAAAAATGTTTAGATATGATAATTTTTTGTCTTTTAACTTTAATACATACGACAATTATTAGGTTATCCATTTACTAATAATACAATATTTCCGCGATAAATGATTTATATGCATTACTTATATTTTTTATATTTTTAGTTATGCTAATAACATAATTATTTGCTTAATATAATAATATTTAGATAAGTCTTCTGACTATATTTTCACTAGAAGTTAATATTAATTATTAATATATAGTATTTATCTTTATTAATTTTTTAATACAATTCTCTATATAATATTATATCATATGCTATTAATTTTTTTCTTTTAAAATATGCATGTTAACTAAAAATTTACAATACTACAATTTTCTATTGAAAGATTTATTTCATAAAAATACATCTATGATGTATATTCTATATTTCTTATATAAAGATCAATTACTATATTGTTAATGTTTGCCTAAATGATTTTGAGTAAATGAATTAAATTATTGAATACTAGACCCCCAAAACTTATCATAAATATATATTTTCTAAATTTTTAATTATTCTATTTATGTTTGAAATAGTAGATGAAATATTATATATTAAACACTATATACATTAATATCAAAGTCTATAGAAATAATTAATGTGAATATTATTTTGTAATAATGCCATGCTTTAAAGCACTTGTAATATCTTAAATAATATTTTATAAACAACTTATACACATAATAAATATATGTAGATTACATGGACTTCTGATGTCATAAAATTATTATTAAATAATATAATTGTCATTCATATTAAAAACTTTACACAAATCTATCATTAGCGCAATAATAGATTTAAAATCTATCAAAATTAAATCTTTGTATATAATTTAATATTAAATAATATCAAAATCACTAATATTGATACAATATCTATTGTAATGTAAAGATAAATAGATACATTTAATTTTACATGAATTTTTCATAAGCATAAAAATTATAATCATCACATCATTAACAAGTTATATAGTTGCGCTTTTGAATAAGCAAAATAAATAATTAATTTTTCATATGTTATTTATAAGATAAAAGTTATTAATCATGCCTTTCATAAAGCATCAAAAATAAAATAATGGCATATGTCTAGACATACCGACCTAATATACTCTATATGCTCTCTGAAATATGTCATTGCAGATATTAAAACAGTCAAATATTAAACTTCACATTATATTTAATACTAACTTACTATAATATAGTTTTCACTGAAACATGCCTTATAGTATTTTATTTAAAAGTCTTATATCATAAAATTTACTTATTATTTTATTTAAAAATAAATAACTTAAATTCTTCAGTATTTATTGTCATTTTCATATGCTCATATACTGATTAAATATCATTACAGCATTATAAATAAAA
This sequence comes from Serratia symbiotica, assembly GCA_900155695.1. GTDB lineage: Bacteria > Pseudomonadota > Gammaproteobacteria > Enterobacterales > Enterobacteriaceae > Serratia_E > Serratia_E symbiotica_A. The sequence continues at coordinate 330,048 of FUHL01000001.1, forward strand.
TTCGCTGAAGTATATTCAACACATATGATATAGTAAACGTATTATACATTCTATATTGCTTTAGTATAGTAAAATAATATTTTTAGAACAATAAATATTTTAAAGGATTAAATTATTTTCAATTACTCAATTATAGTATTTTGTCTTTTATATTCTTACTATCTCATTTAAATGCCAAGTAACTATGATAGATAAAATCGATAGAAATTATAATGCATCATATCGCTAGTTTGATCGATCTAAATAATTATTTCTCCACAGATATTAATGTGCTATGCGCTACTATGATAGTTATTATTTTACACACAATAAATTCATTTATCTACTTTTCATAAGCATATAAATTGTTTATACTTTTATTATGATTACATTTTGATTATTTAAGAAAAAATCATAAATATGATGGTATTTAAAGAAATACATAATTACATAGATATTTTCATATCTATTTTTCTGGCCAATTATTACCAATTTTTTTGTCCAAAACGTGAGGTAATAGGATAGCGGCGATCTTTCCCAAAGTTACGGGTAGTTATACGTGGCCCAACGGCAGATTGACGTCGTTTGTATTCATTAATATCTACTAGACGGATAACTTGACGTACAATAGCTTCTTCGAAGCCTGCAGCTACTAAATCAGAGACTGATTTATCCCTTTCAACATATCCTTCAAGGATAGAGTCTAAAATGTCATAAGGCGGTAGCAGGTCTTGATCATATTGATTAGGTGCTAATTCAGCAGAGGGGTGGCGATTAATTACTCTTTTTGGAATTACAGGAGAAATACTATTACGGTATGTAGCTAATTTGAATACTAACGTTTTAGACACGTCTTTCAAAATATCAAAACCACCCGCCATATCACCATAAAGAGTCGTGTAACCAACTGCCATCTCACTTTTGTTACCTGTAGTGAGTACAACGCTGCGCCTCTGATTTGATACTGTCATTAATATTACTCCACGACAGCGTGCCTGAAGGTTTTCTTCAATGATTGCCTGTTGAATGCCATCAAACATTAGTGATAGTTGCATAAGAAAAGTATCAAAAATTGGTTGAATAGAGATGATATCAAATTTTACACCAAGATTTTCAGCTTCCTCTTTAGCATCAGAGATACTGATATCTGCTGTATAAATAAATGGCATCATGAGAGCATGTACACTATCTTTACCTAATGCATCAACAGCAATTGCTAAGGTCAGTGCCGAATCAATACCGCCTGATAATCCAAGCACTGCACCTGTGAATTGATTTTTAATTACATAATCGCGCACAGCAAGTACTAGTGCTGAATATACCTGAGCCACTTGCGTCAACTGGATACAAGGTATATGCATTGGAATCACATTAAGATCTTGAAATTTAAGCTGAGTTACCTGCTCATTAAAAGCGGATAATCGATGGGTTATATTACCTCCTTGGTCAAATACTCTAGAGCATCCGTCAAAAATGAGTTCATCTTGACCACCCACCTGATTTAGGTATACTAATGGCATATGAGTTCGCTTGCAGTGATCAGCTAGAAGCGTACTACGAATATAATTCTTCTTGTAATGGTAAGGTGAAGCGTTAATCGATAGAATGATTTCAGCACCTGCAATTTTAGCTGCTTCAATTGGTTCAGGAAACCATAGATCTTCGCAGATTAGTAATCCTAAATGATAATCTTTTATCTCTACTACGCATGTTTTACTACCAGAATGAAAATAACGCTTCTCATCAAATACACCATAGTTTGGTAAGTGTTGTTTAAAATAACGTGTCAATAAAATCCCTTTGTAAAATAAAGATAATGCATTATATAGCTTTTTGTCTTCACGCCATGGATGACCTACTATAATTGCCACATCATTTACAGTAGCTTGCTGTAAACGTTCTAACTGTACAATACAACGTTCATAAAAATCATTACGATATAAGAGATCTTCTGCTGGATAGCCACATAAAGCTAATTCGGTGAACATGACTATATCAATACCGCTTGCCCTTTGTTCTTGCGTAATTTTTAATATACGCTCAGTATTTCCTTCAATATCTCCTACTAGTAGGTTAAGCTGAGCTAATGTAATAGAAAGTGATCTACTCATTTTTTATTATTCCAATTAAGATATTCTATATTAATACTAGTCTAGTATTACCCATGATCAAGAGAACGAGAGTTTAGAATACACTGCCTAGTGTATTGAGATGATGATCTTAGATGTATTAGCAAGTGCATATTATTCTTTAAGATGATTAATATATAAGTTTATATATCCGCGATATTTATAGAGATTCATGCGGTTAAGTCATTCTATCAGAATTTATTAAACACATGTAACTTTAGATATTTTTTTTATAAATTTAATTGAAGGTAATAAAAACATGATTACATACTTTAGAGACATATAGTAGCTAGATATTTATTGCTGTTAGCGATTATTCTATATGAGGTGTAATCATGATATCGATCATATCGACACCATATAAAAATGAAATATATTATTTAAATGTTTAATATTATTAGTAGTTATTATTTCTTTCTTAAATATATTTATAGTATTAGAAATAGTTTAAGATCCAGTATGATTAATACTAAATATACTTATTATTATATTTGCAACAGTCAAAGGCGATTCTATTACGTATATATATTATATGATACCAATATCCCTACATATCAATTATTTATTTTTTTTAAAATATATCAAGATATCAATCTAGGCAGACATAGATATTTTATACATTAAATACCATATTAAAGTATGAGCTAAGAAAATGTAGAAAATATTATTGTAGCGCCGATTTTTAATTAAAATAAATAAAAGAATACTCTAAATGATAATCTTTTATATAGAATTTTAATGCTAATCAAGCAAATAGATACCTATGGTTGTCATATTTTTTCTGCCATTATCATAATGTTACAGGATGAACATAATATAAATAATTTGGAAGTATCGTATATCTAATAATTAAATGAGATAAATTTCTATTAGCTTTTGAAGTCACTAAAATAGATTATTACAATAGATTAAATCGTACTAGCATTTGACTTAAATCATGAAAATCACGATATCATGCTAATAAATCACAGATATTTTTATCGAATTAAAATCTATAAAATAGAATTAATTATATATTATCTACTTGGCATATCGTTCAATAATAATCAGCGTCACTATTGTATAGTAGTGATAACATTAAATATTGATTTGATATACTTTACATCTTTAAATTTATTTAAATTCTACATGGTAATGTAGTCCGTAAAATATTCATCAGGATATTCTATTATTACATTATCAGTATTACTATGACTCATAAATATTATTACTTTTCTGATATATAAAAATTTAATGATGTAGATAAATATTGTTTATAAGGTCGCTCTAGCTCCTCATTACAGCAGATCGCCTAAAGCAATCGTTTTGTGATTTACTTCCCCTACCTATTGCATCTGTTTTATCGCCTTTTGTTGCTTACGGCGTAAGTAAAAAAAGGTACTTAGAATTGCTGCACACTGCTCTGCTAGCATACCTGACATAATGGTTACTTGATGGTTTAAACCTGAGTGGCATAAAATTTCTATTAAGGCACCTGCAGCGCCAGTTTTTTTATCGTCCGTGCCATAGACTAATCGACGAATTCGACTGTGGACTATTGCGCCTGCACACATTATACAGGGCACCAATGTGACATATAGTGTAGTATTTAGTAAACGATAGTTCTGTAGGTACTCGCCACCTTGACGCAATGCCATAATTTCCGCATGGGCAGTGGGATCATTGTTTCGAATTGTCCGGTTCCAGCCTTTGCCAATAACTTGATTGTTTAGTACAAGCAGCGCACCTACTGGTACCTCGCCTTCTTCCTGAGCGCGTATTGCTAATTGCAATGCCTGATGCATCCAGTACTCATCACCATATTTGGTCATTATTTAGTTCCTCCTGCTATGGTATAGCAACACCATTATAGATATTAAGATTATAATAATATTGAGCAATGGGTCGTATGAGAATAGTAGAACTAAACGTCTATTGTAAAAACAAATAAAAATAATATATTCAATTCAATATTAATTTCAAAATGCAAAACATAGGATTTGATGAAGCCATTAAAATGTCGATTCTATTCTTATAGAACACACTCTTATTCAATCCTAATCTTATCCTATAAGGTCTATCTTAGTTTTCATTAAAAAACTTCCCGCCTACCAATTATATTTATCGTAAAGCATGCCCTTCTGTATATTTATAGTTTTATGCAATAATCTCTTTATGATTGTGTAATATCACAGTTATGTTGAACATAAAAAACAAAATGAGCTAAATAATATGATTCTATCTAATGTATTAGATCATTAGGAAAATAATTTCTAATGCAAAATAAATTTAAAGATCGATATTACAATAATAGGCGTTTAATACAATATATATTCTTTTGGAATATTAGACTGATTTATTTTATGCCAATACTAAAATTATTCTAATGACAGTAATCTTGAGAATTATTAGGTAAATAATAGTATTTTTCAATATCGTGATATGTATTGTAATAACTAGTTAATGGATAGCATAAAACAGCATATTAGTGCTATTATTATAACGAAATATTTATGAAAATACTATAATAAGTTTATTATATGTATTTTTTTATTAAAACCCATGATGCATATTATTATAGTTTGAAACTATTTCTATAGATATAAAACATGATAAGATATGAAAATGTACTTTGGTATTCACTCTTTTATTATTTATATCTATGCTTTATTATTCAAATGATTCGAATAATTTATCCTGAAATTAATTTTTTGTATATTGATCTAGAAGATAACATTAACTTGAGAATATTATGCTTAAGATAAAATAATGCTATATTATAGTCTATAGAATGATAGTAAATATAATTAAGAATAAGACATTATTGAAATTATAAATAAAATTTTTTCGTTTTAGTGCTAAAATACGATTGATCACAATCTCATTACTTAATAAATAAAATATAAGAGAAGAGTTAAAATGATTGAATAAATTTTATTGTATATTTATTAAGATTAAATCTTAACATATTCTGTTTAATAAAATATATCACTAAAAATCTATTTGTTACAAACATACTGATGTTGGTTTAATTCTAAAAACTTTATTTGTATCAAATAGTATTTGATATGCTATTGATTTGTTAACTTATCTATATATATTTATTTCAGCTTTATATCTTACTTTAAGTAAGATACTTTGCATATAAATACTAAGTATATTCAATTAGTCAATTATTAAAAAATAAATGTTTTATTAATAATCAACTCGCTAGAATATTAATTAATAAATAAAGTTTTTGCTTTATATACTAATTCCTTATAATCTACCTTCAATTACTATAAAAAAGTTCCAGTATTACATTTATTTACATAAATAATACTTTATTGATTTATTGCTATGGAATATAAATATATTTAATTTTTAAATATGTAAATTAAGTGGAATAGATATTAATGTTTGCGATCTCAGTATATAAATCAATATTTGTAATATAAGCGCTCTTATTAATCACAAAAACCTTGGCACTAAATCACTCATTAGGAAAAGTCATTATGTAATCATGGTAATGATTTCATCATAAGGAAATATAAAGATGTTTTAAATTGCATATTGAATTTAATAGTTTTCGTAATGAAAACAGCTGATACTGAGTCTTTTCTTATTATTTTTGAATGCCAATATTTTAAATCGCTAAAAATAGGATTATTGTCATCTTTTAAAGCATGTTATATTAGTAATAAACGCAATCTTATATTAAAAGCTTTTGGTATTTGGGCAGTTATTAGAATAATTTATGACTTTCTATACTGTCTTGAATTTTTGTAATTTTTATCTGTGCAGTTATACTTTTCTTAATTATATACTCTTATTGTATAAGTTACTTGATGTCTACTGTCTATTCTTTAGATGGCCCTGTACAGAAGAACATTAATGTTATGTTATGAAAACCATGTATGGATACTCAATATCAAATAATGAATCAGCATATAATGAATCTAGCACCTAATTTTAATTTTACTTCTATTATCAATATGTTGAATAATGAAGAAGTTATAGCCTATCCTACCGAAGCCGTATACAGCTTAGGCTGTGATCCTGATAGCGTGAAGGCAGTCAATAAATTGCTATCATTAAAACAGAGGTCCTGGAAGAAGGGATTGATCCTGATTGCTTCTGACTACCAACAGTTAATACCGTATATTAATGATAATGCGTTGAGTCAAAAGCAACGCGATACAATGTTTGCCAGTTGGTCGAGACCGATAACTTGGGCTATACCTGCCAATGCAGATACTCCACAGTTTTTAACTGGTCAATTTAATGCATTAGCAGTACGCGTTAGTCTCCATCCATTAGTAAAGCGACTTTGTAAGAAGTATGGCAAGCCATTAGTATCAACTAGTGCTAACTTAAATAATCAAGAGCCTTGCCGTAATATAGATGAAGTAAAAAAACAGTTTGGCACTACATTTCCAGTGTTGGCAGGTAAAGTTGGAGATTACCTAAAGCCCTCTGAAATTAAGGATGCTCTAAGCGGAAAAAAGATTCGTTAAGTAAAAGGAAAATAGTATATACTCATCAATATTCAATTAAAGCATAATATGATCTATGTAAGTTTTCTGCTTGTATCATAGCTCTATAATAGACAAAATTCATTACAGAAGACGATTAATTAAAAGTCAATATCGATAACGTGAACTATTTAATTAATTTTAAAACGTTAATAAATTACCTGCACATAGATGCAGATTCTGTTAGTGATTTTAGCTAGTGTAATGTAATAATTTCTTCTTTTGTAAAGCTACAACAACGATAACTAATAAAGAATTAAAAACTGATGCCAAGCATCATTTCGTTTTTTTATGAAAGCGTGATGAAATAAAACAGTATTTAATAAATTCACCAAATGATTACTAGCTATAATATTGAAGGATAAATACAATAGTTACTCATAACAAATGCTAAAATGAACAAGTACTAAAATAGTAATTTTATTCAGTATAGTGCATTTATAATGTACTATTATTACATTTTTAACGGTTTAAATTTTATATCTTAATTGATATAAGATAGAATTTTCCCTTTACTAAGGATCTCAAAATTTTAATGGGATAAATTCTTCATACGTTCTTCGTACCTCCTTGAGGTATAAAGTATGTAATTATCCTGAATATTAAATTGTTATCTCGATTCATATTCAGTTAACGTCATAAGTATAGAGACATATTTATCATCATAGGGTAATAGGTTAAGTTTAGGCAGCTATATTTAAATATTATGTTTTTTATGTAATGATAAATATAATGAGTCATCATTATTTTAATACAATAGTATTAAATTGAATTAATAAAAAAGATTCTTAATGGTTAGAGAGCATCGATAAAAAATTTTATGAATATAAGAATTCACAATTATTACATATGCTCAAATCGATGAGAGTTTTAAATTGAAAATCAATTATATTTTAAAATTTATAGATGCTATATACAGATGCTGTATGTAGATTTAGTTTTTTAATAGTATTAATCATCACTATCTGATGGTAATATTTTATAAAAAGTGTATAATTTACTTAAATTGTATAATTTCTTCTAATTCCATTTCCGTTAATTTAAAGCAATAACAGAACCATCAAAAAAAGATAAATATAAATAAGATATGTTATCTCTCAATATATTCACGATCTATACAATTTCACTGTATATTGCATAATATCTTCATAGGTATAACGAGGGAGCGTACAGGAAATCATAACATACAATATTCTTTTTTGCACAATCGGTTATATAATTGAAGTTAGTTTTCCTGAAAATAAAAATTTCATTACTCTAATGTAAGCAAATATCATAGTTTAGATAAGAAATAAAACAGGAAAATTTTTAATTTTGCTTGTTATTTAATGAATAATAAAGGATAATCTGGCATATTGTTAATTTCCGAATTAACAATAGTAGCCTTGTTGGTTCTCAAGCAATGCGAACTTGTAAACTCGGTCAGGTTCGGAAGAAAGCAGCCGTAGCAAGTCACGTATGTGCGAAGATGTAGCTAACAAGGCGCCCACTAAATATTAGGTCAGCTATTGTAATCATTTATTTTTGACTTATGAATATTTCATATCTATCTTAATTTATATGTTAACAAGTGATGATATTAATCTCTAAAAAAATATAGTTAATAAAATATAGTTAATATAGTATAAAAATCTTTAGTTAAGGCTTTATGCCATATACTCACTACTAATATATACATGACTCTACTTATATAAAATACAAGTATCAGGCAAAGTTTTAGTACAGCCGCATTATATATAGAAAATATAATATTTTAAATATTTAACAGAGAATTATATTATCATTTCAATTTTTATACTAAAATAATAAATTTTAATTAATTGCATGAAATTATTGGTACAATAATACAATTATGATTGGTGGTTATGATCATCATGAGGATATAGTGATGTAATCATTATCACATATATTGTTCAAATCTTTACTATTGTTATGATTAATAAAGATTTAATATTAGAAAATCCGATTCTTAGGATATAATCCTAATAAAATGCAAAAATACATTATACCTAGGTATTATATCCATATTTATATTACTTTACATACCTCCAAACCGTGGTAGGTATTTTATCATATAGTTTATTCATAGTAAGCTCAGCAAGACGATGATCAGCTGCTGAGTAAAATAGTTCTAGTTCGTCGTTAGAAAGTGCATATTTATTTTTTTCAATAACAGACTCTAGTGTATTAATTGTAGTGCATTTACGTAATCGCATAAGATAGTCAGTTTTAGTCATGATGTCCTTTGATTTAACACTATAAAATAGTTTTAGAAATAAAACTTACTAAATTTTATCTATAGCATAGATAGTTTATATAAAAAGCATTGTAAATTACTTGTTTTAGAGTTTTATATTGGAAAAAATATATACTATTAATATCCTTCATTTTAAATGGTTATATAAAATAAAGGTATCATTGATTAATTTATATATATTTATTTATGTATTTGATGGTAATTTTAATAAATTAAATACCGTAAATTAATTTAAAGGTTTACAGAATCGAGACAGACAATATTTATTACCCACTTATCATTTTATTTTATTATGATTCTTAAAAATATATTAAATTTATCTAGATTTATTTTTCATTCATAATTTGAAATCACTTAGAAATATAAACCTATAATGAATAGTTTAATCATTTGAAGTGCATTGAAGTGCATGATATTTTATGCTGCAATCAAATTTTTGTAATACTAGAATTACAGCATACAATAAGTATATACAATACTTATTGTATCATAACAATCATAGCATCATGGTTTAAGTATACACATTTATACAACCTTACTTATCTTGAATATCTTGATAGACCTTACAGGATTGTAAAGTATTTTGTATTAATGTAGCAACTGTCATTGGGCCTACGCCACCTGGCACCGGAGTAATATAGGAAGCACGTTCAATAGCCGCATTAAAATCTACATCACCCACTACTTTTCCATTTCTTAGGCGATTGATACCAACATCAATTACAATTGCGCCTGGCTTTATCCAGGCTCCAGGAATAAAGTGCGGTTTTCCAACTGCAACTACTAATAAATCGGCGCTTTCAACATGATCATGTAAATTTTTAGTAAAGCTATGAGTAATTGTGGTTGTACAACCGACTATAAGTAATTCCATGCTCATGGGTATGCCTACTATATTTGAAGCGCCAATGATTACGGCATGTAAACCATAAGAATTAATATTATAACGATCGAGCATCGTAATAATTCCACGTGGTGTACAAGGACGCAATGTAGGTGAACGTTGGCATAAACGTCCAACATTGTATGGGTGAAAACCATCAATGTCTTTATTTGGATGTATGCATCCAAATATTTTAACATTGTTAATGCTAGGAGGTAGTGGTAGTTGCACCAGAATACCATCGATTACCGAATCAATATTTAATTGTTCAATTAACGATAATAATTCAGACTCACTAGTAGTGACTGGTAAATTATAGAAGTGAGAAACTATACCAACTTGATTACAGGCGTGGCGTTTACTAGCAACGTAAATCTTTGATGCTGCGTGTTCACCGACTAATATTACTGCCAAACCTGGCTTACGCTTTCCAATAAGCAAACGTTTGTTAATTTGTTCTGCGACTTCATTTCTAATTTGTTGGGCAATGCTTTTACCATCAAGAATTTTTGCAACCATCAATCTACAAATCCATTATTTTTAGTAAAGTGGAAGATGGTATTATATTTCAAAACTACACCTGTTGTTAGAAGACAATTGATTATGTTCATAACTGCATGTTGAACATTATGCAATGATGATATTTGCTGATTGCTATCATCAAACTTAACAAGATTAATAACCTATTGCAATAAAAGTATATTAAATTCTTAATTATAACATAAAGAAAAAGTAAGTAACAAGTACTGTATACAACGAGTGCGTCAAAGGATATGGACTTATGAAATATAAATATCAATAAATGCTTCTAACAATAATTAATCTTGTTTTTTATTTAAGCTATATAACTGAATTGAGTTTCACCAGTAAATTAATCAATAATATAACATTGCGCATGATATACATTGAACGTTAAAACACGACAGAAAGTATTGACTTAATAAACAGTGGACGTATACTTAGACTATAAAGTGCAGTGCGCTCTTAGCTCAGTTGGATAAAGCAACGGCCTTCTAAGCCGTAGATCACAGGTTCGAATCCTGTAGGGCGCGATATTAAAATTAATATTATTATATAAAAATAATTGATTACTTTTATTTACTGCAAATATATGTCAATTTAATTATATTTAATAAAAACATGCCTAACGAATTAGCCTTGCAGTACAAGTTTACATCTTTAATAAAGATAGAATATATTAAGAAGCTCTTTGCTAAACGATAATTTATAATATTCACTTATATAAATTCAGATAGTCCTTCCTTTATTTTTATCTGGTCATAATGATCTTTTTAGATGATTTAATTCTACCTTTAAAAAAGATTAATTATTTTCAATATTATATAACGAATGTCATAAAAGACTTATATATTTAGAAAAATAATTAATTTATTTTTATATATCGATGTTGATTAGTAGTGATTTTTTAGGCCTAGAAAATAATTCTAGATTATTCGTGGATATGTTAAAGAATGTATAAAGATAATAAACAATAGCTTATCTGCAAGAAATAAAAAATTGGCAGTATTACAAGATGAATATTTATTTAGTATTTTAAAAATTACATAATATATGATATACGGCACTGTTTTGTTCTATATATCAGTCTAGACTTTTATTAAATCACTTATAATTAATAATTTAGCGGAGATATGATAAAGATCATTATATTTAAATTATATTTCTTTATAATAAAGTTTTGTCGATATTCCTTCCTAATATTTAAGAAGAAATGATCAATAACACACTATTACATAATATAATTTTTATTAATTTTAAAAATATTTAGTCAATACAATATGAGACTTCAAATCTATAATATAATATTTTTGCATAAATCTTGATAAATTCAATATATTTATCAATGTCATTAAAAGAGTAAACATCTTCAATTATTCAGAATTAATTACAGTATAACTAGTTGCTTAATATTTTTAGTACATATTTTTAACTTGAAATATATTTTTCATAAATGCAGAAAATAGCGTATATAGAACCAATTTGATACATGCTCTAAAATTGATATGGATGCAATCCTATTGCTAAAAGTTAAATGTTAGTATTGATCTATCAGTCAGAATGACATTGAATTTACTTCAATGACTTTGATAAATTTTTATTCTAAAAATAATCGATAAAATTAACAAAACTGATAATACCATTATTAGCTGTTAGCTGAATAAAATGACATTACTATAGTGACGATAGCTTTGCATAAGCTATCTTAACTAAATTTAATATAATATATATCTTGTCTATATATAAAATTTGCAACGAGCCTGTAACTATCCTAATATAACATATGCTACTAATCCTTTTATATATTAATCATATATTTAGAATGCACAATATGTATTTATGACTATATTAGAGTACTACAGGATATGAGATGATTTGTATCATTTAATAGGTTTATTTGCATTTTATCTTATTTTATTAAAAAGAAATATTGTATTACATGAATAATCAGTAAGGGGGGGGTGATGTTATACTTATTTTTAATTTGTAATTTGTAATTCAATTTAATTACTTATACGAAGGCGATACGTCCTTGGATATATAGCCGCACAAATATATCTATTGTATTGCTGTATAAAAGACAAGTTAAACATAATTAAGATAATCGATATCTTATTTTTATGATTTCATTACCGATTTGAAGATAAATTTAAGATTAAAGTATAAAGAATGTAAGTTAATAGATTTAAAAGTTTTAATTGAATTTAAAATTATATATTTAAATAAAGGCGTTAATAAAAATTAGTGTTAAAAAAGTTCATAAAGACTTCTTCTATATCTATAGCAGTGGTCTACTTAAAATGAACATCATATAATGATGTATTATAAATAATATATAGAAGATATATTAGTATCTTATGCTAAATAATGATAAGATAATATGACATCATATTGATTATTAAAAATAACAATTATGGTATTTATAGATATGAATCGATTCATGATAATGTCAGAATATAAATACACTAAGAAAAATTAAATACAATAAAGATAAATAAGCACTATAAAATTAAATTATTACAATTATAAGGAGTAAACTTCATCGATCTCTACGATAATATTATTTAGCACTATAAATAATATTTAACAAAATTATATCAACTAACAATTATGTATAAATTTAAAAATAAATAGGATGAATATATGGCTAAAGTTATTTTTGAATTTACTGAAAATGATGATTTATCTATTGATAGAATCGAGTATATATCAGTTTCAGTCAATATTAGTGTAAGTCTTATAGAACTTAATAATAGACAACCGGGTCATTCTGAATGTTTAGCATTCATCATGAAACAAAATTCAGCTCAAATTATTAGTTTAATTAATGAATTGTACATAATGAAATTAAAGGAATCAGGTATTTTTGAAATAAACACTGAGTGTATTAAAATTAATAAGCAAACAGGAGATAAAAATATTCACTAAATATTTAATAAGATAATTATTAGGCTAAAGTATAATAATATTCAAGAAAAAATATTTTTACTTTTTATGCTAGAATATATGCCATCTAGATATTTATATATTATATATATAAATATCAATATTATAAATTTTGCAATTTATTAATTTAAAGAAAGTCTTCTGAAATTATAAGATAGATAATAAATATACTATTATTTAATTAAGAATTGTAATAAAATTATTGTAATGGTATAAATTTTAAATAATATTAATGACTAGTCTTAACTTGATGCTCAGCACTAATATTTTATTGCTTTAATAAATACATATAAAATATTTTGAAGAAATAGTAGTATACTTAGGTGAAGTGATTACTTAAAAGTAGCATCAGATACTAAATACTAAAATCATTGATAATAATAAATATTACGACCTACAATCTATGTGTTTATATTAGCACATCATTTATAAGGTATTAATATACAGTATATAGATATGTATACTAAAAGTATTAAATAGTGAAATCACTTTACGAATAGACGATTAAGAAACACAGTCAGTGTCTATGTGGCGCATATATCACGCTCTTCTAGAAAAAACACTTAATAATTTTAATAAAATTTAACTTAGCTAGGAAGGGATTTCTGTTAAATCATTCGATTTAATAAATAGCAGATTTATTTAGGCATAAAATATTTTGAGCAGGCACTAATAAAAATAGCATAAACATTAAAGATCAAGATATATCAAGGCATTTACATCAATACTTTTAAAAGCCTTTAAAAATTGTATCTAGTTTCATTCAGTAATGAAATCAATTATAAATAGCATCAGTATCGTTATCTTCATAGGAGTTGTATAACTCGTCTTAAAAAGATGCTCTAGAAAATAATCAGTTGTATCTATTTAGTATATTCATTCTACTAAAAATTTTACATTCCTTTATCAATAGTATTGCAGCAAGTATTTAAAATCCTTACTAATATATTTAGGATATAAAATAATAGCTAAAATAAGTCTCAAGTTATAATATATTATCCAATATCTTTAGCATTTATTTAAAATAAAAGCGCTCTCTAAATTGCATGTAAGTGTATGATGCTAATCTATACAATCCTATGATATTTTAAATTATAGAGATAAAGCTGACACATAGAACTGCGCGATACTGTTAATTACTTGATTAGTCAGTTGATATCTATGCCTGATCTATCACATATCATCGAGCGTAGTCATAGCGTAGTCATGAATAGTAATTGATTTTTGTGACAAAAATAGGATAAATTAAATTTTACTCTCAATGAATTTTTTAAAAAATAGATGGAGGATTATCAATATAATATCTTATTTAAGTATAAGACCATCTTTATTCTAAAAAGATAAGAAAATATACATAATAAACAATATATCGCATTATTTTGAATATTATTCGTTCAATACATCATAACATGGATATTAAATCAAGCCATTTATATACACGCATCTCTCATTAACTTAAAGCATAATTAAATTAATTTTTTTAGTTTTATAACCACGCGATCTATATAACAATTGTATTATATCTATTAAGATCAATACAATACTTTTATATTAATAAACGAGATATTTACAGCAAAAAATAAAGACGGCGTGTTGATGGATGGATGATATAAATTAAAGTAGTAATTTACTAAAATCTTCTAAAAATAAAAAAAGATCAATAAATTCTATAATGTTATATTAACTACTTATATTATATAATTATAGTTAATTTGCGCATATTTATATCAGTCTTGATCTCTTTATGTATTTAATTACATATCGATATTTTTATTCATCGCTGTTAAAGATACAGATACTTTGTAATATTGTTAATGGAGATATTTGAGTAACATTTTAAATAAATAAAATTAGATATAAGATAGGAAATTGTATATATTTTATTAGGCATGATAGAAGAATAAATGTTTTATATATAACTATATTATCGATATAAATACATTTCTTTTATTGGTAATAATATCATGCCGTTAAATACATGAAATGTAATGAATAGAGTTCATCAGTATATTACTGAGATATGTATTGAATGGATAATACATTTTTATTTTATAAAATAAAATAAAAGCAATTTATTTATTAGTACATGTAAGCCTTACATGATCATGCCATTATTTTTATTAGCAATAAAAAATACAAAATATATCGTTAATTTCATAGTTATAAATGTAAAATGTGCTGTATATCTAAATATCATTCTAAAAGCTAAAAGCTTTTAGAAATTGTAGGCTGTACCGGTGGGCAAAGTATATCTAAAGAGACAAAAAATTACATCATCAATATTGATAATTTCAAAACTATTTGTTTTATGAATAATTTATTATTTACTCTAATTATACTGAGATAATTTTATTCAAGCAAAAAAAGTAAAGAATATTAATTTTATCTTCCTACAAGGTAATACGTAAAAAAGGTAATACGTAAAACGCATCTTATTTCTTATTTATATAATCTTCTTACTTTAGCTGAAAGGTAGTATAGTATCATAATAAATATTAGCTAATATATATATATTATTTTGCTATACTGATTAAAGATTAGAGCAGTGTACCATTTATCGCATGTTAAATATTACACTGCGTATGAAGGGTAAAATAAATAAGGACAATATGTGCTACGATATTTGTTTATATTCTTGTTTACTTTATTTTTAATATCAACTGCAACCTATGCAGATAATATGCAACTTAAGATAGAAGGTCTGAGTGGTGATCTAGAAAAAAACGTTCAAGTTAGGCTGTCTACGATGAAACCTGAAGAAATTCGTAATGATTCTCAATTTCGAAAACGGGTGCACAACGCGGTAAATCAGGGATTAAGAGCATTAGGTTATTACCATCCAACAATTGATTTTATGATAGATAATTGTATAACTCAAGCGTGTCATGTATTACGCGCTAGAGTCAACAAAGGTCAGCCGGTGAGAATTGCTGGTGATAATATTATACTGCAAGGAAGTGCTCTTACCGATGAGGATTTCTTAATGTTAGTCAAAATAGGTCGTCCTATGATTGGTGAGATTCTTAACCACGGCAAGTATGACCGTTTTAAAAATTCTTTAATAAACCTATCCTTGCGTAAGGGTTACTTTGACGCTGATATATCGAGAAGCCAACTCATTGTAGTAAAAGATATGCATAGAGCATTTTGGGATATCGATTTTAACAGTGGATTTCGATATCGATTTGGTGAGATAAAGTTTAAAGGTTCACAAATTAGAGAGGATTATTTATACAATATAATACCTTGTAAGCCGGGAGATTATTATAGTGCTGAGAGGTTAGTTGAGTTAGAGCGTTATTTTTTTGCCACTAATTGGTTTCAATCGGTATTGATATTTCCTAATTTCATAAATTCAAAAAAAAACATGATAGTACCATTAAATGCATGGGTTACACCAACTTCACGAAATACTATAGAGGCCGGAATCGGTTACTCTACTGATGTTGGTCCACGTGTCAAAGGTTTATGGAAAAAACCTTGGATCAATAATCGCGGTCATAGTCTGGAAACTAGTGCTAGTATTTCGGCATCAGAACAAAAACTAAATATAAATTATAAGATCCCATTACTGAATAATCCACTTGAACAATACTATCTATTACAGGGTAGCTTTAAGAATATTGATTTGAATGATACTAACTCTGTAACTGCAAAAATGTTAGCTTCAAGAAACTGGAATTTTTCTCGTGGTTGGCAACAAGCGATAAACCTGACGTGTCGTTTAGATCACTTTACTCAGGGTGCTATTACTAATACCACTATGTTGCTATATTCTGGTGTTAGCCTTAATCGCACGCGATCACGTGGTGGTTTAATGCCAATATGGGGTGACAGCCAGCGGTATTCCATTGATGTGTCAAGTACTACTTTGGGTTCTAGAATTAATTTTGCGCTACTAAAAGCACAAAATGTTTGGATCCGAACTCTAAGAGACAAACATAGAATTATAGCACATTGGCAGATAGGATGGATAAAAACTAATCACTTTGACAAAATGCCACCTGATTTGCGCTTTTTTGCTGGCGGAGATCGCAGTATTCGAGGCTATAAATACAAAGGCATTTCATCGCGTGATCATAATCTAAAATTAATCGGTGCATCCAAAATGCTAACCGGATCACTGGAATATCAATATAACGTAATGGGTAAATGGTGGAGTGCGGTCTTTTTTGATGCTGGTGAAGCACTGCAAAACATAAAAAAGTGTAACATTAAGACTAGCACAGGCATAGGTATGCGTTGGCAGTCTCCAGTAGGGGCAGTAAAAATCGATATCGTTATACCTATGGGCGATAAATCAACCCATGGTATGCAATTGCATATTGGTTTTGGACCTGAGTTATGAAACGCATAAAGCATATTTTTTTGGGGGTGATGAGCATACTTTTATTATTAATAGCTTGTGTTATTTTCTTACTTTGTACCACTAAAGGAATACAGATGGCAATTAATGGAGCATCACGATGGGTGCCTGGGCTTGATATTGCTAGTGTTAATGGAGGGTGGCGTGGTCTATCTTTGAAGGGCATAAAATACAAAACGCCGGGTCTAATAGTGAATATTCGAGAGTTCTATCTATCAGTCGATATTTCCTGCTTTAAATATCGATCACTATGCATTAATGCGTTAAGTACGCAAGATGTAAATATAACACTTAATACTAAAGAGACAGGATTGTCTGAACTATATAAAAAGATTAGTGACTATTCTTCTCATTTCAGCATGCCATACCCAATTATCTTACGTTTGCTAACATTATATAATGTTACAATTAATCTTGATGATATGTTTATTTCGCTTCCTGAGCTCCGCAGTGGTTGGAAATGGCAAGCACATGAATTAATACTTATGCCGACGAATATTAACTCATTGTTCATTGCATTGCCCAAAATATCAAAAAAGATACAGATAAAAAGCATACAACCGATCATAACAGTCATCAAAAACGTTACTAGTAATATTAATAAAATAAATAAATTTGCACCACAATTAAGAGAACCTTCGTTAGGAGAAATATTAAAAAAATTATTTTCTACACCTATATTGCCTGATGTCCTAAAAATTCATCTTCCATTTGATATCATAGTGGATGAGATTAACGCTAAACAACTAAGATTGGTTAGTGATAACAACTTTTTCATCAATAACCTATTGATCAAAGGCAGTGTAAAAGATCAGCGTATCAAATTAGATAATTTCAATATTCTATCACCAAAAGGTTATCTATCTGCACAAGGCGAGGTAACATTTGTTAAAAATTGCTCAATAAATTTAGTGATTAATAATGTACTGAATATTCAGCCTATAAAAGAAGAGAAGATTACACTTACAATTCGTGGTGAATTACGTGAAGTATTAAAAGTAATGCTGAACCTATCCGGAGTGATAAATGCGCAGTTTAACATACAAACTCGTTTATCCGAAGTGGGTTTACCCTTTATACTAAAAGTACATAGCAGACAATTAAAATGGCCACTAAACGGTAAATCGCAATATCGAGTTAAAGATTTTGACTTGTATGTAAAAGGTAAAGCTACTGACTACGTAATATCTATGCATGCAAATGTTATTTTTTTTGATCGACCATTAATAGAGTTTATATTAGATGGAAAAGGCAAAGGTAACCTTAAACAATTTAAGCTTGAACCATTACGATTAGTTACGTTGTACGGGCAAACTTATGTTACTGCATTAATCGATTGGAGCAACGTCATCACTTGGAATGCTCAGTTGACACTAAGCGTTATTAAGAACACCCAGCAATGGCCAGAATGGCCGACAACATTAGAAGCTAAAATTACAACGCATGGTGTCTTACACGGCAGTACATGGCAAATACAGGTACCCATGTTACAAGTAGATGGCAATATAAAAAATCATAAGATCAAAGTGCGCGGTATGTTAAGTGGTAACAATACTGGTCAATGGAAAATTCCTAGTATTGTGTTAAGTGTAGGGAGTAATACAGTAAAAATCTTAGGGCAATTCGATCAAAATATCTGGGATTTAGATTCGCATATTAATGCGCCGAACCTTGATAGGTTAGTTTCTGGATTGGGAGGGATCATTAAAGGGAATTTAAAACTGCGTGGTACTTCAAAAGTCCCGCAATTATTAGTTGATCTAACGGCTGTTAAAATAAAATGGAAACAAGTCAGCATCAATCGAATAAAAATAAATGGTGATATGTGCTCAATTAAACATATGCATGGCCAATTGAGAGTGAGACTTGAACAACTAAAGCATAATACATCTGTAATTAAACTACTTACTCTTAATGTCAAAGGTAGTGAAAAACAGCATCAAATACATCTAGAAGTAGATGGTAAACCAATTTCCAGTCAACTTGCATTACAAGGCGGCTTTGATCGTCATAATCAAAACTGGCATGGAAAAGTCAATAAGGCTATCTTTAATACCCCACTGAACACATGGACACTAACCAATGTTATGACGCTAGATTACTTAAATACCCAAAAAAGCATTAGTATTGGCCAGCACTGCTGGAATAACATAAATGCTGCATTATGTGTGCCAAAAATCATTACCGGTAGACAATATGGTGAAGCTCACTTAATACTGAATTATTTTAATCTAGAAATATTTAATCCATTACTGAATAAAGATATCGTACTAAGTGGTATGTTCACAGGAAAAGCTAACATCAATTGGAAAGTAGATAATTACTTACCAACATTTCATATATCATTAATAGGTCAACGTATTAAGATAGTAAAACAGGCTTATGGAACAGCGCTGCCAATTATTTTTAATAAATTGGTATTGAATGCTATTATAAATAATAATCATGCTCAGATCGATTGGCTTATTAAAATCAAAAATAACGGCCAGTTTAATGGTCACATTCAAGTGGTAGATCAACAGATGCCGCGTAATATCAAAGGCCATCTTAATATAAAAAATTTCTCGTTATCGATGTTAAAACCTGTATTAATGCAGGGTGAAAAAGCGACAGGTATACTAAATGGAAAACTATATCTAGATGGGAGCACACTCAAACCTAGAGTATTTGGGTTGGTCACTTTAGATAAAGTAAATATTCATGGACCTTTTATTCCATTTGATATAATTGATAGTCGTTTACTAATAAAATTTAACGGTATGACATCGAAATTAGAAGGACGAATCAACACTAGCCATGGACAGATTAATTTAATAGGTGATACTGATTGGATTGATTTAAATAAATATCGAGCACGTATTATTGCTCAAGGAAATAAGCTACGGGTAACCATGTCACCTATGATCGATATTGATATATCGCCTGATGTGATATTTGAAGCCAGTCCAAAACTCTTATCTCTCTATGGTTCTTTGAAGATTCCATGGGCGCGTATTATGATGCAGAAATTACCTAAAAGTATAGTAAGCATTTCTTCTGATGAAGTAATGCTTAATGATAAATTAGAATTCATACAACCAAAAACTACCTCAATTCCTATTAACAGCAATCTGACGATCCACATCGGTGATGATGTCTTACTAGATGCTTTTGGTCTTAAAGTCCATCTACAAGGCGATTTAAACATGGCGAAAAACAAGAAAGGGATCGGTATTAATGGACAGATTAATATCTCTTCAGGACGTTTTCATGCTTATGGCCAGGATCTCATTATCCGCAAGGGTCGATTAATATTTTCTGGTTTACCAGATCAGCCAAGGCTGAATATTGAGGCAATACGTGACCCTGAATTTACAGAAGATAATATTATTGCTGGAGTACGTATAACAGGATTGTTGGATGCACCTAAATTGGAAGTATTTTCAGATCCAACTAAATCGCAACAAGAAGCCCTTTCCTATCTTTTGCGAGGCCAAGGATTATACAGTGCTAGTACTAATAGCAATACAATGACTTCAATGTTAATTGGTATTGGGGTTGCAAAAAGTAATCAACTAGTAGGTAGAATTGGAAAAGCATTTGGTGTAACGGATTTAACGCTGGATACACAAGGTATTGGTAATAATACTAAAGTAGTAGTCAGCGGCCATGTACTACCTGGTTTACAGGTAAAATATGGAATGGGTATTTTTGACTCATTGTCAACTCTAACATTGCGTTATCGTCTGATGCCTAAGTTATATATTGAAGCAATCTCTAGTATTAATCAAACATTAGATTTACTCTATAAATTTGAGTTTTAGTAGAGCGATCCTATTAATTTTAATGTTATGAATTATAGATAATGATCTATGATAGATTATAGTTCGAATATAACAGTAGTTCATATATCATGAAGAAAACAAGATGTAGGTAGAGTAAATTAATCCTTTCTATAGGCTTAATAATATTATGTTTTTTATAAAGTAAAAAAATGATAGATGTATATAGTATATCGTAAGAATATTTTATTATTTTTAGAAGGTAATGAACTAAAATAACATGAATGGCTATTATGATAATTCAATGTGTATTTTTAAAAAATAGATTAGGTGCTGTATATAAAAATTCTATTAATAAGTACATATACATATATAAAAAATTTAAAAATCATCAAACTAAGAATGATTTGACGATATTACTTTTTATCGGCACGTGCGAAAGAGGCAATTATCTCCGCGTGAGCTGCTGTAGTATCTGCCCAACCTTCTATTTTGACCCATTTTCCTTTTTCTAAGTTTTTGTAATGATTAAAGAAATGGGAAATTTGTGCAAGCAATAATTCAGGCAAGTCATCTACATCTTTAATTTTATCATACTCTTTGGTTATTTTATTATGCGGGACAGCAATTATTTTTGCATCTTTACCGGATTCATCGATCATATTTAATACACCCACTGGACGGCATCGTATTACGGAACCTGGTCGTAATGGATAGGGAGTAGGAACTAGTACATCAACTGGATCTAGATCTAAAGATAGGGTATGGTTAATATAACCATAGTTGCATGGATAAAACATTGGTGTAGATATGAAACGGTCAACAAATAACGCACCTGTATCTTTATGGATTTCATATTTTATAGGATTAGCGTTCGCAGGAATTTCTATGATTACATAGATATCTGTTGGCACATTTTGTCCAGCTGGAATTAAATGTAAACTCATGGTGATTTCCTTTAGTCTAATTTGGAAGGGGTAGAGCGGCAGCTATCATAAATGTATTTTGCAATATTTCTATCACTACAGTACATTTATCCTCTTATTTTACATCCCTTGTATTATTTTTATTTGTGTTGCTGATTCTATAAAATAATTAGTGTTAACAGTGTTTTTAATTTTAAAACATAAAGTCAATCAAGAAAGATGTGAACAAACTTCAATTACTATAATATAGTAATTGAAGCGTCAAATATATTTTTTACTATTTCTTGTAATAATTAAGAGACTTAATAGCTCTACCTTAAAAAGGACCTGTCGCTTATATATATCTCAGTCAACACATTTTACTTACAAAACAAATGCAATTAATAAAAACTTAAACCAAATAATTGAGTATAACATTTTTATTGCGAAATTTATAATGGCGACTACACTTACGTATTTTACGCTATATCAATCTAATTGGTTAATGCTTAAAATTAATAATTTTATATTTGTCTATACAGATAAACAGCTAAAATACGTAAGATATAATATTAATACAGATACATTAATATCACTCTCATATCTGAGTTATAAGGTTTTGAAAATATAACAATATAAAAAATATAATTGGATAATAATAATTTTTTAACAAAAATAGAATATATATTCTTTACTGTCTTATCTATTAATATATGTTTACATTAATATAGTCTAATTATTACTAGTATGGTATACTGAATGAAAGTTATATTATATTGGCTTAATATATATTCTATTTATTTATCAGCCTTTAAATTATTACATTAAATACAAATTTTTCATTAATAGTTTTATAGATAACTCTTTCTACTTATATAGATGCTATATTACGTATATAGATGCTATATGTAGATCAATTATATTACTTTTTTAACCTTTGCTTAAACTATTACCTGTAATAAAATATTGGCGGAACGGACGGGGCTCGAACCCGTGACCCCCTGCGTGACAGGCAGGTATTCTAACCAACTGAACTACCGCTCCCATCTCTTTGAATCTTACTATATAGCACTTGGTACTATATAGATGTACTTTAGTAAAGTCAATATCTTTTTCTTAATATGTCAAGCATGTGAATGTATTTACATCCAAATACACATTAAAACACATATAAATTATTTGTCACTTGACTACTGATGCTCGCCATAAACACATATTATTTTTCTTTTTTATTGAATCTAAATATGTTTCATGAGCTTCTTTTTCTTCATCATTAGCATAAATTACTTTAATACTTCTTGGTGAACCAGGAATGTGTTGAATATTATTTTCGTGACCTATCTTCTGTGTATCACTTTGAAACAACATAGACACTTGACCACTAGTCATTGCTAGATAAACTGACGCTAATATTTTTGCATCAAGTAATGCACCATGCGATGATCGTTTACTGTTATCAATCTTATAACGACTACATAATGCATCAAGATTATTGCGTTTGTGAGGAAATAATTGGCGGGCTATTAACAAACTATCAATAATTGCACAGAATGTTCTAATTTTCGGAACACGCTGTCTTGACAAGTGAAATTCATTGTCTATAAAGCCGATGTCAAATGCCGCATTATGGATGATTAATTCCTCGCCCCGGATAAAATCAAGAAACTCATCTGCGATGTGATCAAAAATAGGCTTATCGGTTAAAAATTCATCACTGATACCATGAATCCTATAAGCTTCTGATTCTATTAGTCTATCTGGCTGAATATAAGCATGGTAATGGCGACCAGTTAGACGGCGATTTACTATTTCCACTGCGCCTATTTCAATAATGCGATGACCTTCGTAGTGTTTCCCAGATCTATTCATACCAGTAGTTTCGATATCAAGAACTATTTGTCGAGTAGAAGTTGACATAATATTGCAGTGCTCATTGTGTTGATTTGTGTCAGACTTAATTTTTAACATTGAGTAAGAAGAGTCTATCAAAAATGCTTAAACAGGTAGTAATTTTTGCTGATGGTTCCTGCCTGGGAAATCCTGGACACGGAGGTTATGGCGCGATAGTGCGTTATAAGCAAGTCGAGAAAATCTTTAGCATGGGTTATTACTTTACTACTAATAACCGTATGGAATTAATGGCAGCAATCGTTCCTCTAGAAGCGTTGACAGAACCTTGTAAAGTGATTATTAATACCGATAGTCAATATGTCTATCAAGGTATAATACACTGGATTTGCAATTGGAAGCAATGTAATTGGAAAAGCACTAATAATCAATTAGTTAAAAATATTGATTTATGGCAAAGATTAGATTTAGCCATTCAACGACACATCATAATATGGGAATGGATAAAAGGTCATGCCGGGCATGTAGAAAACGAACGCTGCGATGTATTAGCTCGTAATGCAGCTAAAACTCCAACTCAGGAGGATGTAGGGTATCAATCGTCAACTTAAGATAACTTATTATAGCTTGTAATCGCATATATTCACTGGTAGATAAAAAGATTGTTTGTCTTATTTTTCATAGGCATTTGTGTCAAATATCATGTACGCTTGCTTACCACAATTATACTCATATGCCAAAAGATAGCACGTACGTATAAAGCAATTGATTGCCCTTGTGGGATCATAGTAGGACATATAAGCATGCTTGATATAATACTGTATAATTTAATAATATCAACCAATCTAATATAGGAATTTAGCTCAAAATTAAACTGATATAAGGTTGTTAATGACGTAAATGGGAAACAAACGTCACTACACATAGGAGACTGAATGGATTCAATCCACTAAGCACTAAGCAACCATTGTCAATCAAGACTCAATTAATGACAAATAAGAAATTATGAAGATCATCAAAATAAAATAGCACATGTGCTAACAAAAAACATCAACTGAGTTGAGGTCATTTGCTCAATAGTCCCATGATATTACTCCTCACATGGTCATTCATACCATGTATGTTATGTGGGGGGTGGCCTTATAAGCGCTCATCGTGTATCATCTGGTTGCATAATTGATCATATTTTTAGATTACAGTTTATAACAATGAAAAGGCTGAGATGAACCTCATCAGTATTGCTGCTTTACAAAACAATTATATTTGGATACTAGATGACAAGCAGGGACACTGTATTATTATCGATCCTGGAGAGGCAAAGCCAGTGCTAATGGCGTTAGACGTCCTTAGGCTAATTCCTTCTGCCATTTTATTAACTCACCATCATCTAGATCACATAGGTGGTGTGACAAAGATTTTAGTTCACTATCCAAAGTTACGGATATACGGACCACATGAAACTGCAGATCAAGGGACTAATCATGTAGTCAACCATGGTAAAAAATTTACAATTAATGGTCGAGAATATATAACACTTGCACTGCCAGGGCATACATTAGGTCACCTTGCATTTTACAGTGCTCCTTATCTTTTTTGTGGTGATACTATTTTTTCTGCTGGTTGTGGCAAGGTCTTAGAAGGCACGGCAGAACAAATGTACTACTCTTTTCAACAGCTATTTCAATTTCCTGATAGCACTTTAATTTGTTGTGCACATGAATATACACTATCCAATCTCAATTTTGCACGCTCTATTTTACCAGAAGATAAAGCAATTGAAAAATATCAACAATATATAAAAGTATTAAGAAAAAAAGAATTACCTAGTGTGCCTACTAATTTACAATTGGAAAAAAACATTAATTTATTTTTGCGGTGTCATGATTATAATTTACAGAAAAAACTAGGTTTTATTTTACCATCCAATAAGCTACATTTAATCTTCGCTGAATTACGCCTACGAAAAGATCGATTCTGATTTTGTAGTTATGTTATGTATTTTATTAAGACATTATTACTTGATACTTGATCGTGTAGTCACGACATCAATGTATCAAGCTAAGAAAATATCTTTTCCTTAATCATGATGAATAGGTTAATACAGAGCCTCTCTAGTTATATAATAGCTAGCATATGGAGTTTATATTGAGTGATTATTATCTTGATTAAAGTGCTAAAGAATCATTTGAATTAATCGAGTTATGATCAATATTAAAATTCTAATATTGTAGTAACTGTATAGCATTTTTAAAGTCATTGAATTTAAAGCACTCTATTTTTATAGAGCAAAAGAATGTATATTATAATAAATGTTTAGAATTACATCATTCTGTTAATAAATACCACTGTAATATATTACATGCATCCATATAATATACTTATTAATATCGTATATCATACTTTTAAAACTTAAATGTTAGAAATTTATAGAATTCTATTTCTATAAAGAATTGTAATTTAAGCAATTACATCTTATTTTGCTGCATAAACCTTTATATGTTAATAGACTTAAAATAACATTTATTCAACATATAAATACAGAGTGGCAAAATATTGTTAGTGTACTGTATTGTTATCACATTTCAGCGCTTGATACATTCGGTTAATGAAAAAATAAAATATAGGCTTACTGACTAACAGTCATATTTACACTACTGTTTAAATTTTAAAAAAATATATATTTTGTATAGGCGATCATCTTAATCCAAAAGGAACAACATGTGACTATTTATTCATATTCTATCTAATTTACTGTATTTATTTGAAAATAAATAGCTAAATTAGATTATAATATATATAAGATTTTAATTGAGCTATTTATAGTTTGTTTTATAATCGGTACATTATAGTATTTTAGATCCCTTTTGATTATCTTTTTATGGCAATATAGTTTAAATATATAGATAATATACATACTTGGCTAGTTTATTGATTGTATCATGTGAAAAATCTTTCTGCTCAATATTCTTACTTTTGATGAGCATAAAGTAGCTTACAGAAATAACATGATGGATCGGTGTACTATATAAATAATCAATTATTATATTATATAGTAGATGCTGATGATTAAATGCAAAATTAGTTATAGCTATTCAGAAATTTTTCATTCATTTTATGCAAGGTACAATACAAAATGGCTGAATACCTATTTACGTCAGAATCTGTATCTGAAGGACATCCTGATAAAATTGCTGATCAGATTTCTGATGCCGTTCTCGATTCTATCTTAGAGCAAGATTCGCTGGCACGTGTAGCCTGTGAAACCTATGTTAAAACTGGCATGGTATTAGTAGGTGGTGAAATCACGACTAGTGCTTGGGTAGATATCGAAGAGATTACCCGTAGAACTGTACGGCAAATTGGCTATATTCACTCAGATATGGGATTTGACGCTAACTCTTGTGCAGTACTAAGTACAATTGGTAAACAATCTCAAGATATCAAGCAAGGTATTTATCATGTCGATCCATTTAAGCAGGGTGCAGGTGATCAGGGTGTTATGTTTGGTTATGCTACTAATGAAACTGAGGTGTTGATGCCAGCTCCAATCACATATGCGCATCGTTTATTAAAGCGCCAGTCTGTAGTACGCAAAAATGACTGTTTACCATGGCTACGCCCAGATGCTAAAAGTCAAGTAACCTTTCAGTATGATAATGGTAAAATTATCGGTATTGATACAGTTGTATTGTCTACTCAGCATTCCGAAGAAGTTACTTTAAAAGATTTAATAGAAGCTGTAATGGAAGAAATTATTAGACCTGTGTTGCCGAAAAAATGGCTAAGTGCTAGAACGAAATATCACATTAATCCAACTGGTCGTTTTGTTGTCGGTGGCCCAATGGGAGATTGTGGTCTCACCGGCCGTAAGATCATTGTAGATACTTATGGTGGTATGGCTCGTCATGGTGGTGGGGCTTTCTCTGGCAAAGATCCATCTAAGGTTGATCGATCTGCCGCTTACGCAGCTCGCTATGTAGCGAAAAATATAGTAGCTGCTAGCTTAGCTGATCGATGTGAGATTCAGGTTTCTTACGCTATTGGTTTGGCAGAACCTACCTCTATCATGTTAGAAACTTTTGGTACGGAGAAAATTCCTGTTGAGAAATTAATATTACTAATACGTGAATGCTTCGACTTGCGTCCATACGGTATAATAAAGATGATGGATCTACTACAGCCAATATATAGCGCATCTGCTGCTTATGGGCACTTTGGTCGTGAGCAGTTTCCTTGGGAAGCTATAGACAAAGCAGTATTGTTACGTGAAGCTGCCGGCCTTAAATAGACGTAAATATTAATATACATACAATAAATCTATTACTTTATTTAAAGAGATAGGTTATGTTAAATATAAAGTTTAAGCAAAATACATTTTATGAATGTATTTCACACATTAATATCAATTAAATTCGTGACTGTATTGTAATTATCTATGTATCAATCGCCTATTGCCAATAAGTTAAATATCATATAAATTATAAGAAAATTTATAATAATATCTCGCTATTTTCTAGCACACATACTTAATTTTATTAAAATTATTAGTGGTAATTGTTATTTATTAATAATATGCAACTAATAAGATAAAATTAATTAATTTTACTATTCATATTTATATTAATAAAATATAAAGGTGTAAAAGATACTTTTATTATAAAAGCTTAACTCAAACATACTATTAGTTTATATAAATAAATATTTTGTTGCCAATAATCACCTCTAATTTTTATTATGTGACTATATAAATATAATATAGCATAATTGAAATATAACTTAACAATAGAAAATTATGATGTTACTGTATATGCTGTTTGGCGATGATACAATTTTGTGCAATATCATGGTTTTAAGGTTAAATATTTCAAGACAAAGAACTAGCATTACGTCTAGTTCTTTGTATAATAACTATGCATGTAGTTAAATTAGCGATACACATCACTAAACCTTCGACGAGAAGCTGTAGATGATGCATTATCACGACGTGATGATAGTTTATCATTACGGTTAAAAGTACTATTATGTCCTCCACTGCCAGTAGATGGAGGAGTTACATCTTCACGATATTCAGCGTTAAATGGACGCCTATCGTTATTACGTTCATTTTTCTTTGCATCATTATTAATTTTTTTCATATTGATGGGCTTATTTAGAATACGAATACGCGTAAAGTGATTTAAGATTTCATCTGGCATACTTTTTGGTAATTCTATAGTAGCATAGGAAGAAAAAAGTTTAATATTACCGATATTACGACTGCTAAGATTACCTTCGTTAGCTATAGCACCAACGATATGACGAACGTCTACACCGTCATCACGACCTACTTCAATACGATATAGTTGCATCCCGCTTGCTTCACGACGTCCACGGCGTTGAGAGTTGACTCCATAGTTATCTAAGTGTATATTGCGGCGGCAGTCATGAACACGATCGTCACGATTATAGAATTCACGACGCTGACGTGATTTGAATACTGGGTCTGGAGGCAGAATAAGGGGACGTTCTCCTTGAGCCATCTTTAGTAATGCAGCTGCTAGAGTTGCCATATCTAGTGTTTCTGTAGGTTGAAGTTTATCTAACAACGCTCGGTACATGTCTAGATCACAACTTGCTAGTTGTTGTTGAAGTTTAACAGCAAATTTAGCTAAACGACGCTCACCTAATAGTGCTGCGTTAGGTAGTTCTACTTCTGGTATAGTGAGCTTCATAGTACGTTCAATATTACGTAGCAGACGTCTTTCACGGTTTTCTACAAATAGAAGTGCACGGCCAGCGCGGCCTGCCCTACCAGTACGGCCAATACGGTGAACGTAAGATTCCGATTCTATTGGGATATCATAGTTTACTACTAAGCTAATACGTTCAAGATCTAGTCCTCTGGCTGCAATATCTGTGGCAATTAGTATATCTATACGACCATTTTTTAAACGTTCCAGAGTTTGCTCTCGCAATGCCTGGTTCATATCACCATTCAGTGCAGCACTATTGTAACCACTACGCTCTAATGCTTCAGCTACTTCTAGCGTTGAATTTTTTGTTCTGACAAAAATAATTGCCGCGTCAAAATCTTCAGCTTCAAGAAAGCGTACTAGAGCTTCATTTTTATTCATACTGTGGACAGTTGAATAGCTCTGGCTTATATCTGGACGAGTAGTGATATTTGACTGAATGCGTACTTCTTCTGGATTTTGCATAAAACGTCGAGTCATTCGTCGTATGACTTCTGGCATAGTGGCAGAAAACAGTGCAGTCTGATGTTTAGCTGGAATTTCAGCCATGATACTTTCTACGTCTTCAATAAAACCCATACGGAGCATTTCATCAGCTTCATCTAAGACTACACCACTTAGGTTAGAGAGATTTAAGGTGCCGCGTTTTAAGTGATCTAATAATCTACCTGGAGTGCCTACGACAATTTGTGATCCTTGACGTAAAGCACGCAACTGTATGTCATAACGTTGTCCACCATATAGAGCGACAACCTTGACATCATGCATATATTTGGAAAAATCAATCATAGCTTCAGCTACTTGAATTGCCAGTTCTCTAGTTGGTGACAATACAAGAATTTGCGGAGCTTTTAGATGAGTTTTAAGGTTATATAATAGTGGCAATGCAAATGCTGCAGTTTTTCCACTACCAGTTTGTGCCATGCCTAAAACATCTCGACCATTTAATAGATGAGGAATGCACTTAGCCTGGATTGGTGATGGTTTTTCATAGCCTAGATCATTTAGAGCAGAAATCAGTGGAGCAGATAGCCCCAGATTAGTAAAAGAAATATCAAACTCAGTAGTCATGTACACATGCCTCATTAATAATGACAGCCAGTCTACATAACTCGTCAAAAAAATTTTTATTCATTTTCATTGAAAAATGTGAACCAGCTTAAATTAGTGTATAAAACGAACAAAAGATTCTATCCATGAAGTCGATAATTAGGTTCTAAAACCAATCTTTTTCAGACTTATAATCATTCATCTTGCAACCTACTGTGGTATTAGCTAAGCTCGATTAACCGCTTTGTGTTGCACATTAAGCTCTAAGCCTTTATTTTATTATCGACTTTTAGTAACTAAAATATCTATTGAGTAGCAATGTTTTATCTATATCTCATTTCAAGATAATACATCATCTTTACTCTTGGCTTTAAAGGATAAAAAGACAGTAATGCATAGCGGTGCTAGATAAAGTTTTATGTATTTAATACCGTTATCATAATGTCAATTTTTTTCTAAACTGTTTTCTTGTTTTCCTAGAATCAGGTAAAGTTTACCTAAAAAGGTTTTTTACTAAGATGTTTAACGAGTGTAAATATTATCCATTATATCTACTTTAACAGAGATGACATTAAAGTTTCTCCTATATTACTAAGTTACATGCAATAACATTGCATTTTAATACCTTCTTGCCTTCACTGTTTCATAACACTACTTTAGTTATTCGTGAGCCGATTAGAATCTGTATAGTGCATCAAACATAGCAATAAAAAATTTAAGGAATAGGTTAATTCATCTTTTATAAAACGCAAGAAGATGATCCGATACTAAGGAGAAACAGAAGACATGATATAATCTTATACCTTGATTTAAATTCCTGTGATTACAAGGTACATCAAGCTAGAATATAGAATCATACATTTCATACGTAGCATCAATATTACTTGCTTGCGTTAAGTAAATGCTTAGATAGTTGAAGATAATAGGATCTTATAGTGTATTACTATAGATTTCTACTAGCTATGAAACGTCACTGAATCACTAACGCCAATCTATCATATAATAAACTGCGCTTACATCAAAACTGTGTATCCTCATTGTGCACTTTTACTTGATATATATCAGGTCTTGATTATACTGACTAGTATTAATTCTTTCTACAGTGTAGTTTGTAAGAGAAGTATAAAATATTGTATTTATAGTCATAAATAATTGATAAATCTTATTTATAATAAGTACTTTGAGAATATATACAGTTCTTACTAAGACAACCATTAAAAGCATCTTACCTATCTTCAGTTTTATAAATACATGAATATGTAACGACATATATATCGTCGCAGAGATATATAGTTATGCTCATTTTACTACAGGAGGCAATTTTTCTTCCAGACTAATTACTTCTTTAATGCTAAGACGTACACGTCCCTGACGGTCAACGTCTAGTACTTTCACTGGTACTTCTTGAGCAATTTGCAGATAATTAGTCACGTGCTCAACACGTTTATCAGCAATTTGTGAAATATGTACTAAACCTTCTTTACTACCACTAATAGCAATAAAAGCGCCAAAATCAACAATACGAGTGACAGTACCTTGATAAATACGGCCCACTTCTATTTCTGCAGTTATCTCTTCAATTCTACGGATTGCATATTTTGCTTTATTACTATCGGTAGCAGCAATTTTAACTTTACCGTCATCATCAATTTCAATAGTGGTATCAGTCTCTTCTGTTAAAGCTCGAATTACTGATCCGCCTTTACCAATAAGGTCTTTGATTTTTTCTGGGCTTATACAGATAGTATAAATTCTTGGCGCAAACTGAGATATTTCATTACGTGGCATACTAATGGCCTGTTCCATTACTCCTAGAATATGCAAACGTGCTTCTTTTGCCTGATTAAGTGCCACTTGCATGATTTCACGAGTTATACCTTTAATTTTAATATCCATTTGCAGGGCAGTAATACCATCTCTGCTGCCAGCCACTTTAAAATCCATATCACCTAGATGATCTTCATCACCAAGAATATCAGATAAAACTATAAAGTTATCTGCTTCTTTTACTAACCCCATGGCAACACCTGCAACAGCTTGTTTGATTGGCACACCTGCATCCATCAAAGCTAGTGACGCACCACAGACTGAAGCCATAGAAGAAGAACCATTAGATTCAGTAATTTCAGAAACCACACGCACTGTGTATGGAAAATCTTCTAATGTAGGCATCATGGCTAATATACCGCGTTTTGCTAGTCGGCCATGACCAATTTCACGTCGCTTCGGGGAAGCTATCATCCCAATTTCGCCAACGGAATAGGGAGGAAAGTTATAATGGAATAAGAAACTATCGCTCTTCTCACCCATTAGTTCATCAAGGCTTTGTGCATCACGAGCAGTTCCTAGTGTTGTAGTGACTAAAGCTTGTGTTTCCCCACGGGTAAATAGTGCAGAACCATGGGTGCGCGGCAGGATGCCAGTACGCACATCCAGACTACGTATCATATCTTTTTCACGACCATCAATACGTGGTTCTCCACGTAGCATGCGGCTACGTACTATATTTTTTTCGATATTGCTGAGTATTTTCTGAATGTTTGAGTCTTCAAGTGTTGAATCGTTTGCTAATAAAGTTTTCAACACATTCTCTTTGATCAAATCAACTTGAAATAAACGTTCTTGTTTCTCTGTAATGTGATAAGCTTCACTTAATGGCTTTTCTGCTAGTTCAAGTACACTAGCATGTAGTTCCGCATTCACTACGGGTATTTCATAATTCCATTTAGGTTTACCTGCTTCAGCAACAAGAGAGTTGATATTTTCGATTACTACTTGCTGTTTTTTATGACCAAATACTATCGCTTCTAGCATTTTATCTTCATTTAGCACATCAGCTACTGATTCAACCATTATAACCGCATTAGTAGTGCCAGCGACTACGAGATCTAGGCTACTTATTTGCAATTCGTTAGTGGTCGGATTGAGTATATACTGATTATTAATATAACCAACACGCGCTGTACTAATTGGACCATTAAATGGAATACCGGATAAACTGAGCGCAGCAGAAGCTCCAATTATTGCGACGATATCTGGATTCACTTGCGGATTGACAGACACTACCGTAGCGATTATTTGAACTTCATTCATAAAATCAGCTGGAAAAAGAGGCCTAATAGGACGATCAATTAGACGAGAATTTAGTATTTCCCCCTCACTTGGTCGACCTTCACGACGGAAAAAGCTGCCTGGTATCCGACCGGCAGCATAAGCACGCTCCTGATAGTTTACAGTTAGTGGAAAAAAATTTTGACCAGGTTTAGCTTTTTTCTGTCCCACTACGGTGACGAATACGGCAGTATCATCCATGCTTACCATAATAGCAGCAGTAGCCTGCCGTGCCATCATACTAGTTTCCATGGTGACAGTATGTTGGCCATACTGGAATTTGCGAATGATCGGTATCAGCAAAATTATCTCCTTGATTAAGGGCGTAGCATTATAGTAGAAATGCAATGGCCCATGACTTTATTTTTATTGTTATACTATATTCTTGCAATTAATAAGAGGTTGTATCCCAGCTTGAGATAAAATGATTATTAGTTATACAAATATTTGTAACGAAACACCTATTCTCGGATAAAAGATAATTAATATATTTACCTCACTCATTTATGGATTCCTAGAAAAAAGGGGCCATGGCAGGCCCCCTTTTTTCTCTAAAACCGACTAAATTAACGACGTAGGCTCAAGCGATCAATGAGATTTGTATATCGTCCAACATCTTGATGCTTTAGGTAATCTAGTAGCTTGCGACGTTGAGAAACCATACGAAGTAGGCCACGACGGCTATGATGATCTTTTTTATGCTCGGAGAAGTGACCTTGTAGATGATTAATCTGTGTAGTTAACAGGGCTACCTGGACTTCTGTAGACCCACTGTCATTAGCATTTCTACCAAAATTAGCCATGACTTTAGCCTTAATTTCGACACTTAGAGACATGATAATACTCCAGACTATATACGATAACTATAGGTGCCGATATCTAATTCAACAACCTAATGCATAAGAATTGTTTATTATACTCTTATCTCTTGTATCGTTCAAGCTACAGGTAATGAATACACGTTACGTTTCTCCTTGACTTATCCTTTTTCTATATTTAATTGATATTGTCAATTACTAGACGACGTGGTGCTACATAACCATCATCAGTTATACTTCCCAGACCAATAAATTTATGGCTATCGCCTTCAGTCAGTCGTACTATGCCAGAAATTGGTGTGCTAGCAATCTTTACTCGTTGTCCATTTTTTAAGTTCTTAGCCAGAGTGGGCAATAGATGCACTTCTGGATAATGCTTAAGTGGACTATCCATCGGTATTAGCAATGAATCAAGAGATTGATATAATCTCATAAACTGATCCTGTTTTAATAAAGCATTCAACATTTCTAATGTCACCATATTGGCGATTGAATATGAAGCTATCTGTAGACGTCTCAGGTAGATGACATGAGCCCCGCAGCCTAATAGTTCACCTAGATCATCAATAAGAGTACGGATATAAGTTCCCTTAGAGCAGTGGATTTCTAATTCTAGTTGATTACCTGCGTAACGGACGACTTCTAATTGATAAATGGTAATGGAGCGTGATTTGCGTGGTATTTCAATTCCTTGGCGTGCAAGCTCATAGAGCTTTTTTCCTTGAAACTTAAGTGCTGAATACATGGATGGTACTTGTTCTATTTCTCCATAGAAGTTATTTAACGCTGCATCTAGTTGCACTGTGGTAAAAGTTATAGGACGTTGCTTTACGAGCTTACCATCGGCGTCTGAAGTATCGGTACGCTGTCCAAGTTTTGCGATAACTCGATAACGCTTATCAGCATTGAGTAGATACTGCGAAAATTTAGTTGCTTCACCTAGACATATTGGCAACATACCTGTTGCTAAAGGATCTAGTGCTCCAGTATGACCTGCGTGATGAGCATTGTACAAGTATTTTACTTTTTGCAAAGCACTATTGGAAGATACACCTCGTGGCTTATCTAATAATAGTATTCCGTGAATCTTACGGCCATGACGACGGCTAAGATGGCGGCTCATTAAGCCTCCTCATTCTCCACTCGATCTACAGCTACGTTTGGCATCGTTTATTAGCGCATTACTCACTAGATGAGATATTCGCATTCCTTCTCTTAATGAGTTATCATAACTGAAAGTTAAATGAGGAACTACACGCAGACGCATGGTTTTGCCAAGTATAGTACGTATATAACCGGCTGTATCCTGCAATATTTTCATTCCTTCGATCACAAAGGCTATGTCATTATTGTTGACCAATATATCCAGAAAGGTAACGTATACTTTGGCATAAGTCAAGTCAGAAGAAATTTCAACGCTAGATACAGTGACCATTTTAATGCGTGGATCTTTGATGTTACGTTGCAAAATAATAGCAATTTTTTTCTTTATTTCTTGCGCCACTCTTTGACTGCGGCTAAATTCTTTTGGCATTTTGGAATCTCTAGAGAAAACGAGGGAGAAGTTATGCACTCGTTGACAAATATCACTTAAATAAAATACATTAAGTTGTCTCTGTTTAGCTACGCTTCCCCCTGCTAGTATAGCTTTCTATATATACCTAGGGATATAATTAGTTTCTATTGTAAGACACAACTGGCATGATTTGAGCCGATCATAGATCGTAGTATATTCATTAAGCAATAGTACGCTGTATCTTAACGATTTCAAATACTTCAATAATATCACCAACACGTACGTCATTATAATTCTTAACGCCAATACCACATTCCATACCGTTACGGACGTCATTAACATCATCTTTGAATCTACGTAAGGATTCTAATTCACCCGTATAGATTACTACGTTATCACGAAGCACACGTATAGGGTTATGAATTTTTATAGTCCCTTCAGAAACTATACAACCAGCAATAGCACCAAATTTAGGTGATTTAAAGATATCACGTACTTCCGCTAAACCAATAATCTGTTGTTTATACTCAGGCACTAGCATACCGCTCATCGCTTGTTTCACTTCATCTATTAGGCTGTAAATCACGGAGTAATAGCGAAGGTCTAAGCTTTCTGCTTCAATTACGCGACGCGCAGCAGCATCAGCACGAACATTAAATCCTAATAAAATTGCATTTGATGCTGCTGACAATGTAGCATCGGTTTCAGTAATACTACCCACACCGGAACCGACAATGTTAACTTTAACTTCATCTGTGGATAGTTTTAATAATGAATCAATAATGGCTTCACAAGAACCCTGTACATCAGATTTCAATACGATATTCAATTCAGATACTTCCCCATCAGTCATATTGGAGAACATATTATCTAACTTAGATTTTTGTTGTCGTGCTAGTTTAATTTCTCGGAACTTTCCTTGACGGTATAGTGCAACTTCACGTGCTTTTTTTTCATCACGTACTACAGTAATTTCATCACCAGCGCTAGGCACGCTAGACAGACCAAGAATTTCTACAGGAATAGATGGAATAGCAGAAGTGACTTCATGACCTATTTCATCCCGCATTGCACGCACACGACCGTATTCGAATCCACATAGGACTATATCACCTCTGTTTAGTGTTCCTTCTTTGACAAGAACAGTGGCAACTGGGCCACGACCTTTATCTAAAAACGATTCGATTACGACACCACTAGCCATACCACTACGAATAGCTTTTAGTTCGAGAAGTTCAGCTTGCAATAAAATCGCACTAAGGAGGTCTTCTATACCAACACCGGATTTTGCAGATACAGGCACAAACTGCACCTCACCACCCCACTCCTCAGGTATTACATTATATTGTGATAGTTCTTGTTTAATGCGATCTGTATCTGCCTCTAACTTATCAATTTTATTAATTGCAACCACTAAGGATACTTGTGCAGCGTTTGCATGTTGAATAGCTTCTATAGTTTGTGGCATTACGCCATCATCGGCAGCAACAACTAATACAACAATATCAGTTACTTGAGCACCACGAGCGCGCATAGAAGTAAAGGCAGCATGACCTGGAGTATCAAGGAAGGTGATCATTCCATTATCAGTTTCGACATGATAAGCACCAATATGCTGAGTAATTCCGCCAGCTTCACCTGATGCCACTTTACTAGATCGAATATAGTCTAATAAAGAGGTTTTTCCATGGTCAACATGTCCCATGATAGTAACTACTGGCGCACGAGCTTCAGCTGCAATTCCGGTATCACGATCGCTCATTAATGCTTCTTCTAACTCATTCTCGCGACGAAGAATAACCTTATGCCCCATCTCTGCAGCTACTAGTTGTGCCGTTTCCTGATCGATGATCTGATTAATGGTAGCCATTGCACCTAACTTCATCATTACTTTAATGACTTGAGAGCTTTTTACTGCCATTTTGTTAGCTAATTCAGCGACAGTAATAGTTTCACCAACCACTACATTACGATTAATAACTTGAACGGGTTTGTTAAACCCTTGCTGCAGAATGCTTGTCTTCCTTTTGCTTTTAGTTCCACGCGTTACAGCTCGTGCTTCTTCACGATCTGCTTTAGACTCAGAAAGTTTATTCCCCTTTTTCTGTTTAGTCGCTTTTCCACCACGGCTGCGAGGTCTGCGCTCACCTTCAACTTTAGCATCGTTTTCATCTTCTGCAGCACGAGCATGTTGAGAGGTGGTTACATGATAATCAGCAGTTTCAACAGCAGCGCTTGCTGCTTCAGCTGCAGCCCACTGTTCACTGTTCTCTGCCGCCATGCGGCGTGCTTCAGCTGCTATCCGTTTCGCTTCTTCTTCAACTTTTCTGCGTATTTCTTCTTCTACTTTACGTTTTAGTTTAGCGGCTTCAGCTTCACGATGTGCTTTTTCTGCTTGGGCTAATTTAGCTATTTCATCGGTATGTTGATTAATCAATTTTTCTTTTTCCGCTGAATAATATTTAGCAATTTTAGCGACTTCACGTTTGGCTTGCTCTCCAACTGTACGTTTCGTTTCTGCATTATGCTTTGCCTGTTCTGCCGCTTCAACTTGTTGGATTTCTTGAATATTACGATTGATATAAGTATGTTTCTTGCGGATTTCAATTTTTACTGATTTACTTTTGCCACCTGTGCTAGGAATATTTAAGGTGCTGCGTGTTTTGCGCTGCAAAGTGAGTTTATGGGGCGAACCACCCTGTGTACGGTTCAGGTGTGCCAGCAAGGTCTCTTTTTCTTGCTGGGTTACAATATCCAACTCAGACTTGTTGATCCCTGCATCAGCAAACTGCTGTACTAAACGATCAATGGAAGTATGAATTTCTACTGCTAGCGATTTTACGGTCACATCTGTTGTCATGCTGTTCCTTCCTACTACAGTTTATTACACGTTGTCTCGAAACCAACAGATATTACGTGCGGCCATAATCAACTCGCCAGCTTTCTTGTCATTAATCCCTTGCATATCAGATAGATCATCAATTCCTTGTTCGGCAAGATCCTCTAGCGTAGTTATACCACGTGCTGCTAGTTTAAAGGCAATACTGCGCTCCATGCCTAACAGGTTGATTAAAGATTCAGAAGGTTCAGCTGCATCTATGCTCTCTTTTTGAGCCAGCGCTAATGTCGTTGATACTGCTCTAGCTCGATCGCGCAATATTTCGACCGTATCTTTATCGAGACTATCGATTGCCAACAGTTCTTTAATTGGCACGTAAGCTAGTTCTTCTAAAGTGGAAAATCCTTCTTCGACTAGAATGGAAGCAAAATTTTCATCAATATTAAGATGCTTGGTGAATATATTAATAGCAGCATGTGCTTCTGCTGTATGCTTAGCCTGTAAATCATCTGCTGTCATTACGTTTAATTCCCAACGATCATCAGAACGATGCTGTTTTAATAACTGAGAGGCTAAACGCACATTTTGGCCGTTACGGCCAATTGCCTGTGCTAAATTACTTGCTTTAACGGCAATATCCATAGTGAAATTATCTTCATCAACTACGATCGAGGCAACATCTGCTGGTGCTATGGCGTTAATGACAAACTGAGCAGGGTTATCATCCCACAGGATAATATCAATTCTTTCACCACTGAG
Organism: Serratia symbiotica; assembly: GCA_900155695.1. GTDB lineage: Bacteria > Pseudomonadota > Gammaproteobacteria > Enterobacterales > Enterobacteriaceae > Serratia_E > Serratia_E symbiotica_A. Next base: position 369,959 of record FUHL01000001.1, read on the forward strand.
TTCACTTGAGACAGCTTGAACACGGGCCCCTCGCATACCTACGCAAGCACCTATTGGGTCGATGCGTTTGTCTTTGGTTTTAACTGCAACTTTTGCACGCGAAGCGGGATCTCGAGCTATTGCTTTAATCTCAATTACTTCTTCGCCAATTTCAGGTACTTCAATGCGAAATAATTCTTTTAGCATATCTGGGCTGGAACGGCTGACAAATAATTGTACGCCTCTAGCTTCGGGTCGTACAGAATACAGTACGCCACGTATACGATCTCCGGGGCGGAAGTTCTCACGCGGTAACATGTCTTCTCTGCTAATCATTGCTTCAGCATTATTGCCTAGATCTAATGAAATGTTATCACGATTAACTTTCTTTACCACTCCCGTTACAATCTCCCCTTCATGTTCACGAAAAGCATCAACTATCATAGCACGCTCAGCTTCTCGCACTTTCTGTACAATAACCTGTTTCGCTGTCTGAGTCGTTATTCGATCAAAAGTGATAGAATCTATTTGATCTTCGATGTATCCACCTAACTTTGTGAAAGGTTCTTCATATTGAGCTGCTGCTAACGTAATTTCCCGTGTGGGCTGAGTTACTAAATCAACGATAATCCACCGACGGTAAGTATCAAAATTGCCAGTTTTCCTATCAATGCTGACACGGACGTCTATTTCTTGCTCATATTTTTTTTTAGTAGCGGTCGCTAAAGCAGTTTCTAAAGCTTTAAAAATCTTCTCGCGTGGCAGAGATTTTTCATTAGACACCGCTTCAACAACAGCCAGAATCTCTTTATTCATTCTACTTGCCTCATATAAACTTTAAAAGTGGGGGGCATTAAGTTCGCTTTAGAATATTTTCATCGCAATCACTTTATTTTTCCCCATCTACAGTAACCGGGATTATTTCGATTTTGACACATTTAATAATACCTTCCCACTTGCGCTGCATATGAATGGCTATCTGTAGAACTAGTCTGACTTTCTGCACAAAATACGTGTAGTATTCTTTAATAAACATCAAGCAATCAAAGGCTAGGCAAGGAAACTTCCAAGTTATAAGCAACTAAAATTGGTTTCGCAATTTTTAATATATAGCTAACTTAGTAGTTGATATCATCATAATTATCAACATTTAAGCCGTTTTACTGTCAATTATAGATGCGGCATGTAGACTAGTTCGCATGAATAAATTTAATACCTATAACTTTAAAGTGTAACTTTTCTATTGGTTAGAAGAGAATTTTAGTTAACTTTTACTCTAATACTCTAATTATGGACAAACTCAATTACAATGAAGTAAAAAAAGGGGCTGAATAGCCCAGTAATGTTGTTGCTAACTAACATAAAACCAATGAATCTGGTGGCTTTTATATTAGTAAGGCAGATGTGCTGCTGATCAACGTTTGTGCCATTTTTAAAGTAAATATCATTTCAAATATTTTTAGAGAAAACTATATTTTTTGAAATTTGTATTTGACAATAAATTCTTCAAGAAAAGTGTTTGTGTAGGCTTAATTTTGAATCTTCGACCTTATAGTGATACGCCTTAAGAGTGTTACCAGTATATCAGATTGCGTTGATCCCGAGTCATAAAATGCTTTAAATATGCACTAAAATTGTAAAATAGCAAGCTATTTCTTAGATTTGGTACCGAGGATGGGACTCGAACCCACAAGCCCTGTTAAGGCACTACCACCTCAAGGTAGCGTGTCTACCAATTTCACCACCTCGGTACTACTTCTTATGTGTCATCAAGATCAATATTATTTAGATAAAGCCAAGCTATAGAATAAAATAACTAGTCACTTTGGGATATCGCTATTAGGATTTTTTGGCACCGATTGCATCGTACTTTTTTCAGACTTTACTGTCTGCGTTAAATTTTCCCATTCGCCACCTTGCTTTCTTTTATTACTACTGAAATTGCTTAATATCAAGCTCATAAAGAAAAACATTATCGATAATATTGCGGTTAAACGCGTCATAACATTATAGGAACCACTAGTACGAAATAATGCATGAGATGCACTTATTCCGGAAGAGACTCCAGTTTCGATAGATTTTCCTTGTTGTAATATAATCAAAAAAATTAATCCAACTGAGATTAGTAAAAAAATCACTAGCAGAGTTTCGTGCATACTCGTATCCCTTTCGTTATCTCTTCAATATAATACTAAATATTTGCATATTATAAATTCTCAAAAAAGTATATATTCCTTTTGGCTGTATTTATTTAAGCAATTACAAATACTAACTAAAGCCACTATTCCATGGCAAGAGCAATGTTTACCCCTCATGTCTTTCAATTTATAAAATATCATAAATGATCATTCTTATGACTGGCTACTTGTACTGCTTCAGCAAGACGTTGTGCAAGAATCGTGATCTGTTTTTCATCCTCTCCTTCTACCATGACACGAATAAATGGTTCAGTGCCAGATTTACGCAATAATACACGTCCGTTATCGGCTAACTCAGCTTGTATTTTTTCAGTGATTTTACGTAATTGATCATATTGATCTAAGTTAAATTCACCCTTAAAATAAACATTAATTATAATTTGTGGGAATAATTTCATACAGCTGCATAAATCATACAAGCTCATGTTATTACTAACCATTGCAGTCAGAACCTGTAACCCAGCCACGATACCATCGCCAGTCGTAGTTTTATCTAGTAGAATTACATGACCAGAATTTTCTGCGCCAATACGCCAATCTAGTTCTTGTAGTTTACCTAGAACATATCGATCGCCTACTTTAGCACGTGCAAATGGGACATTTATTTTTTTTAGTGCCAACTCTAATCCCATATTGCTCATTAATGTACCGACGACACCACCAAATAGTTGGTTTTGACGTTGTCCATCGCAAGCAATTATATATAATATTTGATCACCATTAACTTTATGACCTAAGTGATCTACCATAATGACACGATCACCATCACCATCGAATGCTAACCCAACATGCGCTTTTTCTTGGATTACCAATGCTTGTAATTGATGAATATCTGTTGCTCCGCATTTTTCATTAATATTCATACCATTCGGAGATACACCAATAGCAATCACTGTCGCACCTAGCTCACTTAATACACTTGGCGCAATGTGATAGGTTGCCCCGTTAGCACAATCTAGTGCAATTTTCAAGCCCTTTAGATTCAGTTCGCTAGGAAAGGTCCCTTTACAAAACTCTATGTACCGACCTGGAGCATCAATAATACGGCTAGCTTTACCTAATTCGGAAGACTGTACACAACTAAGTGGTTTTTCTATCTCAGCTTCAATGGCTTCTTCAACATCATCCGGTAACTTCGCTCCGTCAATTGAGAAAAACTTAATACCATTATCATAAAATGGATTATGCGAAGCTGAAATGACAATGCCGGCTTCAGCGCGGAAAGTGCGTGTTAAGTAAGCTACTGCTGGAGTTGGCATCGGTCCAGTAAAAGAAGCTGATAACCCTGCAGCTGCTAATCCAGCTTCTAACGCGGACTCCAACATGTAACCGGAGATACGAGTATCTTTTCCGATAATAATTTTTCGAGAGCCGTGACGAGAAAGTACTTTACCCGCTGCCCAGCCTAGTTTAAGCACGAAATCTGGACTGATTATTTTATCTCCTACCTTTCCACGAATACCATCAGTGCCAAAATATTTTAACTTACTCATGTTTTGCATATCCTTTAGCTGCAAGTGTTGCCTTAACAATCCGCATTGCCTCAACAGTTTCTTTAACATCATGAACTCTGATAATTCGTGCTCCTTGCATAGCAGCGATAACTGCTCCAGCTACGCTGCCAATAACGCGTTGATGAGGTGGTGTATTAAGTAATTCTCCAATCATGGCTTTACGTGATATACCTACTACTAATGGCAGACCAAAATGATTAAATTCTGACAATCTTGCTAAAAGCTGGTAGTTATGTATAATGCTTTTACCAAACCCAAAACCTGGATCGAGTAGTAATTGCTTATTTGTTATCCCGGCTGCATTATAACGCTTGATATGATGTTGAAAAAATATATTGATATCAACAATCAAATTATCGTAATGAGGTTTATTCTGCATAGTACGTGGCTCACCATTCATATGCATCAGACATACAGGTAAGCCGCTGTCAGCGGCGGCAGCTAATGCGCCTGGTTTCTGTAATGCACGGATATCGTTAATTAGATGCACTCCCATCTTAACCGATTCACGGATCACTCCCGCAGTAGACGTATCAACTGAAATCAATACCTCAAAACGCTTTTTTAAAGCCTCTATCACCGGTATAACCTGTGAAAGCTCTTCATCTTCATTAACTGATCTTGCACCTGGTCTAGTAGATTCGCCACCTATGTCAATTATGGTAGCACCAGAAGAAATTAGCGTCTCTGCACGCGATACTGCCTGATTGAGTTTTTGGTAAAGACCACCATCTGAAAATGAATCTGACGTAACATTGAGAATCCCCATCACCTGTGGATACGAAAGATTAAGTGTCATATCGTGCATAGTTAATCGCATGGCTATACCTTCAATGATGGAAGTGATATTACAATGAAAGGATCGTAGAAATTTCCAAAGAACTTATTTTAGCAGTTTTTATAGTGGCTTGCTGGAGATTTGTTAAATCTATAAAACTTACTAAAATCCCTTATATAATGACAGAAAGCTTTTGTAATGAAATAGTTAGTCACTGACCTGAATATTGTACGAGACATGATCTCGATATAATGTAGGCTGAATGTAAATAAAAAATATAGTGCCTAGAAGTTCCTAGTACTGCAGAGACCTCTAATGAACTCCTAGTTAATACAGATATAATATTAAATTATAATAGATATTATCTAATTAATTGGATTGATTTTACTATGTGCTTATCAGAAAACCCCGAAATTCCGGGGTTGCAATAGTATTGCATAGCACAAGTGATTAATATAGTTATTTAAATATGATTATTGACTGAAATTAGTGTTTACGATTCCTATATTGATTTCGGTGCTTGCGGAGTGCTACCAGTGGCTGGATTGCTTTGATTAAAATTGTCCCAACCTACCGGCTGACGTACGTCTCGACGATTCATCAGATCATCTATCTGTAGTGCATCAATAGTTTCATATTTCATAAGAGCATTCTTCATTGAATGCAATATATCTATATTGTCCATTAATAGTAACCGGGCACGAGCATAATTACGTTCAATTAGAGACTTAACTTCCTGATCAATAATACGTGCAGTGTCATCTGACATGTGTTTAACTTTGGCAACAGAACGTCCTAGAAAAACTTCGCCTGTTTCTTCTGCATATAATAGAGGTCCTAATTTTTCAGAAAAGCCCCATTGAGTCACCATATTACGAGCTATTGAAGTTGCCACTTTAATATCATTCGACGCTCCAGTAGATACATTTTCAGTTCCATAGATTATCTCTTCTGCGAGACGCCCGCCGTAAAGAGTAGCGATTTGGCTTTCCAGTTTTTGACGACTTGCACTTATTGTATCACCTTCTGGTAAGAAAAAAGTCACTCCAAGCGCATGTCCACGAGGAATAATTGTAACTTTATGTACCGGATCATGTGCTGGTGTTAAACGACCTATAATAGCATGACCAGCTTCATGATATGCCGTTGATTCCTTCTGCGTTTCGGTCATGACCATAGAACGGCGTTCCACGCCCATCATGATCTTGTCTTTAGCTTTTTCAAATTCAACCATTGAAACAACACGTTTATTACTGCGTGCTGCAAATAATGCTGCTTCATTAATAAGGTTAGCTAAGTCTGCACCAGAAAATCCTGGTGTGCCTCGTGCTATAATAGATGTTTCGATATCAACATCTAATGGAACACGGCGCATATGTACCTTTAAGATTTGCTCACGACCACGTACATCTGGCAATCCAACTACGACCTGCCGATCAAAACGACCAGGCCTTAGCAAAGCCGGATCTAAAACATCAGGACGATTAGTTGCGGCGATAACAATAATGCCTTCATTTCCTTCAAAACCATCCATCTCTACTAACATTTGATTTAAAGTTTGTTCACGTTCATCATGACCACCACCTAAACCGGCACCACGCTGACGTCCTACAGCATCAATTTCATCTATAAAGATAATGCAAGGTGCTGCTTTCTTAGCTTGATCGAACATATCTCGCACACGAGAAGCCCCTACACCAACAAACATTTCTACGAAATCAGAACCAGAAATAGTAAAAAATGGTACTTTTGCTTCACCAGCAATAGCTTTAGCTAGTAAGGTTTTACCAGTGCCTGGTGAACCTACCATCAGTATACCTTTTGGTATTTTTCCGCCAAGTTTTTGAAATCGGCTGGGTTCACGTAAATATTCTACTAGTTCGCTTACTTCTTCTTTCGCTTCATCACAACCAGCGACATCAGCAAAAGTAGTTTTTATTTGATCTTCGCTCAGCATACGAGCCTTACTTTTTCCAAAGGACATTGCTCCTTTACCGCCCCCTCCTTGCATTTGGCGCATAAAGAAGATCCATACACCAATTAATAATAACATCGGGAACCAAGAAATAAAAATAGAAGCAAGTAGACTTGGCTCTTCAGGAGGCTCACCATGCACTTTTACATTCTTATTTAACAATGTATCTAAGAGCTTAGGATCATTTATAGGGATGTAAGTTTTGTATTTGCTAGTATCTTTTTTTGTAACGTTAATCTCTCGCCCGTTAATTCTAGCCTCGCGAACTTGATCCTGGGTAAGCTCAGATATAAAGGTAGAGTAATCTACTCTATGACCGCTCGACTCGCTAGGCCCAAAATTCTGGAATAAAGACATCAATACTACTGCGATGACCAACCAGAGAATTAGGTTTTTCGCCATCTCACTCAAAGGATAAACCTCATATTACAAGTATGTTAATAAATAGCATTGGGGCAGTTATAGTTTATGCCCTGTCGCCACAATGTATACTTCGCGTGAATACAAACGAGAAGCGTTTGGCTTACGAATCTTAATCTTTGTAAATAGGGAACTAATTTTACGTAGACACTCCTCAAATCCCTCTCCCTGAAATACCTTTACTACGAAACTGCCACCGGGAGTAAGAATATCACGACATATCTCCAATGCTAATTCTACTAGATACATTGCTTTAGGAATATCGATTGACGGAATGCCACTGATATTTGGAGCCATATCAGACATTACTACTTTAATCTTGCTCTTATCTATAAGTGCAAATAGGGATTTAAAGATCAATTCTTCACGAATATCACCTTGAAGGAAGTCAACGCCAATAATAGGATCTATTGGTAAAATATCACAAGCAATGACGCGACCTATACCGCTTATTTGAGTAACTACGTATTGCGACCAACTACCTGGTGCCGCTCCTAAATCTACTATATTCATACCTGATGTAAACAATTTATCACGTTGTTGTATTTCAGCAAGCTTAAACCAGGCACGAGAACGTAATCCTTTTGCCTGTGCCTGCTGTACATATTGATCTTTATAGTGTTCTTTTAGCCAGCGATTAGAGCTGACAGAGCGATTTTTATTGACCATCTAGGTTTACAACTCTCGTCAATAGGACCTGGCATAGAGATAGGATAAGATCCATATAGTAATATGTATGAGATGGAGGTGGCATGTTTCGTTTTCAATCCTCATGTAAGTAAAAAACAATGTACTTCATGCATGCATGCAACAGAATAGACAATCGATATTCAATGAATAACATAGGTGATCATTCTAGATTCTCAACACTCATTTAACATGAATTCTTGGTAATAAAATTCAATAAACTTCTAGTAAATCTTTTTTACCATAAACCATACCTTAAATGCAGATAAATGATCTAGTATGCTTTCGATCTTAATCTAAGATAATGTAAGAAACTGATCTTAGGGTACAATTAAAGATACTCGACCTTCAGTACCTGGTAATTCACATTACCTCCAGGAGTTTTGATTTCTACGACATCGTCCTGTTCTTTTCCTATCAAACCACGTGCCATTGGTGAATTAATCGAAATGAAGTTCTTCTTGTAATTAGCCTCATCTTCACCTACAATTTTATAGTTGACTTTTTCCCCACTTGCCAGGTTGAAAAGAGATACAGTAGCACCAAAAATGATCCGACCAGTATTGGGCATACGAATAACATCAATCACTTGCGCATTAGACAATTTTACTTCAATATCTTGGATCCGCCATTCGCAGAATCCCTGTTGCTCTCTGGCTGCATGGTACTCAGCATTTTCTTTCAAATCACCGTGCTTACGAGCATCGGCTATATCTTCAATGATTTGTGGACGGCGCACGTTTTTTAGATATTGCAATTCTTTACGTAATTTTTCAGCGCCACATGAGGTCATCGGGACCTTTTTCATTGTATCAATACCTCTAAATCTCTTACTATATTATTTAAATAACCTTTATATGAATATGGTTATTATCAAAATCATATTGAATTGTCTTACCTACTGTTACACGATAGATATAAAAAATCTAATTTGAGGATGCACAATAGCTATTGTGCATTTTATCCTAAATTGTATTTTAGTTCATCGTTTGATTTGATTGCTTGTATGTGCTCCTATTATAATAATATGTATTTTTGATGTTAATTACTCTAATTGCTTTTATAATATCCTTTACTAAGGATGCTATAAAGTATACGTTTCCATTACATTAGTGTTCTATTTTATGGTTTTTATAACCTGTCATAGTTATCTTGCATTAGCATGCAGATCCAATAAGTTTTTTTTCTCTTCTTTCACATGATAGCGATCAAATGCTTTAATACAATCGTCACAATAATTTTCTTGACACAATGTATTAGAAGTATATGTTCATGATATTATGTTATAATTTTTTCTTATCATGGTTACGTTAGGTATTGAGTATTGTTTTGATGATATATCATAACAAATTTGTCATATATCGTCTGTTAACCAATGGAGCGAACTATTGAACTATAAATAAAAAATTATAAATGGGCAGTTTGTCATTCCTTAATTATTATAGAAATAAATTTATGAGATTGTGCTATATCATTAAATGATCTGTATAAATTTTATTATAGACATAATAGATTATTTTATAAATCTTTGTATATTGAGTTATACTTTTTAAATTATAGTTATACAGGATTAGAATAATGGAAGAATTGCTGCTCCCTTCACTATTGATATTCGTTTTTTCTTACCTGATGGCCATAAAAATAGACAGGCAACACCATAAATACGGAAGAGCAACATAGCTAATTTATTAGATTGTCAGGATAATACATCAATAGCTCATTCCTTTATTTACTAATATAGTCGAACGTTATTGATAAACACGTCAATGGTCTTTTTGCACTTTTTTGATATTAAAGAATCTGTATATCAGATAGCTAAGTTATTCTATTGTAGACTTAATCATATCTAACTCTGTTAGATAAAGTATATTATAGATGATTTTGGTGATATTTTAATCTAGATTTAAATATAGCATTCCTTAGAAAATACATGATTGGATAAGGAATAGTACTTAATAGCTTTGTGTATATATTGCTATCAATGCTTTCTAATAACATTACGCTGTATTTTAGATGATTTATAATTTGACTTGTGAGGTAATCACGATTAGTCACTCACTGCTTCAGTATATAATGTGATACTATAAAACATTTATAATTTTTATAATAGTATAATAAATTAAAATAATTAAATGCATCAGCTAAATATGCTATTATAATATTTAAGTAGTCAGAAAAATATTTTTTCATAATTTATAATAATTAATTTGCGATTGTAGGTATAAAACACTGAAATACATCTTTAATTCCATAATATATAATATCTTTACTTCCATAATATATAATATTAACTTTAATAGATTATATTTTTACAATGATTTGATCGTATATCGTTACCGTTTACTCATCAGTAAACTATGAATTTAACAATTACACAAGACGTTCTTGATTTTATTTATATTAAATAGAGATTGCTAATCCCATATCGATAAAGATTAGTGGTAAATCTTTGCTGAATGATCGTATTAAGAATAATTAATAAAATTGATATATAGTATGCACTTATTTATCTTAAGATAATAATAGTAAATTGCAATATATACATGTATTAGGGGTTATGATCAGCTACTTTATCTTCTTCTTAATTATTCCCAAAAATTAGCAATGTAGTTAGATTGTGTATATTAATCCATTCAAATAAATAGACGTTGGTAATGTGTCTATGAATAGCTCTAAATCTAATATAGATAGCAATTCATATGATCGGCAGACTCACTTTAGAAACAAGATACATTCTTCAGGAAATAATATTTAAAAAGAAAGTAATTAATATATGCATATGATTGATAAATTAGGCATATTTTATTTTATGCCTCCGCTGAAAGAATTATCCCTGACTTATATTTAATAAATTCTGTAGCATGTTTTCTAATGACTTTTCTATTGACCTAGTCACTGCTAATACCTTAATTGATATTAAAAGACCAGGGATTGTATTGAATGAACGGTCGGTGGTTGCCATCTTTAAAGATCGTGCCGGTTCTCCAAAGAGTGTTGTAGATGTAGTCCATCATGCGCATGCAAAACAGATGCTAGGATGAACCCCCGTCAATATTGCGATTATTCGTCTCATGAAAGATGGCGTTATTGCTGATTTCTTCGTAACAGCAAAAATGTTGCAATACTTTACTTTATAAAACAAGTGCACAATAATAACTTCATGCGTTCGAATCCACTTGTATTAGTTTATATGCCAGTCGGTGTAACAGCTATACTATACGTGAATCTGCTTAAGGAGCTAGGGGGCCTAGGGAAATATTTTTAATTGAAGAGATAAGGGGCAGAAGCCATGGGAGCAGTTTTATCTGTATCTGAAACCAGTAGTTGTATCTGAAACCAGTAGTTCTATGTGGTAATAGACATTAAGTGGAGACACTACTGAAGTGGCAGTGATTTCGTTAAATGGTGGAGTATACGCCTCTTTTATACGCATGGCAGGTGATTGTTTTGAAGCTATCATTTTTGCTTGATGTGTAGAATTAGCAGTAAGTTCAAGATACAGTAAAAGTATATAAATTGTAATCGATAAGTCGACAAAGAGGTGATATAAGAAATGATGAATAATTGACTCATGAATGGGTTCTAAGGACAAGGCATGACCATTGAGTTATTAGTTAATATCACACTGTCTGAAACGCGGGTTGCTTACATTGATGATGGCATTTTGCAAGAGATGCATATTGAGCGAGGATCCAAGCGCGGTATTGTTGGCAATATTTATAAAGGTCGAGTTAATCGTGTCTTGCCTGGTATGCAAGCGGCATTTATCGATATTGGTTTAGATAAAACTGCTTTCCTGCACGCTTCCGATATAGTACTACCTACTACATGTAGTACGCGCGATGGAACAAAAAATTTTTATGTAAACGATATTGCTTCATTAGTCCGTCAGGGACAAGACTTAATGGTACAGGTTATAAAAGACCCTATTGGCACTAAGGGCGCACGCCTAACAACCGATATTACTCTGCCTTCATGTTACCTAGTATTTATGCCTGGAGCAACCTACGTCGGCGTATCGCAGCGCATTGACAATGTTGTAGAACGTCAACGATTAAAGAATACGGTTTCTCATTACTGTGATAAATTTGGTGGCTTTATTATTCGTACTGCAGCAGAAGGTGTTAGTGCAGATGAGTTGGCGCAGGATGCCAATTTCCTTAAGCGCTTATGGTCAAAGATATTAGAGCGTAAAAAAAGAAACCAAACTAAGTATCAGTTGTATGGTGAACTAGCATTGTCACAGCGTATTTTGAGAGACCTTGCAGGTGCTGATATAGCACGTGTCCTCGTTGATTCACAGGTTACATACGATATATTAGTAGCATTTACTAATGAATATATTCCTGATATCAGCGGTAAAATTGAGTTGTATATCAATACTGAGCCAATCTTTGATCTATATGATGTAGAAAGTGAAATTCAACGAGCATTAGAACGTAAGGTAGCACTAAAATCTGGTGGTGATATTATTATTGATCAAACTGAAGCAATGACGACTATTGATATTAATACTGGCGCTTTTGTTGGATATCGAAAGCTCGATGAAACCATATTAAATACGAATATTGAAGCTACGCAAGCTATCGCTCGGCAACTAAGATTACGTAATTTAGGTGGAATTATTATAATTGATTTTATTGATATGCATAATGAAGAACAGCGCAGTATAGTACTGCATTCATTAGAAAAAGAGTTAAGCAAAGATAGGTTCAAAACTACTATTAATAGTTTCTCTCAGCTAGGATTAGTAGAAATGACACGACAACGTACGAGTGAAAGTATTGAACATTTTTTATACCATAGTTGTACTTTTTGCAACGGACGAGGTAAACTGAAGACAGTAGAAACTGTCTGTTTTGAGATTTTTCGTGAAATTATACGTTTACATTACACTTTTAAATCAGAACATTTTATAGTATATGCTTCTTCATCTGTCGTAGAGGCATTAAAAATTGAAAAATCTCAGGCGCTAATAGAAATAAAAAATATTGTAGGTAAAAAAGTCAAAATACAGATTGATGCACTATATAGCCAAGAGCAGTTTACTGTTGTTATTATGTAATCTATTTATCCAGGCGATTTTTTCATATATCAATACATAAAGAGTTAGTATAACTGACCAATAATTTAAGAAAGCAAAAATTATTTTACATCATTGTCTAGACTTATTATTAATAACGAATATTATGTCGCTTATTGTAATAGCGTAAATTATCATCTAATTACGCTCTATGCTACAAAAAGCTACAATATAATGCCACATATTGCCTAAAGAACCTAACTTAAATGACATGTATGATCTTATTCCACAAAGATGTGATAAGTGCATATATCAAAGAAGATTCTTTTCATATTTTGCTTGTATTGATAATGCTAACAATAAAAATCAAATTAAGAATATAATTCATCTATTGATGCTAAATAGCTATTACAGAGTGCTATAACTGCAAATAAAGCTTTCAAATCAATATGTTAGTATAGTAGAAATATTCCCGCTTTAAATGAATTCAGAACAAATTTTCATAAACAGCCGACTCTTTAATATAAACCATTCATGCCTTATCAGAGATTGAGCGAGGCATCCCTGTCTGATCATCTACTTAGATAAATAGCTATTTTTAATAATGCTATAGTTTACAAATAATGTTTTATATACTGTTATATCTTCATATACTATTATATAGTAAATAGGTCGAAGACTAAATTATTTTAAATTGATTGATAATACAACTGTTAATATAAATCTGGAGTTTTATTTTTTATTTAGAATATTAACAAATTTCTATTTCCTCATTTAAAGGTTACTTAAAATAGAAATGATAGGGATAGAAAATATTGAGTAGCAATAGAATTGGATATATATTAAAATATTGTATAGTAAGCTTATTTAATTACCTTAAAAACTTAAATAATCATTTCATTTTAAGATAACACTTTACCTGATTATCAGGGCTTCATTCCAGTTGAAATTTTTTATAGATCATAATTGTAATAAAATCACTCTTACTACCTTTAAGTAAAGAGCTATCTCTTTTAGCTAGCTTAAAGTATGTCTGTATGAAAAATGCAGATGCAATCGGAATATATAGCACAAATTAATGATATTAAACTTTTTTTAAAAGCCACTTCTCTTCCTTAGAAGTAACTTTTTAATTTTGCTCTCAAAAACCTGAATTTATTAAATCAATAACAAGTTTCTTTTAATAATAAAAATATATTTAGATTAAATAAGATTAAATATATTAACCTTTATAAACACATCCTGAAGTACAGGTTTCTTTTATCCTAACTGCCGTTAATTCTTGTAATTGGGGTTTAAGGTGCTGCCAAATCCAAATAGCAAGCATTTCGCTAGTTGGGTTTTCTAAACCTTTAATATCATTAAGATAAGAGTGATCTAAACACGTCAAAACTGGGATAAAAACTTTCTTTATGTCAGAAAAATCCATTACTAATCCAGTATGAGAATCTATTTTACCTTTAACTTCTATTCGCACCATAAATGAATGCCCATGTAATCGAGAGCATTTATGATTATCTGGCATATGCGGAAGTCGGTGTGCTGCTTCAAATTGAAAATCTTTAAATAGTATCATTGTCATTATTACAGCCTTGTAAATGAAAATATATTGTCGTATCAGAAATCGTATTTACTTGCTATTGATACAATATTAAATTAATATACTAATATTTTATATGATCAAAATCGATATTTTTTCATTTATACAAGTATGCGTATACTGGTAACTGTGCGCTTATATTAGTAGATGGCAATAAGAATATAGATTTAATCAAATAGTTTTTATTTATTATTATACCTTATTTCATTGTTACTCATCTGCTCGGTAACCTTATAATTTGTCCTTGCCTACTAAACACAGAGAAAAAATTGATACTTTTAAATCTTCTACATAAGTCAGCAGTATAAATAGGAAATAATCACTTACATGACCACTCATGCTCCTACAACTCCTTTACTCCCGCTGACACCTGAACAATTAGCACGCTTACAGGCGACGATTGGTGAATATTCACCTATGCAGTTAGCATGGCTTTCAGGATATATTTGGGGAAAAATTAATCAACAGTCTGAAGCTATAGCCAGTCATTCTAATACTGAAAATATTACTATTATTTCAGCCTCTCAGACAGGCAATGCACGAAGTGTAGCAGAACAGTTACGTGACGATTTATTAGCAAGTGAATTAAATGCTACTCTTATCAACGCCGCCGATTACAAATTTAAGAATATCGCACAAGAACGTTGGCTTGTGATTGTTGCTTCGACACAAGGAGAAGGGGACCCAGTAGAAGAAGCAATATCGTTACATAGATACCTATTTTCAAAAAAAGCGCCAAAGCTTAAGAATACCGCCTTTGCAGTTTTTGGACTTGGCGATACTTCTTATCAAAATTTCTGCCAATCAGGTAAGGACTTTGATGGAAAACTTGCGGAATTAGGTGCTGAACGCCTAGTCGAACGAGTTGATGCTGATATAGAATATCAAGAAGTAGCTACTACATGGCGTCAACAGTTACTAGAGATATTAAAAGAACGTACACGCGTACAAATTGCGGCACCATCCAAGGTATATAATAGTAGCCAAACTACTCCAATAAATAACAGTACATATAAAAAAGAAGAGCCGATACAAGTACAATTATCCATTAAACAGAAAATTACTGGTTGTCATTCAGATAAGGATGTTCGCCATATCGAAATTGATCTTGGCGATTCAGGCCTATCTTACCAACCGGGTGATGCGTTAGGTGTATGGTTTGACAATGATCCCATATTAGTAGATGAATTATTAAAATTACTATGCCTAAAAGATGATGAAACAGTATTAATAGGCGATAAAACTTTTTCCCTCAAGGAAGCTCTTAGTAACCATTTCGAATTAACGCAAAATACTCTTCCAATTGTCGAAAAATATGCAGCACTTTCTCGCGACGAAACTCTAATAAGTCTATTAAAAGACAAAACAAAATTACAAAAATACGCACACTATACTCCCATTATTGATATGATGTATCAATATCCTACACATCTAAACGCGGAGCAGTTGATTAGTCTCTTGCGTCCTTTAACACCACGGTTATACTCTATTTCTTCCTCGCAGGCAGAAACCGTTAATGAAGTACATATTACCGTTGGCGTAGTGCGTTACCATATAAATGGCCGCATTCGTGCAGGTGGTGCATCAAGCTTTTTAGCCGATCGTTTGGAAGAAGATGATAATCTTCGGGTATTTATTAAAAATAACGATAACTTTCGTATCCCGACAAACTCAGATGTACCAATAATCATGATTGGACCAGGCACAGGTATTGCGCCATTCCGGGCTTTTATGCAACAACGCAACGCTGATGGGGCCACTGGAAAAAATTGGCTGTTTTTTGGTAATCCCCACTTTACTGAAGATTTTTTATATCAGATTGAATGGCAGCGCTATGTAAAAGAGGGTCTCTTAACACGTATTGATCTAGCTTGGTCACGAGACCAAGTACATAAAGTTTATGTACAAGATAAAATATATAAGCATGGTAAAGAAGTTTTTTGTTGGCTACAGGAAGGTGCACATATTTATGTCTGTGGTGATGCAAACAGAATGGCTAAAGATGTAGAAAATACATTATTAACCGTGCTGGCTAAGCACGGTAATATGAATATCGAGCAAGCGGATGAATTTTTGAGTGATCTGCGATTTAATCGGCGTTATCAACGAGATGTATACTGATGAATGATAAAAGCACTATGCCTATGGTAGTTAAAGGAAATTTAACTGATGCTGAGCGTATGAAGAAGGAAAGTAATTACTTGCGAGGTACTATTACTAAAGATTTAAATGATGGTCTGACAGGTGGGTTTAATGGTGATAATATTCTTTTAATTCGGTTTCATGGCATGTACCAGCAAGATAATCGTGATATCCGCGCCAAACGAATGGAGCAGAAATTAGAGCCAATGTATGCAATGATGTTACGTTGTCGTCTACCTGGTGGTGTCATTAGTCCTCATCAGTGGCTAGAAATCGATACCTTCGCCAAAGAAAGTACATTGTACGGTAGTATTCGTATTACTAATAGACAAACTTTTCAGCTTCACGGCATTCTTAAGGGTAATCTTAAGCCAGTACATCAATTGTTACATAAACTAGGACTAGACTCTTTAGCGACTGCTAACGACGTAAACCGCAACGTACTTTGCACTTCAAATCCGATAGAGTCACAGCTGCATCAAGAATCTTACGAATGGGCAAAGAAAATTTCTGAGCACTTACTGCCTCGCACTCGTGCTTACGCAGAAGTATGGTTAGATCAAAAAAAGGTGATAACAACCGATGAGGAACCGATTCTAGGTACTACTTATTTGCCACGTAAATTTAAAACTGCGATAGTAATTCCGCCTACAAATGATGTAGATATGCATGCTAACGACATGGTTTTTATAGCGGTTGCAGAGAACAGTAAACTTGTTGGCTTCAACCTCCTGGTAGGAGGTGGACTATCTATTGAGCACGGTAATAAAAAGACTTATGCTCGTCCAGCCAGTGAATTTGGATATCTATCACTAGAACATACACTAGCAGTAGCCGAAGCAGTCGTGACTACTCAACGTGATTGGGGCAATCGTACTGATCGAAAAAACGCTAAAACTAAATATACACTGGAACGAGTAGGGGTAGATCTTTTCCGAAATGAAGTAGAAAAACGTGCTGGAATCCGTTTTAAACCAATCCGTCAATATCAATTGACTCACCGTGGTGATCACATCGGTTGGGTAAAAGGAATAGACAACTATTGGCATTTAACGCTGTTTATTGAGAATGGTCGTATTCTTGATTATCCAAATCGTCCGCTAAAAACTGGTATGGCTGAAATTGCTAAGATCCACCATGGAGATTTCCGTTTGACGGCCAACCAGAACCTGATTGTCACCAGTGTAGAAGAAAGTAAAAAATCAAAGATTGAAGCGTTGGCACGTGAATATCGGTTAATTGATGATAGTGTTAGTGATCAACGTAAAAACTCAATGGCCTGTGTATCCTTTCCAACTTGTCCACTGGCTATGGCGGAGGCAGAGCGTTTCTTACCGACTTTTATTACCAAAGTAGAAGGAATATTACATCAGTATGGAATGAGTGATGAATATATTGTACTGCGTATTACTGGTTGCCCAAATGGCTGTGGTCGAGCACTATTAGCGGAATTAGGGCTAATTGGAAAGGCTATAGGACGTTATAACTTGTATTTAGGTGGTAATCGTGAAGGTACACGCATTCCACGTATATATCGTGAAAATATTAATGAAGAAGAAATCATAAAAGAAATAAAATATCTCGTGAGTCGTTGGGCTAAAGAACGCTATGTTAAAGAAGGATTTGGTAATTTCGTTCTCCGCGTAGGTATTGTTAAACCAGTACTAAATCCAGCGCAAGATTTCTGGGAATAAAAGCATTTAACAACTGAGTTGTGTCTATCAAGGTAGAGTTGATTTAAATACATGATGAATATTAGAACCACGACAAGCTAAATTAGTCAATAAAATAGCTTAATCACTCATGCATTTGGAGGTAGGTAAATATGGTAAGATTCGATCTAGCAAAGTTAAATATATTACCGAAATCTAATCAGGAATTTTCATTAATTAACAGACACTTAGAAGAACTATCTGCTACACAACGCGTTCGATGGGCATTAAAGAATCTACCTGGCAATTTTATACTATCATCAAGCTTTGGCATACAATCAGCAGTATGCTTGCATTTAGTTACTCGTTTAATGCCAGATATTCCAGTTATCTTAGTAGATACTGGATATCTCTTTCCAGAAACTTATCAATTTATTGATCAATTAGTTAATACACTAAAGTTAAATTTACAAGTTTTTCGTGCTAAATGGTCTCCGGCTTGGCAAGAAGTACGTTATGGAAAGCTATGGACGCAGGGGAGTGAAGGTATTGAAAAATATAATCAAATTAATAAAGTTGAACCAATGAATCGAGCCATAGAAACATTAAAAGCAAAGTCTTGGTTTGCTGGTCTGCGTCGAGAGCAATCTACTAGCCGTGCAAACTTACAGGTACTTACAGTGCAGCGCGGAATATTTAAGATACTTCCTATTATTGACTGGAATCATAAAAAGATTTACCAATATATAACGGAATCTGGCTTATATTATCATCCGTTATGGAAAGATGGTTATCGATCTATTGGCGATACCCATACGAGTCAAAAATGGCATCCTGGTATGAGTGAAGAAGAAACGCGTTTTTTTGGTTTAAAGCGCGAATGTGGGATTCATGAAGCGTAACAGATTTTGAGTTATTTCCTTTATAGGCAATTTTATAAAGAAAAACATTGTGTAATAGTAAAATAATTAAAATATATTTACAATATTTGCGATATATAAAATTTATATTTACTTCAATCTATTGTCAATTAATAATATTTCCTTAAGTCCTAAAATGATAATTATTTACGTAATGAAATAATAATTTATATTACATTAAAGTCATAATCTAAAAAATAAAATTATATTTTTAGATTATGATATAAAATAATGAATTTTTTCATGCTTTAAAATCGTTCATAGCATACAATATATAAATACTTAATTATTTTATTTTCTTATTACATGCTATAATAATAGTAACAGTGTTTTATGCTAACTAAAGTATTTACTTTCTGTATTCAGAAATAACATTTTTAATATTTAGAGGCTGTTTATATAAAAAATCATTTTTAAAGGCGTATAAAAGAACTTTATAAAAATGTCATTTTATATATCAATACATTAATAATCGCAAGTAGTTGATATATCTTTCATTAATGTATTAAGATTAATAACTTAAGGTAGGGACCTTATATTCTCTTAAACCTATTTATGCTATCAGTAATTTCTGAATCATTCGTACTAAAAGATGTCAACAACCCTGCTAGTGAACTTAACATTAATACGTTAAAGAGTTTTTAAATTTTTGCTTCATCAGAATGAAGCTGATATGCTAAATTAGTGCTATCAATTTGATATAAGAGATGGCAATCATTGATTTTATAACTTACTACTACATTTTATTTTATAGATAAAAATTCAGTTTTTAATAATTTGTACATTAGCGCAGGACTACAAATTGCGCTCCTTCTTCTTTACAATGATCAAAAAAATGTTGATCATGGATAGAAAATATTTTAGTACGCTAGCGCTAAGTTATCTGACTATGTTATGTGTTAAAAACATTACTTTTATTACTATATTTTATAAAGTATTACTCTATATGAAATTTATCTCTTTTAATATTAATGGACTGCGTGCGCATTTACATCAATTAGAAAAGATTATTAAAAAACATCAGCCAGATGTTATTGGCTTACAAGAAACTAAAGTAGACGATGACATATTTCCCTTGCAAGAAATCAGTAAGTATGGTTATCACGTATTTTATCACGGACAAAAAAAACATTACGGTGTGGCGATTCTAACTTTAGAATCGCCTGTAGGGGTACGTCGAGGTTTTCCGACAGATCATCAAGATGCACAGCGTCGCATTATCATGGCCGATTTGGTTACTAAAGAAGGTATACTTACAGTGATTAACGGTTATTTCCCACAGGGAGACAACCGAAATAATCTAATTAAATTCCAGGCAAAGTCGATGTTCTATCAAGATTTATTGACTTATCTTGAGCAGAACTTATCAGTAGCTCAACTGGTATTAATCATGGGAGATATGAATATAAGCCATAGTAATTTAGATATTGGCATTGGAAAAGAAGCTGCTAAACGTTGGTTGCGTACTGGTAAATGCTCCTTCCTACCAGAGGAACGCGTATGGATGGATCATCTCTTTCATTGGGGTCTTATAGATACATATCGTCATAATAATCCAACTAGTAATGATGAGTTCTCATGGTTTGATTACCGTTCAAAAGGGTTTGAAGAAAATCGTGGGTTACGTATTGACCTAGTACTTGCGAGTCCATTATTAGCAGAGCGCTGCATTTCTAGTGGAATTGACTACCAAATTCGTCGTATGGAAAGACCTTCTGATCATGCTCCTGTTTGGGCAGACTTTGAATTGTAATTTTTAAAATTTAACAACTAAAAAGATTAGCAGAATTATCCTATCCTCAATAGGATAATTTTTGAATTATAAAAAATAATAGATAAATTATTACTACTTTTAGATTTTTTATCATAAAAACAAGATCAAAATCAATAGAAATTTTTTATTGCCATATATAATATATGGGGTTATATATGGATAAATAGTAATGAGATATATATTTAAGCCGTATTTATTATAGGCATATCTTTTAAATTTCAGTCACTGATGCTATATTTAAATTTCAATATAACATAAATTATTTTTGTGCTCAACATTAAAGAAAAATAAAAATCTATACGGTAATTTTAATGGACAATAAATTATAAATTGATTATTATGCATTATTTTTAATACCATTTAATTATGCTTGTAATGAGATTTATAATGTTTATTAGATTAAAGATTTCTGATTAAAAATCTCGTTGTACTGCAAGATAAGCTAATCTCTCAAGTGCGTCACGATAAGAAGATTGTGGTAATATTTGTAGTGCAATGATTGCTTTTTTAGCTTCTTCTTCAGCGCGATGATTTGTGTATTGTAGTGATGCGCATTCTTGTATAGTCTTTAGCACATGTTCCATAAGATGTTTTTTATTACCTTTACTAATAACGTCACGAATAATTGATCTTTGCTTTTTATTACCATTTTGCATAGCATGCAAAAGAGGAAGAGTAGCTTTCCCTTCATTTAGATCGTGACCAGTATTTTTACCCAGTATACTGCTGCTACTGGTGCTGTAATCAAGAAGATCGTCAGTTAGCTGAAAGGCAATTCCAAGGTGCCGTCCATAATCCTGCAATGCTTTTTCTTCTTCTTGATTGGCATTAGATAATATTGCTGATGATTGCACTGCAACTTCAAATAAGCGCGCGGTTTTTCTATAGATTATCTGCATATAGCTTGCTTCGGTAATATCCGGATTATGTACATTCATTAACTGCAGCACTTCACCTTCAGCAATTACATTGACTGCATTAGAGATCAGCGCTAACACACGCATTGATTCTAGAGTAGTCATCATCTGAAAGGCACGTGTATAAATAAAATCTCCTACTAATATGCTAGCAGAATTTCCAAATATCGAGTTTGCAGTAGCGTGACCTCTGCGCATCTCAGATTTATCTACTACGTCGTCATGCAGTAGTGTGGCTGTATGGATTAATTCGATTAAAGCTGCAATAGTAACATGTTTATGTCCTGTATAATTCAATGCACGAGCCGCCAGTAAAGCAATTATAGGACGTATACGCTTACCACCACTACTTATAATATAATAACCAAGCTGGTTAATCAATGTAACATCGGAGTGTAATTGTTCAAGAATGGCAATATTCACAGCCATCATATCTTGCGTGGTTAACTTAGTGATTTTCTCTATATTCATGGTAATTTTTAGTTTTATCTCTATTACCGCCTGTGTCAAATACTGTCCACATCGGTATATGGCAATAACTATTAATGGATTGTACTGTAAAAGTAGTTTAGATAAATGCTATCAGCGATGCTGTAGTTTTTCCTTTTTTCCTATGGTTTTTATTATGTTCTTGTCATGATCCAGTTTTTTATATAAAATTCGCGCCTATTATAAATACTTATAACGCACTCTATACTAAATTAAGAGCGCATACGGAAGGCGGAGTTATATATATGTACGCGGTTTTTCAAAGTGGTGGTAAACAACACAGGGTAAACGAAGGTCAGATCGTTCGCTTAGAAAAGCTGGAAATCGAAACTGGTCATGCAGTTGAATTTGATAAGATTCTAATGATTTCCTATGGTGAAAATATCAAAATCGGTGTTCCTTTTATTAATGGCGTTAAGATTAACGCTCAAGTTATTGCGCATGGTCGTGGTGAAAAAATAAAAATTGTTAAGTTTCGTCGTCGTAAGCACTACCGTAAACAACAGGGACACCGTCAGTGCTTTACTGATGTTAAAATTACTAGCATCAGCATTTAAATTTGGAGATTAGATAAATGGCACATAAAAAGGCTGGCGGATCTACGCGTAATGGTCGTGATTCACAAGCTAAACGCTTAGGTGTAAAACATTTTGGTGGCGAATTCATTCTTTCTGGAACTATTATAGTTCGTCAGCGTGGAACAAAATTTCATGCCGGTCATAACGTTGGCTGCGGTCGAGACCATACACTATTTGCTTTGAAATCTGGAAAAGTCAAGTTTAAAATTCAGGGTATTAAAAATCGTAAATTTATTAATATTGAAGCTGAATAATTTTGTATATTTTATTGATGCGCACTCCTAAATTTAGAATATGGATTTTATATTTTTACTGATTATAATACTACAGAGCAGGCTTAGTAGTATTAGCATGAATAATATGTGTTAAATTTGGCAACTCTTATCAGTAAATATCAGAGACTTTTATATATTTTAATAACAAATTAAGTCTAATCTGATATAAGTACCATCTGTGCCCTTATTGATTTCTGTGTAGATTTAATTCGTATTTATGTGCATTGTACGCATATCACCTTTTATAACATTACATATAAATAATAGATATAATATATTGTTTATAACTAGATATGCGATCTAACATATTTATGGAGAAAGTAAATTGAAGTTTGTAGATGAAGCAGAAATTCTAGTTGTTGCAGGTGATGGTGGAGATGGTTGCGTTAGTTTTCGCCATGAAAAATATATTCCAAATGGTGGCCCTGATGGTGGTGATGGTGGTGATGGTGGTGATATCTATCTTTTAGCAGATGTAAATTTCAATACATTAATAGATTACCGATTTATAAAAACTTTCCGCACTGAGAGAGGCAAAAATGGCCAGGGTTGTAACTGTACTGGAAAACGTGGTAAAGATATTATAATTAAGGTGCCAATCGGCACTCGTGTGAAAGATAAGGTGACTGGTGCAATTCTCGGTGACATGACCCAGAATAAACAAACATTGATGGTTGCTAAAGGTGGTTGGCATGGCTTAGGAAATACCCGTTTTAAATCTTCAGTTAATCGTACACCGCGTCAAAAAACATGCGGGACTACTGGAGAAACTCGTGAGATTATTTTAGAGTTATTGCTCTTTGCCGATGTAGGCATGCTAGGTCTGCCTAATGCTGGTAAGTCAACCTTTATTCGCACGGTATCTGCCGCAAAACCAAAGGTTGCTGATTATCCTTTTACTACACTTATACCAATATTGGGCGTAGTACGTATCAGTCATTTACAGAGTTTTGTAATTGCTGATATTCCTGGAATAATTAAAGGTGCATCTAATGGAGCTGGTTTAGGCATCCGTTTCCTAAAACATTTGGAGCGTTGCCGTGTGTTATTGCATCTTGTAGATATTGCACCAATCGATAAATCAGATCCAGTTGAAAATGTAAAAATAATCACTAATGAATTACATCAATACAGTAACAATTTAGCGAATAAGCCGCGCTGGCTTGCTTTAAATAAAATCGATTTGTTAAATGAAAAGGAAGCACATGAACGTGCTAAGGACATTATCGCACGCCTAGACTGGAAAGGTATATACTTCTTAATTTCCGCATCTAATCGTAAAGGGGTGAATTCACTATGCCGGCATGTGATCGATTTCATTAATACCCAACAGAAAATTATAGGCATTCAAGAAAAAGCACTTATTACAGATGCAATAGACGAAGTGCATTTTAAAGATAACGATATTATTTAATAGAAGTAATCTAGTTAAAGAGATGCAATGGACTTATTCTGCACCTACTGTAATTATAGATATTAATTCTTATTAAATTAATGATATAGTAATAATTCTGATAATAGAATTAATCGCTATTCCACTGACTATTGTATGTTTTTGATATATAGCAAATGAAACGGTTAAAGAGCGGGATACTATAATGCAGTCGAAGTCGATAGTAATATTATAGTTTTGACTAATTCTATCTATTAATATTGCTGCATTAAGGAGAATTATAATAAATATAAAATAATTACTGATGTTATATGGTTTTAATACTACCATTAAGTAAAGAAGATATGTAGTAAAGCATAAAATAGTAGCGCACTTCTATTATGGAAATTTAGTGAAGTCACGCTTCTCAAGAGATGCAAGCGATTCACCCACTTGTTGCAATTGATACATTTGGTAATATCTACCATTTTTATCTAGTAATTGTTGATGATTTCCCTGTTCTACTACATGTCCACGATGTAGCACTAGAATTTGGTCAGCATCAACGATAGTCGATAAGCGATGAGCTATGACTATTAGTGTGGTACGATTGCGAATAAGATTTAGTGCGCGCTGAATGGCTTGTTCAGTTCCAGAATCAATATTAGCTGTAGCTTCGTCTAGGATTAAGATACGAGGTATCTTGACTAGTACACGACCTATCGCTAATAATTGTTTTTGACCAACTGATAAATTATTGCCTTGTTCACCAAGCTTAGTATGAATTCCCTGTGGAAAGCTACGTATAAGATCAGCTAACTGTACTGTTTCCAGCGCCGACCAAACCGTTTTTTCGTCAATATTACGTCCAAGTGTAATATTTAATAACACAGATTCTGCTATGATAATGGGTTCCTGTTGTACCATAGCCATATCATGACGTAACGCTCTATGAGAAAGACTAGATAAAAGACGACTATCGAGACGAACCTCACCTTCATTAATTGGATAATATCCCATGAGTAAGTTAGCTAATGTACTCTTGCCGCTTCCAGTATGGCCGACTAAAGCCACGAAGCTACACGAAGGCGCAGAGAACGAAATACAGTGTAATACCTTTTTATCTGTGTTATAGGAAAAACTTAAATTTTTAACATCAATACAACCACTGATTAGTAGATTATTATCTGTACCATAAAGTTGTTGGCGACGATCCATTAGCTCAAAGACGCGCTCGCCAGCCACTAGAGCTTGTTGTAAAATAGACTGCTGCGCAGTTAACTCGATCAGTGGTTCGTTTAAATGTCCTAAGTAATTGATGAAAGCGTAAAGTACGCCAATACTGATTGTATCTTCACCTCTTAATCCAAATAACATTAGTAGACCACATAACACCATTGTTGCAAGAAGGCTAAGTAATGGTCGTAAAAGAAATCCGTCTAATCGCAAAGTTTTCATGCGGGCGATATAATGCATTTGACTATCTGCACGCAGGCGTTTACCAAAACGCATCTGCTGACGAAATTGTTGTATTACCTCCATGCCATTAATTACTTCATTCAATCCGTTATTAATATCTGCTAGATAGCTGCGTACTTTACGTACTATCGATGCACTGTAGTACTGGTAAATACTCATCACTATAAATACTGCTGGAAATATATAAATTGCGACGAGTGCCATTCGCCAATCTAAGATAAACATCGCCACTAGCATAGCACCGATTAGCGCTACGCTCTTTAGAACCGTCGAGACTACAATCACATAGAGATCTTGGATGACCTCGGTATCATTAGTAACTCTAGAGATTAATTGACCGATTGGTTGAATGTCAAAGTCATTGAGTGGCTGACGCAATGCGGCATCCATAACATCAGTTCTTAAACATTGGACGACACCTACTGCCGTTTTATTAAATAAAAGCGATTGAAAATAATGTAGTGCTGATGCTAGCAGTTCTAGCAATATATAGCATAGGCCTAACCCTATGGCCATTACTGTAAGTCTTTGTGCTTTAGCAACATAGTGATCTATAAAATAACTAATTAAAATTGGCCCGGCTACTTCTGCTGCCGCTGCCATCCATAGCATTAGTACTGCCATAACCATCGGTTTGCGATATTGTGAACCATATATTAATAGCCGTTTTAATGTTGGCCACAGAGTTTTAATTTTATTCATTACCTAACAATGCCTCGTTGCACTTTGACACTTCATGTAGTGCCGCTTCTAGCTGTTGGTAACGATACATATCGCGATACCAACCTGGCTGCGTTACTAATTCTACATGTTCACCACGCTGTATTACATGACCTTGACGCATGACAAGTATTTCTGAAGCCTCAGTTAATGCTGATAGTCTATGTGCACTAATAATTACTGTTTGATCCTTTCTCAATCTCAAATGATGTAAGTTATTAAGAATTTTATTTTCGGTATGAGCATCTACTGATGAAAGTGCATCATCGAAAATTAGGATTTCTGTATCTAATAAAAGAGCACGGGCAATAGCAATACGCTGCTTCTGACCACCAGACAGCATAATACCCCGTTCGCCAACTTCTGTTTGATAGCCTTGTGGAAGACGCAGGATATCCTCATGTACATTAGCCAATTGTGCCGCTTGTTCGATCTGCTTTTGTGTCGCCTCGGGATGACCTAGTGAAATATTGTTCGCTACATTATCTGAAAATAGAAAAGATGTCTGACTAACCACGGATAATCGAGAACGCCAATCATCAAGCTTAACTTCCCGAAGAGGTAAGCCATGATAGCTGATCTGACCAGAATCAATATCGAATTTTCGTTGAATCAGCGATAATAGTGTAGACTTACCGGCACCAGTTGGTCCACATAATCCTAGCATCTGACCTGGTTCTAACCTTAATATAAAATTATTTAATGCCAATACCTTACTTTCTGGGTAATGAAATTCTTTAATATCAGCTATCAAAATGCCACGGCTCGCAGGCAGTGATAATGTACCATCTTGCACTGTCGGTACCTCTGCAAGCAGAGTACAGATACGCCCATATGCAGCACTGCCACGTTCAACGATATTAAACATCCAGGCTAGCGCTAACATCGGCCAGATCATTAATCCGAGATACATCATGAAGCTAGTTAGCTGACCCAATGTTAAAGTGGCGTTGACTACCATCCAGCTTCCTCCACTGATAGCCAATAGATTAGAGGCGCCGATAGCAAGATAAATCGTCGGGTTAAAATATGCGTTAACTCGGGCGGCATGCATATTTTCTTTACCAGTCTGTACTGCGACTTCTGCAAAGCGCTTAGACTGATAATCTTCTAAACCAAAGGCTTTAATCATGCGAATACTGGTCATACTTTCCTGTGCTTGATCATTCAATTTTGAAAACGCTGCTTGTGCTGATGTAAAGCGCTGATGCAATTGGGAGCCGCAATATTTAATTGCAACCGCCATTAGCGGCATTGGGATTAAAGACAGCAGCGTTAATTGCCAATTAATTTGCGTGCTCATCACGACGATTACCAATATTCCCATCACTAAAGAGTCTACAAGTGTCAAGACTCCTTCACCGGCAGCAAATACTACCTGATCTACGTCGTTAGTGGCACGAGCCATAAGATCACCAGTGCGGTGACGTAGATAAAAAGCAGGATTCTGTTGACTAAGATGGTGATAGAAATTGTCACGTAGCTCTATCGCTAACTTATAAGACGCGCCAAATAGCAACACTCGCCATAGATAGCGCAGTAGATAAACAATAATGGCTGAACTAAGTATAATAACAATCCATACGATTAGGATTCTGATTGATATCTTTTTCGTAGCGACACCGTCGACGATAATACCTACTAGTTTGGGAGGTAATAGTTGCAGGATAGCGATCATAATCAGTAGAAGCACTGCCCCTAGGTAGCGGTGCCATTCTTGACGAAAATACCAACCTATTTGAGAAAATAATCTCACGCAGTTTCATTCCAGGATTCAATGGATTGTATCTTTATCCCTGCTCAAGTAAATGTGGGGATTAGCGATACCCTATGAGTTTAGTAAAATGTCTCATTCTGGCACTGGTAGCGCCGTGGTATATTTAATTTTTTCCATAGCAAAGTTAGAAGTAATATCAACCAAACCAGATATTCCATTAACTAATCGCTTATAAAAGCGATCATAACTTTTCATATCTGCGACCTCAACTTGCATAAGGTAATCGTATTCACCCGTCATACGATAAAATGCTAACACCTCAGGAATTTGGGCGGTTAATTTAACGAAAGTTAGATACCACTCACTACTGTGTTGCTGAGTTTTAATTAGCACAAAAGCCTTGAGTCCTAGACCTAATTTTTCATTATCTAATAATGCCACTCTACTACGGATATACCCTTCATCCTCTAGACGCTTCAGTCTTTTCCAACATGGAGTAGAAGTTAAATTGATAGCTTCAGCTAGCACTTGTAAAGATTGTGTGCAATCCTGCTGCAATATACACAGCAGTTTACGATCTTTTTTATCTAGCATATCCATAATCCAGAGAAAAATTTTCTCTATTTAAACAAAAAAGAACGCTGAAAAGCAACCTTCTTTTCTAATTATTCCAGTATTCTATAGGAACTATAATTCAAAGTCGGAAATTTATAGATAATGATGACCAAAAAAATTAAGAATACAGGCATAATGATCATATTATTTATTCTGGTGGCTTTCACATGGGGTAGTACATGGATGGCCATGAAAATTGCTATTTCTACTATCCCACCTATTTATGCTACTGGATTACGTTTTTTAGTAGCTTCGCCACTATTAATAGTTTTAAGCTATTTTAATAGAAGTCCGCTTTTATTCCCAAAAGGGAGCAGAGTCTTTCAATTTTTGATATGCATAGCCTATTTTGCTATCCCTTTTACGTTAATGATTTATGGAGAACGTTCTGTTAACTCCGCATTAGCTGCAATTATTTTTGCTAATATGCCTATCGCAGTATTAGTCATCTCCTTTTTATTATTAGGTGAACGAATAAGCTTTCTTCAACTATTAGGACTCATTCTTGGCGTTGGCAGCTTATCTAGTATTCTTTGGCTTGAATCAACACATAGCGAGGAAACATGGTGGCCTGGCGTATTATCGTTATTAATAGCGATGCTAATGCACGCCATTATGTATGTGTTATGTAAAAATTCTAGGCAACAAGTCTCTGTATTGACCTACAATACTTTACCTTGTTTAGGCGCAGGTATCCTATTGCTATGTTTCGGATATTTCATTGAAACGCCAGATATTAATCTATTTTCAGTCAGATCCTTATCGGCAGTTATTTATTTGGGGATAATCGGTGGTGTATTAGGTATTTTAGCCTATTTTTCTCTACAAAAATACGCCAGTACATTTCAGGCATCACTTGTATTTCTTATTTTTCCACTTATTGCTATTGGTGTAGAGAAAATAGTTAATAATACTACTATTAATCATGTTTCACTTTTGTTTATGTTACCATTACTAATAGGCATTTCCATGTTGCTTTATAATAAGCAATCTGCTAAATAAATATTTAGGATTTTATTTAAAATAATATATTAAATATTAAACCATTCAATAATGGAGTAAAACCAATTTTACGATATTTTATTTTTTCCAAAAAAATAGATTGACCATTTTAAGTTTTCTAATTGAATTTATTACACCAAATCAAGCGTAAGACCTTTATAAATACATATTGTAATTTTGTAATGTTCAAACCAATTAATCCTTCAATTATTAAGTAAGTAATGAATAGCCTTATGTAATTTTCTTATGAAAGATGATATCTTTCTTTGTATATTTATTAAGGACAGATACTATCTGAAAGTTTTAACAAGATATAATAGCATTATTAATAAATATAGAACTTAAATAAGTATTGTTTTTGCGTTTCATGAACACGTTGATTTATTAAAAATATAATCATGAAATTTATTATTTTATTACAAAAACATCACTTTATATAAAGGCTATTATGCATTTTTTAAATAAAATATTCAAATATAGTGATCTAATTTTAAAATATATAGTATATTAATCAACAGATGGTATAAATAGAACCGCAAAAGATTAATAGATATGAATGTTGTGTTTATATCAATCTTGATATATTAAAGCAATGAGAATGTATTATTGTATAAGCGAATTTATATATAATATTTTATTTTTATTGATTTCACATCAAAAATTATGAAGAACGATACTAATGAATTTAGGATTGTAGATTAGAATATATTTATGTATATAAACATGATAGATAGCACGATATTATATTAAGAAGTAGCATACTAAGTTTATTTTAAATCTATATTAACATGAACTAAACTTAGTGTAAAACTAGATGATCATATCATCACTAATATTTAATTACTAGGCATAATAATTTGCCTAATGTATAGAAAGGTATCCAATGGCGAAATTAGTCCACAAAATTAACGTACATTAAAATATTTATATAACATAATAAAAATATATATTGCAAAAAATAACTAATAAAATTAAAAGTATATCTGTCTACCTTAGAACTAATGTTAATTACATTATTAGTGTACAAGTATAATTTTAATTGCTTTTTTTTAACAATTATCTCTACTTTCAGAATTAGTTATTTTCATTTTTAAGTTAACCAATACAAAATATATATAGTATTTTATAATTTTTTCATTCTTTTTTAGTGATGCTTTCAAATCCTATTAGTTCTTTCCACATTATCATACACCGCATCTTGTATAAAATGTGATGACTATTTTTTTAAAAACATCATTAATATTACAATATATTTATTATCACATAAGTTAGTAAGCGATTGTAATAAATAGCGAAAATTTCATGAACTTGAAAATCGATAAATAAAATAATACATCACAGTAAGTAATGATCTAGCTGTACTACAATACAAAATTTATTTTTACTAATAAACCGAATAATATTCGGTAATATTTGATATAAGCATTTAATATTAAATAGATTAATAATATTTTGAATGGAATGAAAAATGACTTTATATTGAGACTTTAGGGAAGGTTTATTGTATTCATGTCTCATGATGTATTGAATCTTTTATTAAATGTTATTTTAATACAATTATCATATATCGTTATGTAACCTTATTATTAATATCTTTGTGTATATAAAATTGGAATGCGAAAAGACCGCTGATGCGGTCTTTCAAGTTTAATATCACCTATTTTTTTAGGTTAGTATCAGCAACCAGGATTTTAAACTTTTGACCAGGATGGAATAAGACTACTCGACGAGCCATGATTGGAATATCTTCTCCAGTCTTAGGATTACGCCCTGGTCGTTGATTTTTATGACGTAGATCAAAATTGCCAAAACCTGATAATTTTACCTGTTGACCCATCTCAAGAGCTCTGCGAACCTCTTCAAAAAAAAGCTCAACCAAATCTTTAGCATCTCTCTTGCTAAGATTAAGAATTTCAAAAAGGTATTTCGATATTTCAGCTTTAGTGAGTGCCATAAGTTCAATCCCTTAAGTAGGCTTGGAATCGCTGTCTTAAAACTGCCACGCATTTTGTAACAATGGCAGTTATCTCTTCTTCTGCAAGTGTATGATTGTTGTCCTGTAACATTAGGCTAATAGCTAGGCTTTTATAACCATCTTCTATACCATGTCCACGATACACATCAAATAATTTTACGCTAACTATCTGATTGATGCCAATTTTCTTACACTCAGTTAAAAGATCTTCTGCAGCGACTTTTTCGGGTACAACTATGGCTATATCACGGCGATTGCCGGGAAATCGAGAAACTTCCTTTGCCAAAGGCACCTTACACTTAGCGATCTTATCCCATTGCAATTCGAATGCCAGCGTATGATTACTAAGATTTAGCTTATGCTCTATATCCGGATGAATCATACCAATATAACCTATACATTCTTCATGTAAATAAATTGCAGCACTTTGGCCTGGATGAAGAGCCGGGTTATCTGTTACTTTAAATTTAATGTCCGATAATTTGCCAGTTAATTCTAAGATAGATTCTATCGTTCCTTTTAAGTCATAGAAATCAACTATTTTATGTCCTACATCCCAATGCTCTTCATACATATTGCCAGTCATGACACCTGCTAACATGACATGTTGATAGATACTAAAATTTTCTATATTATCAGGAATAAAGCAGATCCCACTTTCGAATAAACATAGATTATTTTGCTGTCTGTTTTGATTATATACTACAGTAGATAGTAAGCCAGTCAATAAGGAGAGTCGCATTACTGACATTTCGACTGAGATTGGATTAAGTAAGATTAGCGCTTCTTTTCCGGGGTGCAATAATGATTGCACTTTAGGATTGACAAAACTATACGTAATCGCTTCTTGAAAACCCTGATCAACGAGCAGGGTTTTTACACGTTTTAATGTTAAATGAGATTCAGGGTGTTTAATCATTACTAAATTCGCCCTGACTGGTACTGCAGGGATATTATCATATCCATAAATACGTGCTACTTCTTCGATTAAATCCTCTTCAATTGTAATGTCAAAACGCCATGTCGGTGCCACTACAAACCAGATGTCACCTTGCTTAATCACCTTACAACCAAGGCGACATAGAATATCGCTGACTTGCTGACTTGATATAACATATCCGAGTAAACGATCTAAATTATTACGGTGTAAATGAATCTTTGCACATGTAGGCAATGCATTTTTATTAGTAACATCAATGACTGGACCGACATGTCCACCACAAATTTCAATTACTAGAAAAGTAACACGATCCATAGCTTGGTACTGTATGGTGTGGTCAACACCACGCTCATAACGGTGAGAAGCATCGGTATGTAGACCATATCTACGTGCACGACCGGTAATGGAGAGCGGATTGAAAAAAGCAGATTCTAGGAGTATATCCTGAGTTTCATTATTTACTTCAGAAAGCTTTCCACCTACAATGCCAGCTATGGCTAATGCTTTTTTAGTATCAGCAATTACTAAGGTATCCGTATTTAATTTTAGTTCCTTTCCATCTATTAATACCAAGGTTTCCTCTTCTTCAGCCATTCGTATGACTATACCACCATCGATTTTATTAAGATCAAATGCATGTATTGGCTGACCAAGTTCTAGTAAAACATAGTTACTAATATCAATAATTGCATTAATAGAACGAATGCCACTGCGTCGCAGTTTTTCACGCATCCATAAAGGGCTGGAAACTTTTACATTGATACCTTTTAAAACACGCCCGAGATAACGGGGACACCCATGAGGTACACTAACTTGAATAGGTATCGTAGTATTCATAGTAGAAAGTACTGGATTAATATATGGTTCGTTGATAGCCATTTTATTTAGTACGCCTAGATCACGTGCGATGCCAATAATACTCAAGCAATCAGCACGGTTAGGTGTAACACTAATTTCAATAGTATTATCATTTAATTGCAGATAATCACAGATATCAGTGCCAATGGG
This sequence comes from Serratia symbiotica, assembly GCA_900155695.1. Taxonomy (GTDB): domain Bacteria; phylum Pseudomonadota; class Gammaproteobacteria; order Enterobacterales; family Enterobacteriaceae; genus Serratia_E; species Serratia_E symbiotica_A. The sequence continues at coordinate 403,708 of FUHL01000001.1, forward strand.
TGCATTATAAGGTATCTCAATAAGACCTTCATGACTATTTAAAATACCCAGCTCAGCAAATGAACAGAGCATACCTTCAGAAGGTTTTCCGCATAGTTTAATCGCTTTAATTTTCACATTATTAGGCAATATTGCACCAACAGTAGCTACTGCTACTTTTAAGCCAGTACGACAGTTTTGTGCTCCGCATATAATATCTAATAAGCGATCACCGCCAATATTAACCTTTGTAACGTGTAGTTTATGAGAATGTGGATGTTTAGCACATTCTATCACTTCTCCTATTATGACGCCATGAAAGGCTCCAGATACTGGCTCCACCCTATCTACTTCTAAGCCAGCCATAGTGATTTGATCTAATAGTGTTTCGCTACTGATAGCAGGGTTTATCCATTCGCGTAACCAGATCTCACTAAATTTCATGTGATATTCATGCCTTACTTAAACTGTTTAAGGAAACGCAGATCGTTTTCAAAAAATGTCCGTACATCTATAATCCCATAACGCAACATTGTTAAGCGTTCTATACCCATGCCAAAAGCAAAACCGGAATAAATTGTAGGATTGATTCCAACATTGCGCAGAACGTTCGGATGAACCATTCCGCAACCGAGAATTTCTAACCAGTTACTATTATTGTCCATAACGTCTACTTCTGCGGATGGTTCAGTGAATGGGAAATAAGAAGGTCGAAAACGCACTTGCAACTTTTCTTCAAAAAAATTATTTAAGAAATCTTGTAATGTGCTCTTTAAGTTGCTAAAGCTAATATCTTTATCTACCATTAACCCTTCTATCTGATGAAACATTGGGGTATGAGTTTGATCATAATCATTGCGATAGACACGGCCTGATGCAATAATTCTAATGGGAGGTTTATGGTGCTTCATAGTCCGTATTTGCACACTAGAAGTTTGAGTGCGCAGTAAACGTGTAGCATCAAACCAGAAAGTGTCATAATTAGCTCGTGCACAATGGTGCATAGGAATATTTAATGCGCTAAAGTTATAATAATCATCTTCAATTTCTGGTCCCGTAGATTTTAAGAAACCTAACTCAGAAAAAAACATTTCAATGCGATTGATCGTACGAGTCACTGGATGTAATCCTCCGTTTTCGATACGACGACCAGGTAGCGATATATCAAGAACTTCAGACTCTAACTGTTTATTCATTTTTATACTTTTAAGTATATTCTTACGTGCATGCAATGCACGATGTACTTCCTCTTTTGCCTGATTAATTAACGCACCTGCAGCTGGACGCTTCTCTGGTGATATATCACGTAAAGACTGCGTTTTTAGAGTAAAATAGCCTTTTTTCCCTAAATATTCAACGCGTATTAAATCCAATGCGGTAATGTCTTTGGCATTTGCTATGGCTACCTTAGCTTTGGAAACCTGATCTATTAAATATGGCATTCCTTTTTTTTCCCGCAGCCATCGATTATTATCGATATTAGAACGTAAATTAAGTTTATCTTAAAAGTTTTTTGAGTGTTAGTTGAGAGACGAACTTAGCATAAATTAGTAAACAATTGATTTGAATATGTGTCGACTTGATAAATGTATGCAAATAGAAAAGCAATATTAAAGCACATGAAGTGTAGTTTCATTTATTTATATTACACGTAGATACTAATGAAATTAAGAGGAAGACTAAAAATAGTTACGTAAATTTTTATGTTAATTTATTTATTTTGAAACTGTTATACGCGACTGCTATTATAACTAGCATTTATAAAAGAAAGGGAGAAAACCCCTCTCTTTTGATTTGACTATATTAAAGCGTTCTTTGCTTTCTGAACTAATTCGCTAAAGGCGACTTTGTCAAAGATGGCAATATCAGCAAGGATCTTACGATCTATTTCAATAGAGGCTTTTTTTAGTCCATTAATGAATTTATTGTAAGACAGACCACTTTGGCAAGCAGCAGCGTTAATACGCACAATCCATAGCTGACGAAACTGTCTTTTGCGTTGGCGACGATCACGATAAGAATACTGACCTGCCTTGATTACTGCTTGGCAAGCAACACGATATACACGCGAACGAGCACCGTAGTAACCTTTTGCTTGTTTCATAATTTTTTTATGCCGTGCGTGTGCAATGACGCCACGTTTTACTCGAGGCATATTCTCTCTCCTAAAGTCTTATTCTAAATAAAAGATAACTTATGCGTACGGTAGAGACTCGACAATCATAGCGAGATCACTCTTGGATACTAACCCTTTCGGCCGTAAGTGACGTTTACGCTTAGTTGATTTTTTTGTCAGAATATGACGTAGATTAGCGTGTTTATGTTTAAAACTACCGCTACCAGTTTTTTTGAAACGTTTCGCTATACTACGTACAGTTTTAATCTTTGGCATTGTAATTAAATCCATTTCGCATGGTTAAACAATGAAGCAGTTATTAAACGAATCAAAACCACACAACGCTAGCGCTGCATGGAATTGATTACTTGTAATTTTACTGTTTCTTCTTCGGTGCGAGAACCATGATTATTTGACGACCTTCAATTTTTGTCGGAAAGGATTCGACAACAGCCAGATCAGATTCTTCACACAGATCTTTACGGACGCGATGTAGTACTTCCATGCCAATATTTTGGTGTGCCATTTCGCGCCCACGAAAACGTAGAGTGATTTTAGCTTTATCGCCATCTTCCAGAAAGCGAATCAGGTTACGTAATTTTACCTGATAGTCGCCATCATCAGTACTAGGACGGAATTTTATTTCCTTAACCTGAATAACTTTTTGTTTTTTCTTCTGTTCTTTTATTGACTTGCTCTTTTCATACAGGAATTTACCATAATCCATGATCCGGCAAACTGGAGGCTCGGCATTAGGGCTAATTTCTACTAAATCAACACCTGCTTCCTCTGCTTTTTTAAGAGCTGCATTCAAACTTAAAATACCAATTTGCTCACTATCAATACCTGTTAATCGAACTTCGCGTGCCTGAATTTCTCTATTAATACGATTTGGACGTACAGCTTGAATTCGTTTTCCGCCTTTAATACTTTATTCCTCCAGTTGATAAACACTATAGCTGCGTATTTCTTGCAGCAGCTTGTTTACTACTTCATTTATGTCTTTTTTACCTAAGTTTTTGCCACGACGGGTACGAACGGCAACGTTGCCTGCTTCAACTTCTTGATTGCCGCATATTAACATATAAGGAACACGATGTAATGTATGCTCTCGAATTTTAAAGCCTATCTTTTCATTTCTCAAGTCCGCTTTAGCACGAATCCCTGCATCTTGTAATTTTTGAGTTACTTTTTTTACATAATCTAAATGATTAGCAGTAATATTCATCACTACTACTTGCAGAGGCGCGATCCACGTTGGGTAGAATCCAGCATATTCTTCAGTTAGAATACCTATAAAACGTTCCATAGAACCTAATATAGCTCTATGTATCATTACTGGTATAACACGATTATTTTCTTCGTTAATATAATACGCACCTAAACGATCTAGCAAGAAGAAGTCCAATTGTACGGTACCACATTGCCATGCACGATCTAAACAATCATACAGAGTAAATTCAATTTTAGGTCCATAGAAAGCCGCTTCACCTACCTGATATTGAAAGGAAATGCTGTTTTCGATCAGTACAGCTGCTAGATCTTCTTCTGCACGAGTCCACATATCATCTGTACCAATACGCTTATCAGGTCGAGTAGACAACTTCACTGCAATTTTATTAAAGCCAAAGGTAGCATAAACATCGTATACCATGCGAATACATGTGTTTACTTCAGAACGTACTTGTTTTTCAGTACAAAATATGTGTGCATCATCTTGCATAAAGCCACGTACTCGCATTAAACCATGCAAAGAACCAGAAGGTTCGTTACGGTGGCAACTTCCAAATTCCCCCATTCGTAACGGCAAATCACGATACGATTTCAAACCTTGATTAAAGATCTGGACATGAGCTGGACAATTCATTGGCTTTATACAGTATTTACGGTTTTCTGATGAAGTAGTAAATATGGCATCCTTATAGTTCTCTAAATGACCAGTCTTTTCCCATAACACATGATCCATCATAAAAGGACTTTTCACTTCTTGATACTTATATTCTTTTAACTTCATGCGCATAAACGTCTGCAATTCACGAAAAATAATCCAGCCATCGTTATGCCAAAACACCATACCAGGCGCTTCTTCTTGCATATGATACAAGTTAAGTTGTTTACCTATCTTTCTATGATCTCGTTTACCTGCTTCTTCTACATGTCGCAAGTATATATTTAATTGCTTTTTATTTGCCCACGCAATACCATAGATACGCTGTAGCATTTTATTTTTTCTATTGCCGCGCCAGTATGCTCCAGAAATTCTCTGTAACTTGAAGTGGTGACAAAAACGCATATTCGGCACATGTGGACCACGGCTCATATCAATATATTCTTCATGATAATATAGGTATAGTAGATCATTAGGATGAATATCTTCATCTAAAATTGCAATCTTATAGCTTTCACCACGCGCAACGAAAATATCGCGCGCCTCTTGCCAACTAACCTTTTTCTTAATAATATCGTAGTTTTTAAAAGCCAATTCACGCATGCGATTTTCAAGTATATCTAGATCTTCCTGTATCAAAACACGATCAATGTCAATATCATAGTAAAAACCATTATCAAGTAGTGGACCGATGGCCATTTTAGTATTTGGCCATAACTGTTTAATAGCGTGTCCTAATAGATGAGCACAAGAATGGCGTATGATTTCCAGACCTTCTTCATCTTTAATAGTTATGATTGCTAATTGTACATCAGATTTAATTAAATCACATGCATCGATTAATGTACCATTGACACAACCAGCAATACAGGCTGTAGCTAATCCACATTCAATATTACGAGCAATATCTAAAGTAGAAATAGGCTTATCAAAATAAAGCTTACTTTTATTTGGAAGAGAAATAACAGGCATTAAAAATCCTTATCTACAGTGAGGACTCACATGACAGATTACACACATAAAATACAATATTATAATTACAATTAGTCATTAAGGCGATTTTTTATGGCACTATACTAAATAGTATATTTGCACATATACTATTTTAAATATTTTTTAAAATAAAAATTTTTTAATAAAGCTAGTAACGTTTTTTTATTTTAAATTAAATGGCTTTTAATTATGAAAAAATAGTTTGTACTGATGACTAATAAGCTAATATACATAAAAATTATTTATTGAATTATCGCATATGAAAAAGGATACAGATAAAATAATCAGCATTGTTATCAAAATATTCATTACTAAATGATCATCATTCGCTTTTATTAAACTCATAAGTAAATGCTTAAAAGGATATCGCTCATATTCTTAAGAACTATATCTATATCTTATCTTTATCAAATATTGAATAGTGTACTGACACATTTAATCAATTTAACATAAAATAATTGCATTATATCAAATAATACTGCATGTCAGTTTACAAGAAAATTATAACGATAAGAAGTGGAGATCAGTTGATAAGGCTTTTATGCTTAAAAATTTTTTAAGGTGATAACATAGAACTTTTAATAACTTTAAATCACTATCTTTTTATTAAAAATACATCAACTCCTCTGTAGGATACATATAATAAGTAGGATTATATTTCCCTTGCTCAAGTTTTGATCTTTAATCTACATCCACTGCTATTACCTATGTATTCAAATCATAACCCGAGTATTAAATAATTAAATTTCAATATTTTATTGATGACACATGTTAAAATTTTTGATGACTTTATTATAAGAAAAAACTTATCTTCATGTCTTACTATACATTCGGGTAACACGGTTAGATCGCATTATAAATTATAGGTACGTTACGTAAGATAGCGCTAATTATGTTAATTATAGATGTACTGTTAATTTAATATTCAGTATAGTATCGCTTAATAATATTAAGAATGCAGAGCAGAATGATGCATCATAAATACAAAATCAAATTTGACTTAAAAGTATTTAAATGTTATCATTAATAATGACAATATAGTTGTCGATGGGTCTTGAATACAAAACGTATACTTATTGAGTTATTAGTTGCATGGCATAATAGTCTTATAGAGATTCACTTTGATATAAAATGTAAAAGTGCTAAGTAGTCAAATATAAAAATATTATTCTTCAATCTAATAATGTAAGAAAAAACAGGTTATTATTTAAATTAAGTGTATAAAGTTACGAGATTCAATACAGTTCGAACTGTTATTTTTTACTTGAATTATTAGCTGTACTAGATACACATTATTAGCAGGAAGAATACATTCTTTTTGTGAAAAAATTAACTAGTTTCTAGTTAAAGACTAGATGCTTAAATCTTTTTAAGACCAAAGCTATGCGATGGGATTTGAATTAGTTACATCTAATTCTAGTCAAGTCACAATACTGATAATAGTTATTATTACAACTAGAATAAGATAAGTCAATACTATAAAATAGTTTAAAATAACTAAAGTATGCATCTGATGATGCACAAGCCCTTCAATGAAGTTCAGGAGAACGATATACTATGAGAATGCCAGGAGACGTTAAGGCATAATAAATTTAGGATACTCATGCCTCTCTTTTGAATGAAGTAAAAGTAAAACTATAACTAGTAATTCGAATAGATAAAAAAACCAAAGTCTACTATCATCGTAATTATACTTAGTGCTAGCATTTAGCATTTTTAGTGCTATTAAAGTAAACAATACTAAATTACTAATAATGACTACTAGTGATAGATAATATATTCTCAGATAAAAATATCATCGCTACTACATGAGCACTTAACACTTTGCATAAAAAGTAGAGTAATTACATTATATTAAAAAATCGACATTTACTTTCATATGGCAAGTAGAGAAGTAGGATCTTCGTTAAGACTTAATATTAATAAGTATTACTTAGTAAGTAGCAGATACAATAAAGAAATGAAGTTGGTTTCCTTGCATTAAATATATATAATATAGACGGATATTCCTTAAAACTATTATATTTTATATACATTAATAATTAAGCATACAACCATATTGTAATAGACTATGTACTAGACGCTTATCTATTGCAGTATCTGCGATAATAGCAATTAATTGGCAGATTGAATAATTTTTATCTTGTTAATAACACAGTTTTTTCGATTGAAAAGGTTCTTTTTATTTCAGTTTATAAAGAGATCAGAAGATACTGAGTTATGTTTTATTTGAATAAACGCAAATCGCTATAATATCTAAAATAGAAAGTTGTGTTCACACTACATATTACATCTAATGAATGGCGTGTGTTTTAAGGCCTCGTAATGAGCGAATATTTTCTTTTATTTATCAGTACTGTACTGGTAAATAATTTTGTCTTAGTAAAGTTTCTTGGATTATGCCCCTTCCTCGGTGTATCCAAAAAACTAGAAAGTGCTATTGGCATGGGGATAGCAACTACTTTTGTGATGACCTTAGCATCTATTAGCGCGTGGCTGATTAACACATTTATCCTACTGCCATTAGGTCTTGTATATCTACGTACACTATCATTTATTTTAGTCATCGCCGTAGTAGTACAATTTACTGAAATAGTCATACGTAAAACCAGTCCAATATTGTATCGTCTTCTTGGTATCTTTCTTCCGTTAATTACTACTAACTGCGCAGTACTTGGCATAGCATTACTTAACGTTAACTTTAGCTATAATTTTTTACAGTCTTTAATATATGGTTTCAGTGCCGCCTCTGGATTTGCTCTTGTAATGGTTCTTTTTTCTGCTATTCGAGAACGTTTAGCTATTGCTGATGTTCCAGCACCATTCCGTGGTGCTTCCATTGCGCTAATTACAGCTGGATTAATGTCGCTTGCTTTTATGGGATTCACTGGGTTAGTAAAAGGGTAATGGATACTTTATGGACTGCTATTACAGTGCTAAGTACACTTGGTTTTTCATTTGGTATAGTATTAGGTTGTACTGCACAATACTTTCAGGTAGAAGATAATTCAATATCTGAACTCATTGATAATATTCTACCGCAAAGTCAATGTGGACAATGTGGATATAATGGTTGTCGTCCTTATGCTGAGGCAATAGCTAATGGTGAAATGATAAATAGGTGTGTTCCTGGTGGTGAACAGGTTATGCTAAAACTAGCTGATTTTCTAAATCTAGATCCACAGCCATTAGGAAAAGATATTCCTGTAGAATCGACACGAAAAATCGCCTATATTGATGAAGCTAACTGTATTGGCTGTACTAAGTGCATTAAAGCTTGTCCAGTAGATGCCATTGTAGGAAGTGCGCGTTTCATGCATACAGTTATTGAAGATATTTGTACTGGTTGTACTCTATGCGTAGCTCCCTGCCCTACTGACTGTATTGTAATGAGAGTGGTTTCTACTACTCCAGATAACTGGAAATGGGATATGAATCTCATACCAGTGCAGGTAATTCATGTGCAAGACAAAGATGTTTAAGCTTTTTGATACATTTACACAAAACTTGAAAAAGAATTTCCATGGAGGTATATTTCCTCCTGAAATGAAGATAAGATCTTATAAATTTCCACTACGATCTCCGCCTCTGCCAACAAATTTTATAGTTCCGTTAAAACAACATTTAGGACCGGAGGGTGAACTAAGAATTACTCCTGGTGATCGGGTATTAAAAGGACAACCATTGACGTTTGGTCAAGGTCGTGTCGTTCCTATACACGCTCCTACTTCTGGAAGAGTCCATGCCATTAAACCGCATATAATAGCTCATCCCTCTGGATTAGAAGAGCTATGTGTTTTTATTGAATCTGATGGCGAAGATCAATGGTGCCAACGCGAACCAGTGAAAAATTACGATAAATTATCCGCGCAGGAGTTAATTCATCTTATTCATCAGGCTGGTATCGCTGGACTTGGCGGGGCAGGATTCCCCACGGCTAGTAAATTGCTAAGTGGAATTTCTGGCATAGATACGCTTATCCTTAATGCTGTAGAATGTGAACCTTATATCACTGCTGATGATCGTTTAATACAAGAACATGCTGAGCAGATTATTGAGGGCATAAATATTCTTCGCTATTTGTTACGGCCGAAAGTTACCTACATTGGTATAGAAGATAATAAAATAGAGGCTATTGCAGCACTCAAGCAAGTACTACATAGTCAATCAGGTATTATTCTGCAAGTTATCCCGACGAAATACCCTTCAGGTGCTGCTAAACAATTAATAAAAATTCTCACTGGTGAAGAAGTGCCGCATGGCAAACACTCCACTAGCATAGGTATATTAATACAAAACATTGGTACGGCCTTTGCCATTAAACGTGCGATCGTCAATGGTGAACCATTGATTGAACGTGTAGTAACTCTAACTGGAAATGACATTAGTAAACCAGGCAATTTATTAGCTCGCATAGGTACGCCGGTAAATCATCTCTTAACATTTGCGGGTTTTGAACCTAAAACGCAGCCAATGGTGGTAATGGGGGGCCCGTTAATGGGCTTTACATTACCAAACCTTAACGTACCTATTGTTAAAATTAGTAATTGTATTTTAGCTGCATCACTTAGTGAAATGTCTTTAGACAGGACTGAAGACCCTTGTATCCGTTGCGGATTATGCGTAGATGTCTGTCCTGTTGGTCTATTACCGCAACAACTCTATTGGTTTAGTCGTGGCAAGGAACATGACAAAGCGAAAAAATATCATTTATCTGACTGTATTGAGTGTGGTGCCTGTGCATTTGTATGTCCTAGTAACATTCCTTTAGTACAGTACTATCGACAAGAAAAAGCTGAAATTAAGGCTATTGATCAAGAAACAATACGTACTACTGCAGCTAAAGCAAATTATAACCGAAAGATAGCACGTTTAGAGAATGAAAAACGATTACGTGAACAGCGTTATCAGAAAGCATCTATAAAGATAAAATATGATGCAGATCATGCATTACAATTTATAGCATCGGCACAAGTCAAAAACAATAATACACACGCTACATCTACGATTATTCATAGTAAGCATCTAAATCATGATAAGATTACTATCACTGCTTGTGAAGCGTCTCAGCAACAACAACACACTCAAGGAAGTATGATAAAAAATCAATATACAGAAACAGTACCTACTGTAACAGTAGGTATGCAAGATAAAATAGAATCGGTTTTAACTCCACTTAGAGTTCTCAATCCAGAAGAATCCACTATGCTTCAAAAAGCTATTCGAAAAATCTCTGTATCAGAAGCTATTGCTCGAGCTAAAGCTAAGAAAGTTTCATTGAAAACTTCGCCTTTAAAAACTAATAAAGAGTGACTTAGTTAAAGCGTATTACCATAACTTTAGTTAAAGCGTATTACCATAACTAATGGATTAGGTATAATTTGTAGCAATAAGTTCTATATTAATTTGTCGTAATAAGTCAATGGAACTGTTATAAAATTAGTAAAAGGTGTGATGTTTTATGAAGTTACGTCCTATATCATCAACTTACAAGAGTTTATATATTGCTAGTTCACCTTTCATACATAATAGGACAAATACCTCGCGTATCATGTTATGGGTGATGTTGGCATGTATGCCTGGCATTACAGCACAGGTAATTTTCTTTGGTTACGGTACACTTATTCAAATTGCGTTAGCTATGATCGTTTCTCTATTAGCCGAAGCAGTTATATTGGCATTACGTAAAGCACCTGTTCGCCGTAAGTTAGCAGATAACTCTGCTTTACTAACTGCCTTATTACTTGGTATTAGTGTGCCTCCGTTAGTTCCGTGGTGGATAATATTCATCGGCAGTTTTTTTGCTATTGTGATTGCCAAACAACTTTATGGAGGTTTGGGACATAATCCATTTAATCCAGCGATGGTCGGCTATGTAGTGTTATTAATTTCTTTTCCAGTACAGATGACTAGTTGGTTATTGCCATATGAACTACGCTCTACATTCTTATCATTTCAAGATACTTTACTAATTATTTTTAGTGGGCATACTGCTCCTGCAGTTGAACAAATAGCTTATGACGGTCTCACTCAAGCTACACCACTTGATACTTTGAAAACCGCATTACATACGACACATAGCATAACACAGGTATTAGAGCAGCCGTTATTCCGTGGAATCGTATCAGGTATTGGCTGGGAATGGGTCAATTTAGGTTTCCTTATTGGGGGCCTTTTTATGCTTGCTAATAGGTTAATCCATTGGCAAATTCCCATTAGCATTCTGGTATCACTTTTTATCTTCTCTCAATGTTCTTGGGGAAGCGATGCCGATCACTATGGATCTCCGCTAATTCATCTATTTTCCGGTGCTAGTATGCTTTGCGCATTTTTTATTGCTACTGATCCGGTTAGTGCCTCTACTACCTCTCGCGGGAGGCTAATTTACGGCGCGCTAATTGGCATGCTTATATGGCTTATTCGTGTCTATGGTGGCTATCCAGATGGAGTGGCTTTTGCGGTATTATTAGCCAATATCACTGTGCCGTTAATTGACCATTATACACAGCCGCATGTTTACGGTCATAGATAAGGACCAAAATGCTACAATTAATGAAAAAATATGGTCTTACATTAGCCATTTTTGCTGCTATTACTACGGGGCTAACTGCTATAGTTAATACCTTAACGCAAAAAACTATTGCAAATCAAGTTATAAAGCAGCAACAAAAATTGCTAGATCAGGTCATACCGCCAGAAAATTACGATAATAATATGCAATCTGAATGCTTTCTAGTAATTGATCCTATACTAGGCAATAGTAGCCCACATCATCTATATTTAGCACGAAAAAATGGCAAATTAATCGCAGCAGCACTTGAGACTATTGCGCCTGATGGTTACTCTGGCTCTATTCAAATGCTAGTGGGCGCCAACTTTAATGGTACTGTACTTGGAGCTCGAGTTATTGAGCATCATGAAACGCCAGGATTAGGCGATAAAATTGAACTACGTATATCAAATTGGATTACCTTCTTTAGCGGAAAGAAGGTCGCTCACCTAGCTGATCCACACTGGGCTGTCAAGAAAGATGGTGGTATGTTTGATCAATTTACCGGTGCGACTATCACGCCACGTTCTGTAGTAAACGCTATATTGCGGACGACATTATATATCACAACCTTGCCAGCTAAACTAGGTCATTTATCTCTATGTGAGGCAACAAAATGAGTACAGCAAAAGACCTGATTATCCAAGGAATATGGAGAAAAAACTCAGCACTAGTACAATTACTAGGCATGTGCCCTTTATTGGCGGTAACTTCAACAGTTATTAACGCCCTAGGTCTTGGATTAGCCACTACTTTAGTGCTCACAATGACGAATATTGCAATTTCTTTAGTGCGCCACTTAGTGCCCAGTGAAATACGTATTCCGATTTATGTTATGATTATAGCATCAATAGTTAGTATTATTCAAATGCTAATCAATGCCTATACTGTTAGCCTGTACCAGTCTTTAGGAATTTTTATTCCACTCATCGTTACTAATTGCATCGTCGTTGGACGTGCTGAAGCTGTAGCAACGAAGCAATCAATTTGCCTCTCAGCAATCGATGGGATAGCTATCGGTCTCGGTTCAACTAGCGTCATGGTTGCACTAGGTGCGATGCGTGAATTACTAAGTAAAGGGACACTATTTGATGGTGCCGATATGTTATTAGGAAAGTATGGTAAATTATTACATATTGAACTGATAAATTACGATAACGCATTTCTATTAGCCATGCTACCGCCAGGTGCCTTTATTGGATTGGGTCTACTCCTCGCGCTGAAATATTTCATAGACGATAAGATCAAAATTCGTAAGGATAAAAATTGAATTACTATGACAATAGAATATGAATCAATAGAGATAAGTTAATGAATCAACATAAAAGATTGAATATTCTTAAAAGGTTACGTGAAAAAAATCCACAACCAACTACTGAACTTCTATATACTACGTCATTTGAGTTATTAATTGCAGTCCTTCTATCTGCAAAAACGAATGACGTTAGAATTAATAAAGTAACATCGAATCTATATTCAGTTGCTAATACTCCGGATACACTTTTAGCACTAGGTGTTGATGGCATTAAAAAATATATCAAGACTATTGGTTTATATAATCGCAAAGCTGAAAATATAATTAAAACTTGTCGTAGACTGCTAGAATTGCATAGTGCATGTGTTCCAGAAGACCGTTTAGCATTACAGGCGCTTCCAGGTGTCGGTCGTAAAACTGCTAATGTAGTACTTAATATTGCTTTTGGTTGGCCAACTATTGCTGTAGATACACATATCTACCGTGTCTGCAACCGTACAAATTTCGCATCTGGAAAGAACGTTACATTGGTTGAAAAAAAATTATTAAAAGTAGTGCCTAATGAATTTAGGGTTAATTGCCAACACTGGTTGCTCTTTTTTGGGCGCTATACTTGTATTGCAAGAAGACCACGCTGTTATGAATGTATCATTCACGATCTATGTGAATTTAAAGAAAAAGTTTGCAAGCATTAATTAATATTTTAATAAGTAAAATTATTTCCAATTCCTCTTTTAATCTATCTTAATAGATTTTAAAATTTACTTATATTATTGTAGGTAATATAAGTAAATTTATACAAAATAATAATAAAAGTATTGTATTGGGTATTATAAATTATTTTTATATATTTACATAATTTTTTGATATCTAATTTTATGCTTAAAATTATTGCGTATTATCATCATATTCTTGACACTTTTGATTCCTATAGTCTAGGCTGAAACTTTATATGAAATATTAAACATGCCTAAATTTTAATTATGTGGAGCTAAGCGGGATCGAACCGCTGACCTCCTGCGTGCAAGGCAGGCGCTCTCCCAGCTGAGCTATAGCCCCCACTATTAATTTAAGTAAACTTTCAAAGAATCAATTTTCACGTATATTAAATTTAAAACAAAATAATAAAGCTACGATATATACAATCAGTGGTAGGCCTGAGTGGACTTGAACCACTGACCTCACCCTTATCAGGGGTGCGCTCTAACCAACTGAGCTACAAGCCTATTCAGGTATAGCTACGTAGATAGTTAATCTTTGTCAGCAATATAGTTGAAGGATGTTATATATGACATCACAATTTCTATATTCAATTCTTATCTTTTATCAGTGCAACATAACAACCAAATATTGAACAAATTTTTAAATAAACGTAAATGCACAGATACCATATCAGTTAATTTAATGTATCATATAATACATATTTTTTATAAATAGTCAATCTATTATTTTATCTGTTGATTTTTTTAACATAGCAATGTATCTGCTGTAATATTGAATTTTAGAAAAACTACAACATCTACATGCAAAAAACTTTTAATTACTGTACTAAATATTATTAATAGTTATTGAAATAAAGAATTTCCTAGTTATATTAGGAGTTATCAGCATGACTGATGGGCAACAATATGTTGATTTTCTACATCTAAGGTAATTACATGACCTGGAATTAAATCGCCAAAGATTATATCTTTGGCTAGTGGATTTTCAATTTTTTGTTGGATAGCGCGTTTTAATGGACGTGCGCCATATACAGGATCAAAACCTATTTGCCCTAATAATTCCAATACATTGTTAGTCATCGTAACTTTAAAGCCGCGCTCTTCTAAACGTTTGTAGAGTCGTGCAAGTTGCATCTTAGCTATTTCTGTAATATGCTTTTGGTTAAGTGGATGAAAGACTACCACTTCATCTATACGATTAATAAATTCTATTCGGAACTGACGGTGTACTCTTTCCATGACAGATTCTTTGATCTGATTATAAGCTTTTTTAGTGAAATTTTCTTGAATGATATCAGAACCTAAGTTAGAAGTCATAATCACTACAGTATTTCTGAAATCAATAGTTCGACTCTGACTATCAGTTAAACGTCCATCATCCAATACCTGTAAAAGAAGATTAAATATATCTGGATGTGCTTTCTCTACTTCATCGAGTAGTATTACTGAATAAGGTTTATGGCGCACGGCTTCAGTTAGGCAACCACCTTCTTCGTAACCAATATAACCAGGAGGGGCTCCAACTAGACGAGATAAAGAATGTTTTTCCATAAACTCGGACATATCGATACGCACGATGAAGTCATCACTATCAAACAAAAATGAAGCTAACGCTTTGCAGAGTTCGGTTTTGCCAACTCCAGTAGGACCAAGAAATAGGCATGAACTGATTGGTCGAGAAGGATCAGAAAGTCCTGCACGATTACGACGAATCGCGTTAGCGACTGCATTAACTGCTTCATCTTGTCCAATTACTCTTGCATGTAATTCCTGCTCAAGACGTAATAGCTTATTACGTTCACCTTCCAATATTCTAGTAACTGGTATACCTGTTGCCCGAGCTAATACTTCCGCAATTTCTTCATCAGTTACACAATTGCGCAGTAGCTTTATACTATTACCTGCATCCCTTGTTGCAATAGCAAGCTTTTTTTCCAATTCAGGGAGCTGACCGTATTGTAATTCACACATTTTTTCTAAATCGCCAACACGTCTCGCCTGCTCTAATGTAATCTTAGCTTGCTCTAATTCAGCTTTGATATTCTGGGTATTGGAGAGAGAGATTTTCTCGTTTTTCCATTTTTCTTCTAGATTAGAATATTCATGTTCTTTTATCTGTAGATCAGCACTGATTATTTTCATGCTTTTTTTACTAGCATCATCAGATTCTTTATTTAGTGCTTGATGTTCCAATTTTAATTCGATAATACGCCGTTCCAGGCGATCAAGTGACTCTGGTTTAGAGTCCATTTGCATACGAATACTAGAGGCAGCTTCGTCTATTAAATCAATCGCTTTATCAGGTAATTGACGATCAGAAATATAGCGATGCGATAGCATGGCTGCTGCTACAATTGCGGGGTCTGTTATCTGGACATGATGATGTAGTTCATAACGTTCTTTCAAACGACGTAAAATAGTAATTGTATCTTCAATAGATGGTTCCTTTACATAGACTTTTTGGAATCTACGCTCAAGTGCGGCATCTTTCTCTATATATTGACGATACTCATCTAGCGTAGTCGCGCCAACACAGTGCAGTTCTCCACGCGCTAACGCTGGTTTCAACATGTTGCTAATATCCATCGAACCTTCAGCTTTTCCAGTACCAACCATAATATGTAATTCATCAATAAAGAGGATCACGTTACCTTCTTCTTGAACTAAATTACTCAATACTTCTTTTAACCTTTCCTCAAACTCACCGCGATACTTAGCACCAGCAATCAAAGCGCCTATATCAAGAGATAGAACACGCTTATGCTTCATGCCTTCTGGCACTTCTCTATTTATAATACGTTGCGATAAACCTTCAACAATAGCCGTTTTGCCCACACCAGGTTGACCGATAAGCACGGGGTTATTTTTCGTACGACGTTGTAGAACTTGAATAGTACGACGGATTTCTTCATCACGGCCAATGACAGGATCTAGTTTGCCTTGCTCGGCGTGTTCAGTTAGATCAATAGTATATTTCCGCAATGCTTGCCGATGGTCTTCAGACCTCTGATCTTTCACGTTTTTACTGCCTCTTGTTTATTTAATAGCTTTGCTGAGTTTATCTGTTATTACTATAGTTATTTTACTAGATTACTCAGATTTCTATTAAATTAAAGTAACGCAAGGAAAAAAAGATGAGCATAAATACATGTATCTATACGTTTTACATTATTCTAGCATAAATATTTAATATGCATATTCACTCTTTGGATAGTGAAAGGAAGCTGAAACAGCCTTTCATTTTAGAGCAATAGTGCATGATTTTTTAAATGTTATACATGGATTCCTACTAAAGAGCATATTTTGTGCGGTTAATAACCTATGCACTGTTCTTTCTTACTTAATGTAATTAATTATAATACAGATATAAAAGATTTAATAAACTGTTCATAGTATCTAATACAAAAATATTGAATATAGGTAGAAACATGGAAATGTCTTTTTAAATTATTATTAAATATTTATATATGGTCATATATTAAATGTTTAAGTAATATCATATGAATATCATTAATATTACTATATATAAATAAATATATTAAATAATATTGGCCAAATACGGCACATGCAATTTGTTAGGATTCTATTGTTATTTTATATGAATAAAAAAGTATTATTTATTTCCATAATCTATGTCGCCAATATTCATACAAGTTTAGAAATATTATAATGTATATTCCATATAGTGGATAATAAAATAAAAAATGCTCTTAATCTATAGCCATAATAGAAAAATAATATTTATTATACTATTTATTTTAGTATCCGAATATAACTCTAAGGAAACTAAAATTACTTAATATTTATATCAATTATCGATAAGTATAATATCATCTATCTTCATAGAAAATTCACAACAGTTTTACCTTATGGATGATACAGTAAAGCACTACAACTAGCGTAGATAATAGCAACTTGCTCTCTGAGCTACATGTGCAAAATGCATATAATATTTTGTTGTAATTGCATACATTTGTTGCTACACGTGTATTATAAACCGTACCAGGGACTGAATAAGTTAGCAATTTTATTGCTAAAATGCAATATGTTAGTCTATGTACTCACTACATTGACATACATATCCCTAAAACAAGTGCTGCACCTTAATCTTATATTGTACTACGCAATTAGAATCAAGTATTACACGCTTGCTATAATAGAACATCTCTTAAAACAGAAATGCAGTAAAATGATATATCTTAGTTATTAGTAATCATCAAAAGATAATATAGGTAAGTTTGATACATTCTAACTAGCAATAGGTATTGAGTGAAGAATAAGTGATAAAATTATTCATCTATTTTATTGTTAAATCCTTCAGTATCATCCTTTAGAAAAATAATTAAATCTATCATATACTGCGGTAGTGGTGCATGGTACTGCATTTTGATACCACTGATTGGATGATACAAGCAAAGCATACTAGCGTGTAATGCTTGACGTTGGAAACCACGCAATATACTGATCACATCTTCTGACATACCTTTTGGAAAACGTTGACGACTTCCGTATATGGGATCTCCAACTAATGGATGATTAATATGCGACATATGTACACGGATCTGGTGAGTACGGCCAGTTTCTAAACGTAGAAGAAGGTGAGTATGCGCACGAAAATGTTCTATAATACGATAGTGAGTTACTGCCGGTTTACCTATCGAGCTAACCGACATATGAGTCCGTTTAGTAGAATGGCGTGCAATCGATGCATTTACAGTACCTCCAGCAATCATAGTGCCTATTACTACTGCTTCATATTCGCGTATAATTTCATGCATCTTTAATGCTTTTATCAATTGAGTTTGTGCTGGTATAGTTTTTGCTACTACCATTAAGCCAGTAGTGTCTTTATCTAGACGATGTACGATACCCGCACGTGGTACATGAACAATTTTAGGATGATAATGTAATAATGCATTAAGTACAGTACCATCTGGATTGCCAGCGCCAGGATGTACGACCACACCGCATGGCTTATTAATTATCAGAATATCACTGTCTTCGTACATGATATCTAGCGCAATATTCTGTGGTTTAGAATATGTCACTTCTTCTATATACGCAGTAATATTGATTGTATCCCCATCTAAAACTTTCTTTTTTGGCTTACTTTCTATTTTACCATTAACGTGCACTCTCTTTTCTAAAATCCACTTTTTAATGTAAGATCTTGAATAATGAGTAAATAATTTAGCTATAGCTTGATCTAAACGTATTCCACGTTGTAATTCAGATATAGTTGCAGTGAGTTGTATTTTCTTTCCATATTCTACTTCTTTTATGAACATTGGATTGTTACGGCTATTCTTTTTAAGATCATACTCGATTATATATCGTATTTTTTTAGAAGTTTAAAGTATAGTCTCTATAAATCAACTCTTCAGGGCATTAAACACATTATGAGACGAATAAAATATCTAGTAACGCTTATTATAGTAAATTTAGTTCTATTAGGTTGCTCAACATTAAAGAATAGATTACCTGATAATTCACCTGCTACACTCTATGCTTCTGCGCATCACAAAATACAGCGTGGTAATTTTAAAGGCGCTATTTCTCAATTAGAAATATTAGATAACCGTTATCCTTTTGAACCTTATTCCAAGCAAGTACAATTAGATCTTATTAATGCCTACTATAAATCTGGTAATTTACAGTCGGCCCTAATATATAGCGATCGCTTCATGCGTTTTAACCCAATACACCCAAATATTGATTATGTAATCTATATTCGGGCCTTATCTGAGATAGAATTAGATAAAAATATATTACACAGCTTTTTTAGTATTAATCGTTCAGATCGTGATCCAGAACACGCATATGCTGCGTTTCGTAATTTTGTTCAATTAATACAGCGCTTTCCTAATAGTCAGTATGTAAATGATGCTAAAAAGTATTTAACCTATATAAAAGATCGTCTCGCTAAGTATGAACTGTCAGTCATAGACTTTTACGCTAAACGCGGTGCTTATATCGCAGTTATTAATCGTACTGAACAGATGTTACGTGAATATTCAGATACCAAGGCAATAATGAAGGCCTTACCATTAATGCAGAATGCTTATAAACAGTTGCAATTAAACAGTGAAGCTGAAAAAGTAGCTAAAATCATTTATGACCACCAACAATAAATAATATAAAGTTATTTATAGAAGTTTACAGATCTTATCAATCGTCAATATAATTTACGCTGTAATTAAGTTATAAGAAATGCGTTGCAGTGTTGATTGTATAGCGATTATATTATTATTTATCAGTTATCTATAAGCATTTGCTAAGTGAATAGAATAAAAGTACTTGCTTTATTCCTAAAATGAGTAGGCATTCTTTCTCATCATCTTATCATGAATGTCAATCATCATGACAAGATGATGAGAAAGAAGAAAATGATAAGTAACATTATGTATAAATTATGTATATAATAACTGTTAATTTTTATATAAAATTTACATATATTAGGGAGATTTCTAAAATAGATAATAAACAATAAGATATAAAAGTCAATACCAATTCTAATTGAAGATTGCTAAATCTTACAGTTAATGACATAAATAATTTTTATATGTAAAAATAGTGATCAGTTAAAAAGAATCGACTTATATTTAATTGCAATGAGATTATTACTAATATTAAAATAAATATCCAGCAATTAGTTATTGCATGTTGCAATAGTCTCTGACTGCTTATTCAGTCATTTAGACTGTATTTTTATTCATTTTATTTACTTTGTTATATAGTTTTCTCGAATACGTTCGAGATTTAATCTCCTTTGTATTATACAAGGAGATTAAATCAAACTTAAATCTTCAAGGAATAGTAGAATCAGACTATTTATGCTCTGACAGTTTCATCTTATTTAACAGCAAGAAAATCTTTACTCCCTATTTAGTTCAATAGCGATATAAAGCATCTAATTAACACATAGATGCTTACAAATGCTCTTTGAGATCTTAGTACATATATTTATAATTATTTTAATTACCGTGACTAGTAGTCCCAGCATTTGAAACTGCTGAGTATTGAATTATAAATTAAATCGCTTGAATGTAATTTATAATGCAACTATGCCATATAGTTGCATTATATAATGCTATAATATTGGCAAGAATTTATTGATAAATAGATACATTCTTATTCAAATATAAGGAAATTAATCTTCCTGAGTAAAATAATAGAATTTTATTCTTATATATATTGTCATAGAAAAAAAGCGAGATACGTTATGACACAGGATGAAATGAAAAAAGCCGTAGGTTGGGCAGCGCTAGAATACGTAATTCCGTATACTCTTATTGGCGTAGGTAGCGGTTCAACTGCTAACCACTTTATTGATGCGCTAGGTTTTATTAATCATAAACTTGAAGGTGTAGTTTCTAGTTCCTTAGCTTCTAGTGCTAAGCTGACAAAACTTGGTATCCCTATTGTTGACAGCAACGACGTAGATTCATTAGATATCTATGTTGATGGAGCAGATGAAATTAATAAGTATATGCAGATTATTAAAGGTGGAGGTGCTGCGCTAACTCGAGAAAAGGTCATTGCTGCTATTGCACGTACATTTATCTGTATTGTCGATTCTAGCAAACAGGTTGATGTGTTGGGTAAATTTCCATTGCCAGTAGAAGTGCTCCCGATGGCACGATCCTATGTAGCACGCGAATTAATAAAGTTAGGTGGTCTTCCAGAGTATCGTAAACATGTAGTAACCGATAATGGAAATGTGATTCTAGATGTACATAATTTAATTATTACCGATGCCGTGACATTAGAGAATCAAGTTAATGGTATCGCTGGTGTAATTAGCGTTGGTTTATTCGCTAAGCGTTGCGCTGATATAGCTTTGATTGGTACTCAGTATGGCGTTGAGGTCATGGTGTAAATGGCTATGTTTGTTATTATTATATGACTTCATATAATCCATTAGCCGTATTTAATCAAAACATAAAGCTATTTTTCTTAAAAAGACATATATGAAAATATACTTTTATATTTTTGTGTAATAATCTTAAATATATGGCTTATAGAATTCTATATAAGCTTTAGTAATTATTCTAAACAGAATTTAGCTCGTCAGCTACAAAAATGCAATTATATCCTATATTAAATTAAGCTTTACAGTATATATACATAGAATATGAAGTAGTTAGGCATGATTCAGTGATATATCCCTATTGGTATATAATGATAGTCGATATTCTTCTCATAGAATTCGTCTCTAATTATATAGATAAATAATTTATGAAATACAGTTTCATATATTAGCCTGACTCTTTTTTTTAATATATTAAATTCATAATAAATACATCAGAATATTATTCGACATATTCTTGGCCACAAAAGTTCTATGAAGAATCATTCATTCCGTATATTAATTCAACTACTTATTAAATACTAATATTAATTATAA
Source organism: Serratia symbiotica (assembly GCA_900155695.1). GTDB lineage: Bacteria > Pseudomonadota > Gammaproteobacteria > Enterobacterales > Enterobacteriaceae > Serratia_E > Serratia_E symbiotica_A. The sequence continues at coordinate 425,618 of FUHL01000001.1, forward strand.
TGTGGCGAGTTGATGAATATAACACTACTTTAATAGTTCTAACTTTTTTTCTGATAGATCGCTTAAAATACTATTATTATAAGACAACTCATATACTATCAATATATTTATTATACACTTCTAATATATAAAAAAATATTCTATATACATTTATTATTAATTTAATTAAAGATTAGCAATCTAAAAAATAGAGCTCGTAACTAAACATTTCATCTATCGTTTATGCCTGAAAATAAATAAATTTTACTAATATATTAGCCAGCACATATTCGTATTGCTTATAAAAAAGATAATCTGGATAAGCATATTTTATCTGTTATTTATAATAATAAATTAAATATAATAATTGTAATATAAAATTTCACTATTCAGTTAATCTTTATAGTTATGGAGAAAATGATTACTATATATGCCATAAGAGTTACTGTATTATAAGGGATTAAAGGAGCTTCTCAAAAAACAATGCCGATCATTAACTTTTAGAATATATCATTAAATATGACCTATGGCATTAGCATGCCTATGGCACTGACCATATCGGAATCATATAGCCTATCATCTAACGATATAGATAAATCTATTGAAGAAAGAACGTATTTAGATATACTTCAAGTATAAAAGATAGATATTTATAATAAAATATAGAACTAGGATATCAATATACCTGATAGCTAAAGGTATTTTTTTTATCAGACTAGCGCTTAAAATGCACGAGTCCTTCATAACAGCGATACATTCCAATAAAATAGAAGGATATTACTGTAAATATATTCTTAATAAGACTTTAAATCATTATTTATATGTTGCATAATTTGGATGTAAAATATATTATACATAGCTTATGGAAATATTTATTTAGGATCTTATTAAAGATTCTAATAACTAAAAAGCATTATGCTATAGTGAGCATTACTTTAAGCTACAGTCTTAATTGCCTTAATTGAGGCTATATTGCATAGAAAAATAATTTATTTCATAATTAGCAATATATATTCTATTTCTCTTGATCTCTTTTATAGCTATCATTCACTATTCAAATATAAATCCATGATTTATTATTGATCACGATATTTTGATTTAACAATTTAAAATAATTCTTTAATAGCATATAACAATATATTAAAACTAATTTTCCTATTTGAGTTACTTCACCCTGCCTGCCATGTAAGTCAAAAATCAAAATATTATTATTGTGTAGATGTAAGCTTTGTATAATTTTTTGTAATATGTAATTTTGCGTTACGAGTGACTATTCAAGAAAAGATTATAATTTATTCCGTAATTATCGAAAGTTATTAGTAATGAAAGTAATTTTTTTTGATTTTAGTATCGAAATGATAAAAATTTAATTTTAATATTACAAATATCTATTTATAATTAGATGTTTAGAATATATAATTAGATATTATGCTAATAATGACTTTAGATCTAAAATGCATTAGTTTAACTTTTTTATGATGATACTAGAAAATTTTTTATCGATTATTTCTATAATAGATAATCTATATCTATTATAATCTTTATGAACGACATATATAAAATACATATATAGGAGGTTGCTTAGTATACTTTAAAGTTATTAAAACATTCAATAAAAACTGCATGATGGAAGATCAAAAAATATCTTATGTATCAATTCGGGCATTTATTTTGTTTGTAATTGCCTGTTTATCTTATATCATATCATTGGTTTGATTTATTTAAATTTATAATAATGATACTTTTAATCTAATTATTTTTGTAATGCAGGATATTAATCGGATACTAATTCACTCTGCTTATACATAAATTAAATACATTGTACAATAGATAAATCATTCTCTTCAGAAAATAAAATATAATTAGCACATCTTATTACTTTGCTATTTTATTTGTATCTATCAATCATTAGTATATTTTTATGTATCTAAATCTTTTAACTATAATTATTATTATGAAATATAAATTAATCTATTTAAAATGTTACAGAGATTAATTATTACATTTGATTGTTAATTTTAAAGTTATTAATATCTTTCACATACGATATCTTAATATAATTTCCGCTGACTTGTAGAACATGCGTATCCAGAATAATAGATATTAACGATAACTAACACTTAATAGTTTTTATCTGGATAGATGAGTGAGAATTAAGAACTGCTAAATAGCTTGAAATCTATTCATGGCACAATATGCTGTAATTTAGTCATCTGTTCTCTAGTCCAAACCGTGTGGGAAATAAGGGAGTGGAAGTAATGTAAAAAAATAATTAAGAACTGCGTCTATTTATATATCAAACATATAATGTTGTAGCATATCAACATTAAAGTACAATATACTAAAACAAAAATGTTAATAAAAAATAGGGGCTATAATAGATATATAGAATATATATCTATGTTATTCTATAACATGTTATATTCAATATAAAATTATCAAGCGCACTAGACATTATTAAACTGATATTACATTCAATATACATTCTCGTTTATCAAGTTATAACCCATGATAAGATTAATTTCAGATAAAGTAATGCCGCAGAAAGAATTTAGTCACCGCCGTCGTACATTATTAGCAAAAATGGCTCCGTCAAGTGCAGCGATTATTTTCTCTGCGCCAGAAGTGATTCGCAATGCAAATACTAAGTATCCCTATCGACAGAATAGTAACTTTTTGTATCTCACTGGGTTTAACGAACCAGAATCCGCGCTCGTTTTAATTAAAAACAACGAGAAACATAACTATAGTGTTCTATTTAATAGAGTACGGAATCTAATATCAGAAATATGGTTTGGCCGTAGTGTAGGACAGGATGCCGCTACAGATTTATTGGGAATAGATCGTGCACTGCCATTCAATGATATCAATAAACAGCTATACTTACTTTTTAATGGTTTAGTCACGATCTATCATGCCAAAGGAGAATATGATTATGCTGATCTAATTGTAGATAACGCTTTGCATAAATTAAAAAAGAGCAATGCAAAAAAAATTCAAGTGCCAATCATCCAATCTGATTGGCGCCCATGGTTGCATGATATGCGTCTATTTAAATCATCGGAGGAACTCCTTATAATACAAAGAGCTGCGGAAATAAGTACATTAGCTCATACTCGTGCAATGAAAAAATGTCGTCCTGGTATGTTTGAATATCAATTAGCGGCTGAAATACAATATGAATTTACTCGTCTTGGTGCTGAGTCTTCATCTTATAACACTATTGTTGGTAGTGGGAAAAATGGCTGTATATTGCATTATAATGACAATAAATGTGTGATGCGTGATGGAGATTTAGTATTAATCGATGCTGGCTGTGAATATAAAGGGTATGCCAGTGATATTACTCGTACTTTTCCAGTCAATGGTATCTTTAATAAGGCACAGAGCGAGGTCTATAATATCGTAAAAACTGTTCAGTTGCATGCCTTGAAATTATTTAAGCCTGGAACAAATATCGGAAAAGTAAATGAAGAAGTGATACATATCATGATTACCAGGCTTGTAGAATTAGGGATAATGAGAGGGAATGTAGAACAATTGTTTGACGAACAAGCATACCGTAAGTTTTACATGCATAGCTTAAGTCACTGGATAGGCCTTGATGTACATGATGTCGGCTTTTATGGAGACATGAATTACAACAGGATGTTAGAGCCAGGTATGGTGCTAACTGTTGAGCCAGGCCTCTATATTGCAGAAGATGCGGATGTGCCACAAGAATACCATGGCATCGGCATCCGTATTGAAGACAATATTGTAATCACTTCTAATGGAAATAAAAATCTGACTGATGGTGTACCGAAAGATGCCGGGATCATTGAAGATTTGATGGTTATGACAAGGTAGAGTGAAATGAGTGTCATTATTGTTGGTGGTGGTATGGCGGGGTCGACTTTAGCACTAGCTATTTCTTCACTCACTCAAGGTAGTATGCCAGTCGATCTCATTGAACTCAACTATCCAGATGAGTGTAGTCATCCAGGATTTGATGCTCGTGTGATAGCACTTGCACCTGGTACTTGTCATCATTTAATGCGAATTGGTATCTGGCCAACACTTCGAGGCTGCACAACAGCTATTACTAAGGTACACATTAGTGATCGTAACCACGTTGGCTTTATGAATCTTAAGGCACAGGATTATAAGGTTGCTGCACTTGGACAGGTCATTGCATTACACGATGCTGGTAAGCTGCTTCTGAACTTATTAAAGAAAGCGCCTGGTATAACACTTCACTGCCCAGCGAGAGTGATTGAGGTGATCCGCAGTACTGAGCAAGTAAAAGTGCTATTCAATGATAGAAAAAGTATTAGCGGAAAACTTTTAGTGGCAGCTGATGGTTCGAATTCAAGGATAGCACAAGCTTGTAATATGCACTGGAAAGAGAGTGATTACCTGCAATATGCTACCATCGCAAATATCACAACTGAAAAAGATCCACAAGGATGTGCTTTTGAACGGTTTACTTGCTATGGACCAATAGCAATGCTACCAATATCGCAAGGACGTAGTGCTCTTGTTTGGTGTCATAATTTAGAACAGTACCAACAAGTCTCTATCTGGAATGACAACTCTTTTATCAACAAGTTACAAAATGTTTTTGGCTGGCGTTTAGGTCGTATCTTAAAGGCTGGAAAACGTCATAGTTATCCACTAAAAAAGCGGATTTCTAATCAGCATGTTAGCCACCGATTAGCCTTAGTGGGTAATGCTGCACAAACGTTGCATCCCATTGCCGGCCAGGGGTTTAATCTTGGTCTTCGCGACGTAATATCGCTAGCAGAAACGATAGCAGAAGCGCGGGATAGAAACGAAGATCCTGGTGGTTATTCATGCTTGCATTATTATAAGCAACGTCGACAGCAAGATCAAAAAGATACAATTGCGATGATTGATAATTTAATGCGTTTATTCGCTAATCGCTATGGATTGCTGATTATTGGCCGTAACCTTGGATTTTTAGCAATGGCATGTTTTCCAACTATACGTGATTCTTTTATAAAACACCTGTTAGGTTGGGTAAAATATTAGATTAATATCATTGCTCTATGTTCTATTATTTTAAGGCAATCAGTAGCATGCAAACATCATTTGACTTAGTTATTGTTGGTGGCGGTATAGTAGGATTAGCCGTAGCTATAGGTCTAGACAGTATCGGTCTAAAAATTGCCGTGCTAGAAAAGCAAAGTCCTAGGATACTAGGATATCGTGAATTACCTGAACTACATGTCTTGGCTATTAACACTGCGAGTGAGTATTTACTAAAATACATAGGTGTTTGGCGAGATATTCTCGAAAGTCATATTAGTACTTACCATACGATGGAGATATGGGATAAGGATAGTTTTGGAAAAATTATATTTCATGCTACTGAATTTGGTTTCAGTCATCTTGGTCATATTATCGAAAAAGCTGTAATACAAAATATATTGTGGAAACGTACAAAAAGTTTATCTAATACAACCATTATTACCCCCGCTTTACTAAAAAATGTAATTTGGAATCAAAATGAAGTATTAATCACATTAGAAGATGATTGCATATTTAGTACACGTTTAGTTATTGCTGCAGATGGTGCACATTCATGGATTCGTCAGCACAGTGCTCTTCCTCTCACTTTTTGGGATTATCACCATCATGCATTAGTAGCCACTATACGAAGCGAAATGCCACATTTGTCAACAGCAATGCAGATATTTCATGGCGATGGTATTTTGGCCTTTCTACCTTTCAGTGAACCATATCTCAGTTCAATTGTCTGGTCTGTAAACCCACTTAATGCAGCACGACTAAAAAAATTATCACAGGATCAATTTAATAGACAATTAGCAATGGCCTTCGACATGCGCCTTGGTCATTGTTACTTAGAAAGTCAACGTCTTATTGCTCCATTAATGGGACGTTATGCACGTAGTTTCGCCGCGCATAGATTGGCGTTAGTTGGTGATGCGGCTCATACTATACATCCGTTGGCTGGGCAAGGGTTAAATCTTGGCTTGATGGATGCGGCAGAATTAATATTTGAATTACGGCGCTTAACGCAGCAAGGCAAGGATATCGGCCAACATCTATATCTTCGTCGTTATGAACGTCGCAGAAAGCATAGTGCAGCAATGATGTTAGCTCTTATACAAGGGTGCCAAGGCTTATTTGATGGTAATCATTGTGTAAAAAAAATGCTACGTGGATTTGGCTTGCAGCTAGTAGATATTCTTCCAGGTCTAAAAATGACACTAGTGCGTCAGGCAATAGGTTTAAATGATATGCCTAATTGGCTTATTAATGATCAATTTTAATTGATGACTATTCAGTTTATTTTTTTGAAGAATCAAATCAGTCAAGTAACGATCGTTAAATTACATTGCATTTAATAATCAGAATCATACTTTTAATGGCGCACTCAATGGCGTTATATACAATATAGTATTGTTCTATTAACCATCCTAATTTCAGCGAATTCAGATAGAAAATTTAAGAGTTTCAGGAAAAATATATTAGATAATTATTTATCACTATATTTTACTTGATGCTTATTCTCGGCCGTCATTTTATATAATATAAATAAATAATATTAGGCAGTTCGATTCTAACTAATAGCAGTATCATAGAAAAAATGGATTTCTAGAATATTATAATGATTTATAGTAATAAAAATTTTTTTTCAAAAAACAGCATGCATTATAAAATATTGATATCAATTCGGTTAAATGCAGTATATATAATATAGATGATATCCTTTAACATAGGATATTCCTATTATGATTATAATCCCTTTTATTTTGTATTAAAAATTACTGTCATTAAACTATTTTAGCAAAAAATACCACTATGTGTTTTTAAGTATTGTCGGTTAGTTTTTAAATATAGGATAAATAACATACAGGATTAATAAAATATTTTTTAAATCATAATTTAATTACTACATATATTGTTTGAATAATATTTATTTAAATAACTCCCCATAAATAATTACTGTACGAATTTTTCTGATTTTATTATATATTTTTCTTACTTTATAAGATCATGTGTGTATACCAAAGACTTATTAAATCTATGTTTTATTGTATTAATTTATTTTTAATATCCTAATAATAGGAAGAATAGGTCCGTCGAACTGATTATAAGTTATATTGAATTTTATACTGATTTGATGAAGAGGTGTGTATATTTTTTTTGTGTATATGATATATATAGTATATTAAATATAATATATGATAGTTGCACTGATAAAAATACATGATTAAAAAGTTTGAATTTGTATTCATGTACTCTAAGTTGATAAAAATGTATTACTAGATTTGCTTAGTTCAAAAATCTATATGGATATTGATGGATTTTAAATTAACGTTTTATATATCGATCATGAATTAGATGTATGTGACTTTGCAATAGTAGATTGCTCTATTCAGTAATAATGAATGACTCTTATTCTCATGCGGCCACTATATTACTGAGTTATCTATTTTATTTTTTAAAACACTAAAAATAGAATTCAATCTATATTTGTAACTCAGTCAAGATCTGCGATAATTACTTTTTGCATTTATAGATTGAGCTGGCTATGCAATACCCCATTAATGAAATATTTCAGACTTTTCAGGGTGAAGGTTTTTTCACAGGTGTGCCTGCTATTTTTATTCGTCTTCAGGGTTGCCCCGTCATGTGTAGTTGGTGTGATACTAAGTATACTTGGGATCAAGAAGACCATCTAGAAGTAGATATCAAGAAAATCTTATTAAAAAAAGAATCAAACTCTGAGTGGAGCGGCGTTACTGCCCAAAGGTTGCTGACAGTGATACGTCAGGAAGGTTTTAGCGCACATCATATCGTTATTACTGGTGGGGAACCGTGCATATACGATCTTCTACCACTAACTGTATCACTAGAGCAAAAAGGATACAGTTGTCAAATCGAGACCAGTGGAACATATGAGATTTATTGTTCGGCAAAAACTTGGGTAACGATTTCACCGAAAGTCAATATGCGCAGTGACATGAAAGTATTAAATCAAGCATTGCAGCGTGCTGATGAAGTGAAATATCCAGTAGCACGTGCACGTGATATTGAGGTGCTGGATGCTCTATTATCAACATTACATGATCAAAAACAACGAATTATTGCCTTACAACCAATTAGCCAAAAGAAAGAAGCTACCAGCTTATGCATGTCAATCTGCATTGAACGCAATTGGCGTCTATCGATACAGATGCATAAATACCTAAATATTTCTTAACTGATCTAAAAGATAATGTGATCTTAAGAAAAATTTAGAAAACGTTTGCTTTAAATTATTTTCAAACGTAGTAAAATGAGAATTGTTAATGATATTAATGCATAAATCAAGTGAGATTTTAATATTATGAGTGGTATATAGATAAACTGTAACTCAATACTTAATTAAATCAAGTATGAACTTTTATATGCCACACAGATGCGTCAATTAGTAGGTCTGCGTGGTTTAATGGTGAAACAAGATGGTTCTATTATTGAAACACCAATTACGGCCAACTTTCGTGAAGGTTTAAATGTGTTACAGTACTTTATATCTACGCACGGCGCACGTAAAAGCTTAGTTGTAATATAAGGATTTGAGATACTGACTGAGTATCCTATACTATATAGCTATGCAATTTTATTTACATCATACGTCTAAGCTATGAAGATATCACTATTAATGACTAACCACCAGCACTATGGTTAGTGTAAATTTTAATGTACTTTTCTAAAAAGTACAACTATTCTAGTTATTTAACACTAACTCACTGTCATCTGATTGTACGTAGCTAAATAGATAAAATATATATAAAAGTAATAGAACAAATTTGCTATGTTCAAAACGAAATAATTTATAATGTAATTATAAAACCTTATAGCGTTAATATAGCATTAACGCTCTAAATAAGATAGCACGCATATTCTACTCATTAAAAAAGGTATTTTCTTAGACGAGAGATAATAGATTTTTTAACAGTCCTTACTATCCTAATCGAGTAAACATTATGCATATAACAACAATTATGATGATGTAGAGCTACAATAAAAATCTGAATAATATTATTCTGAATACTGGTATGATTATTATATCACTATTTCTAACCATTAATATCACTGTAAATACCAAAATATATCAGACTATAAGATCCATCCTATAATATAGATACTACAAGCGGTATAGTTATGGTTAGTGGCAATTATCATTGTACCATGCTATTTATAAATAATGATATACTGTATTTTAAACTAGTGAAAATACTAAATATAAAATACTCTATAATATAAGTTAAAGACTTGATAATCTTTTCTGGTCTACATGTAATGATACATACAATAAGATTATAAATTATATAAGTGAATCGAATATTGGCACCTGTTGTCTTTATAATTCGTGTAAATATTGTATAATGAAGTATTTATATTTAGTAGAAGAAAGCACTATAAAGTACATATAATACACTTTAAAGTAACATACAAAGTTTTGCAAGAATAGCACTAGAAACATTAATTTTTATGAAGAATAATTACCTATAAGTTTAGCAAACAACATCCATTATTAGTGTCTTGGCATTTCATCGCAGCGTGCGTTGATTAAAATGTATTTGCTTTATGATATAAAAATACCTAATAAGAAATTGCTTTCATAAAAATGATATAAAGATCATCTAAGATAGATTATCTTATATTAAAATAATGTACAGTTAAATACTAATAGTATTATATAAATTGAGTAAATTTCGATCAGTCTGGATATAGAAATTTAAATAATATGTAGTACATCTAGATTATATATCGCTATTGATAAAAACTAAGATCCAGACCCAATTCACATAAAAGATAAATATTAAAAAATAACACCATGCAGTTATAAAGTAGATCTATTTATTTTCTTTTACTATAAAGACAATAGTAATATTGATTTTTTTAAAAAAAGTAGCTTAAATTTAAAAAAGCAATAAGCGTCTTGCTAATGCAAGATGCATCTTGCCTTTATTGAAATTAAATGAGTAATACATTTTTAGCAATTTTCAGTGCAAGGAAGAATCAATAATTCAGCATTAAATATTATATGAACGATTGATCTTAATGAATATAGTAAGAGATGTATGCATGGTATAGATGCTATTTTATGTTACGAGAACAAACATCATAGATGATGTTTCAAAATAGTATAGTCATTTCTCGTATCCATTGATTAATAACCATTAATAAATATATAAAGAATAAAAAATTAATAATAATCCATTAAAGATAGAAAACTGATTTTCACTGGAACAGGGGCAATATGTAATACTAGCAAATGATACGTTTATTGCTAGGTATAAAAGAGTGGCTAGTACATTTCCAGCGTTGTGATCAACTAGCATATTTAGTGCATGAAGGCTCCTGCCAATATGCGTGCTAACGATATAACTTATATAAGCTCGCGCTATTTTAGTAACCATGATATCTAGTCTAGCATACTAGATATATTTTTTTGTCTTGTATATAAAAATAGCCGTTTAAATGCTATTTAAATCTATAAATAAAAAAAGTAAATGCTATAGATTCCAAGTCTCGTATATCTTTTAAGTTTGTCAGTATAATTTTAAGTTTATATTGACAAATTTATATATTAAAATACTTTGAATTTTCTCTTGATTGATCTTTAGCACGATCTTTTTATAACTTTAATAAGTTAGGTTAAACGATCACATCGAAATACAAAAATAAAATAATCTAAATGCTATAGTATTGCAATGCGTAAGATAACATGATTTTATAAATTAAATGTGTATTACTATTATAACCAGCATTGTATAAAGATAATGAATCAATATGAGAACATCACTGAGTAAAATTTCCTTATGGAATATGCTTAACAGAGATATCTATACGGTTAAAATGTATTGATCACTAAATACTTGTAAAATATTTGATTAGAATATTTGATTAAAAAATAAATATACCTGTCATGCAATAACAGAAGAAGAAAATTTCATTTATCAAAGTATATGTAATATCACCTTGATCCGGAAAGGATAGAAGTTTATATTAACATATAGCAAGATATGATGCTCATAGAGTGATCTTTTAATGCATTAATTGATATTTATATTTTAATAAACAACTTTTAAATTAATTATTTTTTTTGCCTAATGCCGTTAGGCTTCGGTATATTTTATATTATTAGATAGGAACATTTTTAAGAGATTAAATATCTAAGTATATAGAATCAGCAATTGTTTTTATAAACTCAATATTATCACATATCCATGTATATTATATTAATCATCCCATTCTCTACTTCATAGTATACCTATTAGGTAAGCACGGAGATCTAACACATAAAATCTATTTTAAAATAAATATCACATAAGATATTAGAAGATAATAAAACAACATGATTGGCCATTCGCAATTACATCTCTATCATTCTTTTAGATCATAATTTATTATTCATGATATTGCGCTCTCTCAAATCAATTTGCTCATCCACTACAAGCGATAAATAAATATTTAATATATCGACTAATAAAATGATGATATCACTTTATGTTAATCGCTCCAAAGAAGCCTTGTACTATTTTCAATAGTAATTTATAAATAAAATGTTTTTATTGTGTTTTAAGGGAATAAATATTATTTTTATTAAGTGATTCTCTTTAAGAATAATTGTAAGCGCGTAATAATAGCACAAAATACCAATTTTTATTGATACAGTACATCATTATTGTATTATGTGGAGGTGCTAAAGGAGGTATTAGTTATTACTGCGTCTCATGGTAATTTATTATGTTAATATGTTGTTCTGGCGTTATTAGATAATGTTTTACTAGCATGACTAATGAGTATTGTAATATAGTGTTATATTGAATGTAATGATTACTCATGACCTAGTAAATTTTTGTTATTCTGTAAAAGCTTGATACTGTAAAATGGAGTATGTGCCAACTATTTTATCGTTAATGATGAACGAACTTAAAAAATTAATCACATTGAAGTCACAACATAAATCTTATATGCTAGAATTGATTTATTCTTGCTTTTTAATAGCGTTAGGGTATAGAGATAAACTTGCGATCTTCTTCAACACATAAAAGGTAATCACTATGAATCGATATCCACGCTCTAATAGTTCCATTGTTGAACAAGCCAATAGCAGTCTTCAGGCGTATATGGCGCAAGTGTATGGCTGGATGACTTGCGGTCTCTTATTAACAGCATTTGTTTCCTGGTATGCAGCTCAAATACCAACGATTCTTAACTTGATTTTATCTAACCAAATTATTTTTTTTGGTTTAATTATAATGCAATTAGGATTGGTATTTATACTTTCTAGTAGAGTACATCATCTCAGTGCTACAGTTGCTACCTTTTTGTTTATGCTATATTCATCGTTAACCGGTCTAACCTTATCAAGTATCTTTATCGCGTATACATATCATTCTATAGCCAGTACTTTTGTAGTTACTGCTGGCATGTTTGGCGCGATGAGTCTATACGGATACACTACTAAACGTGATCTTAGTAATTTAGGAAGCATACTGTGTATGGCAATCATCGGTATAGTTTTAGCATCATTAATGAATATCTGGTTGAAAAGCAGTTCACTCATGTGGGTTATTACCTATATAGGAGTGCTGGTGTTTGTTGGTCTAACTGTTTATGATACCCAAAAATTAAAGATGATAGGTGAAAAATTAAATACCAATGATAAAGATAACTTTAGTAAGTGTGCTATTTCAGGTGCACTTACTCTTTATCTTGACGTTATAAATTTGTTTCTAATGTTGCTCCGTATTTTCGGAAATCGTCGTTAAAAATGATTAATAAATATTATTAATATTCTCTGCGATATGATGTAGTGTATGCAGCATATCGCAATTAAAAAATAAATAAACCTCAATTAAAAAATAAATAAATGGTACTTTAAGCTATAAAATAATTACTTATGGCTCAATTTATACTATATTTCATTTTAAAATATAGATCTTAGTAAATGATGTATTCGGCTATGGCATACTTTATGCTACTTATTTTGCTCTTAATAGAGATTATATTTCGTGCATTTGATGCTAATCAACAACAAGGCGTCATAAACTATGAATTTCCTCATAAAATAAAAACAAATATAAATAGAATCGTCCAGACTGGTAGATATGGTACCATCCTATTTATATATTTTTGATTCAATAATAATATTAGACGTTTTGTATAATAGAATATTTTTTTAAAAGTATCTTTGCAGATGTCGAATGGTTATAAACAGAATAATTTATTTGCGATTCTTTCACTCTTACTGTATTTATTGTGTTTCTGAAAATAGCAATATTAGACGCAAATGACATATTACTAATACATTTCCACTACTATTGCCAGCTTTAATTAAGACAAAATTTTTGATTTAAATATTTTATATTTTTTATAAACGAGTCATGTAATATTGTCTAAATTATTAGAGAAATTCTTTTAATTAGTCAATTTTAATTTATTTATATACTATAAAAAATGAAATTCATTTAATGTATTAAAGTTATGCTTATGTTATTAGGTAGTAACCTTACTGTAATAAAGGATGTGATCCTATACGGAGAAATATAATAAACCGCCTCTATTAAATGGCGGTTTATTATTTCATTTATCGTTAAGAAATGCAGATGATTCATCTATCGTTATCGCAGATAAGATTGCCTGCATTAAGTAATTCCGCTAAGTTAGCTGTAGCCTCTTCTGTGCTTACTTGTGGAAGCATCAGCATTTTATTCTGTGTACGATAACGTATCCTATTCTGATGATAAGCGTAACCCGTGCCAGCCGGAATTAATCTTCCAACAATAACGTTTTCTTTTAAACCATGTAGTGCATCACGTTTGCCGGCTACAGATGCTTCCGTTAAAACACGCGTTGTTTCTTGGAACGATGCTGCAGAAATAAAAGATTCTGTCGCTAAAGAAGCTTTAGTAATTCCCAACAAATCACGTGAAAAAGTTGCTGGAATTTTTCCTTCAGCCTCAAGTTTACGGTTAGCAATCTTAACACGTGAAACCTCAGCTTGCTCTCCTTCTAAGAATTCTGTACATCCCGCACTAATAATAGTGCATTTACGTAGCATCTGACGAACAATAACTTCGATATGTTTATCATTAATTTTAACACCTTGTAAACGGTACACTTCCTGTACTTCATTAGTAATATATCTGGTAACTGCATTTATGCCGCGTAAACGTAGAATATCATGAGGAGATTCAGGACCATCAGATACAACGTCACCCCGTTCTACAATTTCTCCTTCAAAGACGTTAAGTTGACGCCATTTCGGAATCATCTCTTCATAAGTGTCACTACCGTCTAAAGGAGAAATGACTAACCTACGTTTTCCTTTAGTCTCTTTGCCAAACGAAATAATTCCACTAATTTCAGCTAAGATTGCCGGTTCTTTTGGACGACGTGCTTCAAATAAATCCGCAACTCGTGGCAAACCACCAGTGATATCTTTTGTTCCTCCAGATTCTTGAGGAATACGAGCTAGAGTATCACCAGCACTGATCTGAATGCCGTCTTCTAGTTGTACGATGGCTTTTCCTGGTAAAAAATATTGAGCAGGCATATCAGTGCCAGGTATTAATACGTCGTTGTATTTTGCATTAACAATTTTTAACGCTGGACGTAAATCTTTACCACTACCGGTACGTTCTGCACTATCTAGTACAACAATTGAAGATAATCCAGTTAGTTCATCTGTTTGCCGAGTAATAGTTTGGCCATTAACTATATCAGAAAAACGTATAAAACCACTGACTTCACTGATAACTGGCATAGTATGTGGATCCCAGTTAGCCACTGTTTCTCCAATGCTAACTTCTGATCCGTCACCCTTATCCATTACAGCTCCGTAAGGTACTTTATAACTTTCTTTAGTCCTTCCAAACTGATCAATTAGCGTTAATTCAGTATTACGAGAAGTAATTACTAGTTTACCTACTACATTTATAACGAATTTAACATTCTTTAGCTTCAGACTACCCTTATTCTTGACCTGAATGCTAGACTCTGCTGCAGCACGTGACGCTGCACCACCGATATGAAAAGTACGCATCGTCAATTGGGTTCCTGGTTCACCAATAGATTGTGCTGCTATAACACCAATAGCTTCTCCTTTATTAATAATATGACCACGTGCTAAATCACGACCATAGCAATTTGCACAAACACCAAAGTCAGTATCACAACTCACTACTGAACGAACTTTAACGCTATCTATTGATTTTTCTTCTAATAGATCACAATTCTGCTCATCTAGTAGAGTATTACGGGAAATCAAAACATCAACAGTCCCTGGCTTGATGATATCTTCTGCTATTACACGACCTAAAACACGTTCACGAAGTGTTTCTTTAACATCACCACCCTCAATAAGAGGCATCATCAAAATGCCGTTATGCGTACCACAGTCATCTTCTGTTACTACTAAATCCTGTGCGACGTCTACTAGACGTCGAGTTAAATAACCAGAATTAGCTGTTTTTAGAGCGGTATCCGCCAATCCTTTACGCGCGCCATGCGTAGATATAAAATATTGTAACACATTTAAACCTTCACGAAAGTTGGCCGTAATTGGTGTTTCAATAATAGAACCATCTGGTTTTGCCATTAAACCACGCATACCTGCTAATTGACGAATCTGTGCGGCAGATCCACGTGCACCAGAATCAGCCATCATAAAGATACTGTTAAAAGAAACTTGCTGTTCGACTAGGCGATCACGATTTACTACATCTTCTACAGATAAGTTTCCCATCATTGCTTGAGCAACACGTTCATTTGCTGCGGCCCAAATGTCAATCACTTTATTATAACGTTCACCTGCAGTCACTAGACCAGACTGAAACTGTTCTTGAATCTCTGCGACTTCCGTTTCGGCTTCTTCTATAATTTCTGCTTTTGCTACTGGAATAACCATGTCATCAATACCTACTGAAACACCAGAACGAGCGGCATAAGCAAAACCTGTATACATAATCTGGTCAGCAAATATAACGGTTGCCTTTAAGCCTAAGAGGCGATAACATGTATTTAGCATTTTAGAAATCGCTTTCTTACCGAGAGTCTGATTCACAATTAAATAAGGCATGCCTTTTGGCACAATCATCCATAGAATAGCTCGTCCAATCGTAGTGTCAATGATACTAGTTTTGGTTGTCCATTCACCCTCATCGTTTTTAATTTCTTCAGTAATACGTACTTTTACTCGTGCATGCAGTGACGCTAGACCTGCACGGTAAACACGTTCAGCTTCTTTTGAACCACTTAATAACATGCCTTCACCTTTTGCATTAATACAATCGCGAGACATGTAATATAGACCTAACACCACGTCTTGTGAGGGGACAATTATTGGCTCCCCATTCGCTGGTGATAATATATTGTTAGTAGACATCATGAGCGCACGTGCTTCTAACTGGGCTTCAAGCGTTAGCGGTACATGTACAGCCATTTGGTCACCGTCAAAATCAGCGTTATATGCTGCACAAACTAGAGGATGTAATTGAATTGCTTTACCCTCAATTAGCACAGGTTCAAATGCTTGAATACCTAGACGATGTAGTGTTGGTGCTCGATTCAGCAAGACTGGGTGTTCACGAATTACTTCGTCTAGAATATCCCATACTACAGCTTCTTCTCGCTCTACCATTTTTTTAGAAGCTTTGATAGTAGTAGCTAAACCACGCAATTCTAATTTACTATATATGAAAGGTTTAAATAATTCTAACGCCATTTTCTTTGGTAAGCCGCACTGATGTAAACGTAAATAAGGGCCCACGGTAATGACAGAACGGCCAGAATAATCAACACGTTTACCTAATAAGTTCTGACGGAATCGACCTTGTTTACCTTTGATCATATCAGCCAAAGATTTTAGCGGACGTTTATTCGAACCGGTGATAGCTCTACCACGACGACCGTTATCAAGTAAAGCATCTACAGCTTCTTGTAGCATACGTTTTTCATTACGTACAATTATATCAGGCGCAGATAGATCTAGAAGACGTTTCAGACGGTTATTACGATTAATTACACGGCGGTAAAGATCATTAAGATCAGATGTTGCAAAACGACCTCCATCCAATGGCACTAGTGGTCGCAAGTCTGGAGGAAGTACTGGTAATACAGTTAAAATCATCCATTCTGGTTTATTCGCAGATTGAATAAAAGATTCTAATAACTTGATACGTTTTGTTAGTTTTTTACGTTTAGTTTCGGAATTAATATCGTTTAACTCTTCACGTAGTTGCTCGCACTCTACTTCCAGATCTGTGTTTTTTAGCAGGGCCTGAATAGCTTCCGCGCCCATTCTGGCGTCGAATTCATCGCCAAATTCTTCTAACGCATCCATATACTGTTCTTCAGTTAATATATGACCGCGTTCAAGGTTGGTCATTCCGCCTTCAATGACTACATAGGATTCAAAATACAGTACGCGTTCGATATCACGTAGCGGCATATCTAAGAGTAATCCTATGCGTGAAGGTAAAGATTTCAAAAACCATATATGCGCAGTTGGCGAAGCTAGCTCAATATGGCCCATACGATCACGTCGTACTTTTGTTTGAGTGACTTCAACACCACATTTTTCACAAATTACACCACGATGTTTTAATCGCTTATACTTTCCACATAGGCATTCGTAGTCTTTCACTGGACCAAAGATACGGGCACAGAAAAGACCATCTCGCTCAGGTTTAAAGGTACGGTAGTTAATGGTTTCTGGCTTCTTAACTTCACCAAATGACCATGAACGGATCATGTCTGGCGAAGCCAGAGCAATTTTGATTGCATCAAACTCTTCAGTTTTAGTTTGCGCTTTTAAAAATTTCAATAAGTCTTTCACGGATTGGCTCCTGTCGGAGTTAAACCTGTTAGGCATCAAAACAATAGTTGATACCCGTGTGACCTGAATAATCACCATGAGCCCCATAAGGCCGGGGGGGAGAGTAGCTTAAAAACGATCACTCATCTTCTAGCTCGATATTAATACCAAGTGAACGGATTTCCTTTAATAATACATTGAAGGATTCTGGCATAGCTGGTTCCATACGGTGATCACCACCCACGATATTTTTATACATCTTGGTACGGCCATTAACGTCATCTGACTTAACAGTAAGCATTTCTTGTAAAGTATAAGCTGCGCCATAGGCTTCTAGTGCCCATACTTCCATCTCACCAAAGCGTTGACCACCAAATTGGGCCTTACCACCTAGTGGTTGTTGTGTCACTAAACTATACGATCCTGTTGAGCGAGCATGCATTTTATCATCAACTAAGTGATTCAATTTCATCATGTACATGTAACCAACAGTAACTTCGCGTTCGAATTCTTCTCCAGTGCGACCATCATATAGCTTAATTTGACCGGAAGTAGGGATCCCACTTATTTCTAATAGTTTTTTAATTTCTGTTTCTTTTGCACCATCAAATACCGGTGTTGCAATTGGCATTCCTTTTTTTAAGTTCTCTGCCAAACGCAAGACTTCATCATCAGTGAAAGTATTCAGGTCAACTTTATGGCAAACGTTATCTCCTAGATTATAGGCCTTTTGTATAAATTCACGTAGCTTAGTTATTGCCTGTTGCTGTTGAAGCATTTTGTTAATCTTATCACCAATACCTTTAGCAGCCATACCAAGATGGGTTTCCAGAATTTGGCCAATATTCATCCGTGACGGAACACCCAATGGATTTAATACAATATCTACTGGTATACCATGTTCATCGTAAGGCATATCTTCAATTGGATTAATCTTAGAAATCACACCTTTATTACCATGTCGACCTGCCATCTTATCACCTGGTTGAATTTGACGTTTCACTGCCAAGTAGACCTTAATGATTTTTAGCACGCCGGGGGCTAAATCATCGCCTTGAGTAATCTTGCGACGTTTAGCGTCAAGTTTCTTCTCAAAATCGGATTTGAGTTCATTATATTGTTCTGATAACTGTTCCAGTTGATTTTGCTTCTCTTCCTCATTTAAGCTCAGTTCTAGCCAGCGATTACGCGGGCGTCGATTTAATTTTTCAATTTCAATACCACCAGCAACCAGTACAGCACGGATACGTGAAAATAGACCTGCTTCTAAAATCTGTAATTCTTCAGTTAGATCTTTCTTGACCTGTTTAAGCTGCATTTCTTCAATTTCTAATGCACGTTTGTCTTTTTCGACACCATCACGTGTAAACACTTGTACATCAATAATTGTACCAGATACCCCGTTAGGAACACGCAGTGAAGAATCTTTAACGTCAGAAGCTTTTTCTCCAAAAATTGCACGTAAAAGTTTTTCTTCTGGCGTTAGTTGTGTTTCACCTTTTGGTGTTACCTTACCAACAAGGATATCGCTACCGGTGACTTCCGCACCAATATACACAATTCCAGATTTATCAAGCTTAGAGAGGGCAGCTTCACCTACATTAGGAATATCAGCAGTAATCTCTTCTGGTCCTAACTTTGTATCACGAGATATACATGCCAGTTCTTGAATATGGATCGTCGTAAACCGATCTTCCTGCACTGCACGTTCGGAGAGCAATATAGAATCTTCAAAGTTATAACCATTCCACGGCATAAAGGCCACACGCATATTTTGTCCAAGCGCTAGCTCACCAAGATCTGTAGATGGCCCATCTGCTAATACATCACCGCACTCAATGGGATCACTTAGATTCACACAAGGTATTTGATTGATACACGTATTCTGATTGGAACGTGTATACTTTGTTAGATTATATATATCAATACCTGCTTCACCAGGACACATTTCCTCTTCGTTCACTTTAATGACAATACGAGAGGCATCTACGTACTGAATGATACCACCTCTTTTAGCTACAACGGTAACACCTGAATCCACTGCTACAGCACGTTCCATACCAGTACCAACTAACGGTTTATCTGCACGCAAAGTTGGCACTGCCTGACGCTGCATATTTGCACCCATTAATGCTCGATTAGCATCATCATGTTCCAGAAATGGTATTAGCGAGGCACCAACAGAGACAATCTGTTGAGTAGATACATCCATGTAGTGAATCTGATCGCGGTTAAATAGGCTTGATTCTCCTTTGTTACGACAGGTCACTAAATCTTCAATAAAGCGGCTATTATTGTCCAAGTTAGAGTTAGCCTGCGCGATAACAAAGTTGCCCTCTTCAATAGCAGATAAATAATTAATTTCATCAGTTACAATACCTTTATGTACACGACGGTATGGAGTTTCCAGGAAACCATAATTGTTTGTTTGTGCATATACAGATAAGGAATTGATTAAACCGATATTTGGACCCTCTGGTGTCTCTATTGGGCATACTCGTCCATAGTGCGTTGGGTGTACATCTCTAACTTCAAAACCTGCACGTTCTCGTGTCAAACCACCTGGACCAAGTGCAGAAATACGACGTTTATGTGTAATCTCAGATAATGGATTATTTTGGTCCATAAATTGTGAGAGCTGGCTCGATCCAAAAAATTCTTTAACAGCTGCAGAAATAGGTTTAGCATTGATCATGTCTTGAGGCATTAAAGTGTCTAAGTCACCTAGAGAGAGGCGTTCTTTAACTGCTCGTTCCACACGTACCAGACCAACACGGAACTGATTTTCAGCCATCTCACCAACAGAACGAATACGACGGTTCCCTAAGTGATCGATATCATCTACTTCCCCTTTACCATTACGGATATCAATAAGTTTTTTCATTACTTCAATAATATCGTTTTTGCTTAAGATACCGGAACCTTCAATCTCATTACGCAAAAGAGAACGATTAAATTTCATACGTCCAACTGAAGATAAATCGTATCTATCTTCAGAAAAGAACAAGTTTTCAAATAAGTTTTCGGCGGCTTCGCGAGTTGGTGGTTCACCAGGGCGCATCATGCGATAAATTTCTACTAGCGCGCTCAAGCGATCGATACTCGGATCAATGCGTAGAGTCTCAGAGATATAAGATCCATGATCAAGATCATTAGTGAAGAGTGTCTTAATATATTTTTGTTCTGCATGGCTTAATTTGGCTAAAAGATCTATTGATAACTCCATGTTGGCAGCACAAATTAATTCACCCGTATTCTCATCAATATAGTCCTGTGCAAGTACTTTTCCAATAATGTACTCAATTGGTACTGTAATATTAGAAATCTTATCTGTTTCAAGTTGACGAATATGCCGAGAGGTAATACGGCGCCCTTTCTCTATATAAATTCTGCCATTAGCTTCAACATCAAAAACAGCAGTTTCACCACGTAATCGCTCTGGAATAAGCTCCATTATTAATTTATTATCACAGATCTCAAAAGTTATTTGATCAAAAAATAGATCAAGAATCTGTTCTGTACTGTAGTTCAACGCACGTAGTAAAATAGTTGCAGGCAGCTTACGACGACGATCAATGCGTACGAATAGATTATCTTTTGGATCAAATTCAAAATCTAACCATGAACCACGATATGGTATAATTCGTGCGTTATACAATATTTTACCAGATGAGTGCGTTTTCCCCTTATCGCTATCAAAGAATACACCAGGACTACGGTGTAATTGCGATACAATAACTCGCTCAGTACCATTAATGACAAAGGTACCGTTTTCTGTCATAAGCGGTATTTCGCCCATATAGACTTCTTGTTCCTTGATATCTTTTACTCTACCTTCTGGCGCATCGCGTTCATAGATTACTAAACGCAGTTTTACACGTAGTGGCGCAGAAAACGTTACACCACGGATCTGGCATTCTTTGACATCGAATATCGGTTCGCCAAGACAGTAACTAACGTACTGTAGCTCCGCATTACCACTATAACTTTGTATAGGAAACACAGAATGGAAAGCCGATTCTAAGCCGTATTTTCTTTCTGGATCTTGCTTGATAAACTTTTGAAACGAATCAATCTGGATAGCAAGGAGATAAGGTATGTCCAAAACTTGTGGACGTTTACTAAAATCCTTACGAATACGTTTTTTCTCAGTATAGGAGTAAACCATAGGGTTCCTTAGCTTGCCAGAAAGTCGAACTAATTTGTCCGACTGAATAGGAAACAACTCATGCAATACTATTTTATCGAACGGAAAGTGGAAACACTTTCCGCAATATCTCTTTTTATCATGCTTAAATCATTTCATTGCGCTATGTGCAAGATGTAGCTACGGTGCGAAGGCAGTATATTAAGTCATTAATAGAAAAAGATATTAGGTTTTAGCACTCGCTAAATAAATCTGAAACTTTTCTGATTCGAAACAGCACAAAAAGGCTGGTGATTATTCAATCACCAGCCTTTAGCCTATTAAAGCAGGCTAACCTCTAAACGGTTAAGCTTATTTAACTTCAACAGCAGCACCCGCTTCTTCAAGAGATTTTTTTAAAGATTCAGCATCGTCTTTACTTATGCCCTCTTTCAGCACCGCCGGAGCAGATTCTACTAGATCTTTAGCTTCTTTTAGACCTAATCCAGTTGCACTACGTACTGTTTTTATAACAGACACTTTATTGCTGCCAATAGAAGCAAGTACAACGCAGAACTCAGTTTTTTCTTCAGCAGCTTCAGATGGTTTAGTCGTTACTGCCAAGGTAGCAGCAGAAACATTGAATTTTTCTTCCATCGCGGAAATTAACTCAACAACATCCATGATAGACATAGCTGCCACGGCTTCCAAGATTTGCTCTTTAGTAATAGACATAACAATTGTTCCTAAAATTTAGAAATAGTTCAAATACGTTATCAATAGCTAAGAAAGAGAGTAACTTATGCCATTTCTTTCTGATCTCGTAATGCAGCTAAAGTGCGAACTAATCTGCCAGCAGAGGCCTCTTTCATGGTAGCCATTAGGCGTACAATAGATTCATCGTAAGTAGGCAGCATTGCCAAGCGGTCAATTTTTTCCGCAGGGATGAGCTCACCTTCAAAGGCTGCAGCTTTCACCTCAAATTCTGCATTTACTTTTTCAAATTCTTTGAACAGACGAGCAGCAGCGCCAGGGTGTTCACTAGAAAATGCAATCAAGGTAGGACCGAAAAACGTGTCTTTTAGGCATTCAAATTGAGTGCCATCCACAATGCGACCAATCAAGGTATTGCGAACAACACGCATGTAAACGCCAACTGCACGACCTGCTTTGCGCAGTTCAGTCATTTTATCAACGGTAACGCCGCAATAATCTGCAATTACCGCCGAAAGCGCGCCTTTGGCTACTTCGTTGACTTCCGCAACAATTGCTTGTTTGTCTTGAAGATTTAAGGCCATTAGCTTTTTTCTCCTGGATTAACCGGAGTATTGCTCCGGGAACTCACCTCACTCAGTACCCAATAGAACATAATAAGGAAGTTGAGCGCTTTAATACGGTGAGTAGAATCCAGTAAAGATTATTAAATTCTTTATGCTCTCACTCACCATCTACGCAGGCAGGAAGGATTAAGTACTGCATTATACACCTGCGATCTGCAACGGAGGCCTGTATAGGTCAGGTTTCAACCGAAAGTATTGTTTTTTATAATAATATAAAAGTTAATAGTTCAACTTATTAGTTAGCATACTAAACAAATTTTAACCTTAAGTCAAAGTGATAATCGTACAGGCTATTAGTTGATACAAATCAAGCCACTTGGATCGATAGTAATGCCAGCACCCATCGTAGTAGAAAGGCTTATTTTTTTGATGTAGGTGCCTTTAGCTTGAGATGGTTTTGATTTTTTTATCGCTACTAAGATAGCTTCCAGGTTCTCTTTTAACTTACATGACTCAAAGTTAATTTTACCGATAGTAGTATGGATAATACCGTTTTTATCGTTACGGTAATATACTTGTCCCGCTTTAGCATTTTTTACTGCTTCAGCAATATAAGAAGTCACCGTACCTATTTTAGGATTAGGCATTAATCCACGTGGTCCAAGGATTTGCCCCAGTTGACTAACAACACGCATTGCTTCTGGACACGAAATAACAACGTCGAAGTTCATTTCTCCTGCCTTTATTAAATCTGCAAGGTCTTCCATGCCTACCATTTCTGCTCCAGCAGCTCGAGCTGCTGTGGCATTATCTCCTTGAGCAAATACTGCAATTCTTACACTACGACCAGTTCCATGCGGTAGAATAGTAGAACCACGAATGTTTTGATCGGATTTACGAGTGTCAATATCTAGATTGACTGATATATCAACGCTTTCTACAAATTTTGCAGTGGCTAGCTCTTTTAAAAGTGAAATGGCTTCTGTAATCTCATATTGTTTAGCACCATCAATTTTATCACGATTTATACGCATGCGCTTGGTTAGTTTAGTCATCTTGTTAATCCTCTACTACCAAACCCATGGAATGAGCAGTGCCTTCGATAGATCGTATGATAGCTTTAATATCTGAGCCCGTCATATCCGCAGCTTTATTTTCTGCGATCTCACGTATCTGAATACGTGTTACTCTACCTACTTTATTGCTGTTGGGTTTACTTGAACCAGATTTAATACCAGCTGCTTTTTTTAATAAAATTGCCGCTGGTGGAGTTTTAGTAATAAAAGTGAAAGAACGATCAGAATACACTGTAATTACAACAGGTATTGGCAACCCTTTTTCCATGCTATCTGTTTTAGCATTAAACGCTTTACAGAACTCGATGATGTTCACACCTCGCTGACCTAAAGCGGGTCCTATTGGTGGGCTTGGATTAGCTAAACCCGCTGCAACTTGCAGTTTAACATAGGCTTGTATTTTCTTAGCCATTTAAATATCCCATGTGGGTATTATTGCCTATGTACTATAATAGGCTCCCCTTTAATATTGATCGCAAAATAATATATGCAAAATAATTAAGTATAAAATTATACTCGAATTATTTTACTTTCACAAGCAGGTATATATTATATTAATATAATTAACTATTAGCTTTTTCAACCTGGTTAAAATCTAATTCTACAGGTGTAGCGCGTCCAAAAATAGAAACAGAAACTTTTAATCTGCTCTTTTCGTAATCTACTTCCTCAACGACACCATTAAAATCAGCAAATGGACCATCATTAACACGAATTAGTTCACCTGGTTCAAATAGTGTTTTAGGTCTAGGTTTATCACCAACCTGTTGTAGACGATTTATAATTGCTCCCACTTCTTTATCGCTAATCGGTGCCGGACGATCGGAAGTTCCGCCGATAAAGCCCATAACACGTGGTACACTACGTACTAAATGCCAACTTGCATCATTCATGAGCATCTGAACCAATACATAGCCAGGGAAAAACTTACGTTCACTCTTACGGCGTTGCCCACCACGAATCTCAACTACTTCTTCCGTAGGAACCATCACTTCGCCGAACAACTCTTCCATATGGTGCAGTCTGATGTGTTCACGTAGAGATTTAGCTACACGACCTTCAAAAGCAGAAAACGCCTGAACAACATACCAGCGTTTTTTAGGAGCATCAGACATTTTAGAGCCTCAAGCTAATAATAAAAGAAACAAAACGTACAAGAACACTATCTATGCCCCACAAAATCATTGACATTACGGCAGTTACTGCACCTACGATTAATGTAGTATGTCGCGTTTCTTGACAAGTAGGCCAAATCACTTTACGTATTTCAGTTCGCGCGTCGCGTGCAAATACAATAGATTCCTTACCCTTGGTTGTAATAAGAGCAACTGCACCTGCAATCGTAATGATTAGCAAAACTACCAGGCAACGTAATGTTTGGTTTGAATCACAGTAATAATAATTACCGATGATAGCCACTAATAAAAGTATTGCAACGATTACCCACTTAATTACTTCCAGGTAGCGCCTACTTCCCGGAAAATCAGAATTTGCACGCATAAAATACCTATTTCAATAATCTTGAAGAATGCAGAGTGCCTCGTAATGCGAAGCACAGTAAACTAATTAAATACTATATTCTAGTTTTGAGATATATAAAACGAGTAGGCATAAACCATACTCTATAATATCCTATCGTTCCAGTCATGAAAAATTATAAGATTGATGTTTAATTAGATGCTTGCTATTAATATCGCAGGATGTAAAATTATTCTATTTTTTACATTTTTAACTTAAAATATTATCTAGTAATCATACATTTATTTCAAATACATGTATCTATAGGCATAAGTACGATCACGTTTCCGAATCTAAACATTTGTATAATATAATCCATTGTAATCAGGTTACTTAAAGTAATGCTGATAGGTCTCTATTTATATAGTTTGTTTTTATCTCTATGCACTTCATGTGCTTAAGGGTTAGTGATAAAAAAAAGTAGAACTGCAGGCGGTAATGATTTAAATATTAAATGCTAACTACTCTCCATTATTACATAAGCATTGAGCTATAGGTATTACATTAGCATTAGTGAATACCACTCGAAGTGCATTTTAACCTACTATAAATTTTAGTGATAATCATGACAATTATAGCACTAAAAAAAGCATGCCTACCATGATAGGAATAGCCTGTAGTAATAATACTAGTTTAAATTTTAAGTATTGCGTCTTATCTCTTCAGGAAATACGGATAAATTTCCAGCATTACTTAAATAGTATGAATATATCGAGTACACATTAAAAAAGGTATGAAAGGTGAACAAAAGTGATATGTGATGCTGATAGGCAGAATTGAACTGCCGACCTCACCCTTACCAAGGGTTTACTCTACCGACTGAGCTATATCAGCAAATCTTGGAGCGGGCAGTGGGGATCGAACCCACATAATCAGCTTGGAAGGCTGAAGTAATAGCCATTATACGATGCCCGCCGCATCTGATACCGAGCTACCAATGTATTAATCTTTAGTATTATTCTTAACATTCTAAATTTATTTATTGCTCAATATATTTTAAGTCCGCCATACTTAAATATGGTAATGTTTTTAAAGGAAAACGGGAAATTTTTATTACATGATTAATAATAATCCGGTTATATTATTTCAATAATCTTATTAGCATGTATCTTGTTTAATCTTGGCATTAATAGATCACACAAATATAGTAAAATTACGAACTAATAGTTTTGTACTTGTCTGAAAATTGAGTGAATAATTTGTCCTCATGTAAAGCTGTGAGCTTTACAATATTTTATGGTGGGGGAAGGATTCGAACCTTCGAAGTCTATGACGGCAGATTTACAGTCTGCTCCCTTTGGCCGCTCGGGAACCCCACCAAATTTAAGGTTCACTATCATTGCAAATGGTGCCGACTACCGGAATCGAACTGGTGACCTACTGATTACAAGTCAGCTGCTCTACCAACTGAGCTAAGTCGGCATTAATTTGATAATATTGTAAAAAATATTTTATGCTTATGCAACTGAAATTTCGTTATGGTTTAAATTTCTATTTACAAGTAGAAATTTTTATATAATTTAACCTTCTTAATGGATCATCATTATATATCATTTTCGACTATCACTAATGATCATAGATCTTTGATCTTGTTTAATCAACTTTTAATTAGTTAGTAGCGCTAAAAATTAGCAAAAATTTATAAAATAAAATATTTTTTAAGTTTTTACATTAAAACTTTAAGAACATTAAATTACGCATGTGCTTTAAATCATATACGTCTATAGATCTGGCGCATCCTAAATAATATCTCTTGTGATATATTGATTGAAGTAAATAAAAAATGTCACTATAAGTCATTGTTGCAGTGCAAGTCAGTATATCTTGCATAAATAGTGAAGTATAATCAATAAATAAATATCTCGATAACTCTTATAAATAGGATAGGCAATGATGAATATCATTAGCCATTAAAATCGGATAATAGCCGGAATAAAATTCTATAATTAAGCTACTTGTGAAACAGTAGTGTAGTCATGTAGAAAATGCCTAACATCATCAGTAACTATTATAAGGTTGAATGTTAAACATTGACTATATTGTTATAATGATACGAGTTTAAATTTTTTCATTTAGAAAAATTTTATTTATTTAAAAATCTTTAGTCTGATTTTTATCGTCATAATTTCTAATGATCATTCTTAACTACTATTTTATACCTTGTTAATGATATATTTTTATAATTTTTTATTAATCTAACATGAATGAATTCTAATGCATACTAATGGATAGCTTATAAAGATATAAATTATGCGATCGTGAGACACAATAGCTAAATTTCAGAATTTCCTTATTGAAATTCTTAAAAAATTATCACTGAATACAATTACAAAATTAAATATATTAGCATAAACATTACACGCTTTCAAGAATTATGCGAATAATATAAATTATCAAATTTATAGATCGTATCTTTCACACATTAATGTTAGTTTTTAATAAAGATGCGCTTATAATTGTTCTTTAAGAGAATAGCAATTCTCGCCCTTCTAGGGATACGTGAATAACATCAGTTTTTATAAATTTACCATGTCATGTGATTTCATCTGTTATCTATCCATTAAACATTAGCAGTATTATAATATCTAAATTATTATTTGTAAAAATACTTAAAACCATTATAATATATTAATTAAGATCTTATTCTAAAATTACTTATTAAATCAGTAATGATATACAGTATACAGATTTTTACCATTTTGAACTTCTCTCCTAATTCTTTCTGATCTGCATTACAAGGCAAAAGTTTAACATATGATACAAGATCAAAAATATTTAGAAACCTATTATTTTAAGTTCAATCGTACTCACTGGAGTACATTACGAGATTCAATGTCAATGCGGTTAACAGAAGAAGATCTCATTAAACTAAAATTGATTAATAAAGATATCTCCTTAGAGGAAGTTACAACAATTTATCTACCGATTTTAAAAATACTAGATTTGTATATCAGCACTAATTGGCGTCAAAAGGCTCTTATACAAGAATTTATTGGCACTTGTAACAGAAAAACTCCCTATATCATTGGTGTTACTGGTAGTGTTGCAGCAGGCAAAAGTACCATTGCACGTTTATTGCAGGCAATACTCAGTAATCTTGCGGAGTACCGCAGCGTAGATGTAATCACTACAGATAACTTTTTATATCCTAATAAAATATTAAATGAACGGGGATTAATGAAAAAAAAAGGATTTCCCCAATCTTACGATATGCGTAGTATGTTAGAATTTGTTCAAAAAATAAAATCTGGAGCTAAAAAAGTAACTACTTCAATTTATTCGCATATGATTTATGATATACTTCCTAATGCTAATAAGGTCATTAGACAACCAGATATTCTAATTCTAGAAGGGCTTAACGTATTGCAGCATGAGATCGATGGATTCAACAATCCACACCGTATATTTATTTCTGACTTTATTGATTTTTCAATTTATGTCGACGCGCCCGAAATATTATTACAAAATTGGTATATTAATCGCTGCTTAGAATTTCGTAATAGGGCATTTTATGACCCTACTTCTTACTTCTACAACTATACTCAAATCTCGGAGGATGAGGCAGCTAATATAGCTATACAGATATGGAATGAAATTAATAGTACGAATTTAAAAGAAAATATATTGCCAACGCGTAAACGCGCAACTCTAATTCTTACCAAGAGAATAAATCATGAAATAGATTGTATACATTTAAGAAAATAATCAACTAAAAATTAGAGATATCTATTTTATTAATCCAAGTTTTACTTTGCGCTACGTAAAGAGATTTCTCCTCCAATGAAGGAGGAAATTACACCTTTATGCTCAAGTAGTAAAGCTCCATTTCGATCAATTCCTCTAGCAATTCCTAATATCTGTTGTTCGCCCATGAGGAGCTTAACTGGCCTATTAATAAAGTTATCTAATGAGTCCCAACGTGCTACAAATGGTGTTATTCCATCATGCTCAAACTGCTTCATAGACTTTCGCAAATTATTGAGTAAAGTTGCAGCAAGCACATTGCGATCAATACTAATCCCTGCCTCTTGTAGATTAATCCACTTTTGATGAATGAAATCAACATTAGTATTATACATTGCTAAGTTTATGCCTGCACCCATCACTAGATGAGTAGTATCTCTCTTTGTTTCTATAAGTTCAACCAATATACCTGCTAATTTACGATCATTAAGATATAAATCATTGGGCCACTTAACCCGTACATCTTCTGCGCCTATACACTGTAAAGCTTCAGCTAGCACAATACCCACTACTAAACTGAGTCCTACAGTAGATAATCGACTGCGTTTTAGACGCCAGAACATAGATAAATATAGATTAATGCCAAACGGGGAAATCCATTGCCTTCCGCGACGACCTCGACCAGCCTTTTGGCACTCTGCAATACAGGCATCACCAGACTGAAGCGTACAGATACGATCTAGTAAATATTGATTAGTTGAATCTACTACTGGTAAAATAGTTACACGTTTATCTTCTAAAAGATGAAGTATACGATCTGTCTCCAGTAATTGTATTGTATTTGAAAGGTTATGTCCCTTCATTGACATAATGAATCTTCCTTCTTTAATTTGTGGTTAGTCACAAGATATTCTTATTAAGCTAATTTTTTATCTTAAATAGAAGATGCAATCAGCGCATAACAAAATAAATTTAAACGTTACTGAACCTGTCCGTTCTTGCACGACAATACCTCTATTGCATTTAACTCCCCCATTGCACCTATAAAACGTACTTCAGGTTCTAGCCATATATCAAATCTAGATGCAACTGAGTTTCGTATATAGCGGGCTAAATCGACAACATCTTTGCTAGTGGCATTGTTCTCATTGACTAAAATTAACGCTTGATTGCGATATACAGCAGCTCCACCCACTCTATATTTATTTAACTCGTATTGATCAATTAACCAACCTGCAGATAATTTAACTTGTCCATTTGCCTGCGGATAGTGCGGCATACTCGAATATTTAGAGATTA
This sequence comes from Serratia symbiotica, assembly GCA_900155695.1. GTDB lineage: Bacteria > Pseudomonadota > Gammaproteobacteria > Enterobacterales > Enterobacteriaceae > Serratia_E > Serratia_E symbiotica_A. The sequence goes on from FUHL01000001.1 coordinate 456,428, forward strand.
ATGATGAAAATTTCGCTGCGCTGACTAGCGGGTTTTTGAAAAAACTACCGGCATTCCCGATATTATGGGGATCCGGTATTTTCTTTCTACGAAGTGAGCAAACAAAATGAAAGATTAGATTTGGCGTTACAATTGCTGGATCAAGCTGACTTAAAGATCCATATTCTAGCATTGGCTGCCACTTCTTTTTTAAGCATAAACCAAGAGCAACGATAATATATCCGGTTTGAAATTGATGTTTGAAAATACTTTCTCGGTAACCAAAACCACACTCAGCTACCGGAATTCGATCAATAGCGCCAGTAAATAAATCTAATAAATCAACATATTCACAAACATTTTTTAATTCTATGCCGTAAGCACCGATATTTTGAATAGGTGCGGATCCAACTAAACCAGGAATGAGTGCTAAGTTTTCCAATCCAGCAATGCCAATTTTCAAAGTATGACAAACCAGATTATGCCAATTTTCACCAGAACTTACATGAACGTGCCATGCATAAAGTTCTTCTCGAATATGTATACCTTTTAATTGATTAATCATTACTGTACCAGAAAAGTCTTCAAGTAATAATACGTTACTGCCCTCACCTAGAACTAACAGTGGCATTTTACGATTTTGAGTTTGTTGCCAGACTTTAAGCATTAATTCAATTCTATCGACTACGATAAGATCTGCTGCTTTTACTGCAAGTGAAAATGTATTACGATACTTTAAAGATGTGCTTGTTATAGACATAATTTTTAAAACTCATAGATAAGTCATCTATACCTAGTTATTTAATTTGACAATTATTACTAGTATTTATTAACTAATAATATTTATTAAAAAACAATAAAAACATTTTTCTATATAGCAAAATGTTTTTATTGCCGTTTTTCTTCGCAAGGCAATTTTTTTCACAAACACAAAATAAATAATCTGACGAAATATCTTTCGATGTATATTGTTATTAAATTCATACTTCAATTGATGCTATTAATGCAGTAATACTATTAATTACTCTAGGTTTGGTAATGTAATGATATATTCAATACTAAAGGATATTATTAAGCAATAATAATCATACTCTATCTTAATAATAAATATTAAAAACGAAAAAATTTTAAAAATATTATATATCAAGCTCATGCATTGAGCACGTTATCTTAAACAATAGATTTGAAAAGTATAGTTTAATTAAACATTAAATTTGATTGCATCATAGACAAAATTAACTGATTAAAGTTGAGATATAAGATGATTTAAAGATTATTATTTATTCAATAATTTACACCAGGAAATTATATACATTTCACTTACAAAATTTTAATTTTATTACTGCACTTTTATCTAATGCTACATAAATTAGCGCGAATTACATAATCGTTAATAATATGTTAGGAGCAGAAAAGGATATATATTTTTTTAATTTATTATCTAATGTAATAGACATTAAATTTTAAATTTAAAATATATGTTTTAATTAAATACAGAGGCATATAAAATTATATAGAAAATTTTAATTAAAAATTCAAATATAGAGAATGCTGTAACAATATTTCGATTTAGTTAATCTAAGCAAGATGAGTATCCAGTAATTTTAAATCATTGATAAAAAAAATAAAGAAAATCATATAAATTTAATAAGTTAAATATAGTAAATTACTAGATATATTTAATGCTGATTCTCCTTTAATTTCTTATTAAACCTTTAATTTCTTATTAAGGAGGATATGATAATACAATATAGAGCCGCAAGTTTTCAATAAAAAAATGATGTTATATCAATTAGCCAAAACCAAAATAGCGGGAATTATTTTATTTAATAAATAAATTAACGTAATTTTAAATAACTGACAATACTAAGTATTTGAATATACTTATTAAGAACCATTTATGCCAATGTTGAATGTGTATTTAGTAAAAATATTTACTGATATTCTTTTCATAACTATTCACTATTTCACTACAAATTAACAAAATATTAGCGGCACCACTATAGATTGAGCCTACAATCCTATACAAATATAGATATTGAAATAAACATTTTGTTTTTAACAAGCTAAGCTAGCTAAATATCGCTCTGCGTCTAAAGCTGCCATGCAGCCAGTAGCAGCCGATGTGATTGCTTGGCGATAAATCGGATCCATTACATCACCTGCAGCAAATACACCGGGAATAGAAGTTTGTGTTGTATTACCAGAGATACCAGATTGCACTTTAATATAACCATTTTCTAGTTTTAATTGACCATTAAAGATACTAGTATTAGGACTGTGACCGATAGCAATAAATACGCCAGATAATTCTAGATAACAGATTTTTTGTTCAATTTTTACGCTACGAATGCGTATGCCGGTTACACCTATATCATTACCTAATATTTCATCTAATAAATGGTCAGTGTGCAGTATAATCTTTCCATCACTTACTCTTTTCATTAATCTAGCAATTAAAATCTTCTCAGCGCGAAAACTTTCTCTGCGGTGTATTAAATGCACTTCAGCAGCGATATTAGATAAGTAAAGCGCTTCTTCAACGGCAGTATTACCGCCACCAACTACGGCTACTTTTTTATCACGATAGAAAAAACCATCGCAAGTTGCACAGGCAGAAACGCCTCTACCCTTAAAGGTTAGCTCAGAAAGCAGACCAAGATATCGAGCAGAAGCCCCAGTAGCAATGATGAGGGCATTACAGATATATTCGCTATTATCACCATACAATCGCAAAGGGCACTGCTGTAGATCGACGTGAGTAATGTGATCTAGCAGGATCTTGGTATGTAATTTTTCTGCATGTTTACACATACGCTCCATCAGGAGCGGTCCAGATAGATATCCTGCATCACCTGGCCAGTTTTCCACTTCGGTAGTAGTCATTAATTGACCTCCTTGTTCCATGCCGGTAATAAGTAGTGGATTTAGATTAGCACGTGCTGCATAAATAGCAGCAGTGTAGCCAGCAGGACCCGAACCAAGAATTAATAATTTACTATGTTTGATCATACGAATGAATAACCTCTTTTCCTACTATGATGGATAGATTAACTTAACTAATGAGCGCTTTTTATGCAAAAAGTATCGGTTAAAGCTACAAATAAAATATTAGGACATGCATCGATTTATCTTTAAATAAAAATAAAGTGATTTAATTTATTAAAATAATTCTGCAAAACAACTCTTTAGTTCGAAAAAATAGATATTCAATTATAATAATTACTTTTTTTATCTGTAATCTTTTTATATACGTATATAAATTATATTATAACACGATATTATAGCAGTAAAATGCCATTCCATGCACAGCTAATATTTTTAAGTATATTTAATAGTTGTGTAGTGCCTTGCAACATGATTGAATGCTACTTATATATGCAATAAGAAATTGTCAAAATATACTGACACTAGATTAGTCTTGCAATTAGTCCTACAAATATGAAAACAAACCATTTAACCTTAAAAACAAGGAATAAAAATACGAAAGTTTTGAAGAGAAGTCCATTGCTAAAGGCTGTATTTATTACAATAGCGGTTTCTGCAGCTTACCTTATAGTTGTTTTGCTTAGCTTTAATCCCTCTGATCCAAGCTGGCTGCAAACAGCTGGGTATGAACCTATTCATAATTTTGGTGGTCGTATAGGCGCTTGGATATCAGATATGCTGTTCTTTATATTTGGTCTCATCGCTTATACAATACCTGCGATTATACTTTTTTTAGGCTGGTTAGCCTATAGCCAGCAACGTTGTAAGAGAGAGTATATCAACTATTTTTCTCTGTCGTGGCATTTAATGGGTCTATTGATTATAGTATTCACCTCCTGCTGTCTTATAGCATTAAATGTTGCTGATTTTGATTATTTTTTTTCAGGTGGGATAATCGGAAAATTACTCATTAATATAATTACCACGCAAGTTAAGGGTATGAGTGCCACGCTGATATTACTTTTTTTTTGGATAATAGGCGTAAGATTATTTTTCGATCGGTTATGGCGTGTTATCACTAAAAAAATTATTTATAAAGTCCTAAATTTTTATAATTTTATAAATGATCGTTTACGTTATAAAGAACACAATTATAGTGATGACAAGATTGATTTTATTGATGACAATGAAGCGATAGAAAAAGGGATAGTGGTAATAATGGATGATCAACTATTATCTGATACTAAAGGTTTAGAACACAAAGTCAAAATAACTTCAACAGATATTTTACGTACATGTTTATCGGGGGTTTCTGCTAAAAAAAATGAGGATGATAGTAGCGTCATATAAATTATGTTGCAGGAATAGCTGATAAGCATTGAGGTAGGTTCATTCAGCAAAAATCCAATAAAATTGGATAGTTAAATATTACATTTATAATAGAACTATTAATATTAGAAGTCTAGAATATAGTTTAGCACAGTGTGAGCACTAATAGAGGTAATATCGTAATAGCAATGTAGCGACGTTTAAATTATTTGCAAGATGGTAAGATAGTATATAAAATATTTGAGACGTATTTATTAAAACATTTACACAACAAAGTTATTATAATTAATAATTTAAATAAATTTAATGTTAATACAATTAACAAAAATTAAATAAAGACTTAAAGTATACATATATACTGATTTATAGTGCTATTTTATAGAAAGATAATCATTTGTACAGAAAGATAATCATTATTTTTCATTGTGAGCTAATGTTGCTATATATTACCACCCTATCATATATCTTATATCGTTAATTATCCTTACCATCAATCTTGATGAAGAATGGTAAGATTTACCATGAAGCCTAGGAATGATATTCCGTAGAATATGTATTCTAAAGTACTCACAATTCAGTTTATCATATATGCAATATAGCATTATATATAGCGTAGTTAATGACATAATATATCTTAAAATATATGTAATATATCTTGCAATCTACTGCATAAAATATTTATCAATGAATTAAAAAAATAAATATAGAAATCAATGATTATCTTAATCTTTATTTAACTAAAGTATAGTTGATTCTCATAAATACCGTAATTTAATTGTCAGTATTGAGCAAAATTCTAAATTGTCTAAAATTAAAATGATATATTATTATATGATATGAATACAAGCGTATAATCTTATTACTTAATATAGGACTTAACAATAATTTATATTTTTAATGCGTATATTATAAGAGTAATATAAGGCTGTACATGGCTATGATTAACTTATTACAAGTTGCTAAAACCATTTTAGAAGAATAAGTTAAATACCCATTCCTTTTATTTATAACAAGCAAACTATTTTTATATTGCTAAATAATATTTAGAAACTACTTCATTTGTAAGTAATTACATTGCTTATAACATATTTTAAAAGGCATCGAGAATAATGAAAAGACTATTAGTCGCTTGCTCTCTTCTGTCAGTTTTTGCATCTACTTTTGGGTTGTGTGATCCTTCGCAGGATTTGCAACAGCGTTTAGCTAAAGTGAATAGTTTCTATGCAAAATTCACTCAGACTATTATCAGTCGCAATGGCATGGTGTTAGATAATGGTATAGGCGAACTTTGGATAAAACGCCCCTATTTATTCAACTGGCATTTAATATCACCTGATGAAAGTATATTAATTTCTGATGGTATAACCTTATGGTTCTATAATCCATGTATTAAGCAGGTGATAAAAACCTGGCTGCATAATGCTATCGATAATATGCCGTTTATGTTAATTACCACCAATAAGAAAAACGATTGGAATCAATACCAGATTAAGCAGAAAGGTGATGAGTTTGAACTCATTCCAAAAAAAGAGAGCAATGATAACATAAAAAAATTTGTTATGACCGTAACTAATAACGGTGATATCCGTCGTTTCACTGCAGTGGAGCAAGATCAAAGACGCATTACTTATATTCTTAAAATCCAGAAAGATATTTCTATCGATATGAATAAATTTATATTTATTCCTCCAAAAGACGTGCAAATAGATGATCAGCGTTAATCAAGCGCCAGCAAATGATCTATCGCTTTTTTATTCAAATAGCTACTGTTAATCTATTTCAATATGCTTACTTCAAGAACACTTCCTTGATTAAGAAATATTGATTTCATTTTAATATTACTGCTATCATGCAAACCATATTTATGGCTAGAGGAATATACTATATTTTATATATAATTATTTTGTAGATTATAGCCTATACGAGTTCAATCCAATATGATTGGTATTCATTTAGTAAAATATCTAATATTACATTAAAAATAGTCTATCCTTGCGCTAATGTAATGTAGAACTATATAAGAATAAGACATATTCAATTTACATTAGTAAGATATGATGACAGAGCGAAGACTTATTACGATTTTCATCACAATTTTTTCAACTCCGTACGTGCTCATAAAAAATTAAAAATGATGTGACGATATGTTAAGAATGTGACTATATATTAGGTGTTTTTAAGCACTTTAAACGATTATTAGTCTAAAATAATGAAATGTCTTTTAATGCAATAACTACAGGATTAGCATGCTCAATCCCAATCTTCTTCGTCATGAGTTAGATACTATTTCAGCTAAACTTGTTCGTCGTGGTTTTAGAGTCGATATAGATCTACTTCGCTCGAAAGAAGAGCGCCGAAAGATTTTACAGATACAAACTGAAAATCTACAAGCAGAACGTAACTCCCGATCGCAAGCTATTGGTATCGCTAAAGCGCGAGGAGAAGTGATTGATTCCCTACGTATTACAGTAAAAGAAATAAGTAAAAAATTAAATATAGCTAAGACTGAGTTATATTTATTACAGCGTGAAATTCATGACCATGTATTAACTTTTCCTAATCTACCTGATGATTCTGTGCCATACGGTAAAGATTCTAGAGATAACAAAGTGATTAGCTGCTGGGGTAAACCAAATCAGTATAATTTTAATATACGCGATCACGTTGATTTAGGAGAAATGGCTGGAGGGTTAGATTTCGCAGCCGCAGTTAAGATTAGTGGATCTCGTTTTGTAGTAATGAAAGGGCAAATAGCCCGTATGCATCGTATTTTATCACAGTTTATGCTAGATTTACAAACTGAAAAGCATGGCTACCTTGAAGCATATCTTCCTCATCTTGTAAATCAGCATGCGCTATATGGTACGGGTCAGTTACCTAAGTTTAGTAAAGATCTATTTCATACTCAGTTATCAAAAACAGATTGTGATAGTAGAAATTATGCATTGATCCCAACCGCAGAAGTCCCATTGACTAATTTAGTACGTGATGAGATCATAGAAGAAGCATCTCTACCGTTAAAGATGACGGCGCATACTCTATGCTTTAGATCTGAAGCCGGATCTTATGGACAAGATACACGTGGTTTAATACGTATGCATCAATTTGATAAAGTTGAACTAGTCCAGATTGTACGTCCTGAAGATTCAATGGCAGCACTAGAAGCATTAACGAGCCATGCTGAGAAAGTATTACAACTACTAAATTTACCGTATCGCAAAGTTTTACTATGTACTGGAGATATAGGATTTAGTGCCTGCAAAACTTACGATTTAGAAGTATGGTTGCCATCACAGAATGCTTATTGTGAAATCTCTTCTTGCTCAAATATGTGGGATTTTCAAGCTCGGCGTATGCAGGCGCGTTATCGTACTAAAACTCAGAACAAAACACGTCTTGTGCATACGTTAAATGGATCAGGTTTAGCGGTAGGTCGAACGTTAGTTGCTGTATTGGAAAACTATCAACAAGCTGATGGCAGAGTTCAAGTCCCTGAAGTATTGCGTCCTTATATGGGCGGACTAGCTTTTATTGGTTAAAAATAATTGACAGATAATATAATTTTATTAAAAAATTTGTATTATAGACAAATAGCAAGAATAATATTAAATTATTTAGCAAGTCATTTCTAAAGACAGTTTAGCTTTATTTATAGAGCGAATTATAAGGAGAATATTAATTCAACACTTATATGTTATACACTGTACTTGTTTATAATATTTTAAATTAATTTATAGAATGAAATATTGCATGTGCTATTGAATCGAGTTATCTGTTAATATAACAATATCTGTTATATTACCATGTAAATTATTTTATGTATTCGTTAAATAAACAAATGATATAATCAATATCTTTTAGAAAGATATCAAAACAATGTCTTTTAATAAATTTATTAATTATATATAACTGTAATAGGATATAAAAATCAGTTAAATAGTTATAGCATATTTCTTGTTATGGTCTAATTAAAAATTAGACTTGAATAAATGCCAAAATTTATACGCATATCAGTACTTGTGATATAAATGAATATGTATTCTCCCCGAAGGGGGGGGTGCAAATAAATAAAATATCTACTGCAAGCTGAGCGGCGATAGAATATATAAATAAAAATATATCTTTCAGCATTGTATAATTATTCAAAGACATACTTTAGAAAGTATTAATTAATGATTGCAGAATGGTACTATTTATGATCTATAGTATAAAAATGACTTAATAATATACTAATTTGATATAATTTCTTCTTCATGCTATTGTAGATAAAATTTATTTATATAGCTTTTAAAGACTATCTTTAAGGTCAAAATATTCATTAGCAATACTTACGCTCGTTATATATTCCTTTACTTGTGCAGTGTTTGTTTATCAATTCGTAGAACATTACATGCACTAGATAACTTTCATATCGGTTGTTGCCGTGGGTAGAATCCTAATAGAAATGATCCTGACATATCATGGTGATAGATGAGCAATAACTATCTAGCATTTCCTAAATTTGATCCAATTATTTTCGCTATAGGCCCTATTTCGTTACATTGGTACGGATTAATGTATTTTATTGGTTTTATTTTTGCTAGGTGGTTAGCATTGAAACGTTCTAAACAACACGATAGTAGTTGGACTAAAGATGAAGTAGAAAATTTGCTTTATACCAGTTTTATAGGTGTTTTAATTGGTGGTAGAGTAGGTTACGTAATATTCTATAATCTGTCATTATTCTTAACTAACCCTTTGTATTTATTCAAAATTTGGGAGGGCGGGATGTCCTTCCATGGTGGATTGATTGGAGCAATCTTGGTTATGGCCTGGTTTGCTTTTTTTACTAATCGAACTTTCTTGCAAGTCTCTGATTTTGTTGCTCCATTAATTCCATTTGGTCTGGGGGCTGGTCGTATAGGAAACTTTATCAATGGCGAATTATGGGGACGGGTGACTACTGATGTCCCTTGGGCGATGTTATTTCCAGGCGCCTATTACGAAGACAGAGCGATTGCTACTACTGATAGCAGTTGGTTGCCTTTATTTAATCAATATTCAATGTTGCCGCGTCACCCATCACAATTATATGAACTGGTGCTAGAAGGCGGAGGACTGTTTATCATCCTAAATATATTTATCCGCAAGCCGCGTCCTATAGGGGCTGTATCAGGTCTATTCCTATGCAGTTATGCTATCTTTCGAATAATCGTGGAATGTTACCGTCAACCGGACTCTCAACTTGGGCTATTTTATCATGTGATTAGCATGGGACAAATTCTCTCTATCCCAATGGTCATAGCAGGCACTATAATTATAGTTTTGTCTTATCGTTATCGCGATAAGCAATAATTGTCATAAGGAATTAATGAAACAATATTTAGATTTAATGCAAAAGCTGCTTGCTGATGGCATCAATAAAGCAGATCGCACCGGAACGGATACGCTATCGATTTTTGGATACCAGATGCGTTTTAATTTACAAGAAGGTTTTCCTTTAGTAAGTACTAAAAAATGTCACTTGCGTTCTATTATTTATGAGTTGTTATGGTTTTTGAATGGAGATACTAACGTCAATTACCTAAATAACCATCACGTTACTATCTGGGATGAATGGGCGAATGAAAACGGTGATCTTGGTCCAGTTTATGGTAAACAATGGCGAGCTTGGAAAGCGGCGGATGGTCGAAATATTGACCAACTAAGCAATGTACTCCAACAATTGACACAAGAACCAGAATCACGGAGGATCATTGTATCTGCTTGGAATGTTGGAGAATTAGAACAAATGGCATTAGCGCCATGTCACGCTCTCTTCCAGTTCTACGTAGCTAAGAAAAAATTATCCTGCCATTTATATCAAAGATCATGTGATCTATTCCTCGGACTTCCTTTTAATATCGCTAGTTATGCACTATTGATACATATGCTAGCACAGCAATGTAATCTAGAGGTTGGTGATTTTATATGGTCTGGTGGTGATATCCACTTATATAATAATCATATAGCACAAACAAAGCTGCAGTTAACAAGGGAACCTCGCTTACTCCCCAAGCTAGTGATTAAGCGTAAACCGGCTTCTTTATTTAATTATTGCTTTGAAGATTTTTCTATTGAAGGTTATGATCCGCATCCTGCAATCAAAGCACCCATAGCTATATGAGGTCTATAGCTTTTATATATAGATTAGTATTTGCTATATATTTTTTGAATACATATGCTGTAGTATATGGTGCTTGACTGTGGTAATTATTTGAATGGTAATTTCAAATCTTGAAGAGATAGGATATATAAGTTGATATGGAGATTAAATATGTCCCATTACTGATAGCACTACATTCAATGCATGCCTAAATTATAGGAAGTATATTTTGATTTCAAGCTTCCTGATTTATCTATAGATTCGGGCAAAATATTGTTAAAATATTAAGTACTTACCAAAGTACTCTAGATAGTCTTATTATTTCTATTTATCATGAATTTATGCAGTTTTTAATAAAGGTAAATGATAAATTTTTAATTTATATTATTACGTCATATACTCAATAAGTATATTGAATTAATGGATATTGCTATAAAATATTTAAGATCAAGATAAATAATATATAATTAATACTGACCATACATAATATATTTATTAGCATTGGCACTGTATAAAAATATAGAGAAAGGTTCAAAGACTAATATAATAGTGTCTATAAAGACAGACTTGCATATACTAATAGTACGGCATATAATAAAGTATTTTATTATTTTATTAGAAAAAGGGATTGAATTAGAAAATTAACGCTAAAAATTATTAAAATAACATTTATTATTATATAATATTTTATATAAAATTTGCATGTAGTTATTAAATAAACAATTGCAAAAGTAAATTTATATAATATTGAAAAATATCAAATACTAAATTATTGAGTATAATATCGGTATCTTAATTATACCTAATAGGATAATAAAAATAAAAATTTTGCATCCCCCCTTCTTATTAAGAAATTATATAATGTCACTTAATATATATTTATCAGTATTTAAATGTCAACTAAAATTTTTTTGCAAGATGCTAGTGCTGATTTAGATATCATCATATTTTTCAGTCTCTATCAGATATAAAATATACCGGTACTTTATGTTTTATAAGTATTCTAATCTATCTAGTAGTCGTTCATTATTTAGATAATGCCTCTATATTTAGATAATGCCTCTATTTCATCTTTTCTATTTTTAGATTGATATGTTAAAATTTAAAATATAAAATTTATTAACAGCATACATGTCATGAATACATTAGAGCTAAATTTTATTAAATATTATCTCCAAATATGCAATGATTTATTAAAAATTATATATTTTAAATTTAATCACTACTAATATATCTTCTAAGAGTAAAATGCTTAATTATGTCCACTGAATAAGTTTTCTTCTTTAAATACCCAAAGACTTTGTCTTGTAGAAGTATTTCATCTTAGTTAGGATGTAATATATTGCTAAATTATTTCAGTCTATTTTTTTAAATGTTCTTTTAAAGCATCTTTTTGTATTCATATCTCTTAAACCGATAGTAACGCCGTTATAATTTATTATTGTTATTTTTATAAGTAAATGGAATGTATGGCATGATAATTAAAGTATTGCAATTAATTGATAATTAACTGTAGCTAATTTCTTCTGATGCATTTTCTCTGTTAATGTTGATTAATTAACTATTGTATGGTCATTTTATAAATCAAAGCGTTCTTTATTTTATATAATCTATTATATAAAGAAAGACAGTGTTTATAAGCAATATTTGATGGAAATAAAGAGCGATTATATTTAATATGTTTTCATCAGTAATAAATAAAACACTTCTATGCAATATATATAATATATATTCTATATATTGCATTAGCGTATCAATATAATAAAATATTTTATTACTTCTAATAAAGTTACTATTTTCATATTTTCATACTGCGTGCAAATATATGAATTATAATGTATTTTCACTAACTATTTAATATGTTCATACACCATCTAGAAATTAAATAATGCTTATTACATAATATTATAATTAACGTTACATGGAAAATTATGTTATCTAAATTAACTTACAGATTGGTTGTATCATTAAGAATTAATAAGAAAGAACTAATAAACTAAAATTTAGCAAAGTCTCTGGATATATAAATAAATAACTTAACTACAAAATAGAAATAAGTGATTATGATATTTGGCAGTAATGACATAATATAAATTAAGCCTCCACCAAATCTTTAATATTAAAAAATAAAAACTTTTCGTAATTTTAAACAGAAAGTCATTTTATGTTTCATGCATGAAAGTACTTAAAGATACTTTCTGCGATCAGAATAATTAAGAGCTATGCAGACTATATTGATAATAGTGATAATTGATTGGAATACACTAAATATCATGTCAATATTAATTACTTTTTCTATAATACTTTGTAAATAATTACTAATCCTTTATTAATATTTTGATAGTTCATAAGACTAAAACATGCGCTTTTTTAATTAAAATAGTGTTAACATCATATAATATATTGCCATAATGATTTCTAAGATGTGTATCATATAAAATACCCGCTAACTATAGTCTAATCCATATTATCAAATAAGCAATAATCATCATTACAGTGTAATATTAAGTCATATTTTCACTTAATCAATAATAAGAATGATATAAGCACTCTTTTTAGAAAGAAAGAAGAAAATAATATATAATAAACCTTACATTTCTACTAATGCTCCATTGCTATATTTTATTAACATTTAATTACTTATATTGATATATCTATTAACAGATAATTATTATGCGCTTGCATTCTATATTCTTATGAAGAAATTAAATATCTTATATCATCTAGTATCTAGACCATTCATTACTATGAGTAACTTATTTAATCAATGCATATTGAAGTAAGTTTTTGAATTTTTAGAATTTTGCTGCTTATTTTATGAGTTCTGATCTGTTATTATTAAATTTATATAACGATAAAATGTTATTAATTTCTATCCTTGTTACGAAATTCATGATCAATCTTTTAATTGCTATCCATAATTATTAATTATTAATAATTTGATGAAACCTATGCTAACTTGTATTTAACTGTATTTAAGTAATAAAATCAATTTTTATCTTCTATATAATTGATACGTAAAGAGCAAAAATGCAACCGCCAATCTTAATACTAATATCAATATTCTCTAAATTACTTTAGATATATCTATAAAAATAAAATTATATGAGCCTAGCTGATAGATTAATGAAATTAATTATGTTGTTAAGTAAATACTATTATTAAATAATAGGTTATACATTCTATTAAGAATTATAATATCATCCCCTCATCTCTATTGGGGCAAGTGATAAATTTATTAAGCCAAGCGATTCGGTCCTCATAACCCAAATGTAACATTAATACGGTACCTTCTTTATATTTCCAGTGTGCTGCTAGGCCTAGTTCAGCGTTTTCATGCATTTGGTGGGTGCGGATCTGAATCTCTAGCGCTTTACCATTATAGTCAAGAATTACAGTGTGAATTGATTGATAGCCATTATGCTTAGGATTTGCAATATAATCATCAAATTGATTAGGTATATGATGAAAGTAAGTATGCACAATTTCTAATGCAGCATAACAGTCCTGTAAACACTCCACTACTACACGTACAGCTTGTATATCAAATAGCTCTTCAAAGGCAAGATGCTTTCTCTTCATCTTCCTCCAGATACTGTAGATATGTTTCGGACGTCCATAGATATTCGCTTGAATATTCTGCTCATTCATAGCATGACGTAATGATATAACAAAATTATCTATAAATTGTTCGCGATCAATGCGACTTTCATGCAGAAGATTAGCAATATGTTTGTATTTATCCGGATAAAAAAAACGAAAGTAAAAATCCTCTAATTGCCACTTAATTTTCCCAATACATAGTTGTAGAGCTATTTGTGCATAGATATTGCAATACTCTTTTGCTCCTAACATGCACTCATCTTTTAGCATGTGCTGAATCTCACATAGATGCAAGATATATGCTATTAACTTGATTAGCAAAGCGTGACAATAATTTTTTATCGATAACAAAATATTATGCGCTTGATGCGCCGATGCATAGACTATGGAAGTATTTTAATACCTTTCAGTGAAATTATATCGCACATATCATTCATACTATAAGATATCCCCTGGTCGCATACTTCAGTTGTAGTCTATTTCTACATAATGCTAGCAGCATTCTTAAATGGGAACAATAGCGCTATATACATACTCTTTCATCGATCTAATGGTTTATTATTATCTATTAACAATAATTATCACTTTATAGTTAATAATTTACATAAATACGGCGTTAGTTAGGTATGTTCAACAAGCATTTAACTCATAAATAGAGAGTTGAACCATGATAATGTACTCTTCAGTGCATTTGTCACTAAATAAAAGGACTTATAATTACTTTACCATTAGAATAGCGATAAAGAAAAATTATGTTTTAATCTAAACATAGATCAATCAATTAAATACTAATTGAATTGATTGAATGACATTTGATTCTATAGTTTAAATTTAAATATACTATTATTTAAAATATTTGCTTAGTTTTTACATATTACAACATTATGCTCTTTCAATTAGACTATAGATAAATATTGGCAGTAAAAATATAATAATTTTAAGTGACTGCTGGGTGCGGCAGAATAAAGCTAGTATTATTTTATATTACAAGACGGTACAAGACATATAACTGCAATATATACTTCTTTCCCAATTACTGGGTCAGTCTTTACATTTTTACTGGCCCTACATTAATAAAATACATACTTAAATTGATGGCATTGAGTTAAGTATTATATAGATTCGTAAATATTATAATCAATAGATAGATTGTTATATTTTATATTTATTAATAATTAATCTCTATATTAATTTATACATTTTTAAAAAAATCTCTGTGAGCTAAAGAAATGGGAATTTTAGAAGATTGATAAATAATACTTCTCATTTTTAAATATTTTTAATTAATTCGTAACGTTTTTATCTCGATGTTTCGTAACAAAACCGAGCAATATACACATCAATAGTACTACTACGTATAAGGCAGTAGCTGTAGATAGCGCTGCATGTACACCATATTTAGATACAATAGGTCCAGTCACTATGAAGGTCAACATAGTACCAATGGTGCCACACGTCAGAATGAAGTTAACTAATTTTGGTGAAGAAATCTTCGTTTGTAGTGAGGCCAGTGTTATTAGAGTAGTGTAAATTGCACTAGAAAAAAAGCCAAGAGCTCTTATGTAGTCATCTAAATAAGGAGCTTTATTGGTATTAATAAAAAGATACATCATTAGAGTGGCTAGAAAAGCCAGTACGGTTACAATCACCTGCAAATCAAAAAATCGCAATATATAGCTAAATACCCACATGCCAATCATATAAAAAATCCAAAACTCACTTACAAGCTGACCAATCTGATTAATATCCATCCCGAATTTTTTCGTAGTGTATTCTGGTATCCACTGAATAAAACTTAGTTGACCAAGGATATAACATAATGCGGCAATTGACAGAAAGAATACCCCAGTACCCCATTTTTCTTTAATAAAAGGTTTCCGCATATCAATATTTTTTTTATTCAATTTTGGAAAATCAGTTAAGATTGTCAGTACGAAGATGCCTAGGTAAAGCAATCCAATACAAGCATAAATCCAATACCAAGCAATATGTCTACCTAGCAACATAGCAGCAATAATTGGAAAAAATATACCAGACATACTGAAGAAAGAATCAGTAAAGAGTAATCGAGAGCCGCGCGTATGACCAGTATACATATAGGTGATCAGAAAAGTACCTATCGACATCGTAATGCCACTAACTATACCCAGGATAAACATACATATGGAGAATAGTAGAATACTTTTACTAACCATCAGCCCACCTACTGCTATAATCATTAGAATAAACCCAAAAAGTAACTGACGCTTTAACTGGATAATTTCCATTAACCATGCATTGAGAAAGATGGCGATTAGAATGCCGGTATTGAGGAAAGTAAAAGTATGACTCATGCTAGAAACTGCTAAGTTAAAGTACTCAGCAACATTGCTCATCACCATACCTGTAATGATCACTAACGCACCTGTTAATGCGTATGAAAGGCAGCTAATCCATAGGATTCGTATGCGATTACTATAATTCATTTTATAGACCTAATTATGTATCTCAGATAAAATCCGAGCTAACAGTTATCGATAATTTATATAGGTATATGTTAAACTCAATCTAGTAAAATTCTTGCTTTCTAAACTTGTTTACATACAAATAAATAATGCTAAGCATTACAGTTTCCCTATACGTTGACTATCTCTATTATGCATGTTGTATTATTGAATTTATAGACGCGCTTTCAAGATATCTATTATCGCCGTTTAATGATTAAAGTGCTTTTTCTAAAAAAATAGAATAATTTTTAGAGAATATTAAATATTGCATTAGTGTAAAAATACTGCTTATCATTTTATATTCTCACGTTATAAATAGCAGATAATGCCAATTATAACACTATGAAGGAATGCATTAAATATCTCATTTTTGTAATATACGCTTTAGGCATCAAAAATTATGCGTAACAAATAAATTACCATGCTTCAATCGCTCTGACGAGAAGACCAATAAAATAATGCCATTCTAGCTTAAGCACAAGTCGATGCTTTATCTGCAATATATTGCATTATATAACAATAAGCTTTTATTTTAATTATTCCAATAATTAGCAATTTGCGCTTTGTATAATTGTCTGTACATCTTATTTTATTATGTATTTATGGTATTGAAGATTACAGCTATTTACCGTTATTTTTAATCAAAAATAAAAATACTAAATCATTTACATTATTTACGCTTGATATATATCATAATATATTCTATTTAAAATGTTTAATGTTATAAATTTTAATATGAAAGCATATGTAAATTAAATATTATTGAGAATAACGAAGATTAAAATGAACAAAATAGCCTTCTGTTATTGATTTTTGAGTATCAATTGCTGGTTTAATGTTAAATATAAAATATATAGTATCGAGATGCTATATATTTTAAAATAAAAGTTTATGTAATGATAAACCGTTAATTTTCAATGTCTCAACTAGAACATTAAATAAAATTTAAATAGAGGAGATAGATATCTAAAACTTTCTTTGAAAGAATATCTTATAGATTAAAAGCGATCTAGCCATATTTTATGATCTTTTATAAGATGCAATAAAACTGAATATGATAACTCACAAATATTGATGCACTGATCGTTAATCATACCAATCAAGCAAAAAACTCATTACTTTGTCTGATATATGTTATATATTGATATATTAAAGGTATTAACATACATGATAAAACAACTACGTCGTATGCTGTTAGCTATTCTACTAACCGGGTTATATAGTTGTGGAATGAAAGGTCCATTATATTATCCTCTGCCTAATCCTATTATCAAAAAAATAACATTTTAACTAGAAATAGAAAAGCAGTAGGAGCCCAATAAATAGGATCTGAGTACTGCTAACTAAAACGCTTGATGATCGATTAATAATACCTTTTCGGTTAGCATATCTCATCACAATAGCATGGATAGACACAGGAGGACGATATGCAGTTTTCAAAAATGCATTCTTTAGGCAATGATTTTATGATAGTCGATGCCATTACTCAAAATGTCTACTTTTCCCCTGAATTAATTCGTCGATTATCTAATAGACACTTAGGCATTGGTTTTGATCAATTATTGTTAATAGAGCCACCTTATGATCCTGAATTAGATTTTCACTATCGCATTTTTAATGCCGATGGAAGTGAAGTTTTTCAGTGTGGTAATGGCGCGCGCTGCTTTGCGCGCTTTGTGTACTTAAAAGGGCTGACCAATAAGTGCACAATATGCATAAGTATCCAGAATAGACGCATGGTACTCAACTTAATGAGTAAAAATCAAGTATGTGTAAATATGGGCGAGCCTATTTTTGATCTACAGTCGGTTCCATGCCATGCCAATAAAGTAGATGATATCTATCTCATCAGTACTGCAGAACATGCCGTTCTGTGTGGTCTCGTATCGATGGGAAACCCACATTGCATTTTGCAGGTAGATGATGTTAATACCGCTAATGTTAGCGTATTGGGGCCAATATTAGAAGGACATGCATGTTTCCCTGCACGAGCGAACATTGGTTTTATGCAAATTGTTAGCAGGCAACATATAAAACTACGCGTTTATGAACGCGGAAATGGGGAAACACAAGCTTGTGGAAGTGGTGCTTGTGCAGCAGTAGCTATAGGTATACGAAAAAAATTATTATCTGAGGAAGTGCGTGTAGACCTCTTAGGTGGAAGTCTGTATATTCGCTGGAAAGGTCCAAATAACCCGATTTTCATGACTGGTTCAGCAACACATATATATGATGGATATATTACTTTATAGAAAACTAAGATATAGCAAAATATTACTCTTTAATATAAATAATTATCTAGCATTAATTTCTTGATTTAAATTTATATAAATCCATAAAAAGATGCATTCCAAATTTGTTACGTATCACCTTTTTTACAATAGCATTGTATCTGGGGATCGGGCTCGTCTAAATAATAACGTTTATTCATCATTCGTTGGAAACGATATTATTGAGCAAGTTGAATATCAAATTATTAATATCAATAAATCCAATTTATATTAAATTATTATTATTGTAAAGTAATTTTAATACCAATTATTTACTACCAATGATCAGATTGTAAAACATAAAAAATAGCTTGTAAAATTGAATGCACGAATGACGCTTGATTAATAAAATTATAACTTTTCAGTATTAATAAGTTTCTTATAATCTTTAAATTTATTCTATGTGCCACAGTAAATTATATTAATTCAAGTGCATTTATATTATATATATTTAAATTTAATAACAGTAAATATAACATTTTTAGAATATTATAGATAAGAACTAAGATATGCTATAACTAAATATTACTAACCTCACATTATATTTAGTTATAGTTTGATCGGCATTGTTGGACTGGCTCATTAGTCAGAAAACCATAAATACCCTTAACCATAGAAAGCAAAAAAGTTTTGTGTATAAAGTAATAATATAATGTAATAAAAAATTATTAACATATATAAAATATATAAATATCGATAAAATACATTCATTACTTAAATATTACACTACATAATTTTATGTATAGTCACTGTCTGCCTAAAAACTAAAACTAGGTGTATTAATTATAGGTGTCTTCATTGAAGATAGCAGTGATTTTTTCTTTTTTAAAAATTTTTACTTTATAAAAAATAAAAATACTTTTTGAAAGAAGTAAATATAATAAGAATAGTGAAACTGTATTTTTTGCTAGTGTCATTTCTAACACATAGAAATTATAATTTCTTTATCTTTAAATTTACAATCATTAACATGATACAAGAATAACATTTAATACATCATAAATAAAAGATATAGATCTTATTATCTCTTTTTTGCATTTAATTTAACATTTATGTTGTTATGCAGTTTGATATATTACAATCTCTTAAATATATAACTTCAAATTGCGTTAAATAAAATAATTGAACATAAATTATTTTAATATTTTACGCTATTATACCACGGTTGTATTTTGCCATAAATGATCATTATCCTTACATTTATTTTATACTATTTCATACTTATACTTTTTATGCTCAATTCATATTTAATGGCTTTTTATAAATTTGATAATCAGTAAAGATAGTGTTAGACTTATTTATTTGAATTTTTATTATTAAATTATCTATTCTAAAATCATGCCAACCTCTTATTATTACTTATACCAATATTGCACTAGTCATTCCTTTTCGTCATTTCAGAGGTGCACTCTCAGCCAGTATAGTTAGACAATATTCTCATAAATTGATAAAAGGCTGTTGTGGAGTACTTACCTATTTTTGCTGATTTGAAACAAAGACCGGTTCTGGTGATTGGTGGTGGTGCAGTCGCTGCGCGAAAAGTTGAGCTACTTCATCGGTCTGGAGCTAATATACGTATAGTCGCGCCATCGCTGATACGCGACCTTAAAAGACAATGGCAACAAGGATCAATTATATGGTTAGGTAGTGCTTTTAGTCCTTGTCAATTAGATGATGTTTTTCTAGTGATTTCAGCTACAAATGATGCTGTTTTAAATCACAAGGTTTATACCGAAGCAAATAAACGACGGGTACTAGTCAACGTCGTAGATGACCAAGCACGTTGTTCTTTTATCTTTCCATCTATTATTGATCGATCACCCTTAGTAGTTGCTGTTTCTTCTAGTGGAAAAGCACCTGTATTGGCACGTATATTGCGTGAAAAACTAGAGACGTTACTGCCTTCTAGCTTAGGAAAGATGGCAGTAGTAGCTGGGAGTTGGCGTAATCGGGTTAAACAGTACCTCCCATGTATCAATGAACGCCGTCGTTTCTGGGAGAAAACTTTTAATGGTCATTTCGCGCTACACATAGCTAATGGTAATAGCGCAAAAGCCGAACAACAGCTTGAAAAAGATTTGCATTGTTTTCTCCAATGTGATGCGAGGAATCAGGGAGAAATAGCTTTAGTTGGAGCGGGTCCTGGGGATGTAGGGCTTTTAACATTACGTGGTTTACAGCTTATGCAGCAAGCAGATGTTGTATTGTATGACCATCTAGTAAGTAACGAGATTTTAGATTTGATACGTCGCGATGCTCAGCGTATCTATGTTGGGAAACGGGCTGGTGCACACTCAGTAACTCAAAAAGAAATCAATAGTCTATTGCTGGCATTAGCACAGCAAGGTAAACGTGTGGTGCGTCTTAAGGGAGGGGACCCGTTCATTTTTGGTCGTGGTGGAGAAGAGCTACAGATAGCTGCCAAGGCAGGTATTGCATTTCAGGTAGTGCCGGGTATCACAGCTGCTTCTGGAGCGGCTGCCTACGCTGGAATTCCGTTAACTCATCGTCATTATTCTCAGAGTGTTATTTTTATAACTGGTCATTGCTGCCCTAGTGCTTATAACTTAGATTGGGTTCATTTAGCTCGATCACGGCAGACACTAGTAATTTATATGGGAGCCATGAAGTCACAAGCCATAAAACAGTGTTTGATGGAAAATGGTCGTCTAGCTGAGACGCCCGTAGCAGTGATAAGTCATGCTACGTGCGCCGATCAACAAGTATATATAGGAATCCTACAAGAACTTGAAGAGTTAGCGAAACAGGCATCTCTACCAGCATTGCTAATTATCGGCGAGATAGTAGAACTACATTATCAACTTGCCTGGTTTGGGCAACAACCACAGGCAGCAGGGATATTACGACCAGCTGTTATAAATTTTGCTTAAGAAATGTTTTAAGGAATGTTTATGGACAAAAAACGACTTACTCATTTGAGACAGTTAGAGGCAGAGAGTATCCATATAATCCGTGAAGTCGCTGCTGAATTTAGCAATCCGGTAATGTTGTATTCTATTGGCAAAGATTCTTCGGTTATGTTACACGTGGCACGTAAAGCGTTCTTCCCTGGCATTTTGCCGTTCCCTTTACTACATGTAGATACGGGTTGGAAATTTCGTGAAATGTACCATTTTCGGGATAGTCTGTCACAGAAATATAATTTTGAATTGCTAGTGTATAAAAATCCGAAAGGGCACGAGTTAAAAATTAATCCGTTTTTACATGGCAGTACTAAGTATACTGATATCATGAAAACTGAAAGCCTAAAACAGGCGCTGAGCCAATATGGATTCGATGCCGCTTTTGGAGGTGCGCGACGCGATGAAGAAAAGTCTCGTGCTAAAGAACGTATATATTCCTTTCGTGATCAATACCACCGTTGGGACCCGAAAAACCAACGACCGGAACTTTGGCATAACTATAATGGACAGATTAATAAGGGTGAAAGTATTCGCGTCTTTCCGCTATCAAATTGGACTGAGCTGGATATTTGGCAATATATCTTTCTAGAAAAAATAGATATAGTTCCATTATATTTTGCCAAATTAAGACCAGTATTAGAGCGAGATGGTATGCTATTGATGGTAGACGATAATCGCATTATTCTACAAACAGGAGAAAGGATTATTGAGAAAATGGTGCGCTTTCGTACATTGGGATGCTGGCCTTTAACTAGCGCTGTATATTCAGCAGCACATACACTGCCGGAGATCATCGAAGAGATGTTAATTTCTACTAACAGTGAACGTCAGGGGCGGATGATCGATTGTGATCAATCCGGATCAATGGAATTGAAAAAGCGTCAAGGATATTTTTGAGAGGCGCGGATGAAAAACGTAATTGCACAAAAAATTATCGATCATGGTGGCATTGAGTCTTATCTGCATGCACAAGAACATAAAAGCCTGCTGCGTTTTCTAACTTGCGGAAGTGTTGATGATGGAAAAAGTACACTCATCGGGCGTTTACTGCATGATACTTGTCAGATATATAAAGATCAACTTTCTACGTTATATAGAGATAGCAAGCGTATTGGCACTCAAGGTAAGAAGCTCGATTTGGCGCTTTTAGTAGATGGATTACAGGCTGAGCGAGAACAAGGTATTACAATTGATGTAGCCTATCGCTATTTTTCAACTGAAAAGCGAAAATTTATTGTTGCTGATACTCCAGGACATGAACAGTATACTCGTAATATGGCTACTGGAGCATCTACTTGTGATCTAGCAGTTTTACTAATAGATGCACGAAAGGGTCTTCTAGATCAAACTCGTAGGCATAGTTTTATTGCAACCCTGTTAGGAATTCAACATCTGCTAGTAGCAGTTAATAAAATGGATTTAGTAGGTTATCAAGAATCGGTCTTTCATCACTTCAAAAAAGACTACTTAGCCTTTTCTCAACATTTGCCACAAGATCTGAATATTACGTTTGTTCCTCTATCAGCATTAGATGGTGATAACGTAGCACGTAACAGTCAGAAGATGCCATGGTATAGTGGACCAACTTTGCTGCATGTTTTAGAGTCTGTAGATATTACTAGTAATCTAGCCACTCAACCGCTTCGCTTCCCAGTACAGTATGTCAATCGCCCTAATCTCGACTTCCGAGGTTATGCTGGTACGTTATCTTCTGGTGTAGTACGCGTGGGGCAAAAGGTAAAGATATTACCTTCTGGTATAGAATCTATAGTATCACGTATCGTTACTTTTGATGGAGATTTGCAGGATGCTCTTCCAGGAGAGGCGGTAACTATTGTGTTAAAGGATGAAGTTGATGTCAGTCGCGGTGATCTTATGCTTGATGCAAGTGAATCGTTACAGGCAGTACAGAACGTATTGGTAGATGTAGTCTGGATGGTTGAGCAGAAAATGTTGCCAGGCCAAAGCTATGGAATCAAAGTAGCTGGAAAAAAAAGTCGCGCACGGGTTGTAAGTATTCGTTATCAGGTAGATATTAACTCACTTACACAATACCAGACCAAGAGCCTTTCATTAAACGGCGTCGGTTTAGTAGAACTAACCTTTGATGAACCACTTGTACTAGATAGCTACAGAAATAATCATGATACTGGCGGGATGATTATTATCGATCTACTCAGTAATGAGACAGTTGGGGCTGGATTGATACGCGAGACGTTATTTAACGTTAAGGAAATTACATTTAGCGCATTCGAATTAGAACTGAATACGTTGGTACGCAAACATTTTCCACACTGGGGTACTCGTGATCTGATGAGAGATTAATAAAAATGACCAGTATATATCTCAGCCCATATAACATATATGGCAATAATCTTGTTTGGCATCAACATGCCGTAACACGATCCGATCGTGAATCTATAAATGGTCATAAGGGAGCCTTACTATGGTTTACAGGACTATCTGGTTCCGGCAAATCTACTGTTGCTGGCGCATTGGAAACGGCGTTACATGCACGGAGAATAAGTACCTATCTATTGGACGGTGATAATCTACGTTATGGTTTATCTCGTGATTTAGGATTTTCTGATGATGATCGAATAGAGCATATAAGACGGGTAAGTGAAGTCAGTAAGATGATGGTTGATGCAGGATTAATAGTACTAACAGCTTGCATTTCACCTTACAGAGATGAACGGCAAAAAATACGTAAAATGTTTGATTTTAAAAGCTTTATCGAAGTTTTTATTGATACACCACTAGAAATTTGCGAAGCGCGTGATCCAAAGGGATTATATAAAAAATCACGTGCCGGTGAAATAAAAAATTTTACTGGAATTGATGCGGTTTTCGAAAAACCGCATCATCCTGATATTCATTTAAATGGCCAAGAATTGCTTAATAATTTAATTACGAAACTTTTGTATGCACTGCGTGATAAGACTATTATCGAAATATGAATTTCGCACTATATACTATTAACGTGTTAGATTTTATGTTAAGCATCTATCTTCTTATATGTTCCATAATACTGTTGTAGTTAAAACCAGCAATTAAATGTCTTATTTACTTATTTGCAGTTGACAATAGTGGCAAGCCTGGCATTAATTAAGAAAACAGTTGAATCGGTTATTGTATTATATTTTCCAGGAAATCCTTATTGATCAAGACAGCATTTAAAGAAACATAATGGAATGATCAAGCCATTTTCAGAGGATGGGAATGGGTAAACTTACGTTACTTCTGTTTATTTTATTGAGTTGGTTACAGTACTCACTGTGGCTTGGAAAAAACGGCATTCATGATTATATGCGAATCAAAAAAGATGTTGTTAATCAACAGAATTACAATACTAAATTAAAAGTGCGCAACGATCAGTTATTCGCTGAAATTAATGATTTAAATGAGGGGCAAGTCGCTCTTGAAGAGCGTGCACGTAATGAACTCGGAATGATCAAACCTGGTGAGATTTTTTATCGTCTTGTACCAGGTGAATATAAACGTTATACGTCTTCTATTTTTACAGAACAAGTGCAAAAATAAAGTATGAATCATTCCGCAACAACTTTGCCATTGGTTACTGCCATTCTCCCTGCTGCAGGTATTGGTAGCCGTATGCAGACGGATTGTCCGAAACAGTATTTAACCATCGGTCATCAGAGTGTTATTGAACACGCCATTTATTCTTTATTGTGCAATGCCAGAATTCAACATGT
Organism: Serratia symbiotica; assembly: GCA_900155695.1. Lineage (GTDB taxonomy): Bacteria > Pseudomonadota > Gammaproteobacteria > Enterobacterales > Enterobacteriaceae > Serratia_E > Serratia_E symbiotica_A. The sequence continues at coordinate 481,787 of FUHL01000001.1, forward strand.
CATAGTTGCTATTAACCTTGGAGACCAGAGATTCAAGGAATTACCTATTGCTGCAGACCCAAGGATAAGTGTAACAATTGGCGGCCAGGATCGCGCTAAATCTGTTCTTGCTGGTTTGCAATTACCAGTTAATACGCAATGGGTATTAGTACATGACGCTGTGCGTCCTTGTCTACATACTGATGATCTCGCACGCTTATTAGAAATTACGGAATACAGTCAAGTTGGTGGCATTCTTGCCTCGCCAATCAGTGATACAATAAAGCGTTCTCAACCTGGCATAATAAAGATAGCTCATACTATTCAACATAAAAATCTATGGCGGGCGCTAACGCCACAGTTATTTCCATGGACGCTGCTAAAGCATTGCTTACAACGTGCATTAGATGCAGGCATGACTATTACTGACGAGGCATCAGCGTTAGAGTATTGTGGTTATCATCCATTGCTGGTAATGGGGCGTTCGGATAATATTAAAGTAACTTGGATAGAAGATCTGGCATTGGCTACCTGTTATTTCACTCAATTAAATAAGTTAGGATGATCGGCATGCGTATTGGACATGGTTTTGATGCACATAGATTCGGTGGTAAGGGACCGCTAATTATAGGAGGCGTTCGTATTGCTCAAACAAAAGGTTTGCTAGCCCATTCAGATGGTGATGTCACCGTACATGCAGTCATTGATGCTTTATTAGGCGCATCTGGATTAGGAGATATAGGGAAGCTTTTCCCTGATACTGATCATGCATTTAAAGGTATCGATAGCCGAGAACTTTTGCGTAAAACTTTAAAGCATACCAAAATTAAAGGTTACAGAATAGGAAACGTAGATATTACGATTATTGCCCAAAAACCAAAAATATCTCTATACATTCCGAAGATGTGCATCTTCTTAGCAGAAGATTTAAAATGCGATATAGACGCTATTAATATCAAAGCTACTAGTACAGAAAAACTTGGTTTTACTGGGCGTGGAGAAGGCATTGCCTGTATAGCCGTAGCTTTACTTTTTAAAGAATAGATTAAATAAATATAATGAATTTAATCTTCCTAAAAAATAGACTATAAAATATATGTTATACTAAAATATACTCTCTAATTATGTTTAGAGACAGGATGCAGTAAAGGCATGCTTAATATATAAAAAATTTAATAAGCATTGCTTACAAAATCTCAATGTAGCATTGTAAGCAATAACATTGCTACTAATATTAATACATGGATATAAAAGATAATAATTAAGTCCACAGCTATATATTGATCATTCTTCTACTACTTTTAGTAAATACTACATGGCCTCAATAATTTTCACCCTCCTCTTGAGGATCAAGGTGAGGCATATTCATTTGATAGATGAAAGCTAAAGATTTAATCTTGTATTATATCACATGTTAAATTGTAATGACAGAAAACTGTAATTTAAGGTACTTATCATTCACTATCCTTGTAATTCATCACCACTATATAACACTGCATATCTTTTACTACACTCATCCATTCTATATTTAATTATATCATCAGTCTTTATTTGGGGGTAGATCTAATAACTTGTGCCCTGCCTTATAGGAAAGAAAATATAGATAAAAGTATTAGTAGCAATATTATTAAATACGTGAATAAATTAAGTATAGTATTATAAATACTACTATAAGAAATCTGTATTATAAAACACGCAAAATTATCTTGCTTGCAAAAAACTTAACATTGGACTGCTCTAATTTAATTTTCATAAATAAAAGAATTGATTATCTTTGTAGTGTATTAGTATTTAATAAAATATTTTGATATTTGTATCATAGTTAAATATTAGTAGAAAAAATAGATGCTGGAGAATGAAAAGATAATCTTTTTATTTTCAGTATTACAGATAACTATTATATTATATGAAAGATAGACTGTAAATTTAGATTAAAGTATATCGTAGCATTATATAATATTCTAGAGTTTCTTGATATTCAAAATAAATAAACTCTTATATTAATCATGATTGCAATAAAAGTATATGAGTATTGCTCTTTCCATATTAACTCTAGCCATGATATTTTATCATATGATATTTGGTAGCTAAAAATGAAGTAATTGATATATTCCAATATCCTCTTTCATAAGAGGAGAGATTGATATCCACTCTAGTGTGTAATTTATTATTTCTATTGTTAGTAGCACTTAAGATATTATAGTCTATATCGATAATACTAGTATCGCTATAATAATAAAAAACTTGTATTAATTGATAAAATAATTAGACAGTGCTTGCATGAAGTTATTACTGTCATATAAATACTGCAAATACCTAAAATATATACAACATCATGGCCATAAAGTAATAATAGATAGGCTATCATAGCCATTTACTTAGCTTTTTACTACATGTTATCCTTTAAAACTATTTGTTACTTCCATTATATTTAGATAAAGTTTTATTGTTATCATAAAACTAATTTTAATACAATTACCTATTTTATAATGCAAAAATGTTTATTATTATTAAAATAATCACTCTATTCTATATTCGAGAAATGCGCCATTTAGAATGCATGGTTCTCCTTAAAAGATATGTGTATTATCAAATTTAAACAATGATTCAAGATTAGTTATAATATAAATAAAATATTATATATCTCTTATTTTAATGTATTGGGAGGGAAAATGGGCATTGGGATTCCAATGATAAATTTACGTCAGGTTGCAACGTGCATGATATTCAGTTTATGGCTAGTCAGTTGCACAAATTATAGATCAATATCAGCCCCTATTAGCAATATCAGCTGCGATAAAGTCAAGAATCAGAAAACTATCTGTAATGATAGTCATATCATTTCTAAACGCATTTATGAGTCAATATCTAGAGGGAGATTCAGCAATAAAACATATACTGTTAAGCAAGGAGATACACTATTTTATATTGCTTGGATTACTGGCAAGCACTTTTTAGATTTGGCAGAACATAATAATATACCTATACCTTATAGATTACAGATAGGTCAAAAAATTCAATGTGATCATCTTTCCTTCAATAAAGATAGAAGCATACTTACAGTAATTGATGCCACTGGCAGTGGAATACCTCGTATTCCATCCAGTAACCAAATAGAAACTACAATAGTTAATTATGAAGTAACTAAGACACATTCAAATGAAGAAGCTAAAAATAAATTATCACCCGTAGGAGTGAGAGACATAGTCTCTCATATGGCTATCCCAATCAAAACTTTACCTGTTAGTAGCCATGTATTTGTAAGATCTTGGATATGGCCAACAGATGGAAAAATTATTAATAACTTTTCTTTATCCGAAGGTGGCAATAAAGGTATTGATATCGTTGGAACTTATGGTGAGCCTGTATTAGCTGCTGCTGATGGTCGTGTAGTATATGCAGGCAATGCTTTACGTGGTTACGGAAATTTAGTAATTATCAAGCATAATGATGATTATCTCAGTGCTTATGCGCACAATGCGACAATACTAGTTAGGGAGCAACAAGCAGTAAAAGCCGGTCAAAAAGTAGCGACTATGGGTGATACTGGAACTAGTTCAGTACGGTTACATTTTGAAATTCGTTATAAAGGAAAATCTGTTAACCCGCTGGGTCATCTGCCACCGAGATAAAATTATTAGAATATATCAGATTCAGATTGCATAATAAACTTAAAATTAATTATTAATGCAAAAATACTGATTCGCAGTAAATCATGCTTAAATTTCATGCTAAAATAAATTTTTTTAAACATCCAATTAACTTCAATATTTTTAACTTCAATATTATAGGATGTGGATTAATATATAAAACGTAAACAATTTATTTAAAATAGTAAAAGTGAAATGACTCTTACTATTTATTTCCTGTAGTCTGTGACTCAATCATGTTTTTTAACTTATAGAGCCACTCTAGTGCCTGCAATGGTGTTAATGAATCTAAGTTAAGTTTCTGTAAAAATGTCACTACCGGTGGAAGAGTACGCTCGAATAATTTTATATGAGTCTGATCTATATGATCATCAGATGTATTTGTGGGAAGCAATTCCAATTCACACAGTTTTTGTTTAGCGCGTTTAATGACATCATATGGAAGACCAGCTAGCGCAGCAACTGCTAATCCGTAGCTTTTACTTGCTGCACCTTCTTGTACACTATGCATAAAAGCAATACTGTCACTATTTTCTAGTGCATGTAGATGTACGTTGAATACGCTTTTTATTTTTTTCGATAGTATAGTTAACTCAAAATAGTGAGTAGCAAATAGTGTCATAGATTGAATCTGCTGCGCTAATTTTTCAGCGCATGCCCAAGCTAATGATAAACCATCGTAAGTAGAGGTGCCACGGCCAATTTCATCTATCAGTACTAAGCTATGTTTAGTGGCATTATGCAAAATATTGGCTGTTTCAGTCATTTCTACCATAAAAGTAGAACGACCCGAAGCCAAATCATCTGAAGCGCCAATGCGAGTAAAAATACGATCTACTGGTCCTATATAGGCTATAGTGGCCGGGACATAGCTGCCGATATACGCCATCAAAACAATTAATGCTGTTTGACGCATATAAGTGCTTTTACCTCCCATATTAGGACCAGTAATAATTAGCATGCGTCGTTTGGAAGATAATATGAGCGGATTGGCTATAAAAGGTTCACTGAGTACTTGTTCTAACACAGGGTGGCGACCTTCAGTAATGTGAATCCCTGATTGTTCGCTTATCGTTGGACATACATAGTGTAATGTATCTGCACGTTCAGATAGATTACTCAGTACGTCTAATTCAGCTATTGCTGAAGCACTTTTCTGCAATTCTTCCAAATATGGCAATAGTAAATCGAATAGATGTTCGTACAATCTTTTTTCTATTGACAAGGCCTTTCCTTGAGCCGTCAAAACTTTTTCTTCATATTCTTTTAGTTCAGGAATAATATAGCGCTCAACAGTTTTCAATGTTTGGCGTCGGATGTAGTGTATAGGCACTAAATGGCTTTGTGCTCTATTGATCTGAATATAATAGCCGTGTATGTTATTAAAGCTTATTTTTAGAGCATCAATGCCTAACTTTTCACGCTCACGAATTTCTAGTTGTTTTAAATAGTCGCTAATACCAACTGCTAGTGCACGTAATTCGTCAAGCTCATGATTATACCCCAAAGCAATAACACCGCCATCACGTAGCAGTAGCGGTGGTGATTCAACTATTGCTCGTTTTAATAAATCTGATAGTTCATCGAACTGACTAACCTGAAATAGTAATTGCTGTACATGTCTTACTCTGATATTGTGCAAACACGCCTGAATATTTGGTAACTGCTCTAACGCATGACGCATACGTGTAAGATCACGTGGACGAGCTGTACGTAATGCAATACGCGCTAGAATGCGTTCCTGATCGCCTATTTTCCGTAAAAAGGGTTTTAATTCGCTATATGAATCTTGTAGTTGTCCAATCGTCTGCTCTCGATCATGTAATGTGTTGATATTGCGTGTTGGCATGTGCAACCAACGCTTTAGCATGCGACTGCCCATGGGGGTTTCCGTATAGTCGATAATCATTGCAAGTGTATTTTCAGTACCTCCAGATAAGTTTTGGGTGAGCTCTAGATTACGACGTGTAGTTGGATCTATAATGATGCTATGCTTTTGCCCTTCCATTGTAATGCTTCGAATATGTGGAAGGGAGGTACGCTGAGTGTCTTTTACATATTGTAATAAGCAACCTGCGGCACGTAATGCTTTATGGGCCTGTTCAACGCCAAACCCCATCAAATCGCGGGTCCCAAATTGCATATTCAGTTGCTGATATGCAGTCTCGAGATCAAATTCCCATAATTGTCGTCTGCGAAGACCGTGCCGTTGTTCAATCAGACCTATATTTTGAAAGGTTTCCGGATACAGTAACTCAACTGGATTAGTCCGCTGTAATTCTGCTTCCATGCTTTCTTCATTTTGTACTTCAGTGATACAAAAACGACCAGAACTCACGTCTAACGTCGAATAGCCAAAACCGTGAGAATCTTGCCATATTGCTGCTAATAGGTTATCTAGACGTTCTGGAAGCAGTGCTTCATCGGTAATGGTGCCTGGGGTAATGATTCGCACCACTGTACGATTTAATAATCCTTTACTTTTCCCTGCATCGTTGATTTGCTCGCAGATAGCGACAGATTCACCTAAATGTACAAGTTTAGACAAATAGGTTTCTACTGCATGGTATGGTATACCAGCCATTGGTATTGGGTTTCCTAATGAAGTTCCACGTTGAGTGAGAACAATATCTAACAACTGTGATGCGCGTTTTGCGTCCTCATAAAATAATTCGTAAAAGTCACCAATGCGATAAAATAATAGAATTTCAGGGTGTTGCGCCTTTATAGATAAATACTGCTGTATCATTGGCGTATGATTTGTTAAGTCCATATTAATAGGCTCTTTCATGTTCATTTTGCTAGGTTTATGATTACTAGGTTTATGAGTATTTTGTACACTTCACTACTATTTGATATATGAATGAAAGTGACTAAAATACTTATAAAATGTGTTGAAGATGCTTATCTTATTTCTATAAATCAATAAATGATTCATATATTTTAATATAATTTTTCCTAAATAAAAGGCACTTAATATGACCAGTCAATAATCATCAAAATTAAAATATAAAAGCTTTTATATTTATCAGCAGATCTGCTTATATATGCGATATGACTAGATTAGTTAAGAATTACATATGTGTAGATACTTACTTTAGAGGATAATAATTATCTGGAGAGATGTAATAGTAGTAACGGTGCATGATTATTACTGCAATATACTGTAATAGAAACTTCACTATATTCATGTGCAAACTGAACATTTTAAAAAAGCAGTATTTCATTTCGTTTACTATTTAAAGTATATCAATATGAAAGACAAGTTGGGAATGCCATGTATAGCATGTCTCGAAAGAGTAGGAGTGGTAAGTCAATTAATTAACAATCACTCACGTATTTTATTTTTTCTATTACTAATGCCATTAGCGATGGTAAAGGAATAAGACTACAAACGCTAGCCAGCATAGACCACTCATGACGTTAAAAAAATTAAATAATTCACTACCTCCACATAAATAAGAAAATTTAGCTATTTCTATACCGACAGTAAATACTAACATGCTTATAATACTCATTATAGACGATACAGTGCCATTGCTTACATTGCTGGAAAATAAAGTTAATCGATATAGACCAGCGTTGGATAGACCAATACCAAAAGCATATAGACTAAGTCCCATTGTCATCCATAGGTAAGCATGGCTGAAAAAATGAGTCGCTAGTGCAGCAATAAGTACTCCCAACATCATTGGGGGTGCTGCCCACTTAATTAACGTCTCGACACTATTTTTGCCTGTCATATATACTAACGTTAAGTTACCAAGAATTAATGCACCAAATACCGGAATTTGTAAAAGTCCGTAATTCAGTGTTGATAGTGATTCACCACTGATTAGGATGACTGGCGATTGAGCAATCCAAGCCAGTAGCGGTAGGATAGCAAAACCTATCGCTAATGAACCGCAGATAAACTTGTGGTTACTTAATACTTGGCAATAGTCTCTCCATAAGTGCGTAATAGAAAATTTATCGCCACGCAACTTTGCTGTTTCTGGCATCACTTTCCACAAACCATAGAATGAAATAGCCGCTAACCACGCACACAACACAAACATACTTTGCCACGGAGCAACATGAAGGAGTGCCGCTCCAGCTAATGGACCAATCAATGGAGCGATCAGTGCAACATTAGCCATCAGTGCAGTAATTTTAATACATAATCTTTCTTCAAACGATTCTTGAATAGTGGCATATCCAATTGCGCCGATAAAGCACAGACCAATGCCCTGTAAGAAACGCATAAAAATAAATTGCTCAATGTTCGTCACTAATAAAATAGCCAGGCAAGACAAAATAAAGAACGCTACGCCACCTAACATTACTGGTCTGCGTCCACATCGATCTGATAGGGGGCCAAGCAACCACTGTAAAAAGATGCCACCTGCAAGATAGGCAGTCATCGATGTTGGAACCCATTCTGCTCCAGCCTTAAAATGCGTTACCACTGCTAGCATACCTGGCTGGATCATATCGTTACCGATATAGGTAGTGAATTCAAAAAGAACTAGATAAAGTGGAAATAAAAACACTTCTTGACCCCCAACCTATTTTAGGTAGTAATGTTATTTACATATTTATTATACTGACAGTCAAGAATAAAAATAAGTTGCTAGAACACATAGAGTACATACATAACTAATGTATGGCAGCTATTTTGAAGACAAATGCCTACCTTAGCAAGGTAGATGTTTAGTTTAAGTTATGCTGTTATTTTATTAAGAATGACATTTATATACTATGATTTAGAAAGATAAAATTTGACATTTAATTTATATTAAGAGCCTAGATTATTCCTATTGATCTATCAAGATAATCAATGCTTATGAGAATTAGTTAGTAAAATATCGTATTAAAGGTAAATACAATATTCAATAAAAGCTTCGTTTTTGTAATTCCTTTTCACGCTATTAGAAAATCATAAAAATACAAATACTAATAATCATCTAGTTATTAGATAGAATTGTAATCATATTAATTTAGACTAATATAACTAATGCATTTAAAACACCTTACTTAAATAACCTCCATAGTTTATAGGAGAACTATACGATAGTCTTGCATTTTTGCCATCCAAAGCAAAGTCATTGAAATTAGTCTACCGTACAATCTTGTTGACTGGTTTAAAACCCAATGCTGAGTGATGCATTAATACCAATATGTAATTTAGTATTATTAACACTTATATCACTATCAGGCAGTATGTGCACCTCCTATAGAAGGTAGGAATGCCATTTATAAAACATTATAACTCTTATAGTAAAAAATAGTATCAGCAAGCATATACTTATAATATCGATAGCAATGATTATTGCAATTTAGTTAACCTGGCATTCGATACAATTACTTTTACTAAAGCTTTAAAGATCTTGATACTGCTTACTTCCTTTCTGTAAAACTATTATGCGTCAATTGACTTTTTTCTTCATTACCGGATAACACAACGATCAAGTCAGTTTTATCAATGCAATACGAGTTGATAGGGGGAACACACTTACTGAATATGTAATAAAACATTCCTATTTAAACTAAAAATATGGGCTTTTAATAAGTGTGCATGGAAGAAAACGCACACGCAGTCTATCCTATCTCTTATTCTCCGTTGCCATGAAGTGAGTTATTTTACGTTAATAATTATCGCTCGTTATTATGTGTTTTGATCGCCATTGATGATATGAATAATCAATAGTTACACTTACCATATCCAATACTTGAAATACTTCTTTAATCTCAGTAATATCATTGACTAATGATAAATATTATCTATACCTATTCTAGTATAATATCTGTTCATGGCTCACAAAAAAACATGTCATAGCCCCTTGTGTTATTCAATACAGATATGTAAAGCAAGACAGCATGTTTGGAGGTCATAACTGATTATACAAGCTAGCACATAGTCAAGTAATTTAATGTGTTGCTGTCTAATAATCTCAGATGTAATAAAGATGGCTCTTCTGCTTGGCATATCATATTGCGAAGTGACTAACTATTGATAGCTATAATGATTAAAACAATCATCTACAATTTGCAATGAACTATGTATATTGATGATATACTCCTCTCTCGATTGAGTAAATGCAAAAACTATCCTTATTCTTTTTTCCTGCGTGTATACTATCAGCTATAGACAGTACTACAATGTAACCATAGCTGTAACTTACTTTTAAAAATCTAAACCATAGGAACAATTATTCCTGATTTACCGTGATAGATATAATAAGATGCCGTATCCATGCTCTACAATTTGCATTATTACCGGGATTGTACATGTCATAACCGCTTGATATACAACGACTAGAGTCATCGCCATCAGATGATTATTACTAATATTCATTCATATTGCTAACGTAATGAATTGATATACTAGAAGACATTAATGACGAAATAGAGAGGGTAGATAGCACTTCGCTGTTAGCTACAGCGGGTCAAGAAATGACTAATCTGACTTATTTATCGGTCAATATTAGATTCAGATGCAAGAGCTAATAGCTAATTATTTTTAATAGTCTAAGCATGTAAATAAAACAAATAACAGCGTCTTTGTCCACCTGTAGATTATTGCATAGTATTTCCCTTACATATCTATCGTATCATTGAATGTACACAAGCTATGCGACTGATCGTCTTTCAAATCAGTAATCTTTCTCTTGAGATAGGAAAAACCTTTACTAACACACCGTAACTGGCTCACGACTGCGGTTAATACCACAATCCTTAGCAATAATACTCTGTCTCAGAATCTTACTGGGTGAAATAACAGGCCTAAGAGGTAATGGAGGAAAGTATCCATAAGCATGGCTATTAGTTATGATCTAGACATCTGTGAAATACAGTAGTAAGGCAGCATCGATTGCATAGGAAGTATTATATGATAATAAAATCGGATTGATTCTACATAACCTCTTGATAATAATAGGTGTTTAATATGCTATCAATGTATAATATATAAAACGATATTGCAATTTGTAAACGTATTCTCTTTACTGATCAAGATACGCTTCTTGATGCAGTTTGTACATAACCAGCAATAAACACGCCATATGGATTTGATTGAGTGAGCGCATAAGTTTTTAAAAAGCCGCACATGAACATTTTCCAGTCGGAAGGCTATCATTCTACTCTACATAACTAGTTAACTCTTGTCGCATGTGGTAAAAATAGTTTGAATAGAGACTAGAGAGCCTGCCATAAAAGAAAAAGTCAGTGCATGCAGTGTTTAAATACACCAAAAAATAATGACTCAGAATGAAATGTTAAATAATAGATTCAATGTCTTCATCAAGGACTTCAGTCGTTACTGAATATAGCTTTTATGATAAGCGTTATTGAAAAGACATGGGTTTGGAAATATATGGTTTAACATGATCAATAAATTTCTATTGACACTCTTTTTCTATCAATCGGCAAAGTTCCTTAGCTTGTAGAAAGACAGTCACTATCTATTATTGATTAATGTAATAGAAAAGTTGCTGAATTGGTTTGCGTTTATGAAGAGTTCCGCCTATGTTTTGAGGAAAAACTATCTGACTGGGTGGAGACGCAATGATATTCTCCTATATTAGTAGCAGTTACGTCAGATACCACTTCTGTCTGCTCACCTTTCACTCTTCTTATAACTAGTACATGAACACATACGGTTAGTCATACTAGATAAACTTGAGTGTTAATGAAGGCCTTCTCATTGACGCATCATCTTCGTCGTTAAGATCAGGCGCTATATCTTGGTCATTGCTGCAATCACTTAAGCAGATAGTGCAGGATTCAGTATCGGTTATTGAGGGGATCTAACAACATACGATTTAAAAAACTCCTCACTAAATAGACATAGAGTCGTCTGTATCAAAACCTATTACGGTGCAACAGAGTTACATGACGATTGTACATAGAAGGCGTACTAAAGACAGATTACAATTTCTGTCTTTTGCATAATGTTGACTGCGAAATATAAATTAAGGACTAATCTGATGTATGAAATCTCTCTCGCAATATCGGCATTGTATTGCAGTATTGCGATTATACGATTCAATACTTAAACTAAACACTACCGGTTCACTCCGACTAATACAATTGCTATTGGAACAAATTAGTATGTCATTAATATTATTTTTTAGACTCAGTGTAAGCTTACGTACCACTATGTAGTTATTGATATAGTTTACTGTCGCATAAGGGGTATAGATAGCAAGTTGATTGGTTTGTTTTGTAGTCAGGATAGTGTTTTCAATTTTAATCAAATCTTTTCGACCTAGTGTATTAGAAGGCAAATTTAAACCAATAGTAATGGGATAATCCGTAGCAGTTAGATTAAATAACGTCACTAACTTAAAACCGATTTTCGTTGGAATATGATCAATCACTGTGCCAAATTTCATTGCTTCAACTTGTGTTTTTTTATTTTTAATCATCATTTTGTCTTATTATGGCTATAAAGTTTCTTTCATTACTAGCGCTAAAATTGCTTGACGAGCGAAAATACCATTTCCCGCCTGTTGAAAATAGTATGCGTATGGCGTGTGATCTACTTCCATATCAATTTCATCAATGCGTGGCAACGGATGTAATACCTTTAAGTTATTACGTGCGCTGACTAAATCTATTGCACGTAGTACACATTGTTTTTTCATATTGATATATTCATAGGAATTAAGTCGTTCTTTTTGGACTCGTGTCATGTAAAGAATATCCAATTTTGGCATCACTTCTTGAATATTATTATGTATACTATACTCAAGCCCTTTTTCATTTAGCATTCTCAGGATATAAGGTGGCATTGTCAGTGCATCTGGAGCGATAAAATAGAAATTATTACCTTTAAATTTGGCCATCGCTTGTGTCAGCGAATGGACGGTCCGACCATATTTTAAATCTCCGACAATGGCGATATTGATATGATTGAGGCGACCTTGGGTTTCCTTAATAGTAAGGAGATCCAGTATGGTCTGAGTCGGATGCTGATTAGCACCATCGCCTGCATTAAATATCGGCGTCCCTCTAGAACATTCTGATGCCATGCGTGCCGCTCCATCCTGCGGATGACGTATTACGATAGCATCTACATAAGTACTAATCACTGAAAGGGTATCAGCTAAAGTTTCTCCTTTTTTACCCAACGATGTATTATTTCCGTCTGCAAAACCGACTACAGATGCACCTAGGCGATGTATTGCGGTTTCAAATGATAAACGGGTTCTGCTGGAAGCTTCAAAAAAACAACTTGCAATTACTTTATGTTGCAATAGTTCTGGCCTCGGATGAGCCTTTAAGCTAGAAGCGGTACTTAGAATGAGCTCCAGATCTTTTCGGCTGAGGTCATGAATAGAAATAATATGTTTTTTATATAGTGAATTAACCATTTTATTTTACTCAATGTATGTTTATAATTGAAATATGCTATAATACCCGCAAATTAACATAATCTACTTCAGTAGAAGAATAAAATGATTATTTTATCCATATCAAAAATATATAATGAAACATTACTAATCATTTATTGATTATAAATCGTAATATGTAGATTAATGTTACATTAAATGAATCCTTTACAATATAGATTCTTTATATTGAAAAGTATTTGTATACTTTTTAGTATTAATATTATAAAATAAGCGTTTATATTTTATTGCTCAAAAATATTTAATAAATGTCTTAATTAAATATATGTCTATATAAATATTGATTTCTAAAGCAAGATAATGACTGATCCATAAAGTAACCAACTCTATATTTATAGTGTTGAGTTTTCACTCTTTTCTGCATGTTTTGTTCATTATTATGGTCTTGCATATCTTTTTTCTTTCATTTCCTATATATTTATAGGATGATGGATGAGTTTAATTTTTATATAGATTAAACTTTTATATTAATAAAAATCCTAACCTAAAATCAGGAAACTAAATAAATTATTATTAGAATCAATATAACATTAAGAATACCTTACTTCTCTTATCAATCTCTATATCTAAAAATATCTAAAACTTGCCAGTAGCCTATTGTGGATTCATAGGTTTTAATTCTAGATACAATAAAATCCATATATATATTAAAGCCAAATAGCATTTCAAAAAAATACAATAGGCATCTCATAACACCTTAATTGCCTCCATACTATAATAAGCCACTATTAATTAAAACGTATCAATATTAGAATTATTTATTTCATCAATATGTAAATTTTCGATAACTTAATATAAGATTATATTATAAGTAAAGGCTACTTATAAGTCAAGGCTACATTTACGACTCAATCCATGTAATGTATTATTCATTAAATATTTTATTAAGTTCAAAAAATAGTATAAATAAGAATGCCATTATATAATACAGTATCAATAAGAGTATGCTTGGTTTATCGTGATACTTTCGTACGATAATCTATAAATAATTTAGAACAGCAACTGACAGTTAACTATTTCTATGATAGAATCTCATACAATAACTTATTACAATACCTATATTGTAATTCAAGCAGTAACTAATAACATTAACAAGTTATCTATCTATATATTAATTAATTCTATATGTAAGCTTCTATTACAGATCATAAATAAAAGCAATATTAGAGTAAAGTTGTTTTGTAGAAGATTACATCTTAAATGGATAAAGTTGCATATAAAATGCTTTCCAATTAATTAACGGTCTGATTTGTATTTAATGATAAATAAATCTTATTTATTTTGCTTATAATATCATCATTTATTTTGGACTTTAATTAAATACTGGTAGGCAATGGCTATATCTTATCTCTCTTATATTACATAGATAATGGATTTAAAAGTACTAATATCAGCATAGTTGATTAAATAAATAATTTTGAATATTAAGACGAGAGAATATATCAACTCAAACTGTAGTGATATGGTTTAATTAGCTTCAAGACGATAGATGCCAATCTAATTTTTTATTTACGAAGAAGTTATACTTATTGTGCTATAAATCACTGATTGATTAAGCAATGAATACTAGGATTTTTGGTAAATATTTAGCATAAGCTATATACTTCTAATCGTAGAATTAAAATTCTTGGTTAGAATATTTACTTTATTGCAAGTATACAATGTTTTTATTATACGTCATTGCCACTCTAATAGAGTGGTGTATATGCAGGTAAAACAAACTATGGAAAAATTAAGGCAATGTATGTATTAGTAAGTTACTGATATAGATTGATTAAAATATATTGCTAATGCTTCTATAAGCAAAGAGATAGCTTATTTATGATGCATATTTAAAATTCTGTTATTAAATATAAATTATCCTACTAAATTTAATGCCAATGATTTTTCTTGTTTATTAAATTCTTATGAACAAAATATAGTTAATTAGTTAAATTTGACTGTAATAATTTACGGAATTAATAAAAAATAGAATATAAAATATCATTAATGAAATAATAGATAGATTACAAATCTATAATGATTATTATGAGGTAGATTAAATATCTATTGAAATAATATCAGAAAATAAAACAAAAATAATGATAAAGTAAATAATAAAATAAAGACTGCGTGCATGTGGTATATGAGTATTAGTATATTGTGTTTATTAGTAATTATCGATTAGTTTTTATAGTCATCAATATCTGTGTACTACTACTTAAAGTGACGCACGGCAGGATAGATAAGATTGACATCTTAGTTACCATAGTCAATCGCATGTTAACTGCTTCAGTAATACTCTTCCATGAGACGTAGATGATGCCAAGCCAAGAATAGATCTTAGGAGGATAAATATAAATACCAGCCTTTAATTACATGAAGGTATTATTAACGGCGTGGCGTAGCAAATTGACATGTCCATGCCACTCAAATAAAAACTCCTTAATAGCAAAATTGCATATATGATGTGTTGCTATCATGAACTATTTTAGAATTTTCATTCTATTGCGCACGGAAAAAGTGAAGCAGATATCCAGAAAACTTACAGAAAAATATAGTGTCTTTCTAGTAGCATGACCATTAATAAAAATACTTATTATCGTATGCTATCCACTATGCATATAAGAATAGCAAGGTTACGTGATAGTAAATAAATATAAATAAACAAGAACCAAAACAAGATGTATTTTAACATTTACTGATTTAAGTAATTTTACGCTGATTAAATAATATTGCAGAGAACATAATTGATCACAAGTAAAAAGGACGTCATCAAAATGGTAAAAAACTCTAAAAAAACCACAAACGTTGAGTCCAAGTCACAACACTTTTTACGAAGAAACTTAACGAACCGACATATGCAATTTATCTCCATGGGTGGCACAATTGGTACAGGTCTATTTATGGGTTCCGGAAAAACCATTAGTTTGGCTGGACCTTCCATTATCATCGTATATATGATCATTGGTTTAATAGTATTCTTCGTAATGCGTGCTATGGGCGAACTACTACTATCAAATCCCCAGTATCAATCGTTTATTGATTGTGCTGGGGATCTTATTGGTCCATGGGCCGGTTTCTTTACAGGATGGACTTATTGGTTCTGTTGGGTAGTAACCGGTATTGCAGATATGGTTGCAATCATCACCTATTTTCAGTTTTGGTTTCCAGGATTATCAAAGTGGATAGTTTCACTGCTCTGTGTTTTTCTGCTTATTCTAAACTTAGTAACAGTGAAAGTATTTGGTGAAATAGAGTTTTGGTTCGCTATGATAAAAATCATAGCCATCATCAGTCTTATCGCAACTGGATTGATAATGATCATGATGCACTTTCATTCTCCATCTGGAGATATTGCGTCATTTTCAAATCTATGGAATAACGGCGGATTATTTCCAAAAGGTATTAGCGGTTTTTTTGCCAGCTTCCAATCTGCTACATTCGCTTTCGTAGGTATTGAGTTAATTGGTACTGCTGCAGCAGAAACTAAAGAACTAGAAAAAGTACTACCACGTGCCATCAATACCATTCCACTACGAATTATTACATTCTATGTATGTACACTAATTGTTATTATGTCGGTTACACCTTGGAATTTAGTTGTTGCAGAAAAAAGTCCATTCGTTGATTTATTCGTCCTAATCGGACTACCTGCTACAGCTAGTATTATTAATTTTGTTGTCCTGACGGCAGCTGCTTCTTCTGCCAATAGTGGAGTTTTTTCTACTAGTCGTATACTTTTTGGCTTAGCACAGAAAGGAAATGCACCAATATTATTCACTAATCTATCTAAAAACGCAGTACCAGCGAGCGGTCTAATTTTCTCATGTTTTTGTTTATTATGTGGATCGGGATTAATTTTAATTATCAATAATGCAACAATGGTTTTTACTTTAGTGACTACAATTTCAGCGATATTATTTATTTTTGTCTGGAGTATTATTTTATTTTCATATTTAGTTTATCGAAAACAGAACCCTACTCTACATCAAAAATCAATTTATAAAATGCCGGCAGGTAAGATGATGTGCTGGATATGTATCGCATTCTTTACGTTTATACTAATATTATTAACACTTAGAGAGGAAACCCGCCATGCTTTGATAGCTACGCCACTGTGGTTTATAATACTGGGTTGTTCCTATATATTTATGCGTAACAAGAGGTTACTTAATAATAAAACATCCCATAGCGTATAAGCATCATTAAAAGCAAAAAATTTAAATATAGTATTGATCCAATATATCACAGATTATGTATCTAATATTTAGCCTTATGACGTCTATAATAACAGCTTTTTAGAAATAAAATAATGCATTTATTTAATTTTGCCAAAACCAGCACATATGATATATCTTCTTGATGTTTTAATAGATTAAATGGATTTTTAATAAAAGCTCTATAAATAATTTTTGTAAAATCTTGAGTATAAAAATGAAAAATATTTATTTTATTAATCAATGCATTGAATATATTTAAAAGACTGAACTCTCAAATAGTTATAGCCATAAAGGTTAAGAAGATATAGAGATGATGCCGTCATTAGTTTTATTAAAAATAATATAAAAATCTGTATTAAGAATTTGAATAAAGCATGCAAGACAAGTAGAATTCTTAACATTTAGAAGTATTATATAATTATTTTATAACTATATTAGTTGAGTATATCAATTTATTCAGTAATATACTTTTAATGTATATATCTATATTTAATAAAATTCATTGACTATTTTTTAGTTTAAATTATATGAAGAAATAGATAATATATCATAATAAAGCACTACTAGTAAAAATAATAATCAACAATCTGTTATGCTAAAATTACACTATTTTAGTACAGATTAATTATTTTTTCTTAATAATTTTAATAAATACACACTACTAAATATTCAATATATCTATAAATTCATTTTTAACTTTATAATAAAGTGCACGTGTTTATAATAATAGAAATAAGAATAAAATTGAATTTTTCATGCAGGATCATTATTAGAAATAGTTATTTTATTACTCTTTAGTTTTTATATAAGATTTAAGCATGAAAATAAAAGCTCTACTTGCAATCTTGTCAATATGCGTTGAATACATCGCTAACAAATAATTTGAATTATTATTTAAGAAGAAATTAAGTGTTTTATTTAAAAATTTTAAATTTAACTGACTTGAAGTAAAATAATAATAGTTAATGACTCTGCCTTTAAATATTTATATTAAAGCAAATAAATACTTATATTAAAGTAAAATGTATTCTATTACATTTATCAAAACTAATAATGCTTCGTAACAGTTTCACATGCAGACTAACGATCTTTATTTTAAGATCTCGGCTGATATTACTTTTGCTATGGCCTCAAATAGATAACTTTTTAACGATATATAAATAATACTATTAGTATGCACATATCAGGTGCATAATGAAGATAATATTCCGTTATCTTTCATTATCTGCAGAGTCAATAAAACATAGCTTAGATAAGATTTTCATGACTAGAAAAATTATGATGAGTTAAATGTTACGATTGGCAGTTTTGCAATCATCCACATTAAAGAGAGCAGAAGATTGTTACCTATTTAATTAATACCTATTGAGTAGAAAGCATTATTCGAAGAATAAACATAAAAATCAACAGTAACGATCAATTTGATTTAAAATAATTCTCCAAAATAATACATTTAATACAAAGTTTGAAAATCAATAGCCAAACCTTTATTACTACTAGTGTATGCACATAATTTAAAATTAATATTTTTTTGTAATGCATAAAAGAACAATAGCTATGTTAAAAGTAGAGATTATTAACACTTGTCTTAATATAGGCAACTGTATAGGACTGTAATAATCACTAGAAATACATTATAGTAGAGTTTACTATATCATAAACTTGATGTCATATACGGTATTGGAACTCGTTTAGTTTTGAGATAGCTATTCAGGCGGATCAATAATAACATATTCATGTTGATAAAATTTATATTTATCATACTTAGTATTAACATTTGAATTAAATACTTTTACTTTTTTACTATACTATCATCTTTTCATCACTTTATATGAATAGAATCAATTCACTAACCTATATTTATCTTTAAATATACAAAGAGTCCTTCCTGTCTGAAATCAAGAAGGAATTTATAACTATAGAAAGCAAAGAAATATCGGTATAAGAATGATTATGTCAATTTTTTGAAATGAATACTCGTCAACTTTATTTACTAAAGAGGCAGCATGTTACAATTTGATGGTAAAGTTATTGAAACAGATGCACATGGTTATTTAAAAAATAGTGTAGATTGGAATGAAGGTTTAGCACTTTTGCTTGCTGATCAAGAAGAGATACAGCTTACTGATGTGCATTGGGAAGTAATATACTTTATTCGTAATTTCTATCATAAGTTTAATACTTCTCCAACAATCCGTATGTTAGTTAACGCTATGCTACAGAAATTTGGAGATGAAAAAGGCAATACTCGCTATCTATACCGATTATTTCCTCAAGGACCTGCAAAACAAGCAACTAAAATTTCTGGTTTACCAAAGCCAGTAAAATGTATCTAATAAAATAAAGCAGTTTTATTGACATACATGATAGATAAGATTATTGATTAATAAGAGAATAAGAATCAGTATTATAATTGAAGTTTATTGAATACAAATAAAAAATTAGGAATGGCTATTAGTTGATACTAAAGTATAGTAACATCTTTATATGAATTAATATTTTCCAAAAATATTGGATTATGCTTTCTAGGCGATTTAGATTTTGATAATCTCTTAAACTAATATACGCCAAATGTAATTATTTGTTTTAGAAGGACATTAGGATCGCATCTATTGTATTAAAAATATACTTTAAATATTTTATTTTTTAAAATCCTTTAAACACTCCGATATTGATGCGTTGAAAACATATAATATTATGGGAAATTTATTGCGTAATGTTTTCTTAAGTTTTTAATTTTTATTATGCAGGAAAATAAAGATAAGTCTTAAATTTTTTAATATCGATACTCCATGCCGATATGGCTTACTATTAAGTTCATCTTATAAATAAATTGTATTATTTTATCATTTATTAAATCAAAAAATATATTTTATTAAAGGAGTAGTAAGGGAGCCATATAAAGTGAATATTTTTATTTATAAGATAGAAGCAGTTATTTCTAACTTATATATCATTCATTAGTTATTTATTGACAAATTTAATAATTATTAATATTTTAACTTTATTTGTTTTTTATTTAAAACATTCAAGGTTGGAATAATCTATATTAATAACTTATATTACAATTAACAAATAGTTCTTATATACACAAAAATATATTATTATATTATACAATAATATTTTAAAAAATGTCTTTAACATATTTTACATGCAACTTTACTCAGTCATTCGTAACCATTATATTTTATAATATTGTCTCCATATCATACTACAATATTGCTATATTAAATAATATGGTCGAAATGATACATTAAAAGTAATGACTAATGAATACATGTTTTTCAAAATACGTATTTATTTATAAAACATTACTACATTATATAAATAGTTTATTTATATTTAATATCTTAAGTGTATTCAGTAACTTTTCAATATAAAATAACCATACTAATACTAGTTCAATAATAATATTTATTATATTTTACATCAGCCATAAAATTATCCTGATGTCTTTACGTGTACAACTAATTTTCTTACTCAAGCCCAAGATGGTTGCCTATTTTTTATTAATTTGTTCTTAAAGCAGTTTAAAGACTTTGTCTTGTCTATTTGCAATATATGCAGCACAACTGATCCCGTGCTATGAATAAATATCTTATTACTTAGTTATATGAATTTAATTACTTGCACTATGTAAGATATATATTTCTACTAACATTATGGAAATAATGCATTCACAGTATTTTATGTTCGTAGTCAGTGCACAGTTTTTATCAACGTTACATGAGCTATAGAGCTAAAGATATCGTAAATCGTTTTTTATATATCCCCATACAACACAGTCGCATTTCAATTATTTAGGTTGTTTATGCAAAAATTTCAGTTCATCTATATCTTAATGAGCTTCTAAGTAATTGAAAATATGAGTATTCAAGCACGCTTAAGCGATACTAATGTCATATTTATTTCATGATATTGCCTATATTACTAACGTGTAGGAATATTTGAATAGGCAATACATATAACAGTCTTTATTTTAGGCACAAAAAAATATTAAGTTACTTGCAGATAATAGACTGCAGTATAAATTAAATTGTAGTATATTATTAACTGCTAAGTGTTCTCAAGCATGTGCTAAATGTTTAGATCAAAGTAGTATAGTGCGCATTAGCTAGATAGAAGTTAATTAATATTTGGCAGGTACTGTTATTGTAATCAACATTATCGGTAGAGCTGCTAATAATAAAGTAATAGTCAATCAGAAGTTAATAACGCAGTATAGTGATTTATGCGACTGTTAGATATTAGAGTTCCAAGCTATATCAAACTTAAGGTTTGCAAATTAAGCTAACGCGTCTTTAATTATAGCGTAAATTATTTATACGCTATCATGAATAATAATATAAAATAAAGTAAAATTATTTAATCTAAAGCATCAGTAATTATGAAAAAAATAAATATTAATTTTATTACTTTTAGCTTGATTAGCAGATGAGTAAAATATGTAATTTATACTTAAAGAAAGAATAAATGTGTATTTTAATACAAATAAAAGTACTATAAGTTATTACACAGGGCAGTAATATTGTATATGGATAAACTAATCGAAGGTTTTCTGACCACCAGCATGTTGTCAACAGTAATCGAGAGAAAAATAAATTATTTAATATGTTTTAACTAGATTTGCATAATTTTTTATTAATAGAGTTTATTTAATAGGGTTTATTACTACGCATGAAGCCTACTATTATTGCTAAACTAGCAGCTTTACTTGATCGATATGAAGAAGTGCAGCTTCTACTTGGAGATGCTCGAGTAATTGATGATAAGGATCGATTTCTCTTATTATCCCGAGAATATGCGCAATTGACTGATATTAGTCGTTGTTTCATAAAATGGCGCAAAATACAACAGGATTTAGTGACAGCAGAAATTATGCAAAACGATATAGAAATGCGCGAGATGGCGCAACAAGAATTTAAGGAGGCAAAAGTCTTAACCAAAACACTAGAACAACAGTTAAAAATGCTACTTTTACCAAAAGATCTTGATGATTTAGGTGGTTGTTTCTTGGAAGTACGTGCCGGTACTGGTGGCTATGAGGCAGCAATGTTTGCTGGCGATTTATTCCGTATGTATAGTCGGTATGCAGAAATACGTCGATGGAATGTAGAATTAATTAATGTTCATGAAGGAGAACATGGTGGTTATAAAGAAGTAGTTGCTAAAATCTCTGGTGATAGAGTTTATAGTCAATTAAAGTTTGAATCTGGCGGTCACCGTGTACAAAGAGTGCCAACAACTGAATCACAGGGACGAATACATACATCCTCTTGTACTGTAGCGGTCATACCAGAGACTCGTATAGCTGAAATGCCCAATATCACTCACAATGATCTTAAAATTGATACTTTTAGATCTTCTGGTGCTGGTGGTCAGCATGTCAATACTACCGACTCTGCGATCCGTATTACACATTTACCAACAGGCATTGTTGTAGAATGCCAAGATGAGCGCTCGCAACATAAAAATAAAGCTAAGGCAATGTCCGTGCTTAGTGCACGCATACGTGCGGCTGAAACAGCTAAACGTCAACAAGAAGAAGCCTCAACTCGCCGTAATCTATTGGGTAGTGGAGATCGTTCCGACAGAAACAGAACATATAATTTCCCTCAGGGACGTGTAACTGAGCATCGTATTCATTTAACATTGTATTGTCTTGATGAAATTATGGCCGGCAATCTAGATCTACTTATCCAGCCGATTGTACAAGAGCACCAGGCTGATCAACTTGCTGCTTTATCTGATGAGATTAAGTAATGGATTATCAGTTCTGGTTAAAATGCGCTGCTGCTAGGTTAATTAACAGTGATACGCCAAAACGCGATGCAGAAATATTGCTTAGTTTTGTTAGTGGTCACACTAGAACTTTTTTGCTAGCATTTGGTGAAACGCAACTTAATCAAGAACAGCAATATCGATTAAACACGCTGTTGATACGACGCGAAAAGGGGGAACCAGTAGCTTATTTAGTTGGTGAACGTGAATTCTGGTCATTACCATTATCGGTCTCTCCCGCAGCTATGATTCCACGACCAGATAGCGAATGCCTAGTAACGTTAGCATTAGAATGCCTCTCTATTCAGCCTTGTCATATTCTAGATTTGGGCACTGGGACTGGAGCTATTGCGCTAGCTATAGCTAGCGAAAGACCAGATTGTATAATTACTGGAATTGATATTCAAGAAGATGCACTAGCACTAGCGAAATATAACGCACTGAAGTTAATGATTAACAATGTACAATTTTTACAGAGTAACTGGTTTAGTACAGTAGTTGATAAGCGTTTTTCATTAATCGCTAGTAACCCTCCTTATATTGATGCTAATGACCTACATTTTATTCAGGGTGATTTACGTTATGAACCGACTTGTGCACTATTATCATCTCAAAAAGGGCTAGCAGATTTAGAAGTCATTGTGCGTCAATCGCCACATTATCTGCAAGCACAGGGTTGGTTATTACTTGAACATGGTTTTCAGCAGAGTCGTGATGTTCGTGCACTAATGCTATCTACTGGATTTATATCAGTTTCAACTTATCGTGATTATGGAAATAATGAGCGAGTGACGCTTGGCCAATGGAAGTCAGTGGATACGTAAAAGTAATAATATATTTTATAATTACTATAATAACAGTATGTTAATACCATATACTATATTATGAAGAACTTATTTCCTAATAGTTTCCCCTATATTCATATATAATAATTGTATTGTTAACTTCACTATACATTATACTTTAATAATATTTATCTGATATTCAATGATTCAATATATAAATATTACTTTAGTATTCATATTTTTAAATAAAATATAAACAGGAAGAGAATTTATATTCTGTATATTTAACTGAATATTTTTTATGTAAAATAATGATAAAAATCAAGTCTATTATTATGTTAAATATAAAACAAAACGCAACTAGTTTTTTTGAACTTATATAATTTCCTTCGAAAGAATACCTCCTCTTTA
The DNA here is from genome assembly GCA_900155695.1 of Serratia symbiotica. GTDB lineage: Bacteria > Pseudomonadota > Gammaproteobacteria > Enterobacterales > Enterobacteriaceae > Serratia_E > Serratia_E symbiotica_A. The sequence continues at coordinate 505,990 of FUHL01000001.1, forward strand.
TGGGTAAGTTTGAATCATTTTCTATGAATATTTTAATATTACTTTTATATTTATCATTTATTTTACAATAAATATGGCAGCTAGCATCGAAGTATTAGTAAGTTGCTCTACATTAAGACACATAGAGCCATCCAAAACATATCGCCATGTTGTTTATAAAAATGCGGAGAACTCCAATCAGAGGAAATCAAACACCTTAATTTTCTCTCTGTTTATCATAAATATTATATTATTAGCATTCTTTTAACTATAACAATAGTAGTCTAGCGCCTTTATTCGGAATGAATGTAATATAATACTTTATAGCTAATCTGCAAAAAGTAATGAATTTTCTATTATTTTTATAAATAATGAAAAGTATTATTCGTTAGGAAGAATGTGGATGAAGTATAAAAAATATTTACAATAATAACTATACGTAGCGTTTGTATCTATATGTTCTGTATTCTACTAATATCTATGATTAATCTATGAATAAATATGAAATATTACATGATATCTAATTTTCAAAAAAACACTCCTCATGATGACTATCAGTTTTTATTTATATCCAATTTTATTACAGTATGAAGGTAAGCGTTAGTAACTATATATAAATATAGTTCTATCTACTCACAATTAGAATCTTATATGACTATGCTGAAGAAATGTTGCATGTAGTAAGTTTTATAATCAAAAATAATTAATAACATTTCAAATGTATTTAAGAAGTCTTATAAAGAGTGAATAAAATATTATTAAGACATGATTGTAAAGACTAGTAATATTAACGTATGCGTAGTTGTCTATTTCAATACGTAACTATCTGTTTCATAAAAAATAATAGTAAATTTTATATTTGTATAAATAATGCGAGATAATATCAAGTATATAGATGAATAAAACATTTAATATTTAGTGAAGACACAATATTGATAAAGTTATCTACATCAAACATTAATTCCATAATGTTGGTGGAGATTATTATTTTATGATATTATATCATAATAAAAGTTTATATTAGCTTTTATAGTCTAATACATACATTAGATAATGAATGTATTCATATTTAGAGGAGACCGTAGAACATTATAATTAAGTTAATATTTCTTGATATTATTTTAGAAACTTTAAACAATGCTATTGTTTATTCATTTCAAATTTTCTATAAAAGCTGTATACATTATTTGTAATTAGTAAATATATTTACTCCTACGTTCATAATTATTAACTTTACTGAAATTTTAATTACTAAAAATAAATCTCTTTTTCTCTTCTTGATTATTATTGAATGCATAAGACTTAATATAAAAATATCTTTTCCTCAAATACACATGTTGAGAATGTATTATAAATAACTTAATAATATATTAAAATTCAATTTTCGATAATGTTATCTACGTTTATAATAATTGGATGATATTCTTATAGTAAAGTTATATAATTTTAGTAATAAATAACAGCCTTATAAAATAATAAGATAGTGGTGATTCTCTCCTTTTAATAATATAATATAAGTGGAATAAAAAAGACAAAAAAATAGATAATAATTATTTATAATATATAGATTATTTAATAAATTGATATATAAAACCGTAATTAATATTTTGAATAATAATTCAAATTATTCCATTTGCATTATTATATGCAGTAATTATAAACCATTAAATTTAAATCAATGCTTGCTTTAATATTTGATAAGTCACTTAAATAATTATTTCAATTGATTAAAAAATTTAGGACTTATACGATATTATTAGTCGTATAGTAAAATAATATCATTTATATCCATTACCATGTAATTGAGCCATAACATTTATTATACATAACTAATAAATTTTAAATTAATATATTATATTGATGATATGATCATGTTAATAATACAATATCAAAAATTATGTTTTAATAAATATTGTAGTATTTTTTTAATGATGGATATTAACGTATGAGTATACAAGTATATATCTATTGCTCACAAGATTGAAAAATATTGACATATTATAAATCTTTTTTAGATATATACTTTTAGTCAATATTAATATCCTACATATAAGAAAAGTATTTAAACGATGTTAAAACTACTTATTGACAAATAAGATCTCCGTTACTTTTCATCTATCAGTCTGCAACGTATATTTAAGTATATGCTATACTATAGTTTATTGTGATATAATTTTTATTATAAATATTTACAGTGAGTCTAAATCAAAATCTGCTAATCAATAAAGAACTTACAATATCAATTGATGTTAAAAAACAAGCTATTCCAAGAGAATATAGTATTTTAAGAATAAGGTATACAGACAAATAGTATATCAACCAACATGTAACATAAACTTTAATTAATTAACACTTGTAATCGACACTGATTTAGTGTATTCACTTCGGCAGTTGTATTCAATTTAAGATATTATATACAACTATTTAATTCAAAAATATCATGTAGTAAATAACCTAACAAGTTTTATGGTCTAGCTAATAAGGATTTTATAAAAATAAAATTATACAATATAAATTTTACATAAATCGATTAAGATGAATTAGTGACAAAAATAATAATTTAATATATCTAATTACAAAGGAATTATGGCGAAAATACAATAACGACTAATATTTATCAATCTTATAAATAAAATTATATAATTCCATGATTGATTAAACGTTAATTATTTAGCACGGTATCAGAAAGTATTTCATATGCCAGAGATCGTAATTAAATAAAAAGTGTTATTAACTAATACTTAGCAATGCATTAATTTATATTTTCTCTATGCAATAGAGTTATGATCATTCAATAGCAATGGTTTAATATTACGCATAATCTAAGTAAAAACAGGATTTAATAATACCTAAACTGTTATCTAATATACTGAGATAAGTAGTTCAATAACAGTCAATAGGGATAAAGAATAACAAATAATTTATTGCTTTATCAAGTCGATAATATATTCAACGCCTGATATATTTAGTCTGTTCACGAATTATTAGTATAGTCATTTAATATATAGCTTATTTAAAATAGGTTATGCTAATTCAATTTTTTTATTAGTCAATTTTAAAATAATATTAATTATCTATTTTTAGATAAACCCCTTATTAAATGAGGATAACCATCATCTATTAATAGTATTACATACTTAATATTATTAGTATCTAGTATGAGTGCTTCATCAATCAGCGGCTGCGAAATATAATACGGCCTTTGCTTAAGTCGTATGGAGTAAGTTCTACAGTTACTTTGTCTCCTGTTAAAATACGAATATAATTTTTGCGCATTTTCCCAGAAATATGTGTAGTAACTATATGACCGTTTTCTAATTCTACTCGAAACATCGTGTTAGGTAATGTATCGAGAACGGTACCTTGCATTTCAATATTATCTTCTTTAGGCATTGAATCCTCTTAGTTTAATACATTTATTTTCAATAATAAGATAATGCCTAAAAACCTACATGATGTAAAGGAGTGTTAGTAGTAAGTCAATCCTTTCTTAGAACTTACTATAGCTAGATCACGGAGCAAATAATTTATACTTGGAGTTATGGCAATTAATGCAAAATTAATGTTAAGGAGATTCTCTTTTGATTCACATCAAGTGGTTTTGATTATTAATAAACTAAGAGTCAATTAAATTTTATTACATATCAAGCATATTTTAGTATAAGGAATATGGCATACTACTGATAATAGTATTTACATATATGATCATGAAATGAATAAAATACAAGTAATTTAGTAATATGATATTTAATTATTTAGTAATTTTTTGAATAAATTTATACATCATTAGCTCTTTAGAAATAGACTTTCTTATAGAGATCTATAGAAGTGAATCACTACTTACATGATTTGATGTAACTGATTATTACACAGAGAAAATATTTTAGTGATTAATAGCAAATGTTGCTAAATACCTGTCAGCATAGAAAAGAAATTTTTTAAGTTATATGCTTAAGAGTAAATTTATAATTTACGATTAGTATATATTACTATTTGCCTACTTAAATATAGCGCTATGTATATTTTAAGTTTTTTACAAGCGTAATTATAACGTTTTTTTGCAAGAGAATAACTATTAATTTCTCAACATCAAAAAAATACCATGAAGATGGTAAGGTATTACCATCATTGGAGTAAATAAAAATTAGTGATGATAAAAATCATAATGTATACTTACTATCTAAGTATCTTCTATATCCTATAGTTACAGAGCGCGTTAGAACAGAAATGAGAAAAGCACATTCGTAATGTTGAACTAAATCATTAGGTAATATAACTTATTTTAACCTCATCATAAGTCAGTATATTACAATAAGAAATGAGCTGAGGGATGAAAATAAGCGGCGATGCAAATAAGCATTCAAACATTTATTTTATATGATAAAAATAAAATTTTATTTATATATTTAATTAAAATACTCATTACAGTTGTTTTATAATAATATATTTCATATTAAGATATTATATCATGAGTTAAAGATTTTAAATATAGTTAAATAAATGGTTAATGTTTGTAACGTGAACGAAAAGATCATAAAATAGCATATTATTGATTGAAGTAAGAATAGGTCGCCCTGTGGTAATAATGGTAGTTTTATATCTTCATAATATTTTTCATATTCTATGTCGTTTACGACATGCTCTTCATGATAATTAATACCCTATATATAAATGTAAAAATTTACGTAATTTCAAAAGCAGGCATTAATAAAGTTAAATAAGTAAAAATGCTGATAAATAAAAATTAATCGTCTATATAAGAACTTCCTATTTAATCAATCATATTTTATTAATAAAATAAATCTTGTCGTTAGAATTTAAATAAAATAATTTTTACACTATATTTCATAGCATAAAAGTTTAATAAAATAATACATATCTAGCAATAAGTTATTTTAGAGATTAAACCAACAGAAAAATTTGTATTATATCACATGAAATAGTTAATGAAGCATTAATATTCTTCAGCAGAAGAAAGCTTTATTTTTGCATCTTTCCGCAGACTAGAAAGTAAAGAGAAAAATGTAGCATTCGACCAAGTCTCTTCCATCTTTTTAATAAATTTTTTCATCTCATGTTCTGACAAATATCTAGGGACAATCGCATCCAGTACGAATAGTACTATATTTTCATGACTATCTTGTGATATACCGTAAATTGGTATTTTACCTGGATGTGGCAGTGAGAAAATAGTTTCTATTAACGGATTATATCCTATAGTACGTACTATTTTTTTTATACTTCCAAAGCTTATGCCGGCAGCTTTCATTGCTTCTCCACCTGTACCTTTCTTCAATTCTACTAAAATTTGCTCGCCTTGTATTTTTGCTTTTTCTAAGGCTTTATTGTGTTGAAGGATCTCAGCTATACGATCTGAAATCTGATTAAAAGAAGCAATGCTCTCCGCTTTATACGCAGTTATGCGTATTATAAATGACCGATTACTGTCAATGGTAATTAGATCTGCATTATTCACAGGCATGCTGTTATCGTCAAGCAGTACATTATTAAAGATGGATTGCACTATAGGTTTAAAATTAAGAGAGGTAGGAATGTTATCACGGGTAAACCAATCCGTTTGTGTCGCTTTTATTCCAACTATTTTTTCGATCGAATTCATCGATAGATTATCGTTAATTATTGCCTTTCTTACCTTATTTTGTAGCATATGATAAGCATTTAACGATTTTGCCTGGCGGATATATTTAACTATATCCTCCTGTACATCACTTAAGAGCTTAATTTTCTTAGGTTCTATATCGTTTAGACGAACGATTAAATAACCTATAGAAGACTTAAGTACGGTAGACAACTGACCCTTTTCAGTCAGATGAGCTTTTTTTATGTCATCATCAGTCGTTTCAGGTTCCATCCAGCCTATATTACCTCCAGTACTACGTGATAGTATATCGATAGATTTACTTTTTGCTAGAATAAAAAAATCACCACCTTGTTTTAGCTTATTCAGCACCTCATTAGCTTCTGTCTCAGTTTTTAACTGTATCACGCTATAGTGTTTGCGCTCTGGTTGAGTATAACTAATTTTATGTTTTTCATAATAAGAAATAATCTCTGCATCGCTAACGTTTATTTTTTCTTGTATAGATAAAGTATTCAATGGAATATAACTTATTTTAATCTGTTCTGGTACGATAAATTTACTTTGATGTTCTTTGTAATAGGTTTTTAGTTCATTTTCACTAACTTTTTGATTCGATTGTAACTTGCTTATCTCAATTGTCGCTAAGCGCACATTGCGCTGCTGTAAAACTAACGCTGCCATTTTCTGTAATTCAGTAGGTAACACGAAGCTCGATTTGTCTAATGCTTGCATTAGTTGCTGAAGCATTAATTGTTGTCGCATAGATTGCGCAAAATTATCTGCGGTATAACCTATACTACTTAGTATACTGAGATACTTAACGTTAGAGAATATACCATTAGTTTGGAAGTAAGGGATATTACGGATAGCATTTTTAATTTGCTCATCACTGACAATTAGACCTAATTTATTAGCGTACTGAGTTAAAAGTATATTGTCAATTAACTTTGATAATACCTGTTTTCGTAGGTCCTTCATATAGCCTTTATTGTCTGATAGTGCAGAAAAATCCTCATGTAGTTCTTGTTGTAGCCGTTGCTGCTCACTTTGAAAAAGTTGTTCTAGTTGAGTATTTTTAATTACTTCTCCATTTACCTTCGCTGCATAATCTACGAAACCTCCGATTAAATAATTACCTATCCCAGTTAAAATGAATGAAATAATAATAAGAGATAAGATAATTTTAATTACTACGTGTTTTGCAGCTATGCGTAAATTTTCCATCATCGTATAATAATATTCCACTGCGATGTTAATTAATAATTTTATATAGAATGGTGTCATCTATCCAATACAAATGTAATAAGTGCATCATCACGATGCCTAACGTATCTTACCTCACTCATGTCTTAACGTCAGGTAATTATTTGTTCATATCTCAGTTGCGTGATACGCTACAATACTGGCTATCACTTAGCTATATCTTTCAACACTTCCTATATCTAACAGCTGAAAAATTTAGCCATTGTGATAGCTTCATCTCTTCTACCTTTATCACCCCTTTATAATCAGCATGTTATAACTTATATATTAACTTTTATAGTAAGGCAACAGTAAAAGTCATTCTGATAAATATTAGTGAATCACTAGCTTTATTCATCTATATCGATCAGCACTGTCTACATAAATGATATAAAAATACTAACAAATCTACATATGCCTGATCAGGGATGAGTGTTCTCAACAATATTAGGTTTTGTCACTGTGTTAAGTGTATTGGATGTAAGTGCTTTAAAAGATGGATATTGTAAAGTCATTTCTAAAACTTCATCAATTCTTTGTATTGGATGAATATCTAGATCGGCAATAACGTTCTTAGGGATTTCTTCTAAATCTCTTTTATTTTCATAAGGAATGAGTACAATTTTAATTCCACCACGATGTGCCGCTAGTAATTTCTCTTTTAAACCACCTATTGGCAAGACTTGACCACGTAAAGTAATCTCACCTGTCATTGCTACATCAGCCCGAACTGGATTATCAGTTAGACAAGAAACTAGAGCAGTACACATCGCAATGCCAGCACTCGGACCATCTTTCGGTGTGGCGCCTTCTGGTACATGGACGTGTATATCGCACTTTTCATAAAAATTAGCGTTTATACCTAGTTTTTCTGCGCGGGAACGCACTACAGTTAGAGCTGCCTGGATTGATTCTTGCATGACTTCACCTAGGGATCCAGTGTAAGTTAGTTTGCCCTTGCCTGGCATAGAAGCAGTTTCAATAGTCAGCAAATCTCCGCCTACTTCTGTCCACGCTAAGCCGGTAACTTGACCTATTCGGTTTTGTGTATCTGCCCGCCCATAGTCGACACGCTGTGCGCCAAGATAATCTTTTAAGTTATCGCTAGTAATGTTAATATTTTTGATTTTTTTTTCTATTAATAGCGTTTTAACAGTTTTACGGCATATCTTAGAGATCTCTCGTTCTAAATTACGCACGCCAGCTTCACGGGTATAATAGCGTATTATGCTTATAATAGCGCTATCAGTCACTACTAGTTCTTTTTGCTGTAACGCATTTCTCTCCATCTGTTTAGGTAACAAATGTTTTTTTGCTATGTTAAATTTCTCATCCTCGGTATAACCAGAGAGTCTTATGACTTCCATACGATCAAGTAAAGGCCCTGGAATATTCATCGAGTTTGAAGTTGCGACAAACATAACATCAGATAGATCATAGTCTACTTCTAAGTAGTGATCATTAAAGGCTACGTTTTGCTCTGGATCTAACACTTCAAGTAATGCAGAAGCTGGATCACCACGCATATCTAACGACATTTTATCGATTTCATCTAACAAGAATAACGGATTCTTCACCCTAATTTTAGTCATTTTTTGAATTAACTTTCCTGGCATGGAACCGATATATGTTCGCCTATGTCCGCGAATTTCAGCTTCATCTCGTACACCACCCAATGCCATACGTACATACTGACGTCCCGTTGCTTTAGCAATCGACTTACCTAAAGATGTTTTACCGACGCCTGGCGGCCCTACTAGACAAAGAATAGGTCCCTTAATTTTACTGATGCGATTCTGCACAGCAAGATACTCAAGAATGCGATCTTTGACGTGCGTCAAACCATAGTGATCAATATCTAGTACTTCTTGCGCCTTGAGTAAATTTTTTTTAACTTTACTGCGTGCATGCCATGGGACTTGCAGCATCCAATCTATATAACTACGTACCACCGTCGCTTCTGCAGATATTGGTGACATCATTTTTAGCTTTTGCAATTCTGCTTCTGTTTTTTCACGAGCTTCTTTAGGCATCTTTACTGCTGCAATCTTGCGTTTTAGCGCTTCATGCTCGTCAGGTATATCATCCATTTCACCGAGTTCTTTTTGAATTGCTTTCATTTGCTCATTTAGATAGTATTCACGTTGACTTTTTTCCATCTGTTTTTTAACACGATTACGAATTCTTTTTTCTATCTGTAATAGATCAATTTCTAATTCCATAATCCCCATTAAGTATTCCAACCGTTCATTACTATTAAACATCTCTAACACTGACTGCTTATCGTTAAGTTTTAGCGGCATATGTGCGGCGATAGTATCCGCTAAACGTGCAGCATCATCGATGCTATTCAGTGAGGTTAATACTTCAGGCGGTATTTTTTTATTTAATTTAATATAACCTTCAAACTGGTTAATTGCAGTGCGTACTAATACTTCTTGTTCACGCTCATCAATCGCTGGTAACTTAAGGTATTCTACTTCTGCAATAAAATACTCCCCACTGTCAGAAAGCGTAGTAATATGTACACGCTGTAATCCCTCCACTAGAACTTTAACTGTTCCATCTGGCAATTTTAGCATTTGTAGAATTGATGCTACAGTTCCGACATAAAATAAATCATTAATGCTAGGTTCGTCTGTTGAGGCTTCTTTCTGCGCTACTAACATAATCTTTTTGTCATAATCCATAGCCGCTTCTAAACATCGAATCGATTTTTCTCGGCCAACAAATAAAGGTATTACCATATGCGGATAAACCACCACGTCGCGTAATGGCAAAACGGGGATTTCAATGCGTTCGGAATGCTCAGCGTTCATAGAGCTCTCTCTTATTTTTAATTTCCGCTAGGTTTCTAAGACATTGATAAAATATCAAAAGTATATATTTACAAAATCTTCTTGTTAGTATATGGGGATTAACTGTTGACATTCAACAGTTAGCATATAGAAAATGGGGGATATATCCCCCATTAGTATGTTCTAGCAGTATGATGTAAATCATGCAATATTTATTCACTTACAGACTGCGCTGCCTGTTTGCTGTAAATGAGCATTGGTTTTGATTTACCCAATATTACCGATTCGTCGATGACTACTTTGTATACTCTATTCATAGAGGGTAGATCGTACATAGTATCAAGCAGTGCACCTTCTACGATTGATCGTAGACCACGAGCTCCAGTTTTGCGTTTCATTGCTTTTTTAGCAATAGCATTTAAAGCCTTATCACAAAATTCAAGTTCAGTACCTTCTAGATTAAAGAAAGCCTGATATTGCTTAGTTAAAGCATTTTTTGGTTCTTTCAGAATCTGAATCAATGCCTCTTCACTTAGCTCGCCTAGTATTGCTACTACCGGCAGACGACCAATAAATTCAGGGATAAGACCAAATTTTATCAAATCTTCTGGTGCTGCCTGTAGTAATAATTCTCCTTCGGTTGCTCTCTCAGATTCTCCTGTAACAATTGCTCCAAAACCAATACTAGAACCCTTATTTACACGCTTAGCAATCACTTTATCCAAACCAGCAAAAGCACCTCCGCAAATAAACAATATCTTTGAGGTATCAACTTGTAGGAATTCTTGCTGTGGATGCTTACGCCCACCTTGAGGAGGAACAGCTGCGATAGTACCTTCAATTAGCTTGAGTAGCGCTTGTTGGACACCCTCGCCTGACACATCACGGGTAATAGATGGATTATCTGATTTACGCGAAATCTTATCAATTTCATCAATGTATACGACACCACGCTGCGCTTTCTGTACGTCGTAGTCACATTTTTGTAATAATTTTTGAATAATATTTTCTACGTCTTCGCCTACATAACCAGCTTCAGTTAATGTAGTAGCATCAGCCATGGTGAATGGTACATCTAGAAAACGTGCCAAGGTTTTCGCTAGTAATGTCTTTCCGCTACCAGTGGGTCCAATTAATAAAATGTTGCTTTTTTCCAACTCAATACTATTTTTAGTATCGCTATTGTGTAGTCGTTTATAATGGTTATACATAGCTACTGCTAGTACTTTCTTTGCTTGTTCTTGTCCAATAACATAGTCATCTAGATGATGTCGAATTTCATGCGGCGTAGGTAGCTTACTATGTTTATGCTGCTGTACAGCATCATTAGTCTCTTCTCGAAGAATGTTGTTACACAGGTCAATACATTCATCGCAGATATACACTGACGGACCGGCAATAAGTTTACGTACTTCATGCTGGCTTTTACTACAGAAAGAGCAGTATAAGATCTTTTCTGAACCGTCTTGGCGTCTATCTGTCATAAGTCAAACCTCTTCTTAATCGTTATCCTACAAGAATATTATAGCGAAATGTTAAGCTCTATATAACCCTTACGGTATATAGTTCATCCTAAACAGGATTCTCCACATTTAACCTGATTACTATATCTGAGCATTGATGCAATCCTACGATACGCTACGGTGGATAAGAATACTATCAACTAAACCATATTCTACAGCTTCATCTGCGCTCATAAAACGATCACGTTCAGTATCACATGTGATTTGCGTCAATGAATGGCCAGTATGCTCTGCCATCAATTGATTCATGCGTGTTTTTATTCTTAACATTTCTCGCGCGTGAATTTCGATATCCGTTGCCTGACCTTGATAACCACCTAGCGGCTGGTGAATCATTACGCGTGAATTAGGCAAACAGAAACGTTTACCTTTAGCGCCTGCAGTTAACAGCAAGGATCCCATAGAATACGCTTGTCCCATACAAATGGTACTAACATCCGGTTTGATAAATTTCATAGTATCATAGATTGACATGCCTGCAGTAATCACGCCACCCGGTGAATTAATGTAGAGAAAAATATCTTTTTCTGTACTTTCTGCTTCGAGAAATAACAGCTGCGCAACAATTAAGTTAGCCATGTACTCTTCTATTTGACCAGTCAAAAAAATAATTCGTTCTTTCAGTAATCTGGAATAGATATCGTAAGATCGTTCTCCGCATGGCGTTTGCTCTATGACCATCGGCACTAAAGCCATATTTTGTATAAATTTGTTTCTTGCGCTACTATATGACATGATCATCTCCTAATATCAATTACCTTGTTAACTGATGTACTACTAGTACACTAATGCTACTTAAGAATGATCATGATAGCTATCCTAAAGGATTGTACTTACTAAATGCTTATTACACGTTTTTTCATGATTCCAATGTCTAATCAAAAAGTGCCGGATTTTTACTATTCTTACATCATTGTAAATTTTAAAGTTAAACAAATCACTTCTTTATTCTAGTTCCTATTATACTATTTAAGTAATATACCAAACATCAACATATATCTATCATGATGATGTCGTAAATGGACAATATGATTAAAATCTCATGCATAATAGCTATTATATTTTATTATAGAGCTTAAAGAAACTCTATTGGATGTTGTTCTTTGAAAGAAATGACTGTTCATATCATCTCAAATTAATATAAATATTTTATTATATGTAATATATTTTATTATATGTAATACTTTAATAAAAAATTTTAATTGATAGCATTAATCATAAGAGTACTTTAATTTATTTAAATGTATTGATTATTGGTTTTTTAATAGATTGAATAATACGTTTTAACGGTTTTGTTAAACGAGACAAATGCGCCATCTTACAATATTTTCTGCGTAAGTTTATTACATAGTAGTATTAAAACATTTTAAATAAATTTAATTTTTTTAAAAAAAAATAATAACAATTATTAAAATTTACGATTGTTTTATTGTGTTAGCATTCATCAATATTTATTTTGTTAGATAAAAAATTTTAAATATTTTATATTTTTAACTTTGATATATTAGGATTAACGTTATTTAATGTTTTTAATTAATTTGCATACTAGATATATATGTTTTAAAAGATATAAAAATATTAAAGATTATATAAAAAATGTTAAAGTGCGCGTAAGTAAAAATAAAAAAATTATCAATTTCGCTTACTTGTTATCTTTCCAATACATTAACTTGATTTATGGAATCTCTTTTTTAACGCATGTAACTACTCAAAAGAGCTGCTATCACATTGAAGAATAAACATTTTATTACTTTAGAACTGCTATCTTGTAGCTGGCTACAGTATCACGTATTTATCTAGCCAAAAAAGTAAATATGAATGATTTATCTCATGGATAACGATGTGTTGATCCATGATTAACAAATCACGATAGCCTGTTGGTATATTGATTAAATGTATTAATTAAATTTTTATTTTGTTATGTTTAAATACATGATTAAATTGACTGTGCTAATAAATATAGAAGATCATGAACGCAATGAATCTTCACAATGAAATAAAAATTCAAATGAAAGCATATGACTAATAATATTATGTACTGTACTACTACTTTGTACTTAGGTTGATTATAGTTCCTTATGGCAGCAAGGTGAAATAGGCACTCTCTCTTTTTGAATATGCCATTCTGTTACAGTATAAGCATGTAAAGTTAATGCATGCACACTGCCTTGCATTTCATCTGACAATGTTCCGTAGATTAAGCGATGGCGTGTTAGCAACCTTTGCCCAATAAAGCAATCACTAACTAATACTATTTTAAAATGGCTTTCTGAATTAATAGGAACCTTATGCATATGACTTTCGTTAACAATATCTAAATATGTAGGTTTACATGCCAATAATAATTTTTTTTCTATTTGTTTACAAACCATGTAATGTCCTTCATAATACTTTCATTATTCCGTATACGTATAAAAGCAAAATATATATTTTGTATCTTATACTGTGTAAAAAGATAAGCGACAGGACAGTATCATTTATAAATATTATAATTATATAAAATATATCTTACATAAGCAAATGGTTTAATCAACTAATTAATATTTTGATCTTTCACAAGATGATAGAGGTAATTTTTTTATTGAATAAATAATATTTGTAATCACTTGTTAACCTATTATGTAAACTAAGTTACCTAAAATTTTATATAGAGATATACTCTAGATTTAAAAAAGTCAAGATATATAAGGTATAAAATGCTGTATATTTAATATAATTACGAGTATTGATACAAATTCGAGTAGTGACATTTATTATCAATGCCATTTATAATATATTTTACTATTTTATATTAAATATTTCTACTACATAGTAGAGTATGATAAAAATTTATAATGAAATGATTAATTTTTAATTTAAATGATGCTGTCATAAATTAAAGAAATTGAAATACTAATTAAATAATTTTTATGGCATCAAGTAATCAAAATAATATTTCATGATGTATTAATTTTAGTATATCTAATACAAATTTTTCTGATTAATATAGTTAAAAATTAATTTTAGTGCAACTTTAAATATTTTGTGGAGAACAAAAAATATGTATATCCTATTACGTCATTATATTTACATTCGTAAAATAGCCCATACTAAATAGATAGGATAGCTATCTTAAAAATGATATAAAGATCTTTATAGTATTTTTATCAAATACTTGCTTTATTCTATTATTCCTATGTCTAATACTTCTACCTTGAAAATTAATACCTAGTATCTATATTTACTTTTTCTGTTAATTAAGTTATGTTGTTATTCTGATCATTAAGAAAATAGGAAGTAAGTGACTATCAATGAAGTAAGTTATTATATGATTAATTGAACTTTATCCTATCAGTATTTTATCTTTATTAGTAAATAAACATTATAATAAATCAATTTTTATTATATGGTATTGTAGTAAAAATAAATCGCTCGCTTACTGCTTCGACTTGTTCTATATCTATAATATGCAAATATTTACTATATTTTTTACTAAAGTTTATTCTACATTAACATTTTATTATTCTATTTATAAAAACTCTATTTATACAAAACTCTCTATAATCCTTCTAGATTTTTACATGTGATATTATCAATCTTTATTTATTATGGATTTACTAGTAATTTATATCTATTTTTAATATTGTAAGACTTCTTTCAAGCATGCTCGTTTATACTTGGAAATATGATGTCTTCGTACATTGTTAATTCTTTTTATATATTAAAATTATATAAAGATCTATTATGCATTCTGCTATATATTTGGATCATTTTTTTTGAAAATATCTACATCCAAATATAATATATAGTATATGCGCGAACTTCTTAACATACTATTCTTATAAACTAATGCCATTCCTTAATCTTACTGACGATATTCAAGAAATTTAATATTAATAAAATGGGCAATGTTTGAGATATAAAATTAAGCAGTTATAGATCGTAAGACAAGATGAAATACATGTAATAGCATGTTATGCTATAAAAATAAAATGTTTTTTCATTGTCTAATATTATCTTTTATTACTGTACATCCCAATCATTAATACAATATAAGTTAATCTCATTTATATACTTAATAACCGAAATTATTGCTTTGTAGAGATCGTTTTTATCAAAACACACAGAACGTAAAAACAAGTTAAATATTGCCATCAATAGCCTATAATAGAAAACTGGAGTATCAATATGCAAAAAACTAAATTAAAAGAACTTCTTTCATTCCCTTGTCAATTTACCTATAAAGTATTAGGGCTAGCACAACCGCAGTTAATTGACCAAGTACATGAAGTAGTACTACGTTATACACTCGAAGAGTATCACTCACAAGTTAAAGTAAGCAGCAAAGGAAATTACTACTCTATATCTATCACAATAAATGCTATCAATATTAATCAAGTAGAAACATTGTATAAAGCATTAAGCGAACTCGAAATTGTCCGTATAGTACTATAAAAATAATCCAAAACTATCAATCTAAAATACTCTATGACACATATAGTGTTGACATCTTTCATAGCTTGCATGCGGATCGCAAATTAACACGCAATCAGCTATAATGACTTACTTTTCTTATAACCTAGCGATAATTATTTTGCAGCCAGATAAACTTATCTTTCGTCAGTTGGGCTTGCAACCCTACGAGAAGATTTTTCAAGCTATGCATGTCTTTACTAAACGTCGCACTCTCACTACGCTGGATGAGGTATGGCTAGTACAGCATCAGCCTGTTTTTACCCAAGGTAAAACTGGTAAAGAAGAACATTTATTGATGCCAGGTGCTATCCCAGTAATACACACGGATCGAGGAGGTCAAGTGACATACCATGGCCCAGGACAGCAAATCCTCTATGTAATGATTAACCTAAAAAGAAATAATATTACAGTACGTCAATTAGTCAAAGTTATAGAAGATACAGTAATTAACACTCTTAACCATTTTAGTATCTCCTCTTGTACTCATCAGAATGCAGCTGGGGTATATGTCGGAACACATAAGATCTGTTCATTAGGTCTGTGCATAAATAAAGGGCATTCTTTCCACGGTCTAGCTTTAAATGTAGATATGGATATGAATCCATTTACAAGGATAAATCCATGTGGTTATGCTGGCATGCAAATGATACAAGTGAGTGCGCTAGCACCACATGTAGGTATAGAAGACATATGCCCAATACTAGTACAAGAATTTTTTTATTTACTTAGATATCGCACACTTGAATTTTGCCATTGGAATCCACACGATTATGAGTAAAAATATTCAAAGAGAACGCAGTATAAAATACCATAATACAAAAAAAATAGCGCTGCATACCATTAAAACACTTGTTACTGACAGGCAAACATCATTGCCAAAACCTAATTGGATAAAAATTAAACTACCAGTTGACCTTACTAAAATTCAAAGTATGAAATCTGCTATACGTATCAATGGTTTGCACTCAGTTTGTGAAGAAGCTTCCTGCCCAAACCTATCGGAATGTTTCCATAATGGCATCGCTACCTTTATGATCCTTGGTGCCATATGTACTCGCCGTTGCATGTTTTGTGATGTAGAGCATGGACGCCCTTTAAGCCCCAATATCCAAGAACCAGAAAAGTTAGCGAAAACAATTAGGTCTATGGGATTACGTTATATTGTGATCACTTCAGTTAATCGTGATGATTTACGTGATGGTGGCGCTAAACATTTTGCGGATTGTATTAGTGCAATTCGCGCTAGAAATCCAGACATAAAAATAGAAACTTTAGTACCAGATTTCCGCAATTGTATGAATATCGCGTTAGATACTTTGCGGGCAACGCCGCCAGATATTTTTAACCATAATCTTGAAAACGTTCCCCGTCTTTATCATCAAGTACGCCCAGGGGCAGACTACGCATGGTCACTCAAACTACTAGATCGTTTTAAAAAAAAACATCCACATATTCCTACAAAATCAGGTCTTATGGTAGGTCTTGGTGAAACAAATCAAGAAATTATTGATGTAATGCGCGATCTTCGACAGTGCGGTGTTACGATGCTAACTCTTGGTCAATATCTACAACCAAGTCCTCAGCACTTGCCAGTGCTTCGCTACATTAGTCCTGCTGAATTTGAACAGATGAAAAAAAAAGCTAATGGAATGGGTTTTACCCATGTAGCTTGTGGTCCATTGGTTCGTTCATCCTATCATGCTGATTTACAAGCTGAAGGAGTAGAAGTAAAATAATCTCTTTCTAAGAATTGATTATGTCCAAATAGAATACGGTAATAAACACAATATTATCTGAGTGATATGCGTTATTATTAACAATATTGGATATATTTATTGAGGTTGATTTTAATAACTTTTCTCCATTACTATTAATATCCGCTAACAGTATACTTTACCATATAAGGATTTTAAATACCTGTAACTCTGTATTCAATTATTCATATGCATCTACAGTTTATAAGTACAGCAAATGGAAAGGCACTATATTTTAAGTTCTATCGATATGATCGATATCGATATCCACCATTTAAATCGATGTATATATTAAATAAATATTGCATAATATATTTACATATATTAAAGAAATAAAAAATTAATGTAATATTCACTTTGAATAATTACAAGCATTAATCTTAATAAATTATTTGTCTGAATTATGGAAAAAAATAACTTAAGAAGTGCTCTTCTATTGTATTTTAAATTAATTCAATAAAATATAATTATTGTTACTTAGATAACAGAATGGTAATCATCTATAACTAGATTTAAGGCTGATTACCATTCCAGAAGAAGTAGCAATAATAAAGTATTGCGCGCATTTCTCAAATTCTGTTATAGTAATTTTTTATTTTATTGTAGTGTAAAATATTTTATTAATAACAAAAGGATATTTAGTTAAAAACAACTAATGATATAGAATATTTTAATGCTAAGTCTTGATTAAAGAAAAGATGAAATAAAACAACATCTGCTGTATACAGCAATAATTAATGTGTGTCAAAGAAGGCTGTGCTTATTTAATTAAAGTATTCAATTAATACAAAATATTATAAAATATAAGATAAATAAGCATAAGAAGTATATTAAATTTATAGAAAAATAAGATGTTCGATTTTTATATTTCAATCCATTATATAGATTGCGTATCTATACGAAAGTAATTGCATTATACGCGCGATCTAAAATAATATATATTAACGTTATTAATATACTAATTATCTATATAATCTACTTATTGTGTCCCAAGTCAAAATAAATATAACATTAATATAATATTTATTTTCTAATAAAGGAATTAATCTTTATAAATAAATTATTACTACCATGTAGTATATTGATACCAACCCGATAATTATTTAATCAATGATATTATCATATTATATATTTAAAACTCAAATAGACTATAAGTCGTTCAATATATTTTATAATCGTTTATATTAAAATATATAAATAAAAGATATCAATTCTGATTATATATTATTATCATTAAATATTAAATTAGCCTTGAAAGATAACAAAATATTATATGTGCAATATTCTCAAGCAACTATATATTTTTATTTTTCATTATGTTGATTTCATAATTCTATATTACTATTTTATTGATAAAACTTAAAAACAGATTTTAATATTAGAATGTAGTTTCTTTGCAAGCAAAAATTTCTAGTGTCTCCCAGATTTCATCGATATGCGTACGAACATTCTTATCCATGCGAATTGGACGGCCCCATTTGCGTTGAGTCTCGCCTGGCCATTTATTCGTAGCGTCCATCCCCATTTTTGAACCCAATCCGGAAACTGGCGAAGAAAAGTCGATATAGTCAATTGGAGTATTGTCTATGAAAAGGATATCTCTTGCAGGATCCATGCGAGTTGTTATAGCCCAGATAACATCATTCCAATTACGTGCATTAACATCATCGTCACAAACGATAACAAACTTCGTATACATAAACTGACGAAGAAATGACCAAACTCCCATCATGATACGTTTAGCATGACCAATATACTGTTTTTTAATAGTGACTATAGCTAATCGATACGAGCATCCTTCTGGAGGTAAGTAAAAATCAACGATTTCTGGAAACTGTTTTTGTAATATAGGAACAAAAATTTCGTTCATCGCTACACCAATCATTGCTGGTTCATCAGGTGGTCTCCCAGTATAGGTGGAATGATAAATTGCATCACGACGCTGAGTAATATGAGTAATAGTCAACACAGGAAACTGGGCAATTTCGTTATAATAACCAGTATGATCACCATATGGACCTTCTTGAGCTATCTCATCTTTCTCAATATAACCTTCTAATACAATTTCGGCACTAGCAGGCACTTCTAAATCACTAGAGAGGCAATTGACAACTTGCGTTTTACTACCTCGAAGTAATCCTGCAAATGCGTATTCTGAAAGAGTATCTGGCACAGGAGTGACAGCACTGAGCATAGTTGCTGGATCTGCACCAAGAGCTACTGCAACCGGAAATCTTTGACCAGGATAGGTTTGTCTCCATTCCTTATAATCTATCGCACCGCCACGATGCGATAGCCAACGCATGATAACTTTATTTTTGCTCAGAACCTGTTGGCGATAAATCCCTAAGTTCTGACGTGCTTTATACGGACCACGAGTAATAGTTAGACCCCATGTAATTAACGGTGCGATATCTTCTGGCCAACAATGCATCACCGGAAGACGTTTTAAATTAATATCATCACCTTGCCATACTTGATTCTGACAAGGAGCAGATCCCAATACTTTAGTTGGCATATTTAACACATGCTTGAATTTTGGTATCTGAGTACATAGATCTCGTAAACCTTTTGGCGACTCTGGCTCTTTAAGGAATGCAAGTAATTGCCCGACTTCACGTAGATCACGTATCTCTTCTCTGCCCATCCCCATTGCCACTCGCTTAGTTGTACCAAACAAGTTACATAATACTGGCATGCTATACCCCTTCGGGTTTTCAAATAGCAGTGCAGGGCCACCTGCACGCAACGTGCGATCAGAAATCTCTGTCATTTCCAGATATGGATCGATTGATTGGCTAATGCGTTTTAGTTCTCCTCTCTTTTCAAGCAAAGAGAGAAAAGTACGTAAGTCACAATATTTCATTGTAGATATTACACCATTCATGAATAATATATTTAATACATTAATGTAATATTAATCTAGCTTTTTACCTATACTTGATGTGATTAATTAATTATTATTTAATGATCTTAAATTAATGAAATTATTCTAACCGGTTGATATACATGAATGCTAATAGTATCAAAATAATATTTTGATTAATAAAAAAATTATTATGTCTATATATTAATTTATCTCTTACTTTTATGTATATTATATTGCAGATATTATATATTAAATGAACTTAAAAGTAAAATAGAAAAATTACATGTATTAATCTTGATTGGCTATGATATGATCTCATAGATACTCTAAATATTAGATAATTTTAAATTATATCCTTCGTTAACACATTTGAACCAGAAATAAAGTAGTATTGAAATTTAACTCTAGGATTTATTAGTCTTCGTTATTTAGCTTTTTTTACAAGAGCACTCTTTTACAAGCATGCTTTATAATTGCAATGTCTGGTTTACTTATATAAACCACAAGAAAAATAAAAATGTGTTTTAACATTAATAAAATTACGGATGACAATAGAGTAAATCCCTTGTGTTATTAAATTAACATTTATATAAAATTTTAAATTGATTAAATGTATCATAAATTAGTCCATTCGCAATGGAACGTTTAATGCAATTTTTATTTTTAGAATGACTAATTAATGCTATACTAATATGCAATAGCAATATTATCAAGCACTATTTCATACATAAAACATTGAAATATTTTATTTAGTTATTAACTATTGTATATTTAATAACTAAATATCTTGCCTTATCTATCATCTGGCTATGAAATATAAAATTGACCTTATATATTTATTATATGCGCAGGTAAAATGTATGGCATATCATGATATGATAATTATTATATAAATATTCAAATACTCATTAGTATCTTAATATATTGTATTGATTGTACGCTTTATGATGTATACGATCGAGATATATTTTGTTCATTTTAGGATTGCGTTAATATATTCCATGCAAGTGATGCCAATATTTTAGTATTGAATCAAGGTTCAAAAAGCAAAGAAAATGGATAATGATTAATAAATTGTGCTATGAAAACTTTTTTCAATATCTAGTGCTTGTGCTTCAAAAGTTGTATAGACTGATAGAAAGCATTACATCTAATAGATATCAAATATTTAATATATAAAGTGATTAAGTAATCATATAACAAAATTTTATCATTACAGTAAATCATATGCCGTTCAAAGTTTCTTTTCTATAGGATAGAAATAAGCAATAGATAAACTAAAAATATAAAATTTATCATTTTGTATATCTAGCATTATGAATGATTTGCATTATTCGTACAATATCATATTTAACAATAATGTAAATACTAGATTCTATATTTTAAAAAAAATAATTAATGTATATCTTAATAATTATCACTAAGTAAATAAAAAATAAAATATCACAAAATCGTATATCAATAAATACTAAAATATCACTATGTGATCTATCTAGTGCTCTAATGTACTAGTTTCCATTTAATTGATATTAATAATGCGCTTATTTTATTCATAAGGGGCTCTTATCATCGTGATAATGTTTATCTCTAGGAAAGAGAATACATAATATACGACTGATATGCATAAGTAGGTCTACTGGAAATAAGTTAAGGTTAAGCTGAGAGTGGCAACCTATGCGCAAAAAAAGTACTGAGCAGATCTGCTATAAATTTTAACCGTCTTTGGTGATCACTTAAATCGAGCATAAATTTTAATTTTTTTGGCCCGTGCAGGGCATACACGTGTGGATTAGTTTTAAGTAGATTAATTAGGTAATTTGGATCTACACAATTGTTTTCGCTAAATTCGATAAATCCTCCTTTTTCATTACTTTCAATGCGTATAATACCTAATATTTTTGCATACTGACAAAGTTCAGCTCTTTTTAATAGATTTTTCGCGGCTTCAGGCATAGCGCCGAAACGGCTAATTATCTCTACTCTTAAAGCTTCTAGCTCCTGACTATTTTTAACGTTAGCAATCCGTTTATATAACGATAAACGGATATTAACTTCTGATACGTAGTCATCTGGCAATAAAGTTGGTATGCGTAACTCTACTATTGATTTTTTACTAAGAATATCTTCCAGTGATGGTTCGTGTCCATTTTTTAATGAATATACTGCACGATCTAGTAATTCAGTATATAATGAGAAACCTATAGTTTTAATCTGTCCGCTCTGATCTTCTCCCAATAGTTCCCCTGCACCACGAATCTCTAGATCATGAGTTGCTAACGCAAAGCCGGCACCTAGATCTTCTAATGAAGAAATAGCCGCTAACCTTTTTTGTGCATCAGCACTAATTACTTTTGGATTAGGTGTTAACAAGTAGGCATAAGCCTGATGGTGTGAACGTCCGACTCGACCACGCAACTGATGCAGTTGTGCTAGCCCAAAGCGATCGGCTCGTTCGATAATGATCGTGTTTGCACTGGCAATATCAATGCCGGTTTCGATAATGGTAGTACACACTAAAACATTGAAACGTTGATGAATGAAATCATTCATGACCCGTTCTAAAATACGTTCGCGCATCTGACCGTGGCCAACAGTTACACGAGCCTCAGGTACCAGTTGCGATATTTTTTGTGCCGTATTCTCAATGTTGTCTACGTTATTGTATAGATAATATACTTGCCCACCACGGAGTATCTCACGTAGAATTGCTTCACGTACCATTAAACTGTTATATTCACGAACAAAAGTTTTTACTGCTAGACGACGTGCGGGTGGAGTAGTAATAATAGATAAGTCTCGTATACCACTCATTGTCATATTCAATGTACGCGGAATAGGAGTGGCAGTTAAAGTTAAGATATCTACATTAGCACGCATCGTTTTAATACATTCTTTATCACGTACGCCAAAACGATGCTCTTCATCGACTATTAGTAACCCCAAATCTTTCCAATATAGATCACCCTGTAATAACTTGTGAGTGCCAATAATGATATCTACCTTTCCTGTAGATGCAGAACGAAGTACTTTTTGTTGTTCTTTTGCTCTTCGAAAGCGTGACATCATTTCAATGCGAATTGGCCAGGTAGCGAATCGATCACGAAAGTTATCAAAATGCTGCTGTGCTAATAGTGTTGTAGGCACTAATACCGCCACCTGTTTACTGTTTTCTACCGCTACAAATGCAGCACGCATTGCTACCTCGGTTTTACCGAAGCCAACATCACCACACACTAAACGATCCATAGCTAATGGTTGGCACATATCACTTAGAACGCAGTTAATAGCTTGCTGTTGATCGGGTGTTGTCTCAAAAGGAAAAGTTTGACAGAAAAGCTTATATTGTTCTGGATTATACTTAAAAGCAAAGCCCGTTTTTGCCGCACGTTTAGCATATATATCTAACAATTCGGCTGCTATATCTCTCACTTGCTCAACAGCCTTTTGTTTGACACGTATCCAATTATCTCCTCCTAATTTGTAGATAGGAGCATTTTCATTTGAGCCACTAGCATAACGACTAATCAGGTGTAATGAAGAAACTGGTACATATAGCTTATCCTCGCCAGCATAGGATAGAATTAGATATTCCCCTTTAATACCTCCGGTCTCTAATGTAGTTAAACCCATATAACGGCCGACGCCGTGATCAAAGTGTACTACTGGTTGACCTGGATGTAACTCCTCTAAATTATGAATTAGTGCATTGCTAATAGTATGGTGATTATGCTTCTGGCGAAAGATACTCCGTGCACTCAATAGATCATTTTCGCAGATTAGTGCTAATTTACGAATACTATTAAAGAAGCCGTGTTCACACGCGCCAACCATCATATATAAGCCATTTTGCCGAGCCTGATCTAGGCGTTTAATCAAAGAAGTAGTAAGGTTTAGTGGACTCAATAGATCTTGCAATGCTTCACGTCGACCTTCGCTCTCAACTGAGAAAATTATACTTCCGTCAAAGTCTTTGATAAATCGACGTAAATGTTCTAGATGTATTTTATTTTGAATCTGTATTCTTATATCTGGTAAGGCGAAATAACCTAGATTAGTATTATATAAAGTATCCGGTAGTTCTTTTTGCTCTAATATCATACGTGGCCAGGATTTGAGTTTGCCAAACAGTTTATCAACGTGTAAGTACATCTTATCTGGTGCTACTGGTGGACGCATAGGGTCCATGCGTCGATTTTGGTAACGCCGGTTGATATCGTTCCAAAATTGCATAGCCGCATGCTCTATATTACTTGTATTAAGGATTAAGGTATCGTTTGGTAAATAACTAAATAGTGTTGGTAACGGTTGATTAAAGAATAGTACTTGCCAATATTCAATACCGGCAGGCAAAATACCTTTGCTAACCTGTTGATAAATATGTTCAGGATCACATTGCACATCAAATTGCATGCGCCACTGGTTCAGGAATAACGATATAGCGTTTGGATCAGTTGGAAATTCATGAGTTGGTAGTAAGTGAATAGTTTTAACTTCACTTATTGTTCTTTGGCTATTTATGTCAATAGTACGAATGCTATTGATTTTATTATCAAATAAGCTGATACGCAATGGTTCTTCGCTACCCATTGGGTAAAGATAAAATAAAGAATCATGGGCAGAAAATTCACCATGTCCTATCACTTGTATAACGCTTCTATAACCGGATTTTTCTAATTGGCTATATAGCTTATTGCGTGATATGACTTGTCCTTTTTTTAATGTTAATGCGTAATCATGCAAAAACTCATGCGGACAGACGCGTTGCATCAATGTATTAACTGGCAAAATGATGACTCCCTTCTCCATAGTGGGCAAATGATACAAGTTCAATAAACGAGAAGCAGTGATATTATGATTAGGTGAAAAAAAATCATAAGGCAGTGTTTCCCAGTCAGATAAAGTAGTGATCTTTTTATCAGTAAATTGTTTTATTTCATCACGTAGCCGTATGGCATTTTGCATATCTGGTGTAATGAGCATCACTGGCCCTTGATAGTATTCGACAATCTCGGCGCATTCTAGTGAGCAGGCTGAACCAAACAGCTGTCCTAATATATGTAGATCACCTGTATGTTTGGGGAGAGAATAACGATAGGATGAAAAAGGTCTGTGATTATTGGAAATGCTCATTCAAGTATCTTCAATCATAGTGTTAGATTGTGCCTAGTAACCATAATAAATATGGCGCCTTCAATTACGCATTATAGTAGCTTAGCAATTAGCAAATTGACAAAATTAAAAATGCTATAATCTATGATTTAGTGTAAAACTTAATTGTTCAAGATTAATATCTTGTCAAAAAGATCATTTTTTACCTGGGTTTTAGTCAGTTCTTTCATAAGAACAAGGTTATTATGTATTGCCTTGTTATTTGAGAGCTTTTATTATTAATTACATTGCTTGAATTTCTAGCAATAAATGGATTTACATGTATCAACCTATCGCATTATTTATTGGCCTACGCTATATGTATAGGCATTCCTCAGACCTATTCTTACGGTTTGTTTCCTGGCTATCTATTATCAGTATTACATTGGGAGTGATGGCATTAGTTACCACACTTTCCGTCATGAACGGTTTTGAAAGAAATCTAGAAAATAATATACTTGGCTTAATGCCACAGGCATTAATAACTAATAAGCAGGGATCAATAAATCCTTATAGTCTAACTGCCTTATCAGTTCAAAAATTAAATGGTATCAACCGTGTGACTCCATTAACCATTGGAGAGGTGGTGCTGCAAAGTTCAAGTAGTATTACAGTTGGTATCATGCTGGGTGTAAACCCGAATGAATCTGATCCATTAACACCTTATTTAATAAATATCACACAACAACAACTACAACCACATCACTATAACATCATTATTGGTCAGACTTTGGCTAGTCAACTCGCTGTAAAGCCAGGAGATACGATACGATTAATTCTACCTAATGTAAGCCAATTTACACCAATAGGCCGCATTTCAAGCCAACGGATCTTTACTATCATTGGAACCTTTTGCGCCAATAGTGAAGTGGATAACTATCAGGTCTTGATTAACCAGCAAGATGCATCGAACTTAATGCATTATCCATCTGGCAATATAACAGGTTGGCGTCTTTTCTTGAAGCATCCAATGATGGTCGAGACTCTTAGTAAACAATCACTACCACCAGGTACTGTATGGAAAGATTGGCGTGCACGAAAAGGAGAGCTGTTTCAAGCCGTGCATATGGAGAAAAACATGATGGCATTCTTACTGAGTTTAATTATGATAGTAGCTGCATTTAATATCATCACTTTGCTCAGTTTGATAGTGATGGAAAAACAAAGCGAGGTGGCTATATTGAAAACCCAAGGTTTAACACGTGGGAAGATTATGGCAATATTTATGGTACAAGGCGCTAGCTCAGGGATCATAGGATCACTGATTGGAATGTTATTAGGTATTATATTAGCTAGTAATCTACATCGCCTCATGCCAATCATTGGTTTATTTATTGACAATGCTTCCTTACCAGTAGAAGTTAATCTGCTACAAATCATGTATGTTACTTTGATTGCTATAGCGATATCTCTAATATCGACTTTCTATCCTTCATGGCATGCAGCTACCATAAAACCCGCTGAGATTTTACGTTATGAGTAGCTATCATTTGTTAGAGTGTAATAAATTGTGTAAAAGTTATCTTCAAGGCAACCAGTATATTGATGTTTTACGTAATATTACTTTTAGCATGAATACTAGCGAAATGATAGCCATTATTGGAAGCTCAGGATCTGGTAAAAGTACCTTGTTGCATCTACTGGGTGGATTAGATTCACCAAATAGTGGTGAAGTGATCTTTAAAGGTTTGCCATTGAATGGCATGTCTTCATCAGAAAAGGCAGATTTACGCAATCGCTATCTAGGATTTATTTATCAATTTCATCACTTATTACCAGATTTTACCACGTTAGAGAACGTTGCAATGCCGCTGTTAATTGGTAGGACCTACCCTATACAAGCGAAGAAAAAAGCAATGGAAATATTAGCTGAAGTTGGGTTAGAAAAACGCATTAAACACCGTCCTTCTGAACTTTCAGGTGGCGAGCGACAGCGCGTAGCAATCGCTCGTGCATTAGTAAACAATCCAGCACTTGTATTGGCGGATGAACCTACTGGAAATTTAGATAAACATACTGCGGATAGCATCCTTGATTTATTACTTACGCTAAATATGCGACAGGGCACGGCCTTTTTAGTCGTCACTCATGATTTACAGTTGGCTAAATTACTAGGTAAACAACTAAACATGCTAGATGGATATTTGCACATATCATGAACTCTATGAAAAGTTCATTCATGAGATGGACATTGCTTTCCTTATTTATAGCTTTCCGATTAAGTCGTGGATGTAAACACGGACGCATGTTATCGATGATTTCGATCATCTCCACTATCGGTATTGCGTTGGGCGTAGCAGTACTGATTACTGGATTTAGTGCGATGAACGGCTTTGAGCGTGAATTAAAAAACCGTATCTTAGCAAGAGTGCCACATGGTGAAATTGAAGCGGTAAATCAGCCACTACAAAATTGGAAGGCAATTGTTCAACGCGTGGAAAAAGTACCTGGAATATTAGCTGCTGCACCTTATATACACTTTACTGGCCTAATAGATAACGGCATACAATTACGCGTAGTGCATCTTAAAGGAGTAAGCCATAAACAGGAAAACAAGCTAAATACTTTACCGCAGTGTATACAAGAGGATTCTTGGGTTCATTTTACGGCTGGTAATCAGCAAATTATCTTAGGTCAGGGTATAGCAGAAGCGCTTGGCATCACACGAGGAACATACGTTACAATGATAATTTCAAACACATATCATGATCTAAAACTACTGTATCCTAAACGCATTCGCTTACATGTAACTGGTATTTTGGAATGCCATGGAGCACTAGATCATGATTTAGCAGTTATACCAATAGAAGATGCGCAACAATATCTCGATCTCGGCACAGGCGTAACTGGTATTGCAATAAAAGTCAAAGAGGTATTTAGCGCTCATAAACTAGTGCACGATGCTGGTAAGATAAGCAAGAGTTATGTCTTCATTAGAAGCTGGATGAACACATATGGTTATATATATCACGATATTCAGATGATAAGGTCTATAATGTATCTAGCGATAATGCTAGTCATTGGTGTAGCTTGCTTTAATATTGTAGCGACCTTGGTAATGGTAGTAAAGGAAAAGAGTAGGAATATTGCAATACTGCGCACTCTAGGTGCCAAAGATACTCTGATTCGTACTATCTTTATTTGGTATGGTTTGTTAACTGGATTGGTTGGCGCTCTCTTCGGTGTAGTAATAGGAGTAGCTATTTCACTTCAATTAACTGCTATTATCAAGGTAGTAGAAAAACTAATTGGTTATTCCTTCTTACCTAGTAATATTTACTTTATTGATTTTCTACCTTCTGAGGTGCATGTTCTTGATGTAATTATTGTTCTGACGACAGCTATCCTATTTAGTTTGCTAGCTAGTTGGTATCCTGCTCGACGTGCTACCCATATTGATCCAGCACGTATATTAAGTGGAGAATGATTAAAGCACAGATAGAGCAATCTTCCTATTTATTAGGCCGATTGGCTATTGTGCACTTACTATAAGTTATGTATGTGTTTTATTGTGACATTATACTGGTAAATTTACTTCAATATTCGTTATTATGATATTAATAGTAAATGCAATCTTCATCTATTGAATTATGCCTACCTTTCAAAACATCGATGTCTTGTATCAATCTTCGAAAATTAAAGATATTTATATATTGAAATCTTATCAACTTTAATCCATAACCAGTATTTATATAGTATTTTTTTTAAAATTTTTTATATATGAATGGTATCTATCAAGTCTTGGGTATTGTATTAAGAATATATAGGGGTTGCAATGATTTTAATATTCACACTAATAATTGTATTTCGTAAAATTACAATCAATATTATACAGATATAATTAGTCGATCCTCAGATGGAAATAAATTAAAATCTTTCATAAGCCAATAACTTAATAAAATAATATCTTCATAATGAAATGGTGAGATACATACCATCAGTACACAGTAATGGTATGTATGAGCATTAATTTATAGAGATTGTATTTATATTCACTCTGCTTCATATTTGATTTTTTTACAGATTGATTGGAATCACAGGTAATATTTTTGTTAATCTATGCAATCTGTTTATGATTTTTCTGATGATTTTATTATCATAACTTTTGATAATGGTTTGAAATTTATCTTGTATCCCATAAGATACTTATAGAATATAATATCAAAACACTAATGAAGTACATTCTATAGTATATTTTAACATACTTCTAATATATATAAAATGTAATTTTATTTTTGTTATATTAGGCACGAAGAAAAACGAGCAGTAGAACACTATTTAACGATATAAATATAATTTTAATTTTTTCATTTATCTAATATGCTAACATAGCTAGTATCTAATTTTAATAATATATTATTTTAACTAGATTGTCTTATTTGAACTGTAGATCACTCGTCTATATCGTAAGAATATAACACTCGAGAATCTGTTACAGTATATATAATATTCTAAATATATAAAAAACTTTAATGTTTTTCTTGCTAAATTAGTAATTCTTCTATTTTGCTATTATATAACCTATTCAGGTTTTCGCCATATTCATTATTCCTAGATTATTAAATGAATTTTTCTTTATATCACTTTCAATCAAAAATGAATAATCATTTTATGCCTCTCCCTATATTATATTGATTCATTAATATTAGTTAATTAAGACACTAATCTTTAGTAATTGTCCAGTCATGAGACTAATCGTACTGTACTTACTGAAATAAACAGATCTCTTCAGGACAGATAATTATTGCACTAGTAGTGATAATAGTATCCACCAAGGGGCAAAGTAATTTTATTAGTATTATTTTTATGTTAATAAAAATTAAGATATTCTGATTAATTTACACGTTAACACTCGACATTTAATGTCACACCTGAATAACAATTTATTATATCTTATGATATCCTTATCATTGATAAATTCTTAAAATTTACTATCTAGTAATGGGTCACTCTTGCGAGTATTAGTATTATATTAAATAATACAATCAGTTATATTACTAAGTACAATAATAACATATTGTATATTCTATATTTCTATGTATGAAAAATATTATTTTATAACTGTAGATAATAACATTAAGTTACGATTTACTACTAGTAGTCATTTGTCATTCAATATATCGATGTATATTAAACGGGTAAGTTAGGTAAGGTTTAATCAAGGCCCACTAATCTTTAATGGTTATAACTTATTACAATACCTATAGCATTATTTTAATTACAATTACTTGTAATTAGTTTTTATGTACTAATGCATTTTATATATAATATTATTATCAGAGGTATATATTTATTTCTTCATGATTTTTCGTTATAGAAGTACATAACTGAAGATAGTTGATATTATATAATAATATATACGAAAGTATAATATTTAATATCATTCGATACATTTTGGTTCATGATTTAGTTCTGTACGATTTAAAAGTTAAAACTACAGTATGATAGAATATATATAAAAATGTTATATATACAAAATGTTATATTAAAAGATATTTCTAAATATCAAATTTACAGTTATCATTTATATAGAAATATACTAATCATGTCTTTTGATGATAATTTCCTAATTAAACATATATCATGCTGATTATATAATTTATTTTACATACTTTAGCATGGCTAGTATTGCATACATTCTAGTTTGTTGCTATCTATAAAATATATATTTCGTTAGCTCATGTGATACTATAAAACAAATATTCCACTCTAATATAAATTAGATTAATATTTAAATAAATAGTATGTAATCAGTATTTAATTGCCATTTTATTCTAAATAAAAATAGACTAAAGAAATAGGATAAAATTTATGACAATACTATTAAAAACATAGAATCAAATTCTTGCTAGCATCTAGCATATTCCAGAAAAAAGTATTAGAAGTATATACTATGTGTGCTTTCTGACTTAGTTTTTGCAAAAAATATAACTTTTTGCTATAATTAAGCTAATTATCCTAATTATATTCTAAGAATCGAAGCATTTAATTTAATTGCTGAAATTTTAACTACTTCAGTCGTTGATTAACATAATGTGTTGACGTTCATTAAGTATTTTATTATAGTAAAAATACTGAAATTTAAAATATTCAAAATAATAAATAAGGTGAGGTGTCTGAGTGGTTTAAAGAGCACGCCTGGAAAGTGTGTATACACATTTGTGTATCGAGGGTTCGAATCCCTCTCTCACCTCCATTCATAAAAAAATGATCAATTCTAGTGCAAGGCAGTTGATTGTTTTTATATAACTAAATACTTTCTCCTGTGTCGAAAGTATAGGAAACACAATTCCAATAAGATTGTATAGCACATATCTATTGGATAGCAGAAACAAAAATAATAACCAAAACAAATATAAATAAATATTTATAATACTCATGCTTTCTTGTAATCTAATACAGTTATTAGTAATTCTATGTTATTATATAGTCTTAT
Source organism: Serratia symbiotica (assembly GCA_900155695.1). Classification (GTDB taxonomy): domain Bacteria; phylum Pseudomonadota; class Gammaproteobacteria; order Enterobacterales; family Enterobacteriaceae; genus Serratia_E; species Serratia_E symbiotica_A. The sequence goes on from FUHL01000001.1 coordinate 537,796, forward strand.
GATATAAATCATTTTAATGCATTTTAAGTCGTGGGCGTAGTACGCGATTAATAATTCCAACCAAGATTATTAATCCAGTTTTAATATAACCATGTAGCACTAGCTGGTGCATGCGGTATAACGTAATATAGAAGAAGCGTGCAATTCGCCCTTCTATCATGATAGAACCACATATCAGGTTACCCATTAAGCTTCCTATAGTGCTAAAACGAGAAAGTGATACTAAGGATCCATAATCTTTGTATATATAAGGTTTTAGCTGCTTTTCATTTATCAATGCCAAAATGTTAGCAAAACAATAAAAAGCCATCTGGTGCGCTGACTGAGCGCGAGGTGGTACAAATCCGCCATTCTCTTTTGGACAAGCAGCGCAGTCGCCAATAGCAAAGATATTGGGATCGCGTGTGGTTTGCAACGTTGGTTCTACTAGCAATTGATTAAGTGCGTTGGTTTCTAACCCAGCAATATTTTTCATAAAATCAGATACTTTTATTCCTGCTGCCCATACCATTAAATCAGCATCAATAAAATCGCCATGCTGAGTGTATAACCCACTATGAGTTACACGAGTAACCATGGTTTTGATCAAAAGGTTTACACCAATTTTTCTTAGTGCTAGAGAAACAGCATAAGAAATACGAGGTGATAATGTGGGTAAAATACGTTCATTAGCTTCTATTAAGGTTACATTTAATGTATTGTGATCTAAGTTTTGAAAACCATAGCTTTGTAACTGTTTTACAGTATTAAAAATTTCAGCAGATAACTCAACGCCTGTCGCTCCACCGCCAATTATAACAATATTTACCTGTTTTTTCTTATTTGGATATAATGAATGTTTTAAAAATAACTTCATCATTTCATTATGGAAACACCGAGCCTGATGGGGATCATCCAAGAACATACAATGCTCTTTGACTCCAACTATGCCGAAATCGTTAGAAGTGCTGCCTAGTGCTATTACTAGAATGCTATAAGTTAATTCTCGAGATGGAACAAGTTCATCACCATGCTCATCGAAAATTGGTGCTAGTTGTAATGTGTGCATCTTACGATTGATATTAATTAACGTACCATGCTGGAAGGTAAAATGATGGTTATGAGCATGTGATATATAATTTAGAGCATCGACGCTATCATCAAGTGAACCGCTAGCCACTTCATGTAGTAGCGGTTTCCACAGATGACTGTGATTTCGGTCTACTAATGTTATTACTACTTTGCTCTTACGATTAAAATTATTGCCCAATCTAGTAGCGAGTTCAAGGCCAGCAACGCCCCCACCAATAATGACAATTTGCTTATCTTGTTGTATCAAAAAACCTCCAAATATTACAAAATGTTATCTGCCATAATATACAATATGCATGTCAGATAAAATTGATATATAAAATTATTTCTATAGCCCTATAATAACATTCCAAATTGATTTATATCAACTTGCCTCAATTATGTTGATGAAAGTGAAAGAAGTTAAAGCTCTATTAGCTTACTTAGAGTTAATTTTAATTAAAGAACTAACTACTTCTTAACAGTAGGTTCAATTTAGGCGGAATATAATCCGTTAATCTACATAAAACTTATTGCTATCACGTGGCTATTATTCTTTTATTTATACTGACTCTATTCTTCGTGCTGCATATCTTATTATTGTTATATCTATTATTATAATATTGCTACAAAAGTCATATAGTGAATGCAACTATATGACTTTTATATATGAAAATAAAGTTCTAATCATGTCTTTATCTTTGTGTATAGCTATCAGCAGAAGATAAGCGATTGAATTCCTCTGTCCTAAATAGATATTTATTATCCAATACTTTATTCTTTCTTTTCTCTTAGACATGGAGTCTTGTTGAATATATGAATGATAGGATATCATCGCATATAGTGCTTCACTATGCATTATAGTACAAGCAATAGCCATATGATATTTATAGTTTTATTATAATAGTGATAAATTTATATGATCTCACTTGCTATTAGTCATTAATATGACCCCCATTAGCAATGGCAGTTATTGTTTTGCTGAATAATATTTATCAAAAATTTTATCAAAAGTAAATTTTTTATTCTTCTTATATAAATATTTAAGAGCTCGATATTAAACAGCATACAAGAATTAATAATAAATTTTTAAATTTAATTAAAAATCCCTAATTATTTTTGTCTTGTTATTTTTTATTGATCTATGCTCTTTTGCGAGGGAATTAATGCGCAATAAATTGCTTCTATACAAGTTATGAGGTTATTATTAATTCATTGAAGGCATTTCTATATTATTAATATAATCTTTTCAAATAAATATAATGTTATAAATTGCCCTAAGCAAGGAATATTTGGAATCTGTAGGGTGGCTATTTTTAGCTGTAATCAAGGGTTAACATTAACAATAGATAAGAAATATACGTGCTAAACAAAAAATTTATGTTCATATAAAATATAATAACAAACTTATGTTTGGATATTATATAAAATTAATATAGTAAATTATGTAAGAATTATTAATTATAAAATACATTTATTTATTGAATGGAATAATCTTGATAATATAAATTCAAATAAATTTAATAGCATAAACTTTGTGTATAAAACTTATTTATAGTAGCTTGATTCATTCTAATCTTAATATTAATTGCATTAATGTTAAAAAACTGAATTACAGCAATAACACAAGCACTAATCGATCAAATATTACTACTATCTAAAATTTATAGTCATAGCAGGCAATAAATATTGAATGCGAATGCCATGATATAAAGTTTTTAATGAGACATGTTTATTTATTAGAATTCCGTTAAACACAAAGTATATTTATGAGTTTGAGCATTTCATTTTAATCTAATGTAATAGTGATGCGTATTTAAATATTAAATACTCTTGATAGATAAACAATTAGACATTATGTAGGATATACTGAAATAATTTCACAATTAAACCCAGTATATCTAGCTTACTTCCTAATATTACTAATAGTTAACGCATATGTTGAAGGCACGTAATTGGAATACAAATGCCTTGAATTTAAGTATAAATTATAATACAATAACATATTATTTGAAATTTTTAAAACGATTGATATAAAATTGATTTAAACTCATTCTAATAAAACAGAATACCTCATCTACATGAGCTATTCTGTTTTATTAGCAGCGGCAATGACTAGAAGATCAACCGTCTAACGCTATACAAATCCTTGTTTAGTGCTCGCACTTGCATCGGCAACATTAGAAATCCTATACTACTTAAATTTTTAATTGCAGGAAGCAATTTTTTTGTATCTGTCATAGTGCATACGTTTATACATGGAGTCATTGATGGCAAGCAGTAAATTGATTCAACAATTACAAGAGCGTGGACTTATTGCTCAGCTAACAAATGAGAAAGAATTAATACAAAGATTATCGCAAGGACCTATGACTGTTTATTGTGGTTTTGATCCTACTGCAGATAGCTTACATTTAGGCCATCTTGTTCCATTGCTTTGCCTGAAGCGTTTCCAATTAGCCGGTCATAAGCCGATTACATTAATAGGAGGTGCTACTGGTCAGATTGGCGATCCTAGTTTTAAGGCAAATGAACGTCAGCTAACAAATAAAGAGACAGTGAATCAATGGGGAGATAAAATCCGACAGCAGATTTCTCTATTTCTTGATTTTACTTGCGGCATTAATAGCGCTATGACTACCAATAATTATGATTGGTTTAATGAAATGAACCTATTAACTTTTCTTCGTGATATAGGAAAGCATTTCTCTGTTAAGCAAATGATTAATCAAGAAGCAATCAAACGACGTTTAAACCGTAATAATTCTGGTATATCATTTACTGAATTCGCATATAATCTATTACAAAGCTTTGATTTCATAGAGTTATATAACAAACATAAGGTAGAATTACAGATTGGTGGTTCTGATCAATGGGGCCACATAACTTCTGGCATCGATCTAACACGCCGAATATATCATAAAAGAGTATTCGGTCTAACCGTACCCTTAATTACTAAGGCTGATGGCACTAAATTTGGCAAGACCGAAGCCGGTGCAGTCTGGCTATCAGCAACAAAAACTAGTCCTTATAAATTCTACCAATTTTGGATAAATACAGCCGACGCTGATGTTTATCGTTTCTTAAAATTTTTCACATTTCTGAGTCTAGACGATATCAATACACTAGAAGAACAACACAACAGTAATAATCAGCTCCGCGCTCAGCATATCTTGGCAGAAAAAGTTACTAGCATGGTACACGGTTCAGAAGGTTTATCTGCTGCTAAACGTATCACTCAGAGTCTATTTACTGGTATTTTACATGATATAACAGAAGCAGATTTTTTCCAATTAGCACAGGACAGCATGCCAACTATCAAGATTGCAGGAAACATAGATCTCAAACAGGCACTAGTAAATACTAAATTAGCACCGTCGCGTAGCCAGGCAAGAACTATGATTAGCTCTAATGCTGTAAGTATTAACGGTCATAAACAAGCTAACACTAAATACACATTCCGTGATACCGATCGACTTTTTGGACGTTTTACATTGCTGCGTCGCGGTAAAAAACATTATTATTTAATAGACTGGAAATAATTAGAAAAAAGATGCTTAAAAGCCACTTATATTTTAGCAAGGCACTGTGTTATGAAAAACATTCTTTCTATCCAGTCACATGTAGTGTTTGGTCATGCCGGTAATAGTGTGACGGTTTTTCCTATGCGCCGTATGGGTGTTAATGTATGGCCACTAAACACTGTGCAATTTTCTAATCATACCCAATATGGCAAATGGTCTGGTTGTATCATGCCGAAAAATCATCTTAGCGAAATCGTTCAAGGTATTGCTGATATTGACCAACTAAAACATTGTGATGCAATATTCAGTGGTTATATCGGATCTGCAGAACAAGGTTTCCATATTTTAGAAATTGTTCGTACGATTAAGCTTGCCAATCCAAATTCTTTGTATTTCTGCGATCCAGTTATGGGGCATCCAGAAAAAGGATGCATTGTAGCGCCAGGTGTGGCTGAGTTTTACTGTAATCACGCACTACCATGTAGTGAGATAATCGCTCCCAATCTACTAGAACTAGAACTATTGAGTCAACTAGAGATCACTGATATAGATCAAGCGGTAAAAGCCGCTCATCATTTGATATCTAAAGGACCTAAAAAAGTACTCATTAAACACTTAAACTATGCTGGATATCATCATAATTTTTTTGAAATGCTATTAGTAACGACGGAAGAAACATGGCATATTAGTAGACCACTGCTAGACTTTGGCAAGCGGCAGCCGGTTGGAGTAGGTGATTTAACTAGCGGGCTATTATTAGTAAATTTGTTAAAAGGAAAGACACTGAACCACGCTTTAGAACACACTGCCGCCGCAGTGTATGAAGTGATACTTACAACACAACAAATGCAGAAATATGAACTTCAGGTTGTTGCTGCACAGGATCGGATTATAGAACCGAGATATAAATTTAAAGCAGTAAAATTGTAAATATATACTAAATTTGGATCGCAGATCTTTACTATAAGATAGTTACTATCTCTCTTGTATTTTTATATTAAAACAAAGTTGAAATTTATCAAGAGGATGCAAAATATCTATCATTTAACTGTATTTTACTATATTTCAATAGCAGTTTATTTTAATAAAAATTATTGATTCCATTTTAATATCATCAATCGATTTACTCTAAAAAGTTTTTAGATTCCGTAGAATTTATATTCTACACTATATTTTTTTTAAAAATAGAGCGAGTATTATTCATTAGCACGCAATGAATAGCAATAATTTTTATCACTATGCAGGAAGAAAATTTTATATTTACTTGAAGTATATATTTTAGATTTGTATCTAATACCATTTGATGAAATAGATACTAACATATAGTTATTATTAGAAGAAAATAATAAATGTTATTTATTCACTTTATCTATCAGGGCTGTATTTGCTATGTTTTAAAATAATATATAATATAGAGATTATTTGATATAAATAATTTTTATACTATATTTTAATGTTTACATTCATACCTCACATCAATTACTTATCCTATGATAAATTCTAATGTTTTTATACTAATAAAAAATGAAAAATATCATTTTTATATGATGTATTTCTATCAATAATGAAACATAAAATATATATAGCGCAGAAGGTATACAAATTAAATATATGTTTATATAAAAAATAATTCCATAACAGCAATATTTTTTATTTATTATAACTCTCGCATTTTCAAGAATATTTCATATTACTTTGCTGATGTCACAAAAGATATATTATATTGATCATATGCCTAAATAACATTGTCATCCATATTAATGGATGTATCTATACAAATGGAAGGATACTTTTGACGCATATACTCTGCCAGTATACGCTATTATCAAATTAATTTTTTTACAAATGAAGTTATTTAACTTGAGCAAAAAATAAAAAAATATAAATTTATCCGCATTAAAATATCAGATAGAATTTAGTTAATAAATTAGAGTAATAACTCTTATGCGTTTATTAGTATAGTTTTCATTAAATTTATACTTTTAATATATTTATTGACTATAATTCAATAAGATTATTACCATGTTGAAATTTAATTTAATTTTCAATTTACATGCAATAAATTTTTACTTTAATCATCATTAAAATATTCTAAAAAGAAAACTAAATAATCAAATATATTATGGATAATATACTTGCACATTTGTATAGCCCTGTTCAATCAAGTAAATTGCTTGCAAGCGACTCATTATACCACGCTCACAATAAAGCCAGTAATTCTTACTTTTATCCAGATTGCAAAATTGGCTTCTAAGCTTATAGAAAGGTAAGGATTTAACTTCAACTTTATCTAACTGTAATAATTTATCTTTTTGTTCATCAATAGACCTAATATCAAGGATAATATCCTCTTTTGTAAACTTACAAATAGTTTTTATTTTATTAATTTGCTCCTCTCCTCAACTTATAGAAAGTGCTAAAATATATGCTATTGGATTGATTAACTACGATATTAAGAATAGAGCACTCTAATTGATTTCCTATTTTGCAATGTTAAATTTAACAACCTTTCCTTTACAGTAGGGTATTTAGAAATGATTACATAACTACACAACATTTAGGTATACTTTTTTGCAAAAACATCAGTACCCATTTTACGTGAAATGTCAATAAGATATTCTGTATCATAAGATAAGAAATGAATGAGTAGGCCTAAAATCATTGTATAAAAGGTATTATCAATTAGACGTAAAGTGGTGAGTGTCTAGTTTAATACTTCACTTAATGCTGTACCAGTGATAATGATGGCATTTACTCCATAATTTACCGTCACTCGTACTGCATCTCTCATCATAATACGCTTTAATACTACTTCCATATCGCTGTTGTTGACTTGATCGACTATTTCAGTAACTATTAATAGCTCTCATTCAATGATAATGCAACATATTTTATGTGATATTTAGAATAATTTAGATAGATAGTAGGCTAACTAATTCACGCCACTCTCATGCTCCATATCCTCCATATCCCCTAGGTTCAAGAAATAAAAATTGACTTGGCATCTACAACACATCATCACACAGCCCAATACTCTGAAATTGAAGACGCTAGAGGTTAACGAGAGTACCTTTTCTTGTGCACTAATAGGATAACTACTTATGCCTTACTGCCTTCTTTAATAAATCGAAGTTTATTATCTTTAATTTACACCTTCACTGTCACTTGTCAATGTGGAAAGATTCATACGTACACTTGTAATATGCTGAATTTAAGCAGCTGCCAACATAGCATTCTAGATCGTGTGAAGTAATAATCCTGTTGACTTCAATTTCTAACTATAGCACAGAATATTTTATTTATCAATTTTGAACGGTAACGGTGCAGGGACTATTTAAAAACGCAGTAAATATTAGTATAAACACAATCTTCTGCTATAAGAATGTTATGAACACATAGAATTCTTATCAGTGAATATCATCCAAATGCCGTACTAATAGCACCACATCATATTACTCAAGGATCTTGCGAATGTTAGTTGAGAGGATTTTATAAAGAGCAAACTGATAGATAGACTGTTACGGTCATTTCTGGTAAAAAGTTTAATAATAAACGTCATGATGTGTTTTATTTTTATATAATAATAGCAGTGCTAATAATATCATTATATAATCAACCTTATCTGAAAACGTTAAATATATATGATGATTTATAGATCCATGTCTATTACGGCAATCTCTATATTTTTATTGTTCAAATGATTATTTGAAATTATACTAAAAAGTATCTTACCATACATTATTAAAGAGCAAAATATTAGATTGGTAATCTCGATGCATGAATTGTCAATATTATGACATGTCTGGTATTCAATTAATTTTGCTAGAAATGCACTGAATTTATTTACACGGCGTATAAATTTAGTGCTTGCTAGATTAAAAAAGTTCAAGTAAGCCGTGTAATGTATACCCATGCTATTTAGCAATAACGCTGCATATGCACTGTTGGTATCTTTTAATACAGATATTGAGTAATTACCATGCCTGAGCTTGGCAAGCCTACTCCTTTTGATCATCAGTTAATGTTTTTTCGTAAGCGTGTTGATCGCACTATCCTACATTGCATAGAACCTCGACTAATTCACGATAGTGCTTTAGTAGCTGCCATGTGTCATAGCACACTACTGGGTGGAAAACGTCTGCGTCCATTCTTAGTTTACACCACTGGGCAAATGTTTGGTATTACACACAATAACCTAGACGCACCAGCTGCAGCAGTAGAATGTATTCATGCCTATTCTCTAATCCATGATGATCTGCCAGCGATGGATAATGATAATCTACGCCGGGGTTACCCAACCTGTCATATAAAATTTGGTGAAGCTAACGCTATTCTAGCTGGAGATGCATTACAAAGTTTAGCATTTTCTATTTTGGCCGATGTTGAGATGCCTGATGTAGCCTTATGTGATCGATTGGCGATGGTTTCTGAAGTAGCATCTGCTAGCGGTATAACAGGTTTGTGCGGTGGTCAATCGATGGATCTATGTGCGGAAGGAAAGCAAATTGAATTAGCAGAACTAGAGAAAATTCACCTCTATAAAACAGGATCTCTCATCCGTACAGCAATTCGACTGGGTGCTTTAGCTGCCGGAGTTTCAGGAAGAGCAGTCTTGCCAGTTCTTGACCGCTATGCTGATGCTATCGGTCTCGCATTTCAAGTTCAAGATGACATTTTAGATGTAATTGGAACAACTGAGAAAATAGGGAAAAGACCAGGAGCAGATCAGCAAAAACGTAAAAATACCTATCCTGCTTTATTGGGAATTGAAAATGCAAAAGCTAAGTTATGTGGACTCTATAAGGAAGCATTAAGTGCATTAAATACTTTAGCAATACAATCTTATGACATATCACCATTACAATCACTGGCTAGTTTTATTATTCAACGTGATAATTAGTGATAATTTAGTAAAAACTAATCACAAAGATCAAAATCTTCTAGACGAAGATGCTACTACTGTTAGTAATAAGCTTAGTAAGAGACATAGATTATACAGTAGCTCAGTAATCTAAGGTGATAAACACCGCTGCCATTTAAAAGATGAAGGTCAAGTCCTCTAATATGAGAATAAAATGGATCTTGATGTAGCTCAATACCCAACCTTATTGCTTGCAGAGAATCCCGATGCACTCCGGTTATTGCTTAAAGAAAGCTTGCCGAAGTTATGTGATGAACTACGGCAATACTTAATAAATATCGTCAGTCAATCTAGCGGGCATTTCGCTTCGGGATTAGGTACAGTTGAACTAACAGTAGCATTACACTATGTCTATAAAACACCGTTTGATCGTTTAATATGGGATATAGGTCATCAAGCATATCCACATAAAATTTTAACTGGTCGCCGTAACCGTTTAGCAACTATTCGTCAAAAAAAGGGCTTGCATCCATTTCCTTGGCGTACGGAAAGCGAATATGATGCATTTTCAGTCGGACATTCTTCAACTTCTATCAGTGCTGGTCTTGGCATGGCCGTAGCAGCTAAGCATGAAGGGCTAGGCCGGCGTACAGTATGCGTGATTGGAGATGGAGCGATGACTGCGGGAATGGCCTTTGAAGCGATGAACCACGCTGGAGATATTAAATCTGATATACTGGTGATATTGAATGATAATGAGATGTCAATTTCTGAGAATGTTGGAGCATTCAATAATTATCTGGCGAGATTACTATCTGGTAATCTTTATACTCGATTACGAGAAGGAAGTAAAAAAGTATTTACTAGTGTACCGACTATTAAAACACTAGTAAAACAAACAGAAGACAACCTAAAAGGGATGGTAGTTCCAGGTACACTATTTACAGAACTAGGCTTCAATTATATTGGACCAGTAGATGGTCATGATGTGCATCACTTAGTTGATACGTTAAAAAATATGCATGACCTGCAAGGTCCAAAGCTACTGCACATAATGACGAAGAAAGGTCGAGGTTATGAACCTGCCGAAAAAGATCCAATTAGTTTTCACTCTGTACCAAAATTTGATCCAGTCAGTGGCAGGCTACCGCCGATAGCCAATAACTTACCAAGTTATTCAAAAATATTTGGATATTGGTTGTGTGAAACAGCAGCTCAAGATAGCACTCTTATGGCCATCACACCTGCCATGCGTGAAGGTTCAGGCATGGTACAATTTTCACGTGAATACCCAAAACAATATTTCGATGTGGCAATTGCAGAACAACACGCAGTAACTTTTGCTGCTGGATTAGCGATAGGAGGGTATAAACCAGTAGTAGCAATTTACTCCACTTTCTTACAACGCGCTTATGATCAACTTATACATGACGTAGCCATACAACAACTTCCTGTAATGTTTGCTATTGATCGTGGTGGTATCGTAGGTGCTGATGGGCAAACTCATCAGGGAGCTTTTGATCTATCTTTTTTACGTTGTATTCCAAGTATGGTAATTATGACACCTAGCGATGAAAACGAGTGCCGTCAGATGTTATATACTGGCTATCACTATAATGATGGCCCAAGTGCAGTACGTTATCCGAGAGGAAGCGGTACCGGTGCAATATTGGAACCACTGAAAAGTTTACCTATTGGTAAAGGGATCATGCGACGTGCCGGCAAGGATATAGCAATACTTAATTTTGGCACTTTACTGTTAGAGGCGGCGCAAGTAGCAGAAGCACTCGATGCTACGCTAGTAGATATGCGATTTGTGAAACCATTAGATAAACAGATGATCATGAAGATGGCTAGCAGCCATAAAACATTAGTCACATTAGAAGAGAATGCTATTATTGGCGGTGCCGGCAGCGGTGTAAATGAGTTGTTAATGGGACATCGGCGTCTAGTTTCAGTATTGAATATAGGATTGCCTGATAAGTTCATACCACAAGGTAGTCAGGAAGAAATACGTGCTGACTTATTGCTGGATGCTGCTGGTATTCAACGCCAGATCGAAAAATGGATGCAACAGTAATGCCTACTACTTACATTCTTAACTTTATTATGTTCTTTGAACGTTTTCTACTTAAAACTGCCCTTGAAAAGATTTATTCTGCAGCCTAATATAATAGTTTTAAAATGATGTATATTGCTTAATCAAACACACTCTATTCAGGAATAGACATGCACTGATACTGATGTATTAAGTAGATAATACAAACTGATAACAGCCCTGCGATGATATCGTCGATCATAATACCTATTCCACCTTTAATATTGAGATCAAACCAAGATATTGGCCAAGGTTTCACTATATCTAAAATGCGAAAAATCACTAAGCCGGTAATTAACCACTCCCAGTTATTAGCTGGCAGCATAGTTAGTGTAATCAGCATGCCGACAAATTCATCCCAAACTATACTAGTATGATCGTGTACCTGTATGTCTTTTGTAGTCTGATGGCATAAATAAATACCAAGGTAAATACTAAATACCAGTAATAATAAATAAATTTGCCATGGTAATTGTATCAAAAGAAGCCAGAACGGAATTGCTACTAATGATCCAATAGTACCCGGCATAAGTGATGATAAACCGCTACCAAAACAGGTGGCTAGTAAGTGACAAGGATTACGCATCTGTAAACGGCGTTTAGCTTTATCCATCAATTCAATCCAGCACGAAAATGATCAAAACCTTTGCACGCTAATTCTACTAGCTGATTATGACGATAAAATTTTATGCCTTCCGATAAAGGGCAAATCTGACCAATGCAAGTAAAATCTACACATAGATGATTTAATTCTATTTCAAGTATATTCCGGTGTATCTCAGGCACCGTAAAACAAAGTTCGTAATCTTCACCACCTGTGAGTCCCCATAATAACGCTTGTTCATAATCCGCATTACAACTTAGCATCTGTGATAACGGCAATACATCTAAATTAATGCGCGCACCACACTTACTAGCTATAAGTATATGCTGTAGATCAGAGATTAAACCATCGGAAATATCGATCGCTGAACTAGCTAGATTGCGCAACGCTTTCCCCTGTAATATTCGTGGTTGTGGTCGAAGGTGACGACTGAGTAGGTAATCTCTTATTGTGACATCAGCAACTGTTAATCGTCCCTGCATGATGGCTAAACCAGCACTACTGTCTCCTAATGTACCGGTGACGTATATCCAGTCGCCAATACGAGCGCCACTTCGTGTTATAGCTTGCCCATCTGGTATTATCCCTTGGATAGTTAGTGTCAAACTTAAGGGACCACGTGTAGTATCACCACCGATCAACTGCATACCATAGTAATTAAGTTGTTCGAAGAGGCTATCGCTAAATACCTTAATCCATGTTTCATCTATTGTAGGTAAAGTAAGGGACAGTAAAAGCCAAGATGGATCTGCTCCCATGGACGCTAGATCACTTAAGTTAACTGCTAGTGCCTTTTGACCTAAATCAGCCGGATCGATATCTGGCAGGAAGTGAATGCCAGAGACTAATGTGTCTGTGCTGATAGCTACAAGGTGTTTTTCTGCTACTTCAATGAGCGCACAGTCATCTCCAATTCCTAGCTTTACATCACTGCGTAATTTTTTACAGCGATCAAAATATAGAGTAATGATATCAAATTCTCCACATGCCATAGAATATGATCCAGTAATAGTATTTCAAGATGAGCATCTTACCATCAATTTTTTATTTTTTTCTTATGGATAGGAGGTATAGCTTTATCTAGTACACCGTTTATGAACTTGTGACTATCCTCAGCGCCGAAAGTTTTTGCCAATTCTATTGCTTCATTAATAGCTACTTTATACGGAATATCCTCGCGCATTTTTAGTTCAAATAATGCAATACGTAAAACTGCACGTTCTACCTGTCCTAAGTTATTAAGCTGCCGTGATAAATAGGGGACCATCATGGAATCCAGAAGTCTTGCATGCATAGATACGCCAAAAATTAACTCTCGCAAATAAGCAATATCAACACCATTGAGATCTTGTTCCGTAAGAAACTGGTATTCAACAATAGTGATATCATTACTAGATACCTGCCAAGAGTAAAGCGCTTGAACGGCGCACTCACGAGCGCGATGACGAGCAACAGGTTTCACTGGATTCCCCTTAAATACATTCAGGATTTAATAGCTTTAATAACATTAATCATTTCAAGTGCACTCATGGCAGCTTCAGCACCTTTATTTCCAAATTTAGTGCCGGAACGTTCAATAGCTTGCTCAATACTTTCAGTACTCAGCACACCAAAAGAAACAGGAACTTCAGTATTTAAAGAAACACTACCTATGCCAGAGCTAGCCACTCCTGCTACATATTCAAAATGCGGAGTACTACCTCGGATAATTGCTCCTAATGCAATAACGGCATCATATTTTTTCGTATTAGCTAGCACTTTCACAGCTAAGGGTAACTCGTATGCTCCTGGAACCCAGACAAGAGTTATATTGTCGTCAGCAATTTGACCAATACGTTTTAGTACATCATTAGCACCATGTAGCAGGTTTTTATTAATAAAAGTATTAAATCGTGCAGTTACAATTGCTATACAAGCATCTGGAGCCAGAGTAACACCTTCAATAATTTTCATACGCTTTACCTTTAAATAGGGTTAATAAACAATAAAGAACAGTATTATACCATATCCATGGTACCTATCATCCTTAATAGCTATATATACCGTTAATATGTAAAGTGATATTCGTTATTTCATCGTCATTTAAAATAAATTAAAAAATTTAGACTAAATAGTCTAGACATTAATGATTCTGTGAACACGATTGCTGACTGTAATCTTTACTTAATAATGTAAGTAAAACCCACCTATCCATAATAGGTAGGTTATCTTGATTGACAACTGCCTTTATTTATTTCTTTCTCCTAAGCCTTAGACGCAGATCTGGTCCGATTTGTATCACCTCACTTAATATAAATTCAGGCGCATCTTGTAGTTTATCCACGCCAGGAAGATCACAAAGGCCTCGACTATTATTACCTAACAGTTTTGGTGCTAAGTATAATATTAGCTCATCCACTAAGCTAGATTGTAGCAGTGCACCAGATAATTTAGCCCCCGCTTCAACCCAGATAGAGTTTAACTGACGTTTTGCCAATTCTATCATCAACATCATCAAATCTATACTCTTGCCGTATTCTGGTAAGATCAATTGTTCAACACTTGTTGGCCACGCCTGGTTATCTACCTGTAAACGAGCTAGCACAATAGCACCCGGTTGTTTTATTACCCGATGCTTCGGTGTTATACGGTTTTGGCTATCAAGGATAATACGCAATGGCTGGCGTAAATATTTTTTAGGATATAGACTTTTCGTTTCTGCATCTAATTCATGCCAACGCACTGTTAGCGCAGGATCATCGGCTAATATAGTGGCACTAGTACTCAGTATTCCTGCACTTTGCGCTCGTAAATATTGTACGTCTTGACGAGCCTGAGAAGAAGTAATCCATTGGCTTTCACCGGAGGCCATGGCAGTTCTACCATCTAACGAAACTGCAAGTTTAAGCTGTACATATGGCAATCCTGTTCTCATACGTTTTAGAAAACCTAGATTCAATGCTTCAGCTTCTGCGAATAATACACCTTGACATACCTCAATACCAGCTTGCTTCAATTGATATAATCCACGTCCTGCTACTGCAGGATTGGGATCTTCTGTCGCGATGACGGCTCGGCTTATACCGGCAAAAATCAGTGCATCAGTACACGGTGGCGTTCGACCATAATAGCTACATGGTTCAAGTGTGATATAAGCAGTAGCATCACGCGCTTTATCCCCTGCCATTCGTAGTGCATGTATTTCTGCGTGATCTTCACCAGCGCGTAGATGATACCCTTCACCTACGATGTGACCATTACGCACAATAACACAGCCAACATTAGGATTTGGGGCAGTAGTAAATCTTCCAAGCTGTGCTAGTTTTAAAGCATAGGACATGTAAAATTCATCACTTTGCATCTTCTTTTCCCCTCTTAATTTCTTTAAACTGGCAATCTCTTCGCCAAATGCACGAATATCTTTCCAGCTGCGGTATACCGATGCAAAGTGGATATAAGTTACCTGATCTAATTTTTTCGTTCTGCGATTAAAAAATTGCTGATTATCTTTTCAGTCTTTGTCGTTGCCTCATATTACATATCGATCATTTTCTATGATGGCTAGTAGCATTGTTTATATCATTGACACTTGCCAGACGTTTTTAATGACTTTAATATACTTACTCTGCATCTTTTATCATTTTAAATGCCTATACCTCTAAAATGCCTATACCTCATGGTTTTTAATGACTCTATGGCATTAGTCATTTAGCTAATTAAAAGATTAGAATGCATTAGCAGCTATATATCTAGTACTTACGTCATCTAATCCCTAGCAAACCATTACGCACTCATCTACCATACTAGCTTTGGTATAAATAACAGTACAGAGATAGCAATATTTAACAATACCCATTAAACATATTTAGGATTTGTAAGTATTACTTGATAATATAGTTACAACAAAAGTTATCTAAAATTTATTATAAAGCGTCTGGTGTCTGCAATAAGATTCCTAACAATCTATTTCTAATTAATTTTTATAATGTGAAAAATCATTAAGTGAAGAAAACAGTGTTTGATGAACGTCGCTTGAATTATTTTATAGCGCCCTAACTATATTATATACTAGTGTAGTATTATATACTAATACTCTCGAGATTTTCCTACTTTTGTTTTATCGTGTATTCACTTTTTATACCGAGCCTTAATGCTAACGCCGAGACAATATAAATGGAAGATATAGTGCCGATTGAGACACCTATTAGCATCGCTATAGAGAAACTATGCAACATTGTACCGCCAAATATATACAGTATCAGCACCACTAACAATGTAATGCCAGAGGTTATTAACGTTCGAATCAATGTTTGTGTCAAAGATACATTTATTATCTCATAAGGCGTCCCATGGGGAATCTTTATAAAGTTTTCACGAATACGATCAGAAATAACAATACTATCGTTTAAGGAGTAACCAATAACTGACATGAGAGATGCTACGATAGTAATGTTAAGCTCTATGTGAAATAAAGATAGCATACCTAAAGTGATGAGAACATCATGTGCTAATGCAATAACGGTTCCTAACGCTAGATGCCATTGAAAACGAATACCAACGTAAATTAGAATACAAATCAATGCTATTACCAGCGCTATACTTCCGTTTTGCGCTAACTCATTCCCTATACTTGGGCCAATAAACTCAATACGCTTTACAGTAGCATAATTATCCGTGGCTTGATTAATGACGCTGATTATATTATAACTCTGTTCTTGTACTTTGTTATCCTTCATCGGTGGAAGACGAATTATCACGTCGTGGTTACTGCCAAAATTTTGAACAATTGAATCCTGAAAGCTAGCTTTGTCTAGCTTATAGCGAATGAGGTCAAGATTAGCGGGTTTTTCCAGATGAATTTCAATTACCGTGCCGCCAGTAAAATCTAAACCCCAGTTAAATCCATGCACGAACATAATAAAGATTGATGTGATTAGCAGTAGAAATGAGATACTAAAGGCTACGTAATCCCAACGCATAAAATCATAAACTTTACGGCCATAGTTAAGTTGCTCAATAGTATAATCTTGTGCCAAAATTAATTCCTTAAATAGACAGCTTGTTAATGCGCTTACGGCCATAAATCAGATTAACGATAGCACGAGTCCCTATAATTGAAGTAAACATAGAGGTAGCCACACCCAGTACAGTGGTGATTGCAAAACCCTTAATCGAACCCGTCCCGATAGTATATAAAATAACTGCGGTGATTAAAGTAGTAATATTAGCGTCCATAATACTTGAAAAAGCACCTTTATACCCCTCATGGATTGCCATTTGAAAGGAACGTCCATTCTTAAGTTCTTCCTTAATCCTTTCGTTAATTAGTACAGTAGCATCTACTGTTACCACTAGTGTCAATAGAATTCCTGCGATACCAGGCATGCTTAGCGTCGTACCTGGCAGCAAAGACATGCAGGCCATGATCAAGACTAAATTAGCAAGTAGTGCGTTGGTAGCTATGATACCAAACTTACGATACCAAGCTATCATGAAGAAAATAGATATTATTAGTCCATATACACACGCTTTAAGACCTTGAGTAATATTCTGCTTACCTAATATTGGTCCGATAATACGT
This sequence comes from Serratia symbiotica, assembly GCA_900155695.1. GTDB lineage: Bacteria > Pseudomonadota > Gammaproteobacteria > Enterobacterales > Enterobacteriaceae > Serratia_E > Serratia_E symbiotica_A. The sequence goes on from FUHL01000001.1 coordinate 555,493, forward strand.
TCTTCAACAATTTGGATTGGTGCACTAAGAGCACCCGCACGTAACAATAAAATAAGTTGACGTGCTTCATTTATATTACTAATACCTGTAATGCGAAAACGATCACCTAAATGAGACTGAATATTTGCAATGTTGATTATTTCTTCTTTCTTTATCAAAACGGCGCGGCCGTTGGCATCTTTTTTACCGCTATCTTTATATTCCACGAATAGAGTGGCAATCGTTTTCCCAATATTATCCTTACTAAAGCTTGAGATTAAAGTGCCTCCAATGGTATCTAGTGAAATATTAACCTGCGCTTGGTCATACTCGTCAATACTTAAGGTCGCATCAGTTATATGTTCACCAGTTAAGATCACATCTTTAGACAGCACTATTACACGACCATCACTTATATATTTTACCTCAGAATCCCTCTGCGTATCATAGATACTTGTTGGTTGAACGGTATTCGCAAGAGTATTAACTAAACGGAATTCTAGCGTTGCTGTTGCGCCTAGAATTTCTTTAGCACGTGCGGTATCCTGAATACCAGGCAGCTCTACTACAATACGATCCGTGCCCTGACGTTGTATCATCGATTCATCAAGACCAAGTCGGTTAATGCGATTACGTAAAATAATAATGTTCTGTGTCACTAAATCTTCATGTATTTTTTTTAGATAATCGTAAGATAGCTCAGCTTTTAGAGTGTTATTGCGATGCTTAGAAAGCACTAGATGCGGTTGGTTAACATTAATATAACTAATGGCCTGATTGCGAGTAATTTCATCACGGAAACGTATTGCTAAGCTATTATTGCTCAATTTATAGATAGACGTGTCAATAATATGGTTAGCTCGTAACTTTTTGCGCAAGGTATCTAGAGTCTTGTACTCTAACTTATCTATCGTAGTAGACATGTCAATTTCTATTAGAAAATGCACTCCACCACGCAGATCTAAACCAAGTTTTATAGGTTTAGCGCCTAGCGTTGCTAACCAGTGTGGCGTTGCTGGAGCGAGGTTAAACGCAACGATAAATTTATCACCTAGCCCCCTTATTAGGGCTTCGCGAGCACGAAGTTGAATTGAAGAATCATGAAAACGTGTCAAAATAGCGCCATTTTCTAGAGTTATCGACTTACTTTTAATATGATCTTGTTCTAATACCGCACTAATTTTATGCAAGGTCGTCTTATTTACGGTAGCGCCATGCGTAGCAGTGATTTGTATGGCAGGATCTTCTCCATACAAGTTTGGTAACGCATATATCACTCCCATGATAATGACTAGGGTTAATATTATATACTTCCACAAAGGATAACGGTTTAACACGGTAATTCTCTTAATGGAAAATTTTATAGGGCCTTCATAGTACCTTTAGGTAGAACAGATAATACGAAATCGCGCTTAATTATTACTTCTGTAGAATCATTTAATTCAAGGATAATCATTCCAGTATTACCCACTTTAGCTACGCGACCAATTAAACCACCAGTCGTCATAACTTCATCTCCTTTACTAATGGATTCTAGCACTTTTTTATGATCTTTTGAACGTTTTTGCTGGGGACGTAAAATCATAAAATAGAAAATAAGGCCAAACATAACTAATATGATAATTAGGGAATAGGGCGTCTCTTGAACTGGAAGCTCTTGGGAAGCGATAGAATTAGAAATGAAAAAGCTCATTAAAGTTCTCTTATTAAGTGATTAATTTTTTATTAGTATATCAAGTAAAATCGGATATTGACCCATTACTTTAATAGGAATTAGTAAGATTTTATCTTGCTCAGTTTCTATTTCTTATGCAACCTAATACTAACAAACAAAATTGCTGTATTGTATATGTTTTGCGAATATTGAGCAATACATAAGCGCTATTACATTATGTGAAATACAAGATATATGTCAAAACTCATAGAAGTTTTACTTACTATTTTTAAACGCTCTATGTAAGTATTACATGAACTAAAAAATTATATTTTTAAGTATGACCATAGAGTGCAATCTTTATGATTGATCTATATTTTTAGTCTCAGCAACCTGCAGGAGTTTATAGAACGGAGATAAATCATTATAGAATAAAAATCTATAATTACTGACGTTTTATTTATATAAATAATTTACAGTGTGCAATATTAAATCAACCAAAACAAATTTTTTGTTAAAAAACTTTAATTTTCCATCTTGCTAACGTAAAGATTTAATACAATATTAGATGCCTATGATGCCTATAAAAAACAATAGCAATTGTATTACTTATTTTGTGATGATCTAGCATTGTTCTACAGATTTATTCTCTAGATCTATGACGTAATCAATAATTAATACTTATTTATTATACACTTATATAAAGTCACTTTTTATTAATTCCAATGTCTTCAGAAGAGGCCTATATTTTATATAGGATTTACTTTAATTTATAGGAAATATACGCGTTTTGAACGGCATTCACGAATTATCCTACTTCTGACTATTTGACTGTACTCTCAGCGTACATTCAATATTAAGGTAAAATTATACTTTCATAAGGCTGATATTGAATGGACAAACCTTGCAGTGGGAATTTTATCTTTAGTTAGAATTTGATGTGCAGATTCAAATATCCATATGCATTCATAATCGTTAATCTTGGAAGATTAACATTCATCTTGCATGACGATTCATATACATTATATACATTCATTATAATGGTGATCTCCTATAGCTTTTAAGCTCCTATAGAACAGCATTGCTTGTTTTTCCCATTTTTAAATAAAATATTTCATTAGATCTTTTGTACATGTCAGTTCTTGGTACTACTGACTATATACACGTCATATAGACTTAATATAGTTTCTTTTACTCTTAATCAATGTTATGTATCAATATTAATCGCACCTTTCCTAGATGTATAAGAAAAATAATATGTCAAAGCTCTATCTAAGCCTTTACATTTTTAGTATTAGTACCACTTAAAATACTTACAGAATTATATTCAAGAATAACGGTCTTTTTTCTTTAGAAAGTACAATGACATTAGTTTTTCTTGCACTGCTCCGATAAGGTTTATAATTTATTATATCTTCATTTGTTTGAATGTTATATATATCAAATATGTAAAGGTGGAATTGTATTGCCAAGTTGGTTATAGAAATCTTGAACAAATAAATTTAATTGACCTCCTTTTATAGCCTGATGTAAATTGGCCATGAGTCTTTGATAATAACGCAAGTTATGAATAGTATTCAATCTTGCTCCAAGTATTTCATTACACCGATCTAGATGATGTAAATAAGCACGACTATAATGTTGACAAGTATAACAATCGCACTCTTTATCTAATGGAGCTAGATCATCTTTATACTTAGTATTCCGAATTTTAACTACACCGTTAGTAACGAATAGATGACCGTTACGAGCATTACGTGTTGGCATTACACAATCAAACATGTCGATACCTCGACGAACACCTTCTACTAAATCTTCGGGTTTACCGACACCCATCAGATAACGTGGTTTATCTTGCGGCATTTGTGGACAAATATACTCTAGCATGCGGTACATAATTTCTTTAGGTTCCCCTACTGCCAAACCACCAATAGCGTAACCATCAAAACCGATATTCACTATTCCTTGTAATGAAATATCACGTAAGTCTTTATAAATACTACCTTGAATAATTCCGAATAAAGCATTTTTATTATTTAACTCTTTAAATCTTTGATGACTACGCTGTGCCCAGCGCAGTGACATCTCCATCGAACTTTTGGCGTACTCCCAATCGGCTGGATAGGGCGTACAATCATCAAAGATCATCACAATATCAGAACCTAGGTTATACTGGATGTCCATTGATTTTTCTGGGCTAAGAAATACTTTATTTCCATTTATAGGATTACGGAAATGAACACCTTTTTCATTAATTTTACATAAAGATCCCAGACTAAAAACTTGAAAACCACCAGAATCACTGAGGATCGGTCCGTACCAATGCATGAAAGTATGCAGGTTACCGTGTGACTTTATGACCTGTTCTCCTGGACGAAGCCATAAATGGAAGCTATTACTTAACAGGATCTGCGAGCCTGTTATTTTTATTTCTTCTGGCGTCAGACCTTTAACTGTTCCATAGGTGCCAACTGGCATAAAAACCGGAGTTTCTACTACCCCGCATTTAAAGATCAATCGACCACATCGAGCATAACCATCCGTTTTTTTTAATTGGTACTCCACAAAACCTCCAGCACTAGAGTAATGCTTCAATATTATTTAAAATAGAACTGTACTGTTTTCACAACTAAGAACGTCTACTATTTATCTCATAAACTCTGACTTGCATTGGTGATTAGATCTTGAATTATGTGCTGTTTTCAGCAATATTTTTTCATATCTTATTTCTTACTACAGTTTAAAATCTATGAAATCTATGTACTAATCTATTCTTGCGCCGCCTTTGGATTATAGCTAATAAACATTGCATCACCATAACTCAAGAACCGGTATTGTTCAATTATTGCCTGTTGATAAGCCTCCATAATGTTTGTATATCCAGCAAAAGCTGCTACTAACATGATTAATGTTGACTGTGGCAAGTGAAAATTAGTGACTAATGCATCTACCACCTGATAGTGATAACCTGGAGTGATAAAGATGCGGGTCTCACCGCAGAATGGAGAAAGTAGCACAGATTTTCTAAGATTAGCGGCATGTTCCAACGCACGAACTGAGCTAGTACCTACCGCTATTACACGATTTCCACGGGCTTTACAATGTAGCACTGCATTAACGACTTCCTGCGATACTTCACTATATTCTGCATGCATCACATGCGCTTTAATAGTCTCTACCCGTACTGGCTGAAAAGTACCAGCACCAATATGTAAAGTAATAAAAGCCATCTTAATACCTTTTGCACGCAATGCAGTTAATAGTAATTGATCAAAATGTAGTCCAGCAGTTGGAGCTGCGACAGCTCCTGGTTTCTCACTATATACTGTCTGATATAAATTACAGTCCGAATTATTATATGGACGATCGATATACGGTGGCAATGGAATCTTTCCTATAGCGTTAATAACGCTGAATACATCACGATTGTTATTTAAAAATAGCTCAAATAGCGCATTTTGACGCGCTATTATAGTTACAGTGATATTTTTTGTATCGCCCAACAATAATTCCGCGCCTACTTTTAGTGTTTTTGAGGGACTCAAGTGTACTAACATACGATGTCGATCGAGTATTCGCTCTACTAGTATTTCTACCTTTCCCCCGCTGACCTTGCGGCTAAAGATCCGAGCCGGGATCACACGGGTATTATTAAATACTAATAAATCTCCAGCGTTTAGTTTATTAAACAAATCAGTAAATACACCGTGTGTAACTCCACCACTTGGCCCATCAAGTTGCAATAAACGGCAATTACTGCGTATGAGCGGTGGATATTGGGCAATGAGTGAACGTGGCAGGTTAAAAGAAAAATCGGTGACGTACATGAAGATCACTTCCTTACTAATTAAAATACTTTACAAAAATAGATAGTTGAGTCTAAAGCCGTATTGGAATAGGCAGCAAGAAAACAGAGTGATCTATTAGAACTTTATCTAATGTAGAATTGAAATTCTAGATATCAACTGATCCATAGACAAAAATAATTGTTTGTTAGTGTCGTTATGTAATAAAGACGTTACTTCATCAAGTATTATCTTTTTTACTATAGAAATAAATTATAAATAAGAATTATTGATGCTATCCTCAATACAATGTGCGAGCGGAAAGTACAATATGAAGGCTTGAGTAGTAAAAATACTGCTGTATTTTTTAATGCTTGATGCAAGTATATATCCCAGTATTACCATGTAATCTTACATTTAGATAGAACAAGCAACATTTTCTAATTAATAGTCTATGAAAGGATTGATAGATAAACACCTGGCGTGAAGCGGTCTTAATTGACTTACCAATTTTGTGATACAGTTTGCATTAATTACTATTTTTAATTAATGACTATAAAGAAATAATATATCTAGGCTTTATTTGTATCCATGCAACAAGTTGTAAGCAATAAAATAAATAACTTTTGATTGAGCGAATGGCGGTTAACATATTTCTCTTGAATCAATCATTAATTTATTTATTAAGTTTTAAGGTGTAGATAAAATATATTAATATATAAGTTGAAATATGAATTACTCTATTTCTCGATTATTGTACTTGTTAATGTTTAACTGGTTATAAAATTAAATTCACTTTAGTTACTGAAGAAAGCATGAATATGATTTCAATAAATAATTTTAATTTATTAATACCAATGCAATTAATGCTCTTTTCATGCGTATATTTATATAATTTTAGTGAGTGAAATAGTTTCTATATTAATTATTATAGAAATAATTATAAATGTTAAAGTAATGAGAAAAGTTTAAATAATTAAATTAGTGAGATCTATATATTATGAAACATACTGTAGAGGTGATGATGTCTGCGCAGGATATTCATCTCTGTATCAACAGGCTTGGATTGCAAATTACTAAAAATTACCGTAATAGTAGTAATAATATGGTGCTAGTCGGTCTTCTACGTGGTTCGTTTATTTTTATAGCTGATCTATGCCGTTCTATTATCATTCCACATGAAGTAGATTTCATGACTATCTCTAGTTATGGCGGCCGAATGTCTACTACCCGTGATGTTAAGATCCTTAAGGATCTTGATGTAGATATCCGCGATAAAGATGTATTAATCATTGAAGATATTATTGATTCCGGCCATACATTGAATAAAGTACGTGAAATTCTAGCTTTACGTGCGCCAAAATCTATAGCGATATGCACTTTATTGGATAAACCCGCTCGTCGTGAAGTAGATGTACTGGTAGAATATATAGGCTTATCGATATCAGATGAATTCGTGGTAGGATACGGTATAGATTACAATCAGAAATACCGCCACCTTTCCTATATCGGTAAAATAGTATTATTAGAATAGTAATAAACGCAGCATAGTTAGTATTTCACGTTTATAATATCATAATCATCAGTCATATTATTATAAACAGAGTATAAAATTATTGGCTTTTCCGATTAAATTAAAGCAGCAATAATATGCTTTTATAATTCTTAATACTCTATCGTATAGGTCGTTCTATCATGTATGATAACTCTATGATGAGCTATACGAGATACTAAATAATCGCAGCGTGAATATTGAGTTATACTAGGCATTTACTAATAAATTTTATCGTATACTATTTCCTGGTAGCATAGCAATAACGTACTTATAGCTGTTGTTCTTATTTTTTTGTATGATGTTTCAATGTAATCTAAAAAATAATAACTACTATACTAGAATTTTAATTAATAAAATTACTTTATTTAAAATAAAATGGATGACGTTATGCAGTCAATATGCGCATTAGGATATAATATTATTTTTCCTTATTACACAACAAGACTGCTGCCAAGTAGAGTTTTAAAATATAAATTTTTATATATGGATATATAGCTTTGTCGTTCATAAATATTCTCAAGTTCTCTGTAAAATAACTTCGCTGAAAAATCAATATTTAGCTGTGAATTGCTACGATATTGGTATAATATTCGATAATCTACATACTCAAGAGCCTTTTTTCTCTCTACAGGCTTACCTTGCTTAAAAAGCGAGTCTAGCTTTTTGAGTTGAGAGACAATAGCTTCACTTTTGCTTTACAGTCAGAAGTTCATCCTCTGTAAAGTAAATACTACTTACTACGCAAAAGACTATGAAATTATACTCATGGATATTCGTAAAATTAAAAAACTGATTGAACTAGTCACAGAATCAGGCATTGATGAACTAGATATTTCTGAAGGTGAAGAATCAGTTCGCATTAGCCGTGCTACACCAGCTACAAATTACCCAATGATGCAACAAGCATATGCAGTATCGACACAGCAACAACCAACATTATCGTCAGCAATAGTGAGCATGTCAGGGGCTACATCTCCTACAGCGCTAAGTGGTCATATCGTTCGTTCTCCCATGGTCGGCACTTTTTACCGCACGCCTAGTCCAAACGAAAAAGCTTTTATAGAAGTAGGCCAACGTGTCAACGTAGGCGATACTCTGTGCATCGTTGAAGCAATGAAAATGATGAATCAGATCGAAGCGGATAAATCTGGTGTTATTAAGGCTATTCTGGTGGAAAGTAGCCAACCAGTTGAATATGACGAGCCACTAGTCATCATTGAATAAAGAGGTGTCTCATGCTAGAGAAAATTATTATCGCCAATCGTGGCGAGATAGCACTGCGTATTTTACGTGGTTGCAAAGAGCTGGGCATCAAGACTGTAGCGGTTCATTCTATAGTTGACCGTGATCTTAAACATGTATTATTAGCTGATGAAAGCGTGTGTATAGGTCCGGCACCATCAGTCAAAAGTTACTTAAATATACCAGCTATTATCTCTGCAGCAGAAATAACTGGTGCGGTAGCTATCCATCCTGGATATGGTTTTTTATCTGAAAATGCCGACTTTGCCGAGCAGGTTGAACGTTCAGGATTTATATTTATTGGTCCAAAAGCAGAAACTATTCGTTTAATGGGTAATAAGGTTTCGGCAATCAATGCCATGAAGAAGGCTGGATTACCTTGTGTACCTGGATCAAATAGCTTGTTGACAGATGATATGGAGAAGAACCACGATTTTGCTAACCGCATCGGTTACCCGGTAATTATAAAAGCATCTAGTGGTGGTGGTGGTCGTGGAATGCGTGTTGTTCATAGTGCTAAAACTCTTGATCATTCTATTAACATGACGAAAGCAGAAGCGAAAGTAGCTTTCAATAACGATATGGTTTATATAGAAAAATATCTAGAAAATCCAAGACATATTGAAATTCAAGTATTAGCGGATGGTCAGGGAAAGGCCATCTATTTAGCTGAACGAGATTGTTCCATGCAGCGCCGACACCAGAAAGTAGTAGAAGAAGCACCAGCGCCAGGCATTACCAATGAAATGCGCCGTGCTATAGGTGAGCGTTGCTCAAAAGCTTGTGTAGAAATCGGTTACCGTGGTGCAGGTACTTTTGAATTTCTGTATGAAAACGGCGAATTCTATTTTATTGAAATGAACACGCGTATTCAGGTTGAACATCCGGTTACTGAAATGATTTCTAGTGTAGATCTTATAAAAGAACAATTACGTATTGCTGCTGGTTTACCACTGTCAATTAAACAACAAGAAGTCAAGATCCATGGTCATGCATTAGAATGCCGTATTAACGCTGAAGATCCAAATACATTCTTACCAAGTCCAGGAAAGATCACGCGTTTCCATGCACCAGGTGGTTTCGGTGTGCGTTGGGAATCTCATCTCTATGCAGGTTATACAGTACCATCTTACTATGACTCTATAATAGGGAAACTAATCACTTACGGTGAGAATCGAGATGTAGCCATTGCTCGTATGAAGAATGCGCTAACTGAATTGATCATTGATGGCATAAAAAGCAATATTAAGTTGCAACAAAAAATCATGAATGACGAAAACTTCCAGCATGGTGGAACTAACATTCATTATTTAGAGAAAAAGTTAAACCTTTGGCATAAATGAAGCCTATAACAGTAGTGAATGATATCTTTAAAGTTAGATTCAAAAGTTTCAATAATAGTAGCATTACTATGCTATTTAAAAATATTTAAAGTGGCTCCGTTTATCGTTTTTTTTAACCTTATCTAAGGTAACACTCAAACAAGATCCTCTATCACCTAGTTGTCTACGAACTTTGTAAAATGATTAACGAATAAAAATTAAATATTTTATTGTAATATTACTCAGTACAGTTACAATTTTATATAGCGTCTATCGAAGTGTATTGAACGGTATTACTGTAGATATACTACAAGATGATGTATAAATATTATCTATTCATAATCTGCAAGGTTGATGTTCGAAATTATACAAAGGAGTAAATCATGATACATTTTGTTGACTAATAAAGAATACATATTAAATTCACAACCAGTTAAAAAGAACATCATAACTCATATGTGAATATATGAGATATGAATATGTCTTTATATCTATAGAAGGCAGGTTAACTGAAATTAAAATTATAAATGAAATAAGAAAATTATAATTCAATGGCTTCATTGATATTTAATCAAGATAGAAGACCATATTCCTATATAGAATCGGAATCTGATTGCTAAATCTAATAACTTTCAAAATATTTATATAAAACATACTCTATACATTATATCTGTACGCATAAAGAGTTAGTAGAATATATAATAAAATTTAAAGATTCTTTAATGTCATTACAATATATAATAAATAATAAAATATCGTAGTTGAATGATTTATTATATATTAAATTCAGTAACAACTTGAATATAAATTCAGCACTTAATATCTATTATATACGCTGTAAATAACTTCGCATTAAATATCTATTGATGCTTGTATTTAGGTAACATGTATTTATCTTTAATATTATTTTGACATGTTAATTTAAAGAATTTTTATTTAATATTAGAGAATTAGTCAAAGAAAGATACTCTATCTATATCGACGTGGCATTTTTTTAGCGATTGTCATTTGTTGTATAAATGATTCGAAGCTTAAGGTATCACTGGATTCTATGTAGTGCTGACGCTGCCATGAATCTTTTTTCTCTTTGACTAATTGTTCTTCATTTAAAATTTCTAATGGTTCTTTAATTAATATCTTGTGGTATCTTTCCGCTAATTGCAAACCCAGACAGCCATTACGTTGTTCTCTAATCGCCTTTAGAATACGTGCAGAGAGAGTTAATTCAGGATGATCAAAAGCAGTGACAAGCTCATCATAAACCTTCTGATATTGCCTATCACCAACTTCTCTATCCAATAGTTCTGCTACACGGAGAAGATCTGAAAATAGGGCTTTGCCAAGTTTATCTAATGGTTCTTGATTACCATCACATCCTATATCAATAGTTTGTCCAGGTTTACGCCCTTCTAGTATTACTCGATTCCAGTTTTTTTTAGTACAGAGTATCTCTATGCTCCCCATTTCCTTTGCTTCTACAAGTAGGCACCATATCAAGAAAAGATCTAAGAATCGTACTTGTATCGCATCTATACCGATTAATGAAAAAGGATTAATATCTAAAGATCGTATTTCAATATATTCAACTCCACCGCGTAAAAGCGCATCCGATGGACTTTCATTACTATTTCTTACACGCTTTGGACGGATTAAAGCATACAGTTCATTTTCTATCTGTAAAATGTTGCTATTGAGTTGTAAGTAACGATTACCTTCCTTTACGCCTAATTTATCAAAAGCTGCACACGGCGTAGCGATCGCTTGCTTCAACGTTGAGACATAACTATGCAAATCGTTGAAGTTGATAACTAAATTTGCTTGTAATTTATTTGTGTAACCAAGATCACTTAAACGTAATGAAGTAGCATATTGTAGATATGACATACCTTGTTCAGTATGTTCGAATGTCATGTTCGTTCTACAATTTTTTAAGAATGAAGAACAAATGGCTGGTGAAGCCCCAAAAAGATATGGAATGACCCAACCAAAACGATAATAGTTACGGATCATGTTAAAATAACCAGCTGAGATTATCGCTTTACCACTTTCTGCATCTGCTACGCCTGCCCAATTTTGCCAAAAAGCTAGCGGAAGGGAAAAATTATAATGCACACCAGAGATAGTTTGCATTATCGCACCATATCGGTTTTTTAACCCTTCTCTATACAGTGTTTTCATGCGGCCAATATTTGACGACCCAAATTTGGCTAATTCAATATTTTGATCAGCTCCCATAAAGCATGGCATACTAAATGGCCACATACGTTCTTCACCTAAGTTACGCGCTACATAACGATGGATATCACGTAAAAAAGCCAGTAAGTAATCGACGTTATCATCAACTGGTGTAATAAATTCTAACATAGCTTCAGCAAAGTCTGTTGTAATCCAGTGATGCGTTAAAGCCGCGCCTAAATTTTCCATATGTCCAGTCACAGCTAAAGTCCCGTTTGTTGTGATACGTAGTGTTTCACGCTCAATGCCACGACGGATGCCTTGTAATGCTTTAGGGTGGGCTTCTAACCAAGAAAGCGATTTCGATACGTCCGGGATCAAATTGACCTCCCATTTACAAAATAATTACACGCTAGTGTACTAAATTCGTATCCTATACTGATAGTATCTACTTTCTTTAAAAGAAGAATACGATTCTTTATACTTCTATAGTAAGATAGAATAATATAATGTCACTTTTGCAATATGACAGAAAGAATAGAAATAGAATTTATAAAACATGTTGATGTATCTCTAATAATCTAAATCCTCTATAAGAGTGTGCGCTTTTATAGAGGATTACTCTTAACACATTAAGAGTGATACATTAAATTTATAGCTTATAAAATAAAATGTATAGCTTATAAAATAAAATATTTAATTAAATAAAATTTAATTAAATATTTTATTTTTTTATCGTTATATCATTAAGCAGCTAGTCGGTTATTAATTTTTGGCTATGAAATAAATTTAATACTATACTATAGCATTAGTATAGTAACTATATTTGAATAATATTAGATGACTATATCTGTATAGATTCTGTGCTAGAGACCAATGAGGTCATATGATGATTTGATAAATTTTTCTTGTGCGGAATGTAACAAATGTTATTTGGCCCTTTTAGCTCTTTATAGTATCATAGTCAACTTTATTAGTAGTTTTATGCACTTAATAAATTGTTATATCGTTACTATTTAGTAAGAAAATATAACAAGCATCTTATCTTTGTTAAGATTATGTGATAAAATTGATAAAATAAAGATAGAATATTTCGGTTATAGCCTCTTTTAATTAACCCATTCATTGTGCTTGTCAATTTTGTTCTATACTCTTTTATAATTTTTAAAAAATTAACTTTAATATTAGTAATATAAGAAAATACTATGATCATTAAACCTAAGATTCGTGGTTTTATTTGTACTACAGCTCATCCTATAGGTTGTGAAACTAATGTCCGTGAGCAAATTGCCTATGTTCAGTCATGTAGCGAATTGAAATACGGCCCTAAGAAAGTGCTAATTATTGGGGCATCTACTGGCTATGGGCTAGCCTCTCGTATTAATGCTGCCTTTGGTAGTGGTGCAGCCACAATAGGCGTCTTTTTTGAAAAACCTAGCAGCGCAGGTAGAACAGGCTCAGCTGGTTGGTATAACTCTGTTAGTTTTCATACATTTGCTAAAAAATTAGGAATATATGCAAAAAGCATTAACGGTGATGCATTCTCTAATAAATGTCGCCAGAGGGTAATCGATGTCATCAAAAAGGATCTTGGAAAAATTGATTTAGTAGTGTACTCATTAGCTTCTCCGGCAAGAAAAATGCCAGATACTGGTGAAGTAGTGCGTTCTTCACTCAAGGCTATCGGCAAACCATATAAATCTCTGTCTATAGACACAAATAAAGATATTTTAGTAGCAACCTGCGTGGAAGTAGCTAATGACAAGGAAATTACTGATACAGTGAAGGTAATGGGTGGACAAGACTGGCAACTATGGATAGATGCATTATATAATGCTGATGTTCTAGAGGATCACATTCAAACTATTGCCTATTCTTATATTGGAACTAATCTGACCTGGCCAATTTATTGGCATGGAACTTTAGGAAAAGCAAAAGAAGATATAGATCGCGCAGCGAAAATTATTAATTGCAAACTTAATACTAAAGGTGGAGCCGCATATGTTGCTGTACTAAAGTCAGTCGTTACCCAGGCTTCTTCTGCAATTCCAGTAATGCCTTTATACATTTCCATTATTTTTAAAATCATGAAGGAAAAAGGCGTCCACGAAGGCTGTATTGAGCAGATACAACGTTTGTTTAAAAGCAAACTGTATGCTGGATCAGTCCCAAAAACGGACGAACATCATCGACTTCGTGTTGATGACTGGGAACTGCGTGAGGATATACAGAATGCTTGCCAAAAAATTTGGAATCAGATAAACAATAATAATATCAATGCATTAACAGACTATCAAGGCTATAAGGCAGATTTCTTGCGTTTATTCGGCTTTGGATTATCATCTATTGATTATAATACTGAAGTAAGAACTGACTCTGAATTTGAGGGAATAGAATGGAGCTAGGCATGATAATTAATGTTAACAGCATAAATCAAGTCTATAAAACTAGATCTTTCTTTATTATAAATTAAATTTAAAATCACTAAAACTTCTTCATCTTAAGTATATTGATTGAAATTAGATTAAAATATAGATATTGAAAATACAAAAATAAATTATTTTCATATGTATTCCTACAAGACTATATAAAAATATTATGTCATTAATAGAATTTTTATTAAATCTTGCAATTAAATATTAATTAAAATGATATTATTAGAAATATTTCAATTGAAAATTGAGGTTATTTATTAATATAAAATATAGGTTTAGAAATATCTTATTTCTAAGCTCATGTTGCCTACTAAGTGGTATAATAAAAGTAAGATGTAAAATAAGTGGCAATTTCATGCATTGAATATATTTTTTATATTGCATAATACCTTTATGACATATTTTATTTTACATATACTTCATTATAGTTACTTTAGAAGTCTAAAAAAATATTCACTATTTATTAAAATATTTTTAATACAAGGAATTTTTCTTTTAAGTAAACAATATCTTGAAAAGTTATTCTTTATTAAAGATGACATATCGAAAGCAAATAAAAAGTGCATGTTAGATGAGATTTAAAATAATATAGTAGATTACAACTCGGTTTTTTAACAGTATATTAAGTACATATGGTATGGAATAGCGCTCATCGTAGAATATATTGATAATTTTTATGCGATACAAATGATTATCGTTTTCCAAAAACTCATGCTGATGCGTACAAAGATATTTTGTTATTTTGAATTATTAATATAAAATTTATTTTATAGTATTATCAAGCTTATACTTCTTAGCTCTAATCTACATAGAGACTTTCTTTCTGAATAATAAATATGTATTAATTTACTCGCATTTATCAATAAAATATTTTTTTTAAAAGTGTAGTACTCCATATAAAGTTAATTTGTATATTATAATTCTATTAGATATTTCATTCTCATTAAGAAATTAAGTAACTTTATATTCCTTTATATCTACATTAAATCTTATCTATAAAGATAAGAACTAAAGTAAGTTAAGTATGATCTTTTACCATACTAATTATTAGGTAAATTTTATTAAAGTTAGCGATGACAGTTTATATAGAATACTTTGATGTATTATATATATAATTGATAGTAAGTAATTGATAGTAAGGGTAGGTTATTTGGTTGCAATATACTCAAATGTTGTGAAGCATAATGAGTTATGAAAGAGAAAAAATGACTACTACTCTATTAGAAGAGTTATGGTATGGCATCGTAATTAAAGAGCATTCTATTGGTATTTTACATTTTTATGAAAACATTTAAAAAAGATATTTCATTGCCATTTAGATAGAATAAACTAAAGGAATGAAAATATCATAGTATAACGATAAGATAATATTATTCAATCTAACACGTAGATGTAATGAAGAAATAGAAAATCAAAATTATATATTTCATGCTATAAATCATTTCGTATTAAAAATTATTTTTAGTTCCTAACTTTGCGGTATCGTACTATAATCATTCATACATTTTATAGGTGCTATAATATGATATTAAACATAATACAATTAAAATTTCACTTTGACAACAAGGCTTTATCAATCAAATAATCTATAAAAATAGACTTATCTTCTTGAAAATTATATCCAACATTGTACGACAAGATAAAAATTAAATACTGAGATCAATTGATTAATAGGATGACTCAATACAATGTTTCTGATCAATAACGATTAAATTTAAATTTTATATAGAAAAAATCTAAGTGGCAAATAGCAATATAGATTATTAGTAACGGGATATTAAATACAGCATAGGAGCAGAAAGACGTGGCAAATGTTATTTGCCATATCTTAATGATATTAATAATACTTATGAGAGAAGACTAGGACTAGTCCCACTCGCCTATAGATCTTGCATAAAAGCAAGGTAGAGAAAATAATTTTTATCACTATGATAAACAGGCACATTGATCTAACAACCATGTAATAAAATAATTATCAAGATCATTAGTACTGATAATGCTGAAATACATGACATGCCCATCTTATCTATTGTAAAAAACTATGATATAAATTTGTATTACAAAAATGCTAAAATAAAAAAGCGTAGTACTCATCTAATAATATTGATATAACGTCTTATGTCTTGAGTGAGTACATAGTTAGCCATCATGTGAATGATGATCAAGACTCACATGCTCTATCATAATTGAAAATTCTTTCAATAATATTTATAAAAAATAAAATTTTATGATGCATATAGCTCTATTTCTATCTACATGGATAACACTTAGCGCTTTTACTTGAGAAGTAATTAAACATCTTTTCTAATACAGTGTGAAGAAGACGAGAAAAGCAAATAGACACTTAAGAATTTATTTTTCTTTTTCAATAGTGTTATAGCTAGTTTTTGCATTTTTAGCTACTATTCTGACCATTTAGTTTTAAAGTTATAACGATTTTTGTGTTTATGCAAGATCAATAGTTAGTAATAAGATAATCACTTCATTACAACGTTTAAGAGACGCTACGAAACATGATCTATAAGTAGCTGCATAAAGCAGCTGAATAAAATTGTATATTAATGGGCAATCTAAGTCATGGAATGAACTGTTCATGTCCTATTATACATTATAGAAACCAATGAAAGCATGACGTTGTAATGCGTATCTTAATTAATTTTTATCCAATAAAACACCGTATCATGCTCTTCCATCATATTGATTTAAATAGCGAGAAATAATACATAAACCTCTCTTATCCTGATTATTTAAAAAACTGTATCTATTTGTTGGATTAACCATATGAAACACGATAGAGACAGACACGTAGACATTCGATATATAGAAAACTCTATATATTAATTAAAATAGTATTTAAATTAAAATTTTTTTAAAAAATGATATTGTTTTTCAATGGAAAAACATTTTTTTGGTTAACCTCCTACCTTACCAATAGAAAGCAAACACTACTAAGCAGATACAGAAAATTCTCTCTAATTGATAGCCTTTATAGTTTTGTAATAAAGGTAGACCAAAACGTAAGCTAAAGGGCCATAGCAGGGGAATTCCAGCAGGAGTTAGCATATCCGATAAAAGATGACTGCAATAGCCAATGATCATGCCATGCAATACGTCAGAAGGAATAAGAAACCTTTCGAGTAAGTCGGATTGAAATAGCAATATCACACTAGAAAGAGCTAATAAGCTATGCGTAAAACCTCGATGGCCAAAAGTGCGAGCAATAGGAATTGCTATCCAACGTAAACGCTGACCTAATACCGATTGTGGATGGTCTATATCTGGCAAAAGTGAAGTAAGCAATGCAGAGGGTATAATATGCCACCAATCACCCATCGTTAGTTCTATGGTTACCTCTGATTTTTTAGCAAAGATTGCACACGCAATAGAGAATAAAAGATGTCCTTCAGCACTCATTGAGCATTTAATCCTACTGATCAAATAGTAATTTATCTTGTATTAAAACAAGATCACATAATAGTAAAAAAGGCTTTATAACACAATGTTTATTTCCATTCTTTATATTAGCTTAATTTCCTAATTAGAATAATGATATATTACATTAATATCAAAAGTCTTCTTTTATTCAGTGTGTTAAAGGAAATGCCTTGATAGGAATTTCCAAAGATATTTGTCTGATATAAAAATATGTAAAGTAATTCATGACATATAATCTATTAACATTTTGTTACTATAGAAGACATAAAATACATCACTTAATCATTTTCAAAACTTAACCTAATGAGTCTTTATAAATATATATACTAGTGCTTTTATTAAGAACGTATCTTTACATTTATATCTGTTTACGATTTAGCAATACTTGTAATTTATTATATAGTACAGCAATGATGAATAGTATTGCTTGTGTAATAACGATACACGGGCCAGTAGCGCCGTCGATATAGAAACTAATTAGCGTGCCGATCATGCAAGCAAATATCGCAACTAACGTTGCTGCAATCAACATCGTAGTAAAACTACGACACAATATAAAGGCAATCATTCCTGGAGCAATCAGCATTGCAATGACTAAAATGACTCCAATTACTTGCAACGATGCAACAATAGTTAATGCAAGTAAACTGAGTAATCCATAGTGAAGTAGCTTAACTGGAAGATAAATTATCTTTGCATGTTGTGGGTCAAAGCAGTAAAGCATTAAATCTTTTCGTTTTACCAATATACATGTTAAAGTAATACAGGCAATTAAGAACATTTGCTTTAATTCACTATCAGTTATACCTAACATATCGCCAAATAAGATATGACTTAAATGCTGATTAGTGTCAATATAAGCAAATAAAACTAAGCCAAAAGCAAACATTCCAGAGAACACAATACCCATTACCGTATCTTCTTTGACTCGGCTGTGCTCTTTAATGTAACCAGTAGCTACTGCGCAAAATATACCTGAAATAAAGGCGCCGATTGCAAGTGGTATACCAAGTGAAAATGCTATTACTATACCTGGTAATACAGAGTGGGAAATAGCATCTCCCATCAATGACCAGCCTTTAAGGACTAGATAGCAAGACAGTACTGCGCATATGACCCCAGTAATAATAGCAGCAATAATTGCATTCTGCATAAATGGGTAAGAAAAAGGTTCACTGCACAGTTGATATAACTTTTGCATCAGTGTTCTCCAGGAGATACCCGTGACGTCTGAAATTTTAATGCTAGCAAGCCATGCTTAGGAGCAAAAAAGAAGGCAACTAAAAAAACTAATGTCTGCAAGGTAACGATTACACCTCCAGTTGTACCATTAAGGAAAAAACTGAGATAAGCACCGATAGCACTTATCAATGCACCTATAGTAATAGCGATCAATACCAAACGATCAAAACGATCAGTGAGTAAATAAGCAGTAGCTCCTGGCGTAATTACCATAGAAATTACTAATATAGCACCAACAGTTTGTAATGCAGCAACAGTACAAACACTAAGCAATGTAAAGAACAAAAATTTAAGACGTAATGGAGATAATCCTATAGAAAAAGCATGATTCTCATCAAAGAATACCGTCAAAAGGTCTTTCCAAAATAAACAAAGCATTAATAGTGATATGCCAATAATGATTTCAACTTGCTGAACATCTTTATCGTCAATGCCAAGAATATTACCGAATATAATGGACTGTACATTAACTGATGTTGGATTGAGTGATATAATCAGCAGTCCAATAGAAAAAAAGGTAGAAAAGATAAATCCGATGATTGCATCTTCACGTAAGTAGGTAATATGACGCACAAGCCTCATTGTTAAGGCTGCTAACATACCAGTAAAGAATGCACCTATAGCGTAAGGCATGCCTAGGGCATAGGCACCGGCTACACCAGGAACTACTGAATGCGATAAAGCATCTCCCATGAGAGACCAACCTTTTAGCATCAAGTAGGCCGAGAGAAAAGCACAGGCAGAACCCACAAGAGCGCTCACCCAAATCGCTTTTACCATGTAGTGGTAACTAAAAGGTTGCATCAGGACGTCTATCATCTAGGATATTTCTCCTGTTGCTGGCTTTGTGATGGTGGATCGTTTTTTGTATGACCGTAGAATACTGCTGGGCGTTCGTCATCGGTTAAAACGGTCACTGTACGAGGATCATTATCAGCGTGGAGATTGGTCCCTGATAAATTGATGTGACGCAATACACCACCAAATGCCTTTTCGAGATTACTTTGTGTGAAAATGGTGGTAGTTGGTCCAACATCTAGTACTGTTCTATTAATGAGAATGACCTGGTCACAAAATTCTGGTACACTTCCAAGATTATGAGTAGAAATCAAGACTAGATGATCTTTATCACGAAGAAACCGAAGAAGATCAATAATAGTATTTTCGGTCTTTACATCAATGCCAGTAAACGGTTCATCAAGTAATAGTACTGTGCCCTGTTGCGCTAACGCTCTCGCTAGAAAAACACGTTTCTTCTGACCACCAGATAGTTCGCCAATTTGCCGAGTGCGCAACGCGCTTAATCCAAGACACTCTATAGCATGATCAACTTGTCTCTTATCCTCTTGCGAAGGAATGCGCAAGCAATTCATTTTACCGTAACGCCCCATGATAACTACATCTTTAACCAGTACTGGGAAGTGCCAGTCTATATCCTCTGTTTGTGGTACATACGCGATAAGATTTTTTTTCAAAGCATCTGAGATTGGTTTATCATTTAATAGAACACGTCCTATAGTGGGTCTAACAAGACCTATGATGCTTTTAAACAATGTAGATTTACCACTGCCATTTGCACCAACAAGTGCGCAAATAGAAGAACCTCCAAGCATAAAGTTTGCATTATATATCGCAGTATATCCATTATTATATGTTACTGTCACATTCTCTACGCTCAGGTTAGGGCGAATAAAAACATCGATAGTCATTGATTAAATCCTTTAGCAATCGTGTCTACGGTAACTCTAAGCAAGTCAATATAGCTAGGTACTGGACCTTCTTTAGTAGATAATGAATCAATATATAGAACACCGCCATATTTGGTACCGGTCTCTTTAGCTACTTGCTTAACTGGCTTGTCTGAAATAGTACTTTCACTAAATACTACTGGAATATGATAATTACGGACTGTATCGACTACACGTCTGATCTGCTGCGGTGACCCCTGTTCATCGGCATTAATTGGCCATAAGTAGCATTCTTTGAATTGGTAGTCCTTTGCTAAATAGCTAAAAGCACCTTCACTGGTTACTAACCAACGATGTCCTTCTGGAATGTGTGACAGGCGTTCACGAAGTAAGGCATCAAGCGCTAAAATTTTATTAGTATAAGCTTGAGCATTACGATTATATGTAGCTGTATTGATTGGGTCATATTGTACTAATGCCTTACGTATGTTTTCTATATACACAATAGCATTTCTTGGAGACATCCAGGCATGCGGATTCGGGCTCTTATGATAAGGATCATGACGAATTGGCAATTGGGTAATACCTTCAGTAACAAATACAGCTGGTACGTGTTTGATATTTTCAAAAAAACGCCGAAACCAATGTTCTAGATCCATGCCATTCCATAATATTAGATCAGCATGCTGTGCTTTCATGATACTGCGTGGTGTTGGTTGATAGTTGTGGATTTCCGCTCCAGGCTTGGTGATGGATTCCACTACTGCAGCATCACCTGTTACATTCTGTGCAATATCCTGAATAATAGTAAAAGTAGTTACCAGTCTAAATTTTTTCTCTGCACAAGCAGAGTGACTAAGTAGAATAGCGCTTAATAATAATAATTGCATGCTAAAATTTTTTATAAAAGCAAGCAACTGATACACCTCAATACGAGTGCAAACAATATTATTAACAACATAATGACACATATTAGTGTGTGTTTTTTTAAACAACATTGATTATTAATCTCATTTTTATAGTGAAATCTAGTAGTGCAAATGGACAGAAAGTAAATAACATCGCTTATTTATAAAATCATATCAGTTCATAACTGTTAATGTTTATGTTTTAATATATAAAATATTAAGTATCGCCACTTTAAAATGTAAGTTAAATCCAGAAATATTAAATCAATACTGATGTAAGGTTGTGGTTTGTCCATATTTTTTAAACGTACTAAAATATATCCTGACACAATATTATAAAAGTTACTATGCAGTATACTAGAGAAAGATAGATTAATAAACGATCTCCTGCTATATACACAAAAAGTTAATTACAAAATTAAAATTAAATTTTAAAATCCTTAATAAGGTATGCATGGTATGCACTGCATTGAATAGTGATATTTTATGAACATAAAAACAGGTTATCTCGTCGGAATCCTTATTTTATCTGGATGCGCGAAAAATACGCAAATGATCAATACTATTTCAAGCGGCAATATGAAATATAACAATAGATTAAAATCTCCTATGCACAGTGCAGTAAACAGCATAGAAAACTCAAGAACTTATAATGATAATATTTTTCAGGCAGCTAATCACTATCATGTCGATGCAATGCTAATAAAGGCAATTATTCAAGTGGAATCAGGATTCAACCCTAGCTTAGTCAGCGCTTCAAACGCGGTAGGATTAATGCAGTTAAAACCTGCTACTGCCGGACGTGATGCCTATAGATTTAAAGGTGTTAGTGGGCAACCAAGCACCTATGAACTACAGAACCCAGCAGTCAACATTGATCTTGGAGCTGCCTATATCAATATTATCCAAAACCAGCAACTCGCCGGAATAAAAAATTTACAAACTTTACATTATGCCACTATTGTAGCCTATGTTAATGGTGCTGGTGCTATGCTACGAACCTTCGCATATGATAAAAATATAGCTTTACGACGTATTAATCAGATGAGTCCCGGTGAATTTTATCAGTATATTCAGAAACATCATCCAGACCCACAAGCACCGCGCTATTTATTAAAGGTAACTAGCGCTTATAAGGCTATGTTACAGTGAGCCTATTCTTAACTCATAGTGTTTTAATCTTATATTAAAACGTAAGAGTTTATCCAATTAAAGACTAAAATAGTTATTACTAGTTAATAGTAAGATGCTATAAACATCGCAGTAAAGCGATCATGTGCTCACAATTTTGCATAATACTTGTGGGTTTTATATTTAATTTTCACTGCAATTGATTCAATATTTGTTTTGCTTATAAAGCTAGTAAGCTTATTTATTTTAATCTCTATATAATAGAATGTTATGTAACTCGTACATTAAAATATGTTATCTATGCAAATAGATAATTTCTAGAAGCGAGATAAGCATAACATACATGCATGGAGTAGTCGTTTATTATATCGTCATATCTTCAATTATTTAATTCCTAAGTCTGATAAGTTAACTAATTAGTCATTCTTATCTTTCATCACTCTATCTAGTCTACTTAGATCTCATTTAAAATAAAATATCCAAATAACAAAAAAATATCTTTAATTAATGTATTTTAATTAAAATTGTTTATTAGAATATTGTACTTAATTTTGTTTAGCTTGACAAATATATTACAGTTATAACAACTTAATACTATGACCAATAAAAAATAATTTTATATAGCAACTGAATATTACAGTTATATTACAATATGTAATTTTATTTTAAAATTACAATTATCAGTATTAGCAATCAAATATTTACTTTTTATAAAGTAACTCAATGTTATTAAAAGCAACGTATAAAATGATCAATAGATCGAAATGCTAGTTTATGATATTTCTATCAATTAAATTAAATAATATTATCACAATTTAAGAATGTAGTTAATTATATTTAGGTTTTTCAGGGGCATGGATCTTATTTTATATTATTGCAATTTAACAATTAAAATGATATCATTGTATAATAAGCTATTTATAGATGCTTTTTAAAAAATTCTATACGATTAAAATAATAAAGACTATATACAAAATGAAAATATATAAATTCTGACAAGATTGATCAATCTTAGAAGTTATTCTAACCTTATCATTTATTATAAAAAAAATATATCCTATATTATTTTGAATGCTTGATTTAATCATTCACAATACTGATATATTATATGAATGTAATTATTGAGTCTGCTTGACTCATTATCATTCTTAAATGCTCTTAATTTTCTTATAAAGTCAGCATGAAATTTATTCCACGCAATGGATATCGATGAGTAATAACTAATGTATTGACATAACTAGCATGTATTCATACTACTGGAAATTTTTAATATTAAATATCAATTAAAGAAGTGTAACAATTTTATAGAAACCTTCAAATTAAAGTTATGCATTATATTGTAATATATTATCTTACTATTTCTTCATGAATCTAATTACATTAGGTAATTAATATAACCATTTCTAGTAAGCTAGGATATTCAGTAGAAAATGGTATAAATCAATAATAATTTACCATCTTATAATAAATGGCAATGTATTTGAAACTTGAATACTTTAAATATATATAATGTTATATTATTTTATTTCATATGATGTAATATTATGTTATTTTATTAAAATTACTACTAAGAATTACTAGTAATAAACTTAATCTTGTATCTAAAATTGTAAGAAGGAATCTTGATGCTAATAAAAGACATAATACACAAGCTAAATGAACAACTAAATCTCGAGTGTTACTCAGCTAATATGTACCTACAAATGAGTGCATGGTGTAGCGATAATAGATTTAAGGGTTCTGCAGCATTTCTTAAAGAACATTCTAAAGCTGAAATGCAGCACATGCAGCGTTTATTTAACTATATAAGCGATAGTTGTGCGCTTCCATTATTAGGTCATATAGCTGAGCCACCAGTCAAATTTGAATCTCTAACGGATGTATTCCAACAAACTTATGCACACGAGCAGTTAATTAGCCGTAATATTAATGCACTAGTCCATGCGGCTATAACTGTACATGATTATCCTACTTTTAACTTTCTACAGTGGTATGTGGTCGAGCAACAAGAAGAAGAAAAAATCTTTAAATCTGTCTTGGATAATTTTTATCTAATAGGCAATAATGAAAATAGCTTATTCTTTATAGATAACGATTTAAAAAAAATGGCACATGCTTGTTGCAAAGAAAATGGCTAAGTTTTATGATTTATCGAAATATGTGGAAAAGAATTATATCAAGAGAAGTAAACTAATTATTTTTAGTATTTATAGCAATTTTATATTTTTGATTGGCGTCTCTTTATAATATGTAACAATTTCTTAAATATTAAATCTACTTATCACTACAAATATTATTATTGGGGGAAGGAAAATAACATAAAATTGTTTAAATACTCAAAAGAGCATGAAAGGAATTATATATGATTTATACTCTATATAAATTATTGCTATAATTGATATACAAGGCAACTAGTATGGTCTAATCATGTTAGTTGCATCATAACAAAAGTAGTGATATACTAATTATGATATCTACGTTTAAGAAAATAAGTCAATCAAGTCTTACTAGAAACCATTGACTTAATCTATGTTCTGTATAGATTTACTTGCATGTTATTGTATTTATTAAAGTTGTAATTATAATAAATATGCTTAAAAAATGGATATATGTATTAACTCTTTCTCAAAAGGTAAAATTAACATTAAGAATAAAAAAGGAACATTAATAATAAATTAATTGAAATTTTCCGTATTTTACGGAAAATTACTATTCATTAACATGTTCATCGCTTTAATTGTAAATATATCATGTCACAATACTGAATTAAAGAAGTATTTCCAGAATAACTTTAACTTTTTAAGTTTACTTTATGGTATTTAACCTTTAGATTCTTAATTTATAAAATGTATTTGAGAATTAAATAAACTTTACTTTCATTTTTATAACATTTCGTTAATTAAATAAAGATATTATAATTAAATTATTTCTATATCTGCATTGATATCTATAGATGAGCCCTGCCATTTTCTCATTATCATACTAATGATGGCATTGAGTAAGTAGATTGTATTATTATTGTAATCGCTTATTATCTCTTAATCATTCATTACGAATTAGTCGCATGAAAACAACAGTGATTTGATAAAATCTACTTACAATACATACAATAAGGTCTTAATGTGTTTTAAGTAAAATCGATGAGACAAGTATAATATATTACCATATTTTTTAACTGTTATATAATATTATCGCTTAACTATAATACTATTGCCAATAGTTTTAAAAGTATTAAAAGAGATCATGTGTGTTTTAAAAGTATTAAAAGAGATGATTAGTTAATTAATTTTTTGGATAATTACATTATCCTCTACATTGAAAGATTAGTAAAGTAGCTGTAAAAATTTAGGCTATTTTCTTAGAAAAAATGATGCGTCATTGTGTACTTTTTCCGAATTACTTTGAATGATGGCATGAAATAATTACAGACTGAATAAATAATTACAGCTTAAAAATCTAGCAGATATAATGTTTATTTGACTTAGATTTCACCTGAATTTTTACTTATGAAGTATTGTATTTCGTAGATAAAATGTATTACTGCGTATTCATTTTATATATACTGAGCATTCATCTTTTATAAAGTATTGAATTAAATTTTCAGCATTATTTTTCAGATTCATTACATATTAAATTGGTCTATTAAATTACATTTAATCTAAATTTTAATAGTGTGAAAAATATTTTTTTATTTCATAATATTGCATTCTATAACTAAGAATATATATCAAAAATATTATTGTTTCGTAAAAATAAAATAGCATGTAAGATATCACTTGAAATAATCGATCTTGCTTCATGTAATGAGCATTTTCAGAGCACAAGAGAAAGAGATGTGTTATTATAAACCTTCTCTAGTTACATTGAGAAGCGGGTAAGTTGACGCTTATTCATTTACATTATGGATTGTAAATTTCCTTCCTGATCTGAGCAAATAAAAACTTAACTACTTTTTTTGGAGTCAAATATGTGCTCTCGTAAAGAGCTAGCCAATGCCATTCGCGTGCTCAGCATGGATGCTGTGCAAAAAGCAAATTCTGGACATTTAGGGGCCCCGATGGGAATGGCAGATATTGCTGAAGTATTATGGCGTGATTTCCTTATTCATAATCCAAATAATCCACTCTGGTCTAATCGCGATCGTTTTGTATTATCCAACGGTCACGGTTCAATGTTAATTTATAGCCTACTACACCTCACGGGCTATGACTTACCAATGAGCGAGTTAAAAAATTTCCGAGCATTGCACTCTAAAACACCAGGTCATCCAGAATATAGATGTACTCCTGGCATTGAAACCACTACCGGCCCCCTTGGACAAGGTATAGCTAATGCTGTAGGATTTGCTATTGCTGAACGCACATTGAGTGCACAGTTTAATCGCCAAAATCATAACATCGTTGATCATCGCACTTACGCATTTGTGGGAGATGGTTGTATGATGGAAGGCATTTCACACGAAGTGTGTTCTTTAGCTGGTACACTAAAACTTAGTAAATTAACTGTTTTTTACGATGATAATGGCATTTCTATTGATGGGAAGGTTAATGACTGGTTTTCTGACAATACTGAGAAACGCTTTGAAGCTTATGGATGGCATATAGTAAATAATGTAAATGGTCATGATTCAGATGCAATACATGCAGCGATTGTAGAGGCAAATCAATGTATTGATAAACCATCATTGATAATATGTAAAACGATCATTGGTTTCGGTTCACCCAATAAATCAGGAAGCCATACTGTGCATGGTGGTGCTTTTGGAGATGCTGAGGTCGCTGCAACCCGTGAACAACTGGATTGGAAATATGCTCCTTTCGAAATACCATCACATATCTATTCTCAATGGAATGCAAAAGATATTGGTCAGACGAAAGAAGTGGAATGGAATAATCGTTTTAATACTTATGCCGAAGAATTTCCTAAGTTAGCTATTGAATTTAATCGCCGTATAAACTGTAAATTACCATCTCATTGGCATGCTAAGGTCAAGACTTTTGTAGAATGGTTACAGGCTAATCCAGCTAATATCGCTAGTCGCCAAGCTTCACAGAATTCACTAGAAATCTATAGTAAACTACTGCCTGAATTGCTTGGCGGATCAGCTGATTTATCACCAAGTAACTTAACCATGTGGTCTGGTTCAAAAGCACTAAACATTGATTCTGCTGGAAACTATATTCATTATGGTGTGCGTGAATTTGGTATGACTGCTATTACTAATGGAATAGCGCTTCACGGGGGTTTCTTGCCGTATTCAGCAACCTTCTTGATGTTTATGGAATATGCTCGTAACGCAGTACGCATGGCAGCGTTAATGAAATTACATAATTTATTTATTTATACCCATGATTCAATTGGTCTTGGCGAGGATGGCCCGACTCATCAGCCAGTAGAACAATTATCTAGTCTACGTATGACTCCCAATATGAGCACTTGGCGTCCTTGTGATCAAGTCGAGTCAGCTATTGCCTGGCAATATGGTATAGAGCGACATGATGGACCAACTACTCTAGTATTTTCACGACAAAATTTAACTCAACAACCTCGTACAGCAGAGCAGTTAACGAATATTTACCATGGCGGTTACATACTAAAAGATTGTATAGGTATCCCAGAAGTAATCTTGATTTCCACTGGTGCAGAAGTAGGCATTACAGTAGAAGCAGCTAATAAATTAACAGCTATAGGTCATAAAGTTAGGGTCGTATCCATACCTTCTACTGATACATTCGACAAGCAGAATATTAAATATCGTGAATCAGTGCTTCCAGCAGAAATAACGGCTCGGATAGCAGTAGAAGCAAGTATTGGAGATTACTGGTATAAGTATGTTGGTTTGAATGGTATAATCGTTGGTATGAGCACTTTCGGTGAATCAGCGCCAGAAGAACAGTTATTCAAAGAGTTTGGCTTCACCGTAGATAACATAGTAAAACAGGCAGAGAAGTTATTGCATAAGAGTAAATCTTATTAGCTGTAACAATATGCACCATATGATGAAGTTAATAAATTCCTGTATTTATGCCTCTTTAAAAGAGGCCTATATTCAGGAAGGTAATTTGTTGATATCACTAATATTTGAGTACTCATTTAAGCTTAAGTCGTAAATTTATTATCACAATATTAAGTTTATTAAGCTCTTTTGTGTTTATTCTGCTGTAAAGTGTTTGCTGTCTTCACGACTTTGGTATAGGCTGCGATAATGAGTGCTAATAATAGACACTCGCCTATTAGTATAAATTTTAAATACAAATAATTTAAGGAATACATTTATTTTTAATAAAAAGTAATTAACGATCATTCACAAACATATAACCATTCAAGAAAAATTCCAGCTCTTCTTAAGAAATGCTTAGATCGAAACACTTAATTATGACAGTCAATAACTATTTTCCTGCTCAAAAGTTGTTCGTCATCACTGTATTTTAAAATAGCATGCAGGTGCTATAAATCATTTATTTTATCTCTAGGTATGGTTACTTTTATTTTCATATTTCTTAAAATTATAATATAATATTATATATTGATATATAGTGAATATAGATTTATATAAAATTAAATAGAATTTAATTAAGTCGTCTTGCTAATAAAGCATTAAATATATGCATTTTTTAATCAAGATTATATTGTATAGAATATTATCATGCATTTATATCACGCTATTTTTCTATATTTCGTTAGTTATTATAATATAAGCTCTATATATTGTATTTAAGTAAGTAATCTAAGATTATTAATTTTTTTAGTGTTTACTAGGATGGTCTGGCCATCTCTAATATAACATATATTTATATATAAAAAATACTTTAATAAATAATATTTTTGACTATCTTTTAATGAAATTAAAAATTTTTATTGTTCTTGTATCTAAAGCGAATGTATAGGATCATTGCACGTTTTACTATTAATCTATAAACATCGTTTAGCATTACGTACCATTTTTTCGATGCTATTATAATAGCTGCAATGATAGTTTGAAATTTATATAAAAAGGATAGGAATAAGCAGTCAAAGAGTATTATGTACAATATGTATTGTAGTTTTTTACATCAACATAATCTATGGTAATACTCAGGCAATATTATAGAAAACAAAAAATAGAGGTGTATGCTATGTCAATAATTAAGATGTCTGATTTGGATCTAGCAGGCAAACGAGTTCTAATACGTTCTGATCTGAATGT
The DNA here is from genome assembly GCA_900155695.1 of Serratia symbiotica. GTDB lineage: Bacteria > Pseudomonadota > Gammaproteobacteria > Enterobacterales > Enterobacteriaceae > Serratia_E > Serratia_E symbiotica_A. The sequence goes on from FUHL01000001.1 coordinate 585,230, forward strand.
GCCAATAAAAGATGGTATAGTTGCTTCTGATGCACGTCTTTCTGCCTCTTTGCCGACGATTAAGGCCGCGCTAAAAAAAAGCGCTCGTGTCATGCTAATGTCTCATTTAGGACGTCCTAAGGAAGGAGAATATAACAAACAATTTTCTATTTTGCCTGTAGTTAATTACCTAAAAACGCATCTGCAATCACCAATATTTCTAGCGCAGAATTATCTAGAGGGCATCCATGTTGCCAAAGGTGAGTTAGTAGTTTTGGAAAACGTTCGTTTCAACAAAGGCGAGAATAAAAATGAAGAAACTTTATCGAAGCAATATGCGTCACTGTGTGACGTGTATGTAATGGATGCTTTTGGCACTGCACACCGTGCACAAGCATCTACTCACGGAGTAAGTAAATTCGCTCCAATAGCTTGTGCCGGACCCCTCTTATGTACTGAGTTAGCATCACTAGGAAAAGCCCTAAGCAATCCTGCTCGTCCAATGGTGGCTATCGTTGGTGGATCAAAAGCCTCTACTAAGCTAAAGTTATTAGAATCATTATCAAAAATCGCTGATTATTTGATTGTCGGTGGTGGTATTGCCAATACTTTTATAGCAGCACAGGGTTATAATGTTGGCCAATCCCTGTATGAACTAGATTTCATTCCGAATGCGCAAAAGCTGTTAAAAACATGTCATATACCAGTGCCAATCGATGTTCGTGTGGCAACAAAGTTTTCTAATACTGCTCTAGCAACCGTAAAGCAAGCTAATAAAATAAAGGATAATGAGTATATTTTAGATATGGGTGATATCTCTGCTGAACGTATAGCTATTATTTTAAAAAATGCTAAAACTATTTTATGGAATGGACCAGTCGGCGTGTTTGAGTTTCCTAATTTTCGTAAAGGGACTGAGATTATCGCCAATGCAATTGCTCAGAGCGAAGCATTTTCTATTGTTGGTGGAGGTGATACTTTAGCAGCAATTGATCTATTTAAAATCGCTGAAAAAATATCCTATATTTCTACTGGAGGTGGTGCTTTTCTTGAATTTGTTAAAGGAAATCCCTTGCCTGCAGTTACGATATTAGAAGAGCGTGCTAAGGGATAAACCTAAAACTAGGTACATTAGAATATTGACATTGGTATTATAATACACAGCAAGAAAGTACAGTACAAAAAATTAAGTAATCTCTACCTTATGGCTAGAGCAAAACAATAGGACAAAGTTACATGTCTAAAAATTTTGATTTTGTAAAAGAAGGTGTCATCACTGGCGATGACGTTCAGAAAGTATTCGCACTAGCCAAACAAAATAATTATGCGTTGCCAGCAGTGAATTGTGTGGGCACTAATTCTATTAATGCGGTATTAGAAACAGCAGCGAAAATGCGTTCACCAGTAATTGTGCAGTTTTCTAATGGTGGGGCCGCATTTATTGCCGGCAATGGCATGCAGACGAATCTCTCTCAAGAGGCGGCGATTCTAGGAGCAGTCTCCGGAGCGTATCATGTTCATCTAATGGCTAAAAATTATGGTGTTCCGGTTATGCTGCATACTGACCATTGTACTAAAAAACTACTGCCATGGTTAGATGGTTTGTTAGAAGCCGGAGAAAAGCATATCGCATTGACTGGAAAACCATTATTTTCTTCCCATATGATTGATTTGTCTAAAGTATCTCTAAAAGAGAATATCGATATTTGCAGCCATTATCTAGCTCGTATGGCAAAGATGGAAATGACATTAGAGATCGAATTAGGTTGTACTGGCGGTGAAGAAGATGGTGTAGATAATAGGCATATAGATAGCTCTGCTCTGTATACTAAACCCAAAGATGTAGCTTACGCATATGAAAAACTACATACTATCAGTTCAAGATTTACAATCGCCGCTTCATTTGGTAATGTACATGGTGTATATAAACTAGGTAACGTAAAACTAATTCCAACTATACTTCGAGACTCTCAGGACTACTTATCAACAAAATACCAACTACCACACAATAGCCTAAACTTTGTATTCCATGGCGGTTCCGGCTCTACTAAAAAAGAAATTAAAGAGTCGATAAGCTACGGGGTCATAAAGATGAATATTGATACCGATACCCAATGGGCATCTTGGGATGGGATATTGCAGTATTATAAATATCATGAATCCTACTTACAAAGTCAACTTGGCAATCCTACAGGCGCTAATCAGCCGAATAAAAAATATTATGATCCACGATCATGGCTTCGAGCAGCAGAAACAAGCATAGTAAGTCGTTTAGAAATGGCATTTAAAGATTTAAATGCAGCATATGTTCTATAACGTCGTTACTCAGTACTTCAAAATATCGACAGCTTGCCTAAAGCAGGACTATTTTAGTCAAATAAACCTATATCAACGTGAATGAATATAATAAAATAAAATCGCTATAATTAATAAAAAAGAGCTCACTGAATATAACAGTGAGCTTCAGCATTTTATCTATAAAATAGCGATGCTAAATAAAAAATAAACGGAATGTATATAGTTTATTGTACTAAAATAACCAATAGAAAATGCCTTTGTTAGTATGGATTGGCAACGTCTCTTGATATAAGATTTTATACATGTAATCAATGGTAAATCAATATAATAACAGTAATTGAAACAATGAAAATATAGTATCAGTCAACACTTAGTGCAATGTATTAGTGAGTGTTCTAGTTTGTATTTGGTTAATGCTTCCTATTGCCAGGAAGTCGATGAGACAATCGACTAGATAACTAATTTTATTAGTCTTAAGTACTATGTTAGTGTCGTTGCGACCTGATATATATGTTATAGTCGTAATATGACACAAGGTGTAACTAGCAATAATTGCTATATAAAAATACAGGATTATCAGTAAATCTAATGCAAATTTTATATATACAAAACTATGCTATAGTGACTGATATTTAGCTATGATCTTCATCATTATAGATGCAACCTTAAAATACATGATCAACTTATACATGAGACAATATAAATTTCGAGCAAAAGATTAAATGTCTAATATGTTTTAATGAAAGACACTTGTATTATCCTATTTTTTCAGAGGTACACTAGATATTCCTGATCAAATGATATAAGGCATCTATAAGTTAATTACTGCTAGTGACATTGTTTCTTATATTAACAGGAATTACTAATATTACCTATATAAGCAATAGCTGTTAATGTCTGTTAATCCAGTTGGTGAAGGTATAGAATGAAGGTAAATATTATTTAGCAATCATATAAAGATCTAAAGATATATGTCACTTTTGCAGGTATTACGATTTCCAGATTATAGGTTGAGAAAAATTGCAACTCCAGTAACAAAAATCAATTCAGACATACAGCGTATTATAGATGACATGTTTGAAACAATGTATACAGAGGCAGGAATAGGACTGGCTGCAACTCAGGTTAATATACATAAGCGCATTATTGTCATCGATATTTTAAATACGCGTGATCAAAGCCTTGTTCTTATTAACCCGAAAGTTCTAGAAAAAAGTGGACAAATTTGCATTAAAGAAGGCTGCCTGTCCATACCTATGCAGTATGCTTTAGTACCTCGTGCTGCCTATGTAAAGATCCAAGCATGCGACGCTTATGGTAATCCTTTTGAGCTAGAAGCAGCTGACTTATTGGCAATCTGCATCCAACACGAGATGGATCACCTTGTGGGTAAGCTATTCATAGATTATTTATCGCCACTAAAGCGCCAGCGAATACAACAGAAAATAAAAAAAATGGCAAAGTTTAACGACTATACCTAACGAATCAGGAAATTATTATGTCTGACTCATTACGTATTATTTTTGCTGGAACACCAGATTTTGCAAGGCGGCATCTTGATGCGTTATTATTATCCGAACATCATATCGTCGGGGTCTTCACTCAACCCGATCGCCCATCTGGACGAGGTAAGAAGCTAATGTCCAGTGCCGTTAAGTTACTAGCAAAAAATCATAAAATTCCTGTATTTCAGCCTCAATCATTTCAATCTAAAGAAAATCAAGATTTAATTGCAGGTCTTAATGCCGATGTAATGGTTGTAGTCGCTTACGGTCTTCTTTTGCCAAAAAGAGTATTAGATATGCCTTATTTTGGGTGTATTAATGTACATGGTTCAATTCTTCCACGCTGGCGTGGTGCAGCACCTATACAGCGTTCTTTATGGTCTGGTGATAACGAGACTGGAATAAGTATTATGCAAATGGATTTGGGTTTAGATAGTGGGGATATAATACATAAGATTGTTTGTCCTATTGAAGCAGCGGATAATAGCGCTAGCTTATATGTTAAGCTAGCTGAATTGGGTTCGCAAGGACTTTTAACCACATTAAAACAATTAGCTAATGGTACTGTGAAACGTGAAGTTCAGGACGATGATCAGGTTACTTATGCTGAAAAATTAAGCAAAAAAGAAGCGCAATTGAATTGGCACCTATCTACTACTCATCTCGAGCGTTGCATTCGTGCTTTTAATCCATGGCCAGGCAGTTACTTTACCGTTCATGGACAACCTATAAAAGTTTGGCAAGCTAATGTGCTTTTAGAAACGGCAAATGAGAAACCTGGTACTATTGTGCATGCTGATAAGCATGGCATTAAAGTAGCAACTGCTAACGGTATTCTTAATCTAACGCAATTGCAGCCAGCAGGCAAAAAAACAATGTCAGCAAAGGACTTACTGAATGCACGACGAGAATGGTTTATCCCAGGCAACCAATTGTGACCTTTGCTTGAGATTAATCTTTAGCTATTGCTTTTAAATATTTACTATTATAATGCAAAAACAATATAATCTTCGTAGCCATGCGGCTAGAGCTATTGGTCAGGTGATTGATAAAAGGCAATCACTTAGTACTGTACTATCAGTCATTCAAAAAAAGATTCATAACAAAGATCGTCCATTATTACAGGAATTATGCTTCGGTACCTTACGGTTTTTGCCTAAATTAGAATGGTATATTCTGAAGTTAATGACTAAACCCATGATCGGCAATAAAAGAATACTGCACTATTTATTAATGGTGGGACTATACCAAATTCTATATACTCGCATCCCATCATATGCGGTTTTAGATGAAACAGTAAATGCTGCGGTAACACTGCAACATCCACAGTTTAAAGGGCTAATTAATGCGATATTACGTCAGTTCCAGAGTCAGCAGGATATGTTAATGCAACACGTTGCCGATAACGATTGCCGATATTTACATCCACTCTGGTTATTGCAACGCATTCAGCAGGCCTATCCTAAAAACTGGACGCAAATTTTAGATGCTAATAATCAAAAACCGCCAATGTGGTTGCGTGTCAACCGTCTACATCATACAAGAGACGCATATCAGAAACTTATGTTACAAGTTGGAATACTAGCTGAACCTCATGCAGAATATTCTGATGCGCTACGACTATTAAAACCATGTACTGTAAGCGCTCTGCCTGGATTTTACGATGGTTGGTCGACTGTACAGGATGCTTCTTCACAAGGTTGCATGCCTTTATTGGATCCACAAAATGGCCAACAAATACTCGATTTATGCGCTGGACTAGGTGGAAAAACTACTCATATTCTAGAAATAGCGCCTAAATCAAAGGTTATGGCTATTGACATCAATAAGAAACGGCTTATACGTCTTAAAGAAAATCTCCAGCGCCTTAATTTACATGCTGAGATAAAATTAGGTAATGGTTGCATACCGCAACAGTGGTGTGCCAATAAAACGTTTGATCGTATTTTACTGGACGCTCCTTGTTCAGGTACCGGTATTATTCGTAGACATCCAGATATAAAATGGCTACGTCGTGACTCTGATATCGCTGAGTTAGCTCATCTACAGGCAAAAATGTTATCGGCAATATGGCCATATTTAAAATCGGGAGGTATCATGGTCTATGCTACGTGCTCAATCCTACCAAAAGAAAATAGTGAACAAATTTCCTCCTTTCTTCAATATCATGATGATGCTAGATTGGTAGACACTGGCAACATCCAAAAGCCTGGCCGACAAAATCTTCCAGAGATTAATGATGGTGATGGTTTCTTTTACGCTAAATTGATTAAAATATAATTCTTTATAGCGCGTCCCTGCGTTCTAAAATCTTTAGTATGCAGCAGGAACAGAAATGAAAATAATTATTCTTGGTGCAGGTCAAGTTGGTGGTACGATAGCAGAAAATCTAGTAGGAGAAAATAACGACATCACCGTCGTTGACACTGATTGGGAACGTCTTCGGCAATTACAGGATAAATTTGACTTACGAGTCTTACAAGGACATGGTTCCCATCCACGTGTCTTACGCGAAGCTGGCGCTCACGATGCTGATATGCTAGTAGCAGTTACGAATTCTGATGAAACTAATATGATTGCTTGTCAGATCGCTTATTCTCTTTTTAATACTCCTAATCGTATTGCTCGTATTCGTTCACCAGACTATATCTGCGAATCAGATAAACTATTCCAATCGGAAGCAATACCAATTGAGCGCCTTATTTCACCTGAAGAGCTTATTATCGATTCTATATACAAGTTAATCGAATATCCAGGAGCACTGCAAGTGGTCAATTTCGCTAAAGGTAAGATTAGCATCGTTGCAGTAAAAGCCTATTATGGTGGACTACTAGTAGGGAATGCGTTATCCTCAATGCATGAACATATGCCTTATATAGACGCTCGTATTGCTATTATTTTTCGAAAGGATAGACCCATACTTCCACAAAGTTCAACTCCTATTGAAATGGGAGATGAGGTATTTTTTATCGCTGCTTCGCAACATATTCGTGCCGTAATGAGTAAATTTCAACGGTTAGAAAAACCCTATAAACGTATTATGATTGTCGGTGGAGGTAATATTGGGGCAGGGTTAGCTCATCGTTTAGAAAATTATTATAATGTCAAGTTAATTGAACGTAATCAGAAACGTGCGACTGAACTAGCCGAGCAACTTCATGATACTATCGTATTTTACGGCGATGCCGCTGATCAAGAGTTATTAGAAGAAGAACATGTTGATCAAGTAGATGTTTTTATTGCCATCACCAATAATGATGAAGCGAATATTATGTCTGCTATGCTAGCTAAGAAGATGGGCGCCAAAAAAGTCATTGTGTTAATCCAGCGACGCGCTTATATTGATTTAGTTAAAGACAGTGTAATTGATATTGCTATATCACCACAGCAGGCTACAATCTCGTCACTATTAGGTTACGTACGAAAGGCTGATATTGTTAATGTTTCTTCATTGCGATACGGTATAGCTGAAGTAATTGAGGCCATTGCTCACGGCAATGAGAATACTTCTAAAATAGTTGGACGTATAGTAGAAGAGATCAAATTGCCACCAGGTACGACTATTGGAGCAATCGTCCGAGGTGGGGATATCTTCATTGCAAGTAGACATGATAAGATTAAACATGGTGATCATGTAATCATTTTAATCACTGATAAAAAATTCATTCCTGATGTAGAAAGGCTATTTCAGCCGAATCTTTTTTTTCTATAGTAAATATATTTTTTAAAAAAATTAAACTTTAACCCCTATTTAGCTTAATAGACAAGATAATTTGTTAAAATGTTAAAATGGATATTGAAGAAATGTCAAATAACCTATGATTATACATCATATCTATATATTTCAATATATTTTACTTAGTAAGTATTATTGCTCTTGAGCAGACCTCCTATAAATTTAATTATATAATAAATTATCAATATAATATATACCATAAATTAATTTAATTATTGATGGGATTGATTGAAAAATTACTATAAGATTAGTATAAAGCTTAAATTATCAGTTAAACACCTATTATAAAAATGCAAGTAACACTGTTACATTATAATATAAAAATATTTTATTTCAAAGCATCTAATTACTAAACTTATCTATATCTAATATATAGATAAAAGATTACTATAATTTATGGTAGTACTCATAAAACCGAATTTATTCAAATCCTATTATGTATTAATTACTATATTTAACTTACTATAATAAGTAGGATAACATTATTATAATATTTATTTCCTATTTTAAATATATCAGTAAATATTTTATTTTACGTATTAATAATGACGCCGCTCTTTATATTATTTATTGTGTTAATATTTTAATGATATCTAAACTACTAGAAATTTATATTTCTAAACAGATCTTATCAAGCAATAAAAGGTTTCTTTTAATTGTAACGATAGATTAAAAATAAATTCTATAGATATATTATATTAACTTGACATCATAGGTTATGTCCTAAAATGTTAACTTTAAGTTATTTCTGTATTGAGAGTTAATCAAGAATATGCTAAAAAATAGATCTCTAATTTTTTACTGTGTTTTCTATTTCATATATACTTCAATAAAATTAAGATATAATTATCGTATCATTTGCATTTATCTTACAGTGATACCAAATATAATTTAAGTGACTATATAAATTATATTTGATTTCATCACTAGTATATTTATAATAAATATATTTCTAATGAATATTAGAGCGCAAGAAATCTATCGATGTTATTTTGATAACAGTAGAATAATAATGTTTTTTAGATGTATCCTCTACCTCCTTTAGCTCTATAATTATAGAGCCTTAGATATATAATTTATCTGTAATTAAATGCTCAGAATATTAATTTATTCGATTTGTAACATCGTTACAGCTAAGATATATATGTTTAATATTAAATGAAGCTAAAATAAACTATCGAGTAAATTATTAGTAAATTTATATATGTTATTGTTTTAATAAATGCCTGAAATAATACTTGTAAATTAGTTATTTAATAACTACTAAATATAATAAAATTAATATTTTTCTAATAAATTTTTACTTGTCTATCTATCATATACGCATGATAATCGTTTACTATTCTGATAATACATATAATAATTTAAAATTATATAGTTATATTTTATAATATTTTTAATTATTATATGTATGATAGATTAATTTAAACTTAAATGAAAATTAAATTGACTTAATCTAGTTAAAATACGTCTATATAACTTTTGTTTGGTATCTAATATCATATTTTATATATAATATAAGTATATAGAATATAAGCGCTATTTTCAATAGTTTATTTTATATATTCATTGATGATGATATTTCATTGTTTCTTTAAATAATAGCCTGTTACCTATACAGTAATCAGTGCTGACATTAACTAATTTAATTAAATACTTTTTTTTAAAATTTTAATTATTAACTTTTCTCCTATTTTTCATATTGTTTACAATGTCATCGATTTATATGACTAATTAGCAAATTGAAGATTTTCAAATTAAATAATTTAATTTTATTCATAAAGATACGATAAACGCAAGAATAACAATAGATTTTTCTTGAGCAATTGATCCTAGCGCTCTATAGATTTTAATAAAGAACCTATTATTAAATGCGCATAGAGATAAACAAAATCTCCTCAACTGACTAAACTCTATTACCAATAACCTAAACTATTTTTAATCGCACTTTGATTCATGTATATCAATTTTACATCATTACATGTCTTGCTCAAACTAGGAAAGTGCTCTTTACATTAATGACCTTTTGAAAAAGTCTATTACTAATTTTACACTATATTACCCATATAAGAATATCGGTAATATTATTATAGAAAATCTATGCAAAATCCGGATTTTTTTATATTCAAATCGTTCAATCCATAGATTTTTACATAGTGTTTAAGTTAAAATAAATGTTTATCTTCTTCTGCACACATCAGACGTTATGCAACCATTATCTGAATATATCAGCGATGTATTGATTATCGGCAGCGGTGCAGCAGGACTGTCACTAGCATTGCGATTAGCACAACATCACAAAGTCACTGTACTTAGCAAGGATCAATTTAGCGAAGGGGCTACATTTTATGCCCAAGGCGGCATTGCCGTAGTTTTTGATCAAACAGATAGCATTAACTCACATATTAATGATACTTTAATGGCTGGAGCGGGACTATGTGATAAAAAAGTTGTAGAGTTCATTACAGAGAATGCACGTCATTGTGTGCAATGGCTCATCAATCAAGGCGTATCATTTGATACACAGATAAACTTGCAGGGTAAAAAAAATTATCATCTGACACGCGAAGGTGGTCACAGCCACCGACGTATTTTGCATATAGCTGATACTACTGGTAAAGCAATTGAGAGTACATTAATAGGAAAAGCTAGCATTAATTCTAATATTATTAAGATGGAACGCTGTCATGCAGTAGATCTTATTACCTCAAATACCATTGGGACAAAAAGTGCTCGACGGGTAGTCGGTGTTTATGTATGGAACGCTACTCGACAAAAAATGGAAACTTATAGTGCAAAAGTAGTAGTATTAGCCACTGGAGGTGCAGCTAAGGTTTATCAATACACCACCAATCCAGATATTTCCTCTGGTGATGGTATAGCCATGGCTTGGCGAGCCGGTTGTAGAGTCGCTAATCTCGAATTTAATCAATTTCATCCCACTTGCTTATTTCATTCTCAAGCACGCAATTTTTTATTAACTGAAGCGCTGAGAGGTGAAGGCGCTTACCTTAAACGACCTGACGGAACTCGATTTATGCCAGACTTTGATATACGTGGTGAACTTGCTCCTCGAGATATCGTGGTGCGGGCAATCGACTACGAAATGAAGCGATTAGGCGTAGATTGTATGTACCTCGATATTACTCATAAATCAGAGGAATTTATTAATCGGCATTTCCCGATGATCCATGAAAAATTGCAGACACTAGGATTTAACTTAACTCAAGAGCCGATTCCCATCGTACCATCGGCACATTATACCTGTGGAGGTGTAATAGTTGATATGCATGGTAGAACCGATCTAGCTGGGTTATATGCTATCGGTGAGGTTAGCTATACCGGTTTACATGGAGCAAATCGTATGGCGTCTAACTCATTATTAGAGTGCCTAGTGTACGCGTGGTCTGCATCAGAAGATATTTTAAAACGCCTTCCTTTAATTGACTTAAGCAAACCGTTGCCACAACTTGATACAAGAAAGGTTGATAACACAGCAGATACACAGATAGTAATCAAGCATCACTTAAATGAACTACGGCTAGTGATGTGGGATTATGTTGGCATAATACGCACAACAAAACGAATGGAGAAAGCACTACGACGTATCAATGAACTGCAAATAAAAATTGACAAGTATTACTACGATCACTTCCCTATATCTCATGACTTACTTGAACTGCGCAATTTGGTAAAAGTATCTGAACTTATTGTACGCAGCGCTATCTCACGTAAGGAAAGCCGTGGTTTGCATTATACACTAGACTATCCATTGCAGTTATTGGAGGCAATACCAACTATTCTACATCCTTAAAATTTGGCTAGGATACACAATATTATTTTTTTGTAAAATTATATATTATAATGGATAATATTTAGTACTGATATTATATAAAGAATTTATATAGCTACAATCAATGATATTAATGTCTAAATGTCTAATATTTAATATTTATGTAGTCTATACTAATTTCTTGAAGCTAATATTCTTTCTATGAAACCTGAGATATATCGTTAACTAACATTCCACTTTATTAAGGTAGGTCATACAGGGAAATATCCTTAATTCTTACATACTATAAAAACATTTCAGTATTATTCTATGAATAAATAATCGGCATTGATTACCAACATTGTTAGTTAAACCGGTGCCAGTTTGGCGCAATAAGCTATATTATAGTACATGCTATGTTATACTAAATTTCGCTGCTACGAGTTTAAACTAAATAGCATTATTTAGATTTCAAAAAACAAGATAATGTTCACAATATACTTTACGCAAAATTTAATTTATGGAATTGAAATGGCTATTTAAAACATTAAGAAATTTTGTCTATGCCATACAATATAATATCTATTTAGGCATGATCTTATATAGCATGAACATTTAATAATATATGTCTTATTAAGTACTCTTATATTATTATTTCATGGGTACTTCATAGATTCAATTACACCAAATGCGTTCTGTAGCATCAATTATAATCCAAAAATCTACTATAGCTATTTTATTAAGTGTATGCAGAAATATCAATTATTAATTTTAGAATAAATTATTATTATTAAAAAAGATTATAAAATTTATGGACAATCAACTGCTTATTTTAAAGCATTGTATTAACTAGTAGTAATCCTTTATTTATCCACAAGATATTTGTTATATTCTGCTATAAATTTATTTACTGTAGATATTTTAAGATTTTAAATAAAAACCAAAAAAAAGATCTGGTGATCATTACATATGATATCTAATAATATTCTATTATCTATTTTATATGGTGAAATTTCATTATAGGTTATAAAAAATCATTTTATATCATTATTATTAATGCAACTAGTGTGGTAGACATGATGAATATATAGTCTTGTATTTTACTCATCAAATCTATCTTATATCCTAATTTATTATTATGTAATTATTAAAGACTATAAAATTATAAATTCTTATATTTTTATTATTATCTATATAAATCAGGCACTATTAATACTGATATTTATGAATATATGGACTGTAAATTATTATAATAGATCTATTGCCTTATACTGTATTATTGAGCGCATCATTATAACAAGTTTACAATAAGTATAATAAGATAATTTATTACTCTCTAAAAATTATCTGGTGCTCTATCTAGTAATTTGCTAATATGTAAAATTATACAAATAATTAAAATATGTAATAAAAAGATAGTTTCAGTTTCATACCGAAGGTTTATTAAATAATAACCTTGCATGCTTGCAAGACTGATAAAGTGATTAGTATGAAAAAGTTACACTTTAGATATTTAAAATTTTATATTATTTCTTTCGTAGTGCTTTTAAACAAGCATGATATATTTCATATAAAAATGTTTTAATGATAAGTAAAAATCTGTACTGGATAAAATTGCCAATAGTAAAGAGTCTTAATCATATCTAATATCTAATAAATGATGACGTATTTTATTTTTATGCTGATTATGAGTTATTCAATTCTAAAAACTTTATTGATATATTAAGTAAATTAAATATTATCTATAGAATATGTTTTCTTATCATCTCTATTTATTTATCAATCATAAAAATTCTACGCGTAAAGATATATGGATTATGCTTAATAATATATTTCATGACAATCTTATTTGGTTTTTTATGAAAAATATTAAGTAATATTTTATATATGTTATATGCAGTAATTGATGTCTATTAATAATATAACAATAAATATGATTATAACTTTTAATAATAGTTAAATGACTTAATCACACATAAATTTCGTTGAATAAAAATATTAAATACATGTTAGTTCATCGATGCTTGTATAAATCACCCATAATGATCATATGGATGTATAATTAGAACAACATTGCTACATCTTGATTGTGCGTTATAGTAGTTGAAAACCTTGAATTGCTTAGTTTATTGCAATAACTTATATTGATTAGAGATATATTGTGATGCTCTCAAAAGAGCAAAATAATAGCATGAAAATAGAACACAACTCTTTTCATGATTATGCAGCTGTATCTACCTTATTTATCGTTCGTACTGTATTGAAAGTTTTCAGTATACTAGTTCTGAGTAGCATATTCATCACTAATCTATATCTTTTTAAAAGCATTTGTTTTCAGGATTCTCAGACTCGCTCTAATGCAAAACGCATCAAATAAGTTTTTATGGCCCCTACTCGTGGTGTAATCTATGATTTTAATGGAACTCCATTAGCATTTGACCGTATAATTTATCAGTGACAGCTCATACCTGAAACCGTTAACAATCTTAAGGTAACACTCCAGACTCTTCGTGCGGTGGTCGATTTAACTTATGATGACATTACTAATTTTGAAAAAAGAACGTAAGCGATCTTACCAATTTCTCTCCATTCCTGTACAAGTGTACTAGATCAAGTACATTTTACCCGTTTTGCAGTCAATCAATTTCGTTGCCCTAACGTGGAAGTTAAAGGATATCAACTCCTTTACTACCCTTATGGTTCTGTACGGACCCATGTTAATTGGATACGTATCGAAGATTAATGATCATGATATTAAACAGCTTAATAATACATGTAAAATTTCTAATTAAGCTGCTAACCGCAATATAAGAAAATCAGAAATTAAAAACTATTATGAAAATATATTGCATAGTAAAACCGATTACAAGGAAATTTGAAGTAATAATCTTGGTCAGACAATCCGATAACTACATGAACAGCTACCTACCGTCGGCCAAGATGTTTTTTGACATTAGATCTTAATTTGCAATGCTATATTGCACATCTACTTACAGGCAGCCGGTCAGCGATTATGGTTAGTAATGCAAAAACTTGTGGTATTTTAGCAAAAGTATATAATCCAAGTTGCAATGCAAATTTATTCGTAGATGGTATTGCTAATAAGGTTTATCAACGTTGACTAAACGATCCAAATCATCCACTACTCAATAGATCTATTAAAGGGCTATATCCACTTGCGTTAACAGTGAAAAATTATATTACTATTGCAGGACTTAGTTATAGTGTAATAATTCAAAATACCGTGATGTTTCTGGTTAGTGGAAGTTGCGAGTCTCCGAAAAACGCTTTTGAGAGTGGAAAATGGGGTTATGGCCACCAACGAAACGTTATAAAATTCTTCAAGGAATTAGAAGATACATTTTTCTATCAATTTGTCTATGATATGGGTATTGGTAGGTTATCGACCTGGCAAACTAAATTTAGTTATAGAAAATATACTAGTATCAGACTTATCTGAAGAATGTGATGGATTAATGCCGAAACGTAAGTGGCAACTTAAACGTTATAAAAACCCTGGTATCAGAGTGATATTATTTCAGTTGGTATAGGTCACGGTTACTGGACTGCTGCATTAATCCAAAATATCAACGGCACTCAATATTATTATTAAGAATAGTAATGTTTGAACTCCACATATACTGCAAAGTATCCATAATAGCGGTATACTAGTACCTTTTCGTCCATAAGATCATGGGTAAATAGGTAATATTGATTTTTGCTTTTGGAAAATTGACAAAGATGGAATGTATTGTGTGGCCATTCGTCTATACGAATGGCGTATCATTATTACCTAAATTCGCCTTACTATGCGGCATAAAAATCTGGAACAGCACAAGTATTCAGATATGAAACATACAAAGTTTATACACTGGCATGAATACTTACGTGATCATACATTCATGACTGCTGTTGCAGCATACAACAATCCTACAATAGCCATTGCTATTATTTTAGAAAAAGGAAGAGTTTGTCTAGCGGCTGAAAAGATTACTCGAAAGATCTTTGATTGCATTTTTATACATAAAAATAATACCCAATAACCTTCTCATATTCTTTTGTAATCTTATATGGAAGGTAATTAGAAATCTATAATATGATAGACAATCAATAAAATATTTAATCTGGCGTAAAATACTGCTCAATCTTAGTTTTATATTACTGGTATAAGCCCTGTTAATTTATCGTTTTTTAGTAATGTAGAGCGCTAGTGGTCAGGATATAAGCATGATGGCACATAAAATTACTCAAATAGTTATCGGACTTATTGTCCTGAGTGTAATAGCGCAAATTAAAGTTAGAACTTATGAAAACTTATCTCCCTATCTTTATATAACTTGTATGATTTTACTCATATCAGTAGATGTCTTGGTTCATATAAGTAAAGGCGTGCAACGCTGGCTCGACCGTGGTGTTATGCGATTTCAACCATATGAAATTGCTATACCACTAATGGTCGCAAGGTTTATAAACCTAGATACCTTTCAACCTTCATTAAAGAGTACTAGTATTGTGCTAATTCTAATCTTCTTACCAGCCATGTTAGTAGCAACACCACTAGATCTTGGCACCTCAATCTTAATAACAGCATCTGGTCTATTCGTGCTGTTTTTATCCGGCATGAGTTGGAAATTAATTGCTCTATCGATCTTATTACTTGCAGCCTTTTTTCCAGTGCTATGGTTATACCTTATGCACGGATATTAACGTGATCGTAGCATGATGCTGTGCCCAGAAAGTGATGCTCTCGGTGCAGTTTATCATATTATTCAGTCTAAAATTGTCATTGGTTCTGGTTGGTAGATTGGTAATGGTTGGATGCCATGGTACTTTAATCACAATTATAATTGCTTCCAGCACATCACACTGACTTTATGTTTGCGGTATTGGCTAAAGAACTAGGACTCATAGGAATACTAGTGCTAGTAGCACTTTACTTGTTGGAAATGATTCGCGGATTAATCATAGCTTCTAATGCACCAACTACTTTTGTGCGGGTAATAGTGGGGACATTAATGCTAGTGTTTTGGTTGATGTATTTGTTAATATTGGTATGGTAAGTAGTATTTTAACTTTTGTTGGCATACCTTTGCCATTAATTAGTTATGACGGTTCAGCACTGATTATTTTAATAGCAGGTTTTAGTATTATTATGTCAGTGCATACAACATCGCAAAATGCTGTCTAGAAGATGATTAAAGATAAGTAAGTAATGTGTAAAAATAAATTTTATTTTAGTTAATGATGCTGTTTACTGCATGTAAACAGCACTTTTATAAAGAAGATAATACTACTATAACTCTTTGTTCATTCATAGTATATCATCATTTTAGAATAATAATATGAATGTAATAATAGTAATAAAATATGGTATTATAAGCAATATGGAGTGACTTACCATCTACGTAAATATTCTTAGAATATTTACGTAGATGGTATTTTGAGTTTTCCATAGAGTGTAGTATGTATATAGAGCTCTACCTAAATAAGAGTCTACAATTCGTAACCGTAACTTTTCTTAATTGACCATTACTTCGTTTAGTATACATTACACATATTAAATAGATATTACATAAATCAGCGCACACAACTATATTTACCATATTACATCCAATATGGTATCATTTATTTATAATAATCCTATATACATTTCTTAATGTAATTAAATTTTATATAATTGAATTTATTTATATCTTATAAAACCTATCGAACGTTACCCATTACTATCATGTATGTTGAAGTTATGATAAAAAACATATCCTATCTTTTCATTCTCAGATATTAATTCTGATGACATTAATCACTCCTATAAAAGTAATCACCTGAAATAATATAGTATATTAGTTTAATATCTTGAGTGTAATATTATAACATTTATTAATGAAAAAATAAAACTTTCTTGCTTCGATTATTCAAGTTAATACTAATGGTGTTCAGTATTACATTTTATGTATTACAATCTTATCAATACATTATAAACCGATATTTGTCTAGATAATATCTTGCTATAGAAATAGCA
This sequence comes from Serratia symbiotica, assembly GCA_900155695.1. Classification (GTDB taxonomy): domain Bacteria; phylum Pseudomonadota; class Gammaproteobacteria; order Enterobacterales; family Enterobacteriaceae; genus Serratia_E; species Serratia_E symbiotica_A. The sequence goes on from FUHL01000001.1 coordinate 602,539, forward strand.
TGTATCGAATTAGAATATCCAAGTGAATCAGCTTATCTTCTTTAGAAGTAGACTAATTGATAATATTGTATCATGTACCATGAATACTGTTATATTATATATATTCCACTCTATAAATATATTGCTATAAATATATTGGTAAGCTATTAGACATGGCAAGGTATTGTAATAATCATTTGCTCATGCATGAATGAACTTGAATTTTATAAAACCGTAACATCTATCTTATATATAATAAATACAATCAATAAAAAGCTTCATAATATTGATTGTATTTTAAATTTTTATATTTAAAATCATCAGTAGAATGTGTATTAAAAATACTAGCATTATATATCTAAAAAATAATCCATAATAAATTATATAAGAATATTTATTATTTACTACTAATTCTAATTTGAAGTTTGCAATTTTTTATGTTTGGTAAGTAAAATATTGGCAATGACTTTTAATAAATATTCAACTTATAAATTGTTACTTATTAAAACAATTTGATAAAGATTTAATCAAGAGCAGTTATATTTTAAAATATAGGATTATATCACGACTATTTTATTAATCGATGTATCTCAATGAAGATAAATGCAGAATATAAAATCATTCGATCTATATTTTACTTCAGGGCTTACATAAACATTATATTTATTATATCAGCGCAATAAATTTTACATTAAATATCGAGGTTAAATATATCCTTCACGCTTCATAACGTTTAAACCTGTATCTATATGAGAAGTTTTAAATATAAGTAATATAGTCACTATTAATATTGTATAGATGAATTGTTTCATACATATTTAAGTTGCTTTATTTTAGTATATAGTAAAAAAAATAAAATATTTATAGCATAATATTATTTTAATTTAATTGCAGTATGTAGTAAGAACACTACTTTAATTTATAATACATTTTTTATTAAGGTAATAATACTACTAACTTTTATACCAGCACTAGGAATGGCATTATTATTTGATTTCTTGCATGTTCATAAACGTTATATAGCTAAAGAATAGCTATGCTAGTAAATTTACATAAACTTTAATTCATATATTCAACAATATATCATTACTAATCAAACACATACTATGTAAAAATTAATTTTATAATATTACATCAATCTCAATATAATAACTATGGAAAGAATTAATTTAAGTCTTTCTTCAGAAAAAGAAGAGTTTTAAACATTCATCATTGTTTACTATCTGCACAAGGTCATCGTAGATAAAAAATAATTAACAGTAGTCGCGTTAATAATATAAATAAGAATGAAGTTATGACATTTTAGTATCTATTATATTAGTAATTAACCTCAATATTATTAGTGTCTTGTTATCACATCTTATAAATTCAATATATACAAAACGAGAGTTAGACTAATAATTTGCTTTTTTATACAAAAAATAAAGTTATAGATGAGACATTACTATTTCTAAGGGCAAGAAGATAACAGCTCGATAGCATTAAATGAGTACATCTCATGTTATTGTAACAATAAAGCATATGATCACGATGGTCTATAAATAAAATCACTTGAGTTATTCACTGAAACATCATAATAGATTTAAAGATCGCATAACAGTAGGTGAAAATTATATACGACTAGATAGTTTCTTCCAGATAACTTCATTACGCAAATAGGTTGGTTGAGCATCTTCCACTGCCACTGCTTTACCTTGTTGCCAGGCTAATAAGGCCAGAGGCAGCATGTCTTCTGCTTGTGGGAAAAGAACGTTTCCATTAAGTAAGCTCCATTCAGATCCGATGACTAAATGAGGATATTTTTGCCAACCAGTCCCAACATAATACCACACTCCATCCCGAACACTTGCATTTTCTAATACTTGAGTTGGTGCAAGCACTTGCTCTTTTATACTTTCATGCCAAGAACCATCTTTTTGTCGTTCAAATTGCCCCAAGTAAACTTCCCCCATTTTTGCATCTATTGCCGATAATACACGAGTAGCACGGCTAATACGCCAAGCACCCTGTGCCATAGTTTGTAATGTAGAAATACCCAACATCATTAAATCTGCGCCCAAAGCTAAACCTTGAGCGATACTAATACTGACTCTTACACCGGTAAAACTACCCGGACCCCTTCCAAAAGCAATTACATCAAGCTGATTAAGGGTAAGGCTACTCGCTGCCAGTGCCTGCTGCACCATAGGTAGAATGCGTTGTGTATGCATATGTGGTGATAACTCAGACAATGCCAGAACTGCACCTTGATCCCATATGGCAACAGAACAGGTTTCTGTCGATGTATCAATAGCTAGAATACGCATGGATATATTATTAACCTTGAGTGTTAATGAAATAGTATTTTTATAAGTATGACTTTTTATAATAAAATTATTTGTAATACGAAATAAGAGGTATCTGAGGTTAAAAATAATTTGTTCATAAATGCCGTATCATGCAGAAGATCTTGCAAGACAAATTATTTAAAAATAAAAGATAGTATCATAAATGATTCGTTATAGATGTTACTTCAATTTTTTTTAAAATCTAGCATATCAAGATAAAGTCTTGTCCATCTTACTTTTTATATCATATCAAAATTGATATATAAATATCACGCATTGTCAGCACTTATTGTATAAAAATATATAATAATTAAAATTATTATATATAATCTAAGATTATAAAGATACCAAAATTAATATATATACATTCTCGCTTATATATTAGCGCTGTAATATTGTCATCTAACATCTAAAAATTATAGATTTTTGCCCTATTATTGTATAAATGACTTTTAACGCTATAGAAGTCAATTTCTAATACTTCTATTGATTAATTCACGACAGTTTTAGACAAATATCATTTCATAAACCTTTATGATTTATTAACGGCAATAGATATTTAATAATTTTTACAAAGCCTCTTCAAGGTTCTATTATATCATGAGCAGACCAAATGATTTCACCAGTTTGAACCAACATCAGCTGCATATCTATCATCGGTGATTTTATATCTCCGCTCAAGTCGCTATATAATACATACTTTGCATTAAGGATACGTGCTAAAGCAATTGCCTTACTACGCGAGCCTAAACTATCCTCTAAAGATAAGCCTAGCACATTCCTAGCGCTTATCAGTTCTGCTTCCGGCACTATAGTATAAGTAGAATTTATTTGAAGTGCTTTATATAATATTGATGTTGCTTGCTTTGTTTGTAATATACCATTAGTATTATTCGTTATGTTGTCTAATAATAAACTGCCAGTGTTAATTGCCTTAGCTTCTACCATCTTATTTAGTAATGGTTGTAGGACATGGAGCCATTCAAATTGACGTATTTTAGGCGGTTGAGGAACTATTTCATAAGTAGGTTGCTGACGTTGTTCCTTTATGCTTAGTGGAATAATTGACCTGATATTCTCAGTTTGGTGAACTGGTGATAAACAGCCTGTCAGGATTAATACAAAGAACGCCACCAATAAAGACGTTTTCATTCTTAGTTCTTTTCCAATTATTTTAGAATAACTATTAATTTATATATTTAATATTTAGATAATTATTGCTAATATAATGATATTATTGGGCCTAGAGCACAACCGCCAAGTAAATGCATATGAACATGATAGATTTCCTGTCCAGCATGTCGATTACAGTTGAGTATTAATCGGTATCCATCTTCCGCTATCCCTTCCTGTTTTGCAATTTTTGCAGCAGTGGTAAGCATTCTTCCTAAGATTGCTTCATGTTCTATAGTTACATGATTAATAGTAGGTATTACCACATTTGGTACGATTAAAATATGGATAGGAGCCTTCGGTGATATATCACAGAAAGCAGTAACTAATTCATCTTGGTAAAGTATATTTGCGTAGATTTCTCGGTGTATAATTTTGCTAAATACTGATGAGTGCATCATTTTGGAATTCCTTAGTCTAAAAGACTAAATATTAAAATAATATTGGCAATACAATTCATGCTTTCAATTAACAACACATTTTGATATTCGATTATGCTAAAATCATACAATTTAGTATGTTATACTATATTCAGCTTTTATTTATACATAGCCAATTAATGAAATAATCGGAACCTTATGAGAAATATATTTGACGATCCATTTTATTTATATTTATGCATAGATAGAGCTAATAACATCACAGTATCTCCAATGATATTGAATCTATAAGCTTGTTAAAGCTTAAACTATACGGAATGTACCTGTATACTTGATGAAAACTAAGCATCTATACTATCTTTTATGTCTTTACCTATCAATCATACAAGCCAATATATAATGGATCTAAAAATAGTATAGGCACTACAGTCGATATCTTGCGGATTACAAGAGAATGCAAAATTACAAATAACACTTTCTTTTGTCATTTTATTTCTCATCCTATAGGATGAGAAATTCTTGATCATATATAGCAAAAATGAGTTTAGTTAAATAAATTTGCTATCTTTGTATTGATTTATCTAAAAAATAGTTCAATATAATATATTATTATATTTATATTGTAGTAAATATGTTTCACTCACTTAAATTTTTTATAAACATTATTGATTGCAATACTTAAGAAATTACAAATGATATTGTAGATACCATATTAGTAATCTCTTTCTTGACCTAAACGATATACTGAAATCAGTACTATATTGATAACATCTAGCTATAAATTTTCAAGATAAAGATCGCTTATCGATTTGATGCCTTAATAATATGGATACATAAAATAATATAGATACATAACACCAGGCAATATATTATTAAGATTCAGTCAGTAATTACAGTAATTATGATATATGATTATTCCTTGCGTGAAGTAATCAACATTTTATTTTTAGTGTAACGTTAAATACACTTTCTCTTCTAAATTAATTATGATTGATATATATCTCCATATCAGTTTTAAGGTTATCAGATTTTGTGCCAAATATAGCTTGAACACCAGCACCTACAATTACAACAGCAGTAGCACCTAATTTCTTAAGGGCAGCTTGGTCAACTTTCGTAATATCAATTACACTAACGCGAAGTCTAGTAATGCAGGCATCCAGATTAATGATGTTTCCTTTACCTCCAAAAGCTTGCACTAAAGCAGAAGACATATCGGATCTACTTAGTAGATTATACTCAGTAGTTATATTTTCACGGCCAGGAGTTATAAGATTTAACTTAATAATGAGCGTCCTAAAAAGAGTATAATATACTAATCCATAGACAATGCCAATGATAGGAAATAACCAAATTTTACTACTATTTGAACTTAGAACAATGAAATCAATTAATCCATGCGAGAAACTTGTACCATTACGCATACCTAATAAAATGCATATAGGAAAAGCCAAACCACTTAAGATAGTGTGAATCATATATAGTATTGGCGCAACAAACATAAAGGAAAATTCAATTGGCTCTGTAATACCTGTAAGAAATGAAGTTAGGGCAGCAGAGATCATGATGCCGCCTATTTTAGCCCGGTTTTCTTGTTTAGCTGAATGCCAAATGGCAATAGCCACTGCAGGTAAACCATACATTTTAAATAAAAAACCACCAGATAATTTACCTGCAGTTACATCACCTGCCATATAACGTGGGATATCACCGTGAAATACTTGGCCTGTTATATTAGTAAATTCGCCAATTTGCATCTGGAAAGGCACGTTCCAGATATGGTGAAGACCAAATGGTACTAGTGAACGTTCAATCAAGCCATAAAGACCAAAAGCTACTATCGGGTTTTGATATGCAGCCCACTGAGAAAATAGCTGGATACTTGTGCCAATAGGCGGCCATATAAACGATAAAAAGATACCTATTACAATAGCCGTTAAGCCAGAAATAATCGGAACAAATCGCTTACCTGAAAAAAAACCTAGATACTCTGGTAGTTTAATGCGGAAAAAGGTATTAAACATATAGGCAGCCATAGCACCAGCGATTATTCCACCAAATACACCAGTATCTGCCAAATGTTTCGTAGCAATTTCTTCGGTTGTAAGATGAAGAATCAAGGGAGCAACAACTGCTATGGTTTTTACCATAATACCATAAGCTACCATTGCTGCTAGTGCAGAGACACCATCGTTATTCGTGAAACCCAAGGCCACTCCGATTGCAAAAATTAATGGCATATTTGTAAAAACAGAGCCACCTGCTTCTGCCATTATATGGGAGACTATCGTTGGTAACCAACTAAAGTTAGCAGAACCTAAGCCAAGTAGGATACCTGCAATAGGCAATACTGATACGGGAAGCATTAAAGATTTGCCTATTTTTTGTAAATTTGTAAAGGCATGTGTGAACATAACTGTGTGCTCCTCAATAATCAGATTTTGCTACTTTAGGTATTTGATATTGTAAAGAGAATAAAATTCCACTGTGTGTGGTGTCTCAGCGCCTTAATATTTATGTAAAATCAAATAGATATTCTATTTTTATGCCCTCTTTTCGTCTATAAATCAATACAATCAATACCAAGTTAAACATCAGTATGTAATCCACTTAAAATTCAATATGAAATAAGCGTGAAAAGTTATCTGTAGTAGCTTCGGCTAAGTTTTCAAGGCTCATTCCCTTCAATGCCGCCATGTATTCGGCTAGATCTCTTACATAGGCAGGTTGGTTTTCTTTACCTCGGTAAGGTAAAGGAGCAAGATATGGCGCATCAGTTTCTAGAAGTATGCGATCTAACGGTATATAATGCACTATCTCACGTAATTGCGTTGCATTCCGAAACGTTACGATACCAGAAAAAGAAATATAACAACCTAAATCTAATAGCGCTTTTGCACTAGAACGATCCTCTGTAAAACAGTGTATCACACCACCACAATCTCGTACATTTTCTTCATGTAAAATGGTTAGTATGTCAGAACAAGAGCAACGCATATGTACGATTATAGGTTTGTTTAAATCTCTACCAATTCTAATATGTTCACGAAACGATGCCTGTTGTATATTAATTGTTTCTTTATTATAGAAATAATCTAATCCAGTTTCTCCAATCGCTATCACGTTGCTCGCTCTTGCGAGCCGCCGGATTTCGTTATAATCACAAGCATTATTTAGATTCAATGGATGTATCCCACAAGCAAGAGCTACATCATCGCGTGTCCCAAGTAAGTCACTCATAGTCTTATAGCTTGATAAATCAGTGGCAACTGCTAGCACATAGCAAACATTGCATGCTCTTGCCTTAGCAAGAACATCATTCATATTGTTATGTAAAGTTTTATAATCAAGAAGGTCAAGATGACAATGAGAATCAACTAATAACATAATTTTAACTTTTTTTATAGAAAAGAAAACGGAGAAATACTAATATTTATAAGCATTTCCTCCCATCCGAGCAATTGCTCTATCAATAGCAATTCACAGTTAACGCCTACTACACTAAGTAAATGATGCCGGCAAAGCAATAATCTCTGTAAGATTTGTGACAAAAAAACATCACTCATTATACTAGCCAGTTGATGTACTAATGATTTTTGATCATGATTAACCACATATTCTGATGCACCTTGTTGCCATTTCATCGCATCTAGTAGTAGAGTACATAACCAATATAAACGTTCTGCTACATCAATTTTCTGAAGAACAGGTAAGAGCAACATCATATTCTTTTGTAATAAGGCAGTATTTAACGTATTACATAAAATACTACGCTGTTGCCAGTTATTAGGTTGTAACATTTTTTTGGCATCGATTGGCGATCCGTTATTTAGTAGAAGGGCCGTCAGGTGATCGATTTCTTTACCTGGCATGTGATGATTAAGCCATGCCATGCTTATTTGCTTATCTGGATTACTTAGATGCCAAAACAAGCATCGACTACGTAGTGTTGCTAACAAACGAAAAGGTTCTCGGCAACTTAATAGAAAATGCGTTCTTTCAGGCGGTTCTTCCAATGTCTTCATTAACGCGTTTGTTGCAGCGTCTGTTAATAACTCAGCTTGTGATAACCAGATGACTTTAGCTACTCCTTGCTGTGCATGGCGATTTAATTTATCCATTACTTGACGGATGGGGTCAATACCTATAGCATTTTTACCTGGTTCTAGTATGACCATATGATAATCGGGATGAGTTCCAGAAAACATTAACTTACAGCTGTGGCACTTACCACAACTATGATCATCGTTACGTTGATTACAAAGTAACCAGCAGCTAAAGGCATAAACTAACGTATTTTTACCATTATCTGAATCAGAATGTAATAATAGCGCATAATGACCTCGTCCAGTAGTGTAATACTTAATCAACTCTTGATAAGAAATATTTATCCATGGATATCTGTCCATTACATATCTTTCTGCTGTTGCAGCCAACGACTTACACAACTATAAATAGATTCAGTAACTTTTTCAAACGGTTCGGTTGCATCGATTGTCATAATGGATGCATCTAGCGCTGCGGCTTCTAAATAACATGCACGCGTACGCGTGAAAAAAGATGACACTTCTTGTTCAATTCTATCTAATTCTCCTCGTGCATTCACGCGTTTTAGACCAATGAGATGTGGGATATCTAAATAGAGAGTTAGATCTGGAGAGAAGTCTCCTAATATCATATTGCGCAACAATAAGATTAGTTGAGGATCTATTTTGCGTCCAGCACCCTGATAAGCCTGTGATGACAGATCATGCCTGTCACCTATAACCCACATCCCACGTTTTAAAGCCGGCTTAATAACTGTTTCTACCAACTGTACACGGGCAGCATAGAGAATTAGTAATTCTGCCTTTATGTTGAGTCTTTCTTGACCCACTCCACGTTTGAAAAGATCACGTAGTTTCTCTGAAATTGGTGTTCCCCCCGGCTCACGTGTAAAAACGATATTATCGATACCATGTTCACGCAATATCTTCTCCACAATCTTACACGCAGTGGTTTTACCTGCTCCTTCGAGTCCTTCAATCACAATGAATTTACCGTTCATTCTTTTCCTTTAACTCTTAACGGTAGTGATGTACTACTTAGTTATGTCCTGCCAGGTAATTATTAAAAATAATTGCTACTTTTACCATGGAATAACAAGCATAAAGAGTATATTTTAGCTAAGTTATTAGCGACTACATGCATAGAAATGCATGTTGGTAGAAGATCAAACATCACGTATGTATTACACGTATTGATAAAGTTAATTTCTATTACTTCTATTACGAGTCATACAGTAATTATAATTTATTTCTTGCCATTGCTTAATATAGCATTGGTATATAAACTTATACTAATACGTCACTAGTTAAGCAACACTCATGCTATGCTTATATAATATCAAAGGAACTATATTTATTCTTATATAATCGAATATGAGGCCAAGATTATTATATTAGCTATTGTTAAATGATGGCAAAATAGTTAGTTAATGTAAGGTCGTTCAACGCTCTATTAATACGTAAGTATGTATGTATTAATATATAAGTGTGTATGTTTGAATAGATAACTATCCATTTTGAAGACTAAATACAGATAGATATTAGGGTAGAACTACATTTCTAGTTTAGCTATACATGATTTGCCAAAAGTAACAAAACTATTATATCGTTTTTATTTAACAATATATAATGTAAAGATTTCTATTATTGCAGTGCTTTCAGGCAGTCGTATAAACTAGATACATTTTATGAAATGTACAATACACTAAAATTTTTATAATGGTGAATAATTACAGTATCTAATATACCGTAAGGAAAAGAAAAAATGATAAGTGTAAGATTCAATTTTATTAGTTCCATCTTTATTTACAATCAAAATTATCATAATTGGCATTGAATATCATCTGATTTAGGAATTTGCAGATGATATTGTATTGACCAGATGAAATAATATTCATATATTGCTTACGCATACTTTATCAGATAGTTTATATCATAGAAATAATTACTCTATATCAGCACATATAAATTAGTATTACGGTATCCAAGTAGTACTTACTATTTTTAAGTAGCAATATCTCTTTAAATATCATAATTATTTAGATATTGTCTTATCAAGACTTTGATACACTTAAAAGTGATTTTAATCTCTTAAAACACTTAAATGTGTGTAACATGATACTCATGCAACTTAGACCATATATGACTAAATAACTTTATCATGTAATATTCATAATCTATTAGACCTTAATGCTGTACAACAACAATAACTATGTAAAATTTTAGCACTCTATCTGCGTGGATAGAATAAATACCATTCTTTTGTCCAACGTAAATGTGGGGTTCTGAAAAAGGATATCACTACTATTCATATAGTATGTTAAATGTGCATTTGCTTTATTTTTTATCATAAAAATATCAGATGCATGTTAAAATAACGTAGTTAAAACTTAAACGAGTACTCGATAGGTTAATACAATGTTGATTGTATCCTTATCAAAATTAAAGAAGCATGTATGCCGTCAAAAACTGAAGGAGTGACAAAAAATATATTGCATATTACTTACCTATCGAGCTTCATTTGGCATAAAATCTAGATCGTATTTTTTATCAAGGTTATTCTGGATTGATGGTGAGTACATCGCTTGATTACGTAGAGATAAAATTGTAAATATTGATTCGACTGCACCTGCTGCTCTTAATAGAGGTCCTGTTATTTATTTTCTCGAACTCATCATTATTCTTGGCGCATCAAGACAAAATATTGACTGCACTGATTATGCCTCGATGAAGTGGAAGTTTCATGTGCATTAATGTAGCCAATTTGTGTTGTATTTATTCCGGCATAAATTATTGCATTTTTCATAGATTACGCATCGCCAGCTCCATTTTTTAGAGGAGATGTGATATAAAAGGCGTCTACTGCTCATACTAAATCAAAGTACCTAAGCGTATATCTTTGCATTGCGTCTTTTGACATGCTGATATTCTTATGGCAGCATTATCTAATACAAACAAATTACGATCTTAATCCCATGGATAGCTTGCTAGCTTTGGGTTTGATTACTAGTAGACAACGCACGTTCTACACTAAAACCCCTAATACACAATAGAGCACTAGATTTTTCTCCCGACCTGATAAGATGAGATCTGTATCATTATAAGTGATACAACGTACAGCATGCCGTATGTTATGCATATCTGAGGCACAGGCATTCGAAATAGACATACTAGGACCACGCATGCCGTACATAATTGTTATGTGACTTTCTATCATGTAGACTATAGTAGAGGGTATGAAAATGGTCTTATTTTTCTTGGATCACTTTTATTGAGCAAATTAGAATTGATTTCTAATAAACCTCACCACTAATTCTGAAGCTAATAGTAGTACTAATTCGACTCGACTGGCATGATCCTCGGTTAGTTCCAGCCCAGCATATTGCATATCTTGAATGCTTTCCGCGATGCAATACTAGATAAAATATTAATTTTATGCGAATCTTTGCAAGAGATAAAATCGTCTGCATTAAAATTTTTACCAATCCAGAAATTTGGTCGTAAAAGTTATGGTATTAAAATGCTCTATTTTACTAATGCCACCTTGCTCTGAAAGAACAGCATTCCATTTAGCTTCTACCGTATTACGGACTGAGATAAAAAATCAAGTTTAGTTAGAAATACTCGACGCTCAGAAACGTTTTCCTCCAAAGAGGAAAATATAATAAAAAGTATGGGAACACTTAGGCGGTCGAATGACCGCCTAGATAGGTTCTTTTACTTCGGGCTAGCGTTGTTAATAAAATCAATAGCTGCCTGAACAGTCGTGATCTTCTCAGCTTCTTCATCTGGAATTTCCGTATTAAATTCTTCTTCAAGTGCCATGACTAATTCCACAGTGTCCAGAGAATCAGCGCCAAGATCTTCAACGAAAGAAGCATTATTTAATACTTCTTCCTGTTTAACACCTAATTGATCAACAATGATTTTCTTAACACGTTCTTCGATAGTGCTCATACTCTTAAATATCCTATCAAAACTCGCTTTCGCGATGATTGTCGTAGTGTATAAAACATTCACAACAATGTAACTCAAGTATGACTAGACAAAATAAAATTTTACGTTATTTGGCTAGTTGCATATCAAATAATGCAAATGGTTTATACATTTTCAAATCATGTACATACCACCATTGACATGTAATGTTTCACCAGTGATATAGCCTGCATTATCAGATGCTAAAAATATAACAGCATAAGCGATTTCTTGTACATCGCCTAGCCTATTAGCTGGAACTGATGATAAAATGCCTGCACGTTGATCTTCGGTCAACGTGCGTGTCATATCCGTATCAATAAAGCCAGGAGCTATAACATTAACAGTAATCCCACGTGATGCCACTTCACGTGCTAAAGATTTACTAAATCCAATCAAACCAGCTTTTGCAGCCGCATAATTAGTTTGCCCTGCATTCCCCATAACTCCAACAACGGAACCTATAGTAATAACACGACCAAACCGTTTTTTCATCATAGATCGTATTACTATTTTCGATAGTCGAAATACTGAAGTCAGATTAGTATTGATAATATCATTCCACTCATTATCACTCATTCTCATGAGCAAATTATCACAAGTAATTCCAACATTATTTACTAAAATATCGATGTCACCAAATTCTGCATAAATATCAACTAATACCCTATCTATCGATTCTTGATCAACTACATTCAATATCAAACCATTACCACTTACTCCTAAATAGTTGCTGATAATTTCAGCACCTCTTTTGCTAGTAGCAGTACCGATTACTGTGGCACCATAAGCCATAAAGTTTTCTGCAATCGCTCGACCAATTCCACGACTTGCACCAGTAACTAGAACAACTTTACCGTTAAAATCCATTATATTCCTCATTATTGTGCAAGTGCTGATAACAGAGTGACGGGTTCATTTACCGTTATTGCTGACAGGATATTAACAATACGTTTACTTAGACTACTAAGGACCTTAGTAGGGCCTGCTTCTAGCAGAAGCGTTACTCCATTGGATGCAATAAATTCTATACTCTCACTCCAGCGTACCGGACTATAAAGTTGGCGTATTAACGCACTACGGATTGCTTCAGGAGCTCTTTCGATGCGGACATCTACATTATTCACTACTGGTATCTGTGGGGAATTAAAATGGATATTTTTTAGTGCTATTGCTAGTTTAGTAGCTGCTTTCCTCATCAGTATACAATGAGATGGAACACTTACTGGCAGTGGCAATACATATTTAGCTCCAGCATCTTTACATGCACTTCCTGCACGATTAACTGCTTCTTTATGTCCAGCAATTACCACTTGACCTGGTGAATTAAAGTTAACGATAGAAACTACTTTACCCTGAGCGGACATTTTGCAGATTTGCGCGATTTTTGCGTGATCTATACCAATAATAGCATACATAGCGCCAGTACCTTCCGGCACTGCTTCCTGCATCAATTTTCCACGTAGTTCGACTAGACCAATCGCTGCTTTAAAGTCTAACACATTAGAACAGACTAAGGCTGAGTATTCACCTAGGCTATGGCCTGCCATTAAAATTGGAACTTTACCGCCTTGCTCCTTCCATATACGGAAGATTGATACTGAAGAAGCTAGTAATGCAGGCTGTGTATGCCAGGTTTTGTTCAATACTTCAGCTGGGCCGTGTTGTACTAAGTTCCATAAATCGTATCCTAAAACCGTCGAGGCTTGGTCAAAAGTTTCTTCTACAATTTGAAATTGTGTAGCTAATTCAGCTAACATGCCAAGTCTCTGTGCACCCTGGCCTGGGAAAATAAAAGCACATTGCGTCATTTTTCTTTTATTCCTATTCAATCAGAATTGAATTAACGCCGCCCCCCAAGTAAAGCCGCTACCAAATGCTTCTAATAGTACTAAATGTCCATACTTAATGCGTCCATCTCGTACAGCTTCATCCAATGCTAAAGGAACTGAAGCAGAACTTGTATTACCTTGACGCTCTATAGTCAATACTACTTTATCCATACTCATTCTAAGTCTTTTTACTACAGCACTAATAATGCGTAAATTAGCTTGATGTGGAATCAGCCAATCGAGTGCACTACATTCTAAATTATTAGCTTGTAACGTCTCATAGACAATATTTGACAGTTCGTGAACTGCTACTTTAAATACTTCGTTGCCTATCATGGTAATATATGCTGGTTTATTTTGATTTCGACGATCTTGAAATGGTAAGCTTAGCAAGTGACTATATCGACCATCAGAATGTAAATGGGTGGATAGAATACCAGGCTTTTCAGATGTGCCGAGTAAAACGGCGCCCGCGCCATCCCCAAATAAGATAAGAGTGCTGCGATCTGCAGGATTTAATGTATGTGACAACACATCTGTCCCAATGACTAAAGCATGTTTCACAGCTTTGTTTTTCACATACTGATCAGCTACGCTAAGAGCGTAGATAAAACCAGCACATGCTGCTGATAAATCAAAAGCAGCACATGACTTAATCCCTAGTATTTTCTGTATTAGGCAAGCTGTACTAGGAAATGCATAAGTTGAAGTAGTCGTTGCTACGACTATTAGTCCAATATCCTCTTTCGCTATACCCGCCATTTTTAGTGCTTTTTCAGCTGCTTGACAACCCATCATAACTACAGTTTCATCATCAGCCGCAATACGCCTTTCATGAATACCAGTACGTGTAACGATCCACTCGTCAGATGTCTCCACCATTTTTTCTAGATCAGTATTAGTGCGTACTTTTACGGGCAAATAACTCCCTGTACCTAGAATCTTAGTATACATGTACGATCAGTCACTCTTAGGTAATACAGATTTAAGGCGCGCCGCAATTCTTTCAGGGACTTGGCGCTGAACCGCTTGCACAGCCTGTTCTATGGCAGATAAAAACGCATGAAGATTTGCAGCTCCATGGCTTTTAATTACAGTTTGACGCAATCCCAATAGATATGCGCCATTATACTGGTCTGGATGGAAGTAACTAAACCTTTTTATTCCTGGCACTTGTAGACAATGGCGTAATAATTTTAACCACCATGCTTGCTGTTTATTCTCTTTAGATGATTGCAGCAATGATAAAAACATTCTGGCCATTCCTTCCATAGTTTTCAATGTCACGTTACCTACAAAACCATCGCATATCATCACATCCGTTTTACCTGTCAGTAGATCATTGCCTTCAAGATAACCAATGTAATTAATTGTTGGAGTTTTCTTGAGTATGTTAGCTGCGGCACGGATATTCTCTAATCCTTTGGAATCTTCTTCACCAATATTAAGCAACGCTACACGTGGTTGGATTATACCAATAATTTCTTCTGCCATCACTGCACCCATGACTGCAAATTGTACTAGCATAGCGCTATTACATGCAATATTCGCTCCCAAATCTAGTAATATAGTTTTTTGGCGTAACTGGTTAGGTATTACTGTCATTAATGCAGGACGTTCAATACCTTCTAATGGCTTAATTAACAACTTCGATAATCCCATTAAAGCCCCTGTATTGCCTGCACTGATACAGCCTTGTACTTTACCATCATTAATCAGCTCTAATGCGATACGCATTGATGTTCCATGACTAGCACGTATCGCCTGTGCAGACGTGAGATTACTAGAAATTACTGATTGAGCAGGTATAACTTGTAATCTTGCCAGAAGAACTGAATCAGTTGTGGCAAGCAAAGGGAAAAGGATATCTGGATTTCCAACTAGTAAAATATGAAGTTCTAAATTAGAGGATAGTGCACGCAGTGCAGCGGGCACTGTAATACTGGGCCCGAAATCCCCACCCATTGTATCTAACGCCAAGGTTAGACGATTCAAGGTACTGCCACTTATAGCTTAGCTGCCAGCTAAGCTAATAACTTTGCGACCACGGTAGAAACCGTCAGAAGTAATGTGATGACGAAGATGCTTCTCACCAGACGCAATATCAATAGATAACTGCTTAATAGTCAGTGCATCATGTGAACGTCGCATGCCCCGTTTAGAACGAGTTGGTTTGTTCTGTTGTACAGCCATAGGCCTTACTCCTCAATACATTAGATTTTAAACTGACTATTCTGATAAATGGAGTGAATTTTACCTAGATAGGTATGCTGCAGATGCCCCATCTAACTTTAGATATTTTCATAACATGAACATTTATATACCTACACTAGGGACTATAAAAGCCTTATTTAATTTTAAATGATAACTTAAAATATAACGTGATATAAATGTTGTAGTTTCCAAAAGTACACGGCTTTCTAGCTAACTAGCTAAACTGAAGTTTACTTTAATAAATAGAGCTAAATATGTTATTCTAAAAAATATGTTATTCTAAGATGATATATAAAGTATGATAATATCATAGCACTGCTATATTGATGCTAAATAAATATTCGCCTGCTCTATTATTTACATTATATTGTAAATCTTTATATCAAATATAAAACTTACGTAGTTATACTATCCGCTGTTACTTTTATAGTATATTTTGTATCTTTCTCACTTAGAGACCAATATAATTACATATATTTGCATGCCATGTAGAGCGTCAATCAAGGATCATGATTTCTTCATCATATTAATTATGATATTTTAACTTTGAAGTTAGGTAATAGTCAAATGAAAAAGCTACTCAATGTTACTTTATTATATTGCTAATCTACTGAACCACAACACAACAATTTAAAATTGTATTCCTAATAACATGAGGTGCTTATATCTTGTGCTAGGAGGAATTTATTCTTGTCACTACATGATAAGAATGACAGTATTATATAATAATATGTACATTTTATATACGAAAAAGAGCGCACTTATTTTATCTATAAAATATCACAATACATTACCTTATAGGTCATAGTTAATGATAGGTAACGTATTAATGTTGTAGTTACTAAAACCTACAACCAAGGAAAGAGGCGTAGGTCTTGTCTCTGTTAACAGCCAATTAAGATGTAATCATCTGCAATAGTTATAAAGAAAATATATTTTCGATATTGCCACTCTAAATATTACATTACTAATACTTATAGTAACCTGATTGCTATATAACTACCATAAAGAAATATTCAGATGTTTGTGCTATAGACATTATAATTGCACTTTATTACACTTTTAAGATGATATAGATAGTCAGCTATTGACTTAAATAGTGCACTAAATGTCATGGTATCTTTAGTTAAATATAATACTTTATCCTTGCCTTTATTATATAGCCTATCAGCATGTGTGGATTTTATTGCCAATAATTATGTTGTTCACTATTTGCTCGTCATAATGCGAGGAATTCAGTGGCTATCCTGATTGATTTATTAAACTTTCTGATAAACTCAATATTTTTAAGCAATAGCGTAGTTCCTCATCCATCTCTGCTTCAACACGAATAGTTTCCCCAGTCGCAGGATGCTCAAATCGCAGTGCTGCTGCATGAAGAAATAAACGTTTCAGTCCAGTATTAAGCAGTTTTTGATCAAAATTGCGATCACCATAGCGATTATCAAAGGCAATAGGATGTCCTGCATGTAATGCATGTACACGAATTTGATGAGTCCGCCCAGTAATGGGGATAGCTTTAATCAACGTAGCAAACTCATAACGAGTTTTTACTGCAAAGTGAGTCACCGATGACTTGCCTTCTCTGTTAACACGAACAATACGTGATCCACTATTATGTAAAATATTTTTTAGCAATGGTGCCTGCACTGTTTTACAGTGGGATTCCCACTGATCTCGCACTAAAGCTAAATAATCTTTTTGCATTACTTTCATACGTAATTGTTCATGCAATGACCTGAGCGCTGAACGTTTCTTTGCTATGAGTAGCACGCCAGAGGTCTCGCGATCTAAACGATGTACCAGTTCTAGAAAGCGAATTGCTGGCCAAAGCACACGGAGCCCTTCAATAATTCCAAATTTTATACCACTACCGCCATGTACTGCCATTCCAGATGGTTTATTTAGAATAAGTAGGTGGTCATCTTCATACAAAATGCAATTAGCTAGCGCAGATACGGTATCTAGTGTACCGTACACCGGTGGTATTTTTCGCGTAGCGATGCGAACTGGAGGAATACATACTAAATCATCTATCGACAGCTTGTATGAAGCTTTGATACGTCTTTTATTTACGCGTACTTTGCCTGTTCGCACGATGCGATAAATCATACTCTTTGGGACGCCTTTCAGTAGAAGGAACAAAAAATTATCTATTCTCTGTCCTTCTTCGTTGTCAGAAATCTTAATTACTTGTACTGTTGAATTATAGATGTTCATACTGAGTTATTCTAAATAGCGTGCCTGAAATAGTGTTATATCTCTTATATACAGCACTCTATCTTAGATAATCCATAAAATCCAAGCGAAATAAGAAAAACAATACACCTATTAAAACTTTAACAATATCCCATTGACAAAAAGTCACCTTGCTATAACGGTATTACCAGTGGGATAATACGGTGTTTTTCGGCATTGATTCCTGGAAGAGAATCAATGTGGGTATATTAATTTATCTAATCGAGATACTCAGCTAGGTCGTGAGACGCAATGCTAAATCATATAATTAACTAACTGCTGCTTTTGGCTTGATCAGAAAATAGCATTAGGTCTATTAACGTTAATACAAATCTGTTTTTCAAGGCAAAATTATTTTCTTAATAAAGCAATATAGTATTACTAAAAGAATTCTTCCTTGTGTAGGATGAAGCTTGAAGTTGTTGACTTTAAAAGAAAATTGGGGTGTGAAATTCTAATCTAGCCATATAGTTATTGTACCAGCAGATTTATCGATAATATAAAATGACGAGTAAGTTAAGATGAAAAGAATGTTGATTAATGCAACTCAGCAGGAAGAATTGCGTGTTGCACTCGTAGATGGACAACGGCTATATGACTTAGATATTGAAAGCCCAGGTTATAAACAGAAAAAAGCCAATATTTACAAAGGTAAAATAACTCGTATTGAACCCAGTCTTGAAGCTGTATTTGTAGATTACGGCGCAGAACGTCATGGTTTTCTACCACTTAAAGAAATTGCCCGAGAATACTTTCCTAATCATTCTTCTTTTCATAGTCGCTTGAATATTAGAGATGGATTGCGCGAAGGACAAGAAGTTATCGTGCAGATCGACAAAGAAGAACGTGGAAATAAAGGCGCGGCTTTAACGACATTTATTAGCCTGGCAGGTAGTTATCTTGTTCTTATGCCAAATAATCCACGTGCCGGTGGCATTTCCCGTCGTATTGAAGGTGATGAACGCACTGAACTAAAAGAGGCTCTTTCCTCACTACAACTGCCAGATGGAATGGGTTTAATCATTCGCACGGCTGGCGTTGGTAAATCTGCGGATGCGCTACAATGGGATCTTTCTTTTCGTTTAAAGCATTGGGAAGCCATTAAGCACGTTGCTAAAAGTCGCTCTGCGCCTTTTTTGATTCATCAAGAAAGCAACGTTATGGTTCGTGCATTCCGAGATTACCTACGTCCAGATATTGGTGAAATCTTGATAGACAATCCTCAGATTCTCAATCTCGCCAAAGAACATATTTCAGCGTTAGGTCGCCCAGATTTTAGTAGTAAAATTAAACTGTATAGCGGTGAAGTCCCTCTTTTCAGTCACTACCAGATTGAATCACAAATTGAATCAGCTTTTCAACGTGAAGTACGTCTTCCCTCTGGCGGTTCAATCGTTATCGATAGTACTGAAGCATTAACTGCTATTGACATCAACTCTGCACGTGCAACCCGTGGCAGTGATATTGAAGAAACTGCGTTTAATACAAATTTAGAAGCAGCAGATGAAATCGCCCGCCAATTACATTTACGTGATCTTGGTGGATTAATTGTTATCGATTTTATCGATATGGGTCCAATACGCCACCAACGTGAAGTTGAAACCCGTTTGCGTGATGCAGTACGTCAAGACCGAGCGCGTATTCAGATTTGCCGTATTTCTCGCTTCGGACTTCTGGAGATGTCACGTCAGCGTCTCAACCCTTCTCTAGGTGAATCGAGTCACCATGTTTGCCCGCGATGTAAAGGCACAGGTACTGTTCGTGATAACGAATCACTAGCTCTCTCTATTTTGCGTTTAATTGAAGAAGAGGCATTAAAAGAGAACACTAAAGAAGTTCATGCGATTGTCCCTGTACAGGTAGCCTCTTATCTATTAAATGAAAAGCGTGACGCAGTTAACGCAATCGAAAAATGTCAAGCTGGCGTAAAAGCTATTATAGTGCCAAATGACCAAATGCAGACGCCAAATTACTCTGTAATGCGTGTACGAAAAGGCGAGGAAACTCCTACTCTTAGTTACCTTTTACCAAAGCTACATGAAGAAGAAATAGTACAATTACTTGAAGACGTGTCAACTCCGCGCATACGCCCAACACAACCAGCCTTAACGACTTTTTCATTGTCTTCTGCTAACATGTTTCCTCGTGACACAAGAAACTTTACTCAATCAGTCATATATATTGCTTTTGCCATACAGAATGTATTAAGACATTTGTGGGGTAATTTAAAAGCATTATTTTATACTAAAGATCAGAGTTCAGCCATTATCAAAACAAAATCAACTCAAGCAATACAAGCAAACAGCAATACTGAAACTTATTACTCACAACGTCGCAGCCGACACGTTGCTAATCGAAAAGCGTATTCGGAAGTACATAACAGACGCGACAATGTTGAGCTAAGAGGAACTAACGACGAATCACGCCGCAATCGCCGTAATCAACTTAAAAATACACTGGTCACTGAAGAGCCTACATGTGATGAGGCCATTAAAGAACAACGTCTTGAAAAACGATCAGAACGTCAGCGTCGACGCCATGACGTACATCGTTACTTGCAGCAGGAAACAAAATTACAGGACGAAAATGCTATTGATAATAGTGTAATACAGGTAAATAAACATAAGACGCACAATATCCAACACTCTCAAAGCAGTCAAGTGATGCAACACCTCTATCCTCTGCCTACTCATGAAGCATTAGAGCGTGCTGCAGAATCGCTCTTAACACCACCAACCCCATTGGGTAATAAAGAAGAGCATCAACCACCTAACTTGGCAGACAGTGTGACACTGCTGTCAAAAACTGTGGTTACTCAGATAGGAGATGATGCTGAATTTAGTAACCGTAATCAGAACGAAAATGGTATTCCTCGTCGTTCACGCCGATCACCACGTCATTTACGAGTTAGCGGTCGTCGTCGTCGACGTTACCGTCATGAACGATATCCTCTTCAATCACCTATGCCATTAGTTGGAGCTTTCGCGTCACCTGAACTAGCGCTAGGCAAGGTTTGGGTAGGATATCCAATGTCCTCTTTATCGCAAACAAAAGAAATGGCATGCAAAACAAATACTCATCAAACTACCCAAAGCAATCTACTAACATCTACAAAAGTTACAATATCAATTGTTGACGATCCAAGTAAACTACAAACATCTAATGCTGAAAAAATATCATCTGTTATAAAAGAATCGGTAAAATCAACTACCGTTTCGGTCATTGTAAGTGAGATTGCACCTACCGTGAAAGTAGTAAAGGAATGTCAATTATCCAAAGAAATCATGGAAAAAGAAAGATCTCTAGAAAAGGTAGAAAAACCAATCAAGGAATCTGCCATTCTAGTAACGACCGAATTAGCTTCTGAACTTCAACAACACAACCAGGTAAAGGTCATGCCAAATATATCGCACCAACATCTCACTAGTACGTTGATGGTCAAAGAACCTGTATTAATTGATCCCCAAGAAACATGTCAACATAGCGACTGGCAGCGCTCTCCCTTTAATTTTAAAGGTAAAGGTGGCGCTGGTGGTCATGCGGCAGTTAATAAATCTATGTCACCAACGTCTAAACCTCAGCGACTGACTGAATGAAATTAGCGCCTTTGAAAATAAAAATATAAAATGTATCGCTCTATTAGAAAATTGATCGCTATTACTTTTATGCAGCTTAAATACAGTATTAAAGCTATAATATGCTATGTTTGATAGTTTTTTAAGATTTAAGATGACACAGATCGAAAGTGACAAATACAGAAAATTCTATTTTTTGCTTAACTATTGCGATATAGTAAATGAGAGCTATCTCTTAGCGCTAGGAGTGCATTTATTTCCATTTCAATAATTAGATAATAATCAATATATCTTGTGTTTTATCTTTGATAATAAACATATATCTTAATCCATTACGCATTTAAAATTATTTATCAGTAATTATAGATGAATCAAAGTATTTCTGTTTATTTTTATATTTTCAAGTAGATAATCTCATTATTCTGACTAGTTGAGACAGGAAAGATGACTACACAACCTCAAATATTGAAGATACGTCGTCCTGACGATTGGCATGTTCATCTTCGGGACGGTGAAATTTTAAAAACGGTACTACCGTATACTAGTAAGGTATTTAGCCATGCAATAGTGATGCCGAATCTTGAGTCGCCAATAATTACGAGAGCCGCAGCACGTAACTACCGTCAACGTATTTTAGCCGCCGTGCCGAAAGGGCATATCTTCACGCCGCTAATGACTTGCTATCTTACAAATGCTCTTTCTGCTAACGAACTTGTTAGTGGATTTCAAGAAGGTGTATTCAGCGCCGCAAAACTCTATCCCGCCATGGCTACAACTAACTCTAGCAGAGGTGTGAGTAGTATAAAAGATATATATTCTTTATTTGAGACCATGCAAAAAATTGGTATGCCTCTTCTAATCCATGGAGAAATCACTGATAGTACTGTTGATATCTTTGATCGCGAAGCATACTTTATTGAGCAAGTAATGCAACCAATGCGCTTACAATTCCCTGAACTAAAAATTGTCTTTGAACACATCACAACCAAAGAAGCAGTGCAATATGTTCAGGAAGGAGATCAATTCTTGAGTGCCACTATTACACCGCACCATCTTATGTTGAACCGAAATAATATGCTCGTTGGCAGTATTCATCCTCATCTATTTTGTTTTCCAATTCTTAAACGTAATATACATCAATTAGCACTATGTAAAGCTATATCTAGTAGTGGTGCCAATCGCTTTTTTCTTGGTTCTGACTCAGCACCTCACACTAAATATAGCAAAGAATCTAACTGCGGTTGTGCAGGCATTTTTAATGCACCTAACATCATATCTATCTACGCCACCATCTTTGAGAAACTAGATGCATTACAATACTTGGAGGGATTTTGTTCAATAAATGGGGCGGCTTTCTATGGTTTGCCAGTTAATAAAGATTTTATTGAGTTACAACGTGTTGCCATTCAACAGCCACCAGAGATACGTATAGGTCACACATCTTTTATCCCTTTTCTAGCTGGTGAATCTATACCGTGGTCTATAAAGAATTGATGTACATTTTATTACTCTAGGATAATCCTCTATCATAATCGATAGAAAGTGTTATGAATATGATAAAAATACTCAATATAATCGGTGTTCTTGCTTATATCCCTCAATATAATGAGAATAAATATAATAATATACTAATCGTGAAGACAGCGCGAAGTTATTTCGTTGATATACAGTTCTCAAATAAGCCACTAGACAAGATAGCTTATACTCTTCCTTATGTATCCTGCGATATACAACCCTAGTATAAATAGAAGTGTATCAAACCTGTTTATTCGATCATATAATGTTATAAAAAAAATATATCCAATCCTTTATTGGATTGATTGTTCGAATCAATCATGGATCAACATCCATTCTACTCACTTAAATATCGTGTGTATATACACTACTAATTAATTAGCTGAAAGTGATTCAATTAGTTTACAATGCACATTTCAGTATGGACTAATAAGTGGAAAAAAACGATGATATTACAAATATTTCAACGTGGTTCACAAGAACGAAGAGTCTGGCTTCTTCTAGGTATTACTGCTTTTTTTTTAGCATTATCTTCCATCTATTTTCAGCATGTTATGCTACTACAATCCTGCGTCATGTGTATCTATGAACGTTGCGCAATATTTGGCATTCTTGGTTCCTCGATCGTCGGCGTCTTGGCTCCTAAAACCCCATTGCGCTATGTATCAATTGTGCTGTGGATTTATAGTGCTGGACAAGGAGTTCAATTTTCCTGGAAACATACTATGATGCAATTACATTCATCAGCACTTAGTACGTGTAATTTCTTTATTACATTTCCATCGTGGTTGCCATTAGATAGGTGGTTACCAATGCTATTTCAGGCTTCTAGTAACTGTGAAAATCGACAATGGACATATTTTTCATTGACAATTCCACAATGGTTATTAGGTATCTTCTTTATTTATATAGTTATTGCCGTAATCATGTTGGTTGCTCAGTTTGTTCGCATACGACGAAGCGATCTGTTTTAACCGTTAATATCCATTTCATTGGATGCAGTAGGGAATTTCGCTTACATAGTCACTATGTAAGCATAGCTAGCTATACATTAAATTATCTGTATATACCATATTTCATCCTGAAAACTTTACTTATCCATCTCGTTATTGACTTATATAATTTCTTATTAATAGTCTATGCTATATCCTTAGACAAATCGTTCATTATTTACTAATATATTCTAGTAATACTAGATAAGGCTCTTTAAAATATTCAATGGGTATTAACTACGACAATCTTTTATTGTATAAGCTAACATTTAATTTTTTAAATCACTAGATCGTCAATATACACTGGTCTTTATAGCACCAATAATATAATAAGCCTGCATTATAAACATTTTCTATTATTTTTGATAAAATATCCTATTTATATAGAGGAGAGATACTCATCTATAAATAATTTGAATCTAACTGTTTAGTAAAAAAATATTAAACATGATCATATAATTAATCCTAATTAGTCTTATAAATATATGATATATCACGTTATGCTATAGCAAGAATTAAATGATTTATTATGTAAAGTATATATAGAATAATTACTTTTAAATTTATATAATATAATAGTCTTGTTTTCAAACATCACGCATTAAAATATTTTATTTATAGGAAGATATTTTAAATTTTTAGTATTCGTCTTTGCACTATGGGATATGTAATAATAATGAGAGATTATATTAAAAAAGTGTACAATTTTCCATTTTTTTTAATTAGAATGTATATAATTTATTGTACGCCGAGCTTATTCAAAAAAAAGACATGTCGAATAGTAAATAGCGAACCATCATTTAATGAAATATATTATAAATTAAGAGGTTATAATATTAATAATACTATTTTATCTCTTTAGAAATATTGTCTTATAACATTAATGGTAATAGTAAAAACCGAATTTAAATTTCAGTATTTACTACTATAAATATTGCGGTGATTTTATTCAAAATAAATTATTTGTAATGCATTACAATTGTATAAATCACAATATTAACATTTATTTTTTAATATGTATTATAAATAGGATATTAAGAAGATTATTAAAATGATTATCTATGATAAATACGTAAAATACATTAAGAAAGTAAGATAGAAAACCTAAAAAAGTACTTGACAAAGTAGATATATTATTTTATAGAATTTTTTTCAAATTATCACCTTTATTTTGAATGTCAACGATAAGTATAGATAAATGATATCTAAATATATAATGCAATTATTCAATTAAATTAAAGGAAAAATTAAAGTAAATAAAACATGATTGATTTTTTTAACATAATTCTTATGACGAATAATTCTTATGAAATGAAAATTCTACTTGCATACGAATAGCAATGATGAAGCAATCAAGTTGTATCACGATAAATTTTAACATCATTACATTTCATAAAATGCCATCTTTTAATTCCTGCAGTACATGTCTATAATATTTGTTTAATATATCCTTAAATATTTTAATTAATGCCAATTTAATTATTTTATTAAGTAATACATGTAATGTTTCAGATATATAGCAACTAATATTTTTGATTTATTGAATCAAGTTTTATTAAATTACAATAACATTTTTATTAATGAATTGTATAGTTATAGTATAATTATATGTATGATTATAAATCGCAATAAAGTTGATTAGATATAGATCATATAAAAGCAATTTCTCCAGTCTTTCGCTTCTTTCATTAAGTAGAAGTTTATTTTAATTATTATATTTTATCTATCATTCAAACATATGAATATTAGAATAATAATAAAAATTGAAGTATTATATCAATAGCAGTTAGCTATGCTGATAAAACATGTTGATCTCTTTCATAACTTCTGCAATATAAAACAGACAGGATTTCTGTAGTATGAGGAGATTAACAGCCATCCTGAATAGCGCGAAGTTATAAATTTAGATAAAGGTAAATATGGGTAAATCTCTTGTAATAGTTGAATCTCCAGCAAAAGCAAAAACCATTAATAAATATTTAGGGAGTAATTATTTAGTCAAATCAAGCGTTGGTCATATCTATGATTTACCGACTAGTAGAGCAGCACGAAAAAAAAATAGTCATTCAACTATAGTGCAATCTGAAAATAAAACTAAAACAAAAATTAAAAAAGATGAAAAGACGGCATTAGTTAATCGTATGGGAGTGGACCCTTACCAGGGATGGCACGCGCATTATGAAGTTCTGCCTGGTAAAGAAAAAATAGTTTCCGAATTAAAATTGTTAGCGGAAAAAGCCGAGCATATTTATCTAGCAACTGATCTTGATCGAGAAGGAGAAGCCATTGCTTGGCATCTCAGAACGGTAATCGGTGGCGATCCAAAAAGATTTAGCCGTGTGGTATTTAATGAAATTACTAAACAAGCTATTCAACAGGCATTTAAACAACCTTGCGAATTAAATATTAACCGCGTCAATGCTCAGCAAGCGCGTCGATTTATGGATAGAGTCGTCGGCTATATGGTCTCTCCATTACTATGGAAAAAAATTGCCAGAGGTCTATCTGCAGGACGAGTTCAGTCAGTGGCAGTACGATTAGTCGTAGAACGTGAACAGGACATAAAAACATTTATACCTGAAGAATACTGGTTACTACATGCGGATCTATTAACGACCAGTAATACGCGGTTACAGGTGGCAGTAACACATTTACACAATCAACCATTTAAGTCAGCTAAGTATCATCAAATTCAATCTGCCATCAAGCTATTGGAAAAGGCACAATATCATGTATTAGATCTAGAAGAGAAAAGGACAACTAGAAAACCCGGCGCGCCATTTATTACTTCTACATTACAACAGGCTGCTAGTATTCGACTTGGCTTTAGCGTAAAGAAAACTATGCAAATAGCTCAGTGGTTATATGAAGCTGGATACATTACGTATACGCGTACTGATGCTACTCACTTAAGCCAAGAAGCTATTACTATGGTACGTAGTTATATCAAAAATAATTTTGGTAAAGGATATCTTCCAAAAAAGCCACATCTTTACGGCAGTAAAAAAAATTCACAGGAAGCGCATGAAGCTATTCGTCCTTCAGACGTTAACGTTATAGCCGAAAAGTTAAAAGATATAGAAGTAGATGCACAAAGATTATATAAGTTAATATGGTGTAAGTTTGTCGCTTGTCAGATGACTGAAACGGAATATAACTCCATTACGTTATGGATTCAGGCATGTACCTATCAGCTATGTGCTAAAAGTCGCACGCTATGTTTCGATGGTTGGACTAAGGTAATGCCTAGACTATTCGGGGTTGAAAAAGAAAGTACACTACCATTAATTAAAGTTGGTAGCAAGTTACATCTAAAACAATTAATTCCAAGCCAACACTTTACTCAACCTCCTCTACGTTACAATGAATCCTCATTAGTGAAAGAATTAGAAAAACGTGGTATTGGTCGCCCATCAACCTATTCAGCGATTATTTCAACTATTCAGGATAGAGGTTATGTACGGGTAGAAAACCATCGTTTTTATACTGAAAAAATAGGTGAAATTGTAACTAATCGATTAAAAGAAAATTTTGCTGGATTAATGAACTATGATTTCACAGCCTGTATGGAAGACCGATTAGATCAAGTTGCCAATAACCAGACAGACTGGAGAGTGATGCTAGATGATTTTTTCACTATTTTCAGCGCACAATTAGAAATGGCAGAAAAAATTCCAGAAGAAGGCGGAATGCGCCCTAATCTAATAGTTATAACCAACATTAACTGTCCAACATGTACTCGAAATATGGGTATCCGAATTGCTAGTACCGGTGTTTTCCTTAGTTGCACTGGTTATAAATTGCCACTGCAGGAGCGTTGTAAAACTACTATAAATTTAGTGCCTGAAGCGGAAGTGCTCAATATTCTTGAAGGGGATGAAGCAGAAACCAATGCATTACGTTCTCGTAGCCGTTGCCAAATATGTAGTACTGCAATGGACAGCTACTTCATTAATAATCAAAGTAAACTGCATATCTGCGGAAAGAATCCAACATGTAATGGTTATAAGATTGAAACAGGAGAGTTTCAACTTAAAGGGTATGATAGTTTGGTCCTTGAGTGCAATAAATGCACTTCTAAAATGCATCTAAAAATGGGACGTTTTGGTAAGTATATGGGATGTATGAATAATAAGTGCAACAATACCCGTAAAATACTGCGCAATGGTAACGTTGCGCCACTTAAAGAAGAGCCTGTTCCTTTGCCTGAATTATCATGTGATAAATCTAAATCTTACTTCGTTCTTCGTGATGGAGTTGCTGGTGTTTTTCTTGCGGCTAATACTTTTCCCAAATCACGTGAAACTCGAGCACCACTAGTAGAAGAACTGGCTCGTTTTAAGCATCGCTTATCGCAAAAAATACATTATCTTGCAGATGCACCATTAATCGATAGTACTGGTAATAAGACACTAGTGCGATTTAATAAAAAAACTCAAGAGCAATACATCACTTCAGAGAAAAATGGTAAGAGTACTGGTTGGTGCGCATTCTATGTGAATGGAAAATGGATAGAATGGAAAAGCAATTGTTAGTTTAGATACTTCAATAAAAATCTAGCCAATATAGATAATGCTTATAATTTATCAATTAACTATACCAGTCGCTAGCGAGCGACTAACGGATACAGATTGCTTCTAGCGCTTTGGTTATAACTTATTGATTAAATACTGACTTTTCTTTACATACCCAGAATGTGTTTCTTATTTTAAACTATACGGATATAATGGGTAACGCACTCAGCATGAATTAATATTTAATTAAACAGTGGATTGCCCTCTGGCATTATTTTCTAATTATGATGAATAAATTTTTTTATATAATGCATCTTGATTTGAGTCTATTTATTATTACTACTATTAAATAGTAGTAATGCAATATATATTTATTAAAGTACTTATACAATATTTTCTATATTAATTTAAGCTCTTGAAATATATATTAATGAATTATTTATATTAGAATTAATGTTAAAAAATTCTAAATTTTATTAAGACTTTTATATACTATTATTATATTTAGATTTGAAAATTTTAATTTTCTAAAATATATCCATTCTATTAAAAAGTCATAAATATGCTTGGAAAATATTACAAGCTTATGATAGTATTATTATACTATAATTTTCATCTTCAAAAAAGAGTTATAATACTTTATACAAAAGTAGGTATTTATGCTATTATTATTAAATAGCTTTTATCATAAATAATAAAAATTAAAAAATATCATATCCTTTTATATTCATTCTTGATTATTAGTCCTAATCTAAATTTATAAACTTTTATTTATAATAAAAAATTAATAAAATTGAAAAATATTTTATTAATATACAGATTTATTATCTCAATTACTAACTATGTTTTACTATCATGCCTAGCACTCTAAGATATAGTGGTGGTGATGATGTTGTCATACATCCTTAAGAAAAAGTCTATGTTAATATATCACGAATTGATATAGTTTTTAACAGATCTATAATTTACGATTATAGAAAATATAAGCATTTGTATGCTATATACATCAAAAATTATCTTGAATTGCTATTGTATAAATCTTTATATTACTAAAAACATAAATATTATCATAATATGATAAACCTTTTACTTTTAAACCATCTATGAGATATAGACAGTAAACATGGTGTATTAATTAAATATTATTTATAATAGAGTTACATTCAGGATTTGCTAATAGAAATACAGCGTATATTAAGACTGCTAACTCTTCATAATACTTGAGATGCCGTTATATTTTACTATGGGACATCCATACTTTTACTCTAAGGTGGTATAAGATATGAAATTGCAACAGCTTCGTTATATTGTAGAGGTGGTTAACCACAATCTAAATGTTTCCTCAACGGCAGAAGGGCTTTATACTTCACAACCCGGCATTAGTAAGCAAGTGCGTATGCTAGAAGACGAGTTAGGAATACAGATTTTCGCTAGAAGTGGAAAACACTTAACTCAAGTGACTCAGGCTGGTAAAGAAATTATCCGCATTGCACGTGAAGTATTATCTAAAGTAGATGCTATAAAATCTATTGCTAGTGAGTATACTTATCCTGATCAAGGCCATCTTTATATTGCTACTACCCATACGCAAGCGCGATACGCATTACCAAATATTATCAAGGGTTTTATTAAACGCTATCCAAGAGTATCCTTACATATACACCAAGGCTCTCCAATGCAAATAGTCGAAGCAATTTCTAAAGGTATTGCAGATTTTGCTATTGCAACAGAAGCATTGCACTTGTATGAAGATTTAATTATGTTGCCATGTTATCATTGGAATCGCACAGTACTGATAAAACCGGATCATCCTCTTGCTAGAAAAAACCATATCACTATTGAAGAATTAGCTACATATCCAATTATCACATATATTTTTGGATTTATTCGTGGTTCAGAATTGGATATTGCATTCAATCGTGTGGGCTTAACCCCTCGTATTGCATTTACTGCTACTGATGCAGATGTTATTAAAACCTATGTACGTCTTGGGCTGGGAGTTGGCGTTATTGCCAGCATGGCAATAGATCCAATAAAAGACACAGATCTAATTACTATAGATGCACGCAATATCTTTAACTATAGTACTACTAAAATTGGCTTTCGCCGTAGCACGTTTCTACGTAGTTACGTATATGACTTTATTCAGCGTTTCGCTCCACATTTAACACGTGATCTAATCGATCACGCTATCGCATTACGTTCTAATGAAGATATTGAAGATATGTTTAATGGTATTACATTACCAGAGAAATAAGCTATATTTAACTTATTATGTAGTATTTATTCTATAAAACATCATGTTCATTAATTAATAAAGAATGAAATAAAATTTATTGTTATATAGCAGCAATTTTTTCTATATCTAATAGATGTCCCATTTTTATTGCTTTAGTAGCTAGATAATTCGCATTATTTGGATTTTTTCCTACGATTAAAGGCACACGCGCAATAATATTGATACCAGATTTACTCAAGATATTAACCTTTTGTGGGTTATTTGTCAGCAGACGTATTGTATTAACACCGAGTAATTTAAACATATCAGCACATATGGTGAAATCGCGTTCATCTGCATCAAAACCAAGCTGATAGTTCGCTTCTACAGTATCTGCACCTTGATCTTGCAAAGCATAGGCACGGATTTTATTTAATAATCCAATATTACGACCTTCTTGGCGATGATAAAGTAAAAGACCACGTCCTTCTTCGGCGATATAAGCTAACGTCGTTTCTAATTGGAAACCGCAATCACAACGCAGGCTGAATAATGCATCACCTGTCAAGCACTCAGAATGTATGCGTGCAAGCACAGGCCTTTCGCCAGAGATGTCTCCAAACACTAATGCGAGATGATCATGCCCAGTAGATAACTCTTCAAATCCGACCATGATAAAATCGCCCCAAGGGGTTGGCAATTTGGCTTCTGCCACCCGTTTTAGCTGCATATTATTTTCCATAAATACATTCTATTTCAATTATTATTATGCATCATAAGTCCTGTTGAATAAACTAACTAGCGCTATATATAAAATCTTATGCTCTATTTATTAAAGTGCCGATACTTTACCATGATACTTTTACTAGACCGCTCAGTCTACTAGCTCATAACATTACGACATGTAAATGACTTATGAAAATCTAGATTGGATAGCATAAAATAGTAAAGTATATGACGTTATGTGAGTTGTCAATAATGATGATACTGAATAGATGCCTCCAAAAAATATCAAAAACTATAATTGTTAGCGAAAAAATCATAATGCGATGCTAAAATAGAGTATAGAGATGATTTAGATATTTCGTCTCATTACATATAGCATTTCTTTAGTATATATTTTATTTTAAGCTACATGCGTATCTTACAGAGTAACGAAGGATAGATATAATAATATTAATTTGTACTACCATATTTAATTTGTAAGAATATGTATTATTTATGTTTTATTAAATATAAAATTCGACTATTGGTAGTGTTATGAAAAACATATAATGTAATGATACTAAATATTTTATTTATGACGAATTACATCCACCATTATGAATAGTGTGGCATTGCTATTTCTACTATAGATAGCCAGTGTAAGAAGTAACCCTCTGATCTTGCATATATTTATTAGCCAGGTGATTCATTATTTGTATTCATCGATCTAATTCTAATAGAAGTATCTTATATGCAGTGTATTATGAAAACTTAATTCATCTTTTTTAAAGCAGATTGTGAGTAACTAAATATAAAGAAAATATGAGTAAAATATAACATTATCAGACCATATCATTGCCTATCTATGATAAAATAATAGTGCAGGCTGTTACAGATTTTTATTATATATCTAGCATAACTTGATTTTATGGAAAATATGTGAAATACTTAATTATTTTTTTGTTTGTCATAATAATTTTTGTTCTGTTAGCCACTTTCTGGGCACATAACGATCAGATAGTGAGCTTAAACTACTTAATCGCTCAAAGTAATTATAAGCTTTCAAGTTTATTAGCAGTCCTATTTGGAGCTGGTTTTGTTATTGGATGTATCATACTCAGTGTTTTCTACCTACGCATACGTATTGCCTTAAAACGCGCTAAATATAAGATTCAAAAGTTAACTTTGTAACGTGTATAGCTTGCTTCGAACATGAAGCAGCCAATTCTCAAAAAGGCATTATCCTCAATGCTAGAACTGCTGTTTCTATTGCTTCTCCTTGCTTCTACGTATGGTTGGTAGAAGGGGTGTAGAAGTATTCAGCAGAATACACAACAAAAAAACTCATTACCTATCGCATGAGTATGTTGCAACTGGTAATATCCTACTATCCAGTCAGTAAGATAAGGCAGTCGATCTATTTCTTGATGTTAAAATAAGATAGTAACACCGTTTTAAACTTGCCTAACTTTAGGCAACCTATTTTATTATCTTGGTAAAGTATCCCGTGCTATTCGCATTCATCAGCCACGAATAGATGGCGAATCACTGACATTGAAACAGCGTTTATTGGCTTTGCAACAATTCTGGCGCGATTATATGTCTTCTGGCATGTATGATATTGTAGGAGACATGTGCAACCAATTAACTACATAAGACAATTTCCGTATTTCAGCTCTACAACAATTACTTGTAATCCATCAGGCTACCAGTGATTGGATCAAAGCAATTGAAATATCGTTTTCAGTTGATACAATTAGGTATAGATATAATGTAGAAGTTATATGCATCAGATTACTGTTGATGAAATAGCTATTTAATTCATTATTATAGCGTTTTTATTGCAATACTTATTATAAATCAACAACAAATACGATAAAATAAAATATTGGGTAATTAGTAGTAAGACATAAAATGAATAGACAAAACAATCTATAGAGAATAATAATTTAGCATAAGCTATTACGTATACGATGCAAATCATCAAGAGTATCAACTCCTATACTCGGTATAACTTTAGCACGTGCGACATATATTTTTTCTCCATACCATAATACTCGTAATTGTTCTAAAGATTCAATTTGCTCTAACTGACTTACATTCCAATTAACATAACGGCGAATAAATTCGACGCGATAGCTATAAATGCCTATGTGCCGTAATAGAGTGTAGCTAATCTTATCTTTTGACATTGCAAAACCTGTATGATGATTGCATGGAATTGCGGCACGTGAAAAATAGAGAGCATAGCCTTGTGCATCTATTACTACTTTAACTATATTAGGATTAAGAGCTTCTATAGATGAAGGGTTAATAGGCACTGCTAATGTAGCCATACTAGCAAGACTATCAGTTAGATTTTCCGCCACCTGACATATAATAACTGGTGAAATCATCGGTTCATCACACTGTACATTTACGATAATCTGTTCATCTGAAAATCCATAATGTTCAATGACCTCTAATACTCGTTCTGTACCAGAATGGTGATCTATACGAGTCATGCAAATTTCACCACCAGCAGCTTCAACCACATTAGCCACCTCTATATGATCAACTGCTACAATCACGCGGCTTGCACCTGATTCTCGTGTTCGCTCTATTACATGTACTATCATAGGCTTTCCATTAATATCAGCTAAAGGTTTACTGGGCAACCTAGTTGATGCATAGCGCGCAGGAATAATAGCAATAAAAGTCATACGTGTTTTTCATCTATATTAGAGTGTACGAGCGAAGTTAGCTAACAAGACAGGGATACCGTCACGACATGGATAAGCTAGACTATCTGCATTACAAATTAGTTCTGTGTGTTCTGGATTAAAAAAAAGACTCCCTTTACAGATTGGGCATACAATAATTTTCAGTAAATGATAATCCATATTTTTTCCAGTATATCGATATATTTTAATAACGTAAAAGGCGATTGAATACCATTCCTGACTCGCCATAGAAAACATTATATCTTAATAGCTACGATATTTTAAATCAAATTAACTTAAATTAAAAGTACATATACGATATCTATTTAAATATTGATTAAAATATAAATAAATGGTTAGAAAGATTATATAATTGCATTTACTTATATCTAATTAAATGGTAAACTACTTATAGTAAGTATCTATTTATTTAAATCTAATTTGGATGCTTGAATTTCACATAATAGTGAATGTCACACTACATGACTATTTAATGTAGACAACAATATTTTTATTAATAATTTCTTGCCATTATCACCAAGCGATATCTATTAAGATAATTTGTCTTTATATCTTGTAAACTCTATATTACGTATTGCGGATAAAAGCCTTATAAAAATTTTTTGAAGCATGCATAAATTACCTTGCATGCATAAATTACCTTGTATGAAACATATTATTTCTTATAGACCAATGATGTGTATAGATATTCATAGAATATACTGTTTAGTCATAAATGAATCAAAGTTGTAAATTAATCATGCTTTTTATTAATATATTGATAACTATAGCTTTGTATCGAATATTACATTTTTATTTAATACAAATTACAACTTGTTAAGATTTATTCGTTTTTGTGCAAAATTTTATACATATATATTAGAATGTATAGTGATAATTAATATGCATAGTGATAAAGCTTTAATCATTTAATTATTTATTTTCTATCAAAATGATCCTTAGATAAATTTTATAACGGATTGATATTAATGCACAATAATGGAATTGCCTAGGTACTACTTGCTAGATATTTTTGAAATATGTCTTTATATATAAAATATTAATAATCCTATAATGTTATATATATTTCTCTATCTTGAGTATATTTCATATTTTATGACATAGTTTACGCTTAATGTGTTTAAAAAAGTTAATTACACCTAATAAATTTAAATATTATGTCTTGTCACACAATGTTGCATGCTCCTTAAAAGAATGAAACCTATAAGACTAGAGTTGCTTATGTTAGATGCCATTACTACTGAGCTCAGAAACCATACTATTATAAATATAAGAGTACGATAGTTACTTATTGATTTAGGTGAAATAATATTTAAATATATTAAATTTACAAACTTAAAGATACAATTAATTAATACGTAATGAATCTTAAGGCGCAAGCATATATTATTTTCAGATCTTCATAAGATGGCAGTATAAATCCTTGATATTATATAGATAAACATACTATATAAAATAAATTGAGTAATTTTAGCATTATTCAATAATCATCTAATTATAAATCAAGAATATAGTATACGATGTAATATAAATGTATAGAAAATCCTTTCTTCATGTTGTAGCTAATATAATCAAGGTTTAGTTTTTATAAATGCAAAATAAAAATATTAAGTGCTGTGTTTTATCTTATGCTATCCTAGATTTATGTAATCTAGTAGTTACTATTGATATTTTAACAAATACAATTGATTAATTTAAAATAGTTATGTACTTTATATTTAAGGCGATATTTTTTCTGAGACTAATGCCAATATACTTTTCAGTTTTCACTTCTGAAAGTATAGAAAAGGATGCAAGCCACATCTCTGCTAATTAGCTATAACGATATATTATACATTGCTGATACTATACCTTTTCTAGTCGGGCATAGGCTAAGACCAGCCATTTAATTCCTACTCTATTATGAAAGTCAATCTGTAAGCGTCTATACTCATCACTACCTTCTATATTGACGACTATACCTTCACCAAATGTAGGATGCCGTACACGTTGTCCTCGTCTATAAACAGTGTTAGTTTCATTCATAGGCATACGAATATAATTTTGCTTAGGCTGTCGTAATAGGCCATTGTATGACCGTATCTCTTCGACACATTTTCTTGGTAACTCCCCGATAAAACGTGAAGGTTGGTGAGAGACGTCTTTTCCGTAAAGACGTCGTGTTTCGGTATAAGTTAGCGTTAACTTAAGCATCGCACGCGTTACTCCAACATAAGCCAGACGGCGTTCTTCTTCTAATCTACCGATTTCGTCGAGTGACATCTGACTGGGAAACATACCTTCTTCCATACCAATGATAAATACTAGAGGGAATTCCATGCCCTTAGCTGCATGCACAGTCATTAATTGCACCGATTCTTTCTCACTATCAAATTGGTTTTCACATTCCTCGAGTGCAGCGTGCGATAAAAAAGCTTGTAATGGTGTCAAATTATGATTATCTTCTTGATATCTATATTGGCGTGTCGCCGTTACTAATTCTTTTAAATTATCAATCCGTGCTTGACCTTTTTCACCTTTTTCTTGCCTATACATAAGGAATAATCCAGAATTACGGATTACTTGGTCAGTCTGAACATGTAACGGCATATCCATTATTTCATTCGTCAATGAATCTATGAGTTCTGTAAATTGTTGCAATGCACTTAGCGCGCGACTAGCCAATATTTTGTTATTTAACGTTTCATGCGTTGCTCTCCATAGTGTTATTTGACGATCACGTGCTACTTGATGAATTACATCAAGAGTACGTTCGCCGATACCTCTTATTGGCGTGTTGACTATTCTTTCAAAAGCCGCATCGTCATCTCGATTAGATATCAGACGTAAGTACGCTAGTGCATCTTTAATTTCTTGACGTTCAAAAAAGCGATGACCACCATGAATACGATACGATATGACATTCCGCAATAATGCCTCTTCTAGCACTCGTGATTGAGCATTGCTACGGTAGAGGATAGCGCAATTATTCAGTGTACCGCCATTCTCTCTCCATTTTTTAATTTTCTTAACCACGAAATTTGCTTCGTCCATTTCGTTGACAGCACGGTAGATTGAGATGAGTTCACCTTGGCTGCCATCGGTCCATAGATTTTTACCCATGCGGTCAGCGTTATGGGATATCAGAGAGTTTGCCGCTTCCAAGATATTGCTAGTAGATCGGTAATTTTGCTCTAGACGAAGTGTTTTTACGTCATAAAAATCATTGATGAAACGCTGAATGTTTTCCACTTGTGCCCCACGCCAGCCATATATTGATTGATCATCATCACCAACAATCATCACATTATTATTACTGCCTGCCAATTGGCATA
This sequence comes from Serratia symbiotica, assembly GCA_900155695.1. Taxonomy (GTDB): domain Bacteria; phylum Pseudomonadota; class Gammaproteobacteria; order Enterobacterales; family Enterobacteriaceae; genus Serratia_E; species Serratia_E symbiotica_A. The sequence continues at coordinate 640,259 of FUHL01000001.1, forward strand.
TCCAAGAATATTGGATACTATTGGTATCTTGGAACTCATCCACGAGTATATTTCTAAATCGCTCACGGTAATGAGCGAGAATATATGGATTATTCAAGCATAATTCGTGGGCACGCAGAATCAATTCCGAAAAATCTACTAATCCAGAACGATTGCATGTTTCCTGATAAGCGTAATAAATACGTAACCAGGTTGTCTTCATTGAATTATGAATTCTTTCAATCTTCTGTGGACGTAAGCCATGATCTTTCTTATTGTTTATATACCACATAGCTTGGCGAGGGGGACAAGATTTCTCATCAATATTTAACTCGTTAATAATTCTTTTAAGTAGCCTGAATTGATCATCACTATCAAGAACTTGAAACGCTTGCGGTAAATTGGCTTCCATATGATGGTCACGTAGCAAACGATGCGCTAATCCGTGAAAAGTACCAATCCACATATTATTCTGACTTGTGCCAATTAAACCTTCGAGACGGTTGCGAATTTCTGTTGCGGCCTTATTAGTGAACGTTACTGCCATTATTGAATATGGAGCGTATTGCTCTGCTGAGATCAACCAGGCAATACGATATACTAACACCCTAGTTTTACCGCTACCTGCCCCTGCCAGTACTAATAAGTTGCCAAGCGGTGCTGCAACAGCTGCACGTTGTTTTTCGTTTAGGCTCTCTAAAAGATGGAATGCGTCCATAGACACCATGGTTAAGCAAAGATATTTGCAAATATATTATAGCAATTATATTATTAATGCCAACTGTGAAATTTCGTATAATACGAGTCTCTTGTATAATTGTTGACACTTTTAAAATTCACTTAAAGTAAACTGTTAAATATATGGTATTGTTTAGGTAGAACAAGACTCAATGATTGAGTAACGGGCTGGTTACTTGTTTTCTAGTAGAGTACAATCTACGAAAAATATATTTGCATAACTCATGCATGCCATTTTATTCTATGTTTGACTTACTAACAGTATAATATTTTATTAATAGTATTATATACTTTCCGTCAAGGTTTAATTTTTCCATAAATATAAAAATATGTTCATAAACATTAACTAAATAAAACTATGATGATAACTCAAAAAACTGATAATTAAATGTATTGTTTTAATACCATGGTCATTAATAATAATTAGACGGACATTTTAAAAATTAAATGTCATTTATTATATGTTGCTGTAAATCACGATCTTCTATACTATATTAGTATTAGAAGACTGCGATAAAAAAATTTAATATTTATAGATAAAAAGAGCTTTTAAAAATAATTTAGTCTGGCAAAATAACAAGATGCAATGTATTATTTTATAATTACTCTAATAGTAATTAGCGATATTACAAATGCTAAATTCAAAAATTATATACAGTATTAGAATGTAGTATTTGCTATCAAAAAAATAGATCCTAAAAATAGATATTAATGGATTGGATATATAATAACATCTTATTATGATAAATCAGTGGGGGGTACTTTATTTTTATATTATCACTTAAAATATAATCGTTTAATTTTTATTTATTGAAATTAAATACAGTTGATTTTAATTAAATATAGTATAATAATACTAATATTTAGTAATTTTACTATAACATTAAAAATATTTACAGACTAATACATTAATGAGAATTAGTCTCTAATCATATATAATAAATCATATATAAAACATATGTTGTTATAGTAGTATAATTTTTTAAATATCCATATTTTCATATCGCAGGTAACTATACTTTATCATCATTTCTAAATCCTTAGTTATTTTTGATCAAATGAGAGTAAAATATACAAAGATTGAATTTATTAAAAATAGCCTTATTAAATACATTAAAATAGCTTAAATCAATAAATAAGAATAGCTCTGGCAAAGAGTTCTAATAAGATTTTAGTAATAGCTAAAAGTTTAAAAAAATTAATGTCAAGCTGTGTTATTACTTTATATGATATAGAAAATCAAACCATAAACTTATGTTTATCTAAAATTTTGCATATTAAGACTTAAGATTTTTTAGTGCACTCACTTAATAAGCATAGAAAAAGTTTAATTTTATAAAAAAATCTATCTTAAGATAATGTTATATAGTTCCATTTAATAACATATAATTATATTTGAAAAAGCCAAATAATATTAAAGATAAAAAATATATTCTATCTCTCGTTTTAATCTCAAGTAAAAATTATTAATATTTATGGTATGATACTGCTTTAAATACAGCATTAGATGCTGTCGAGATTATAATCTCAAATATATTCTTTTATTATCAAATATATAGAAGTTTATACTATCAAATCTTTATATATTAAAGTTTTATGATTTTGAATCATGTTCTTTTGGCTTATATGATTAATACTAGTTGAGAATATTTTAGCATACTTTAAATATACTGCTTTATATTAATTTAAAGAAAATACTATCATGCTACTATCTTCTATGCATCTATGGTACTAATAAATTAAGATATGTAATTCTTAACTTAATATAGTAAATTGACAAAATAGAGAGAAACAAATTTTGCTTAAAAGTCAGTAATGCATTAATAAGTACTCATACTTAGAGTATGTAAAGCATAGAACATGTAGTAGATGAGATGTCCTCCTGTTATCAAGTCCCCGTAGTTAAATGGATCTAATAAACCCCTCCTAAGGGTTAGTTACTGGTTCGATTCCAGTCGGGGATACCATGTAATATAAATTACATTTATAATCATTTGATCTATGCACTAAAAAATATATTTCTTGCTTGAAATAAAATTTCTAATATGTTACTATATTCCATAAGAATGAATTCATATAAATCGAAATTAAATATAATATTATATTCTGACAGAATAATCATTATCCATCTTAAATCACTAAGATGTATGTATAATTAATAAAGGTTATTTGAATGAATATCTATCTAAATTAAACTTAAAGCCCTCCTCCTTTATAGTAGGAAATAAAATAGACACCATATGCAAAAGCAATAATGTTATTAGTAAAATATAATAGTTTTAATCCACTATATTTCTTATAAGTTAATCTCACTTATTGCAATTAAGTGCTATTTAATCTTTTTCAATTATGTTATATTATAATAACTTATTCACTATTAGTTTGAACCTGCTTTGATTTTAATGAATAGTTCTTTAAAATGTTTTGTATAGACTCTTCTAATAAATCTTTGCGCCAATGATTCATTAATTCTGGGCGTATCTGGTCATCTTGCAGCTTCCAATGCCAATTGAGAAGTTGGTTAATCTGACGGCGTGAAGCAAGTAATTCACTATTTAATCCAATGCATTTGCTTATGAGACCTATCGCTGTTTTAATATCTTTAAAAACTGTTTTGTAACCTGGATATTCAGCCAGATACAATAATGGTTTAAATAATACTGATGTATCTAGTATACTTGCTTGATCTACTAGCTTTAGCAGTATATGACCGTGATAACGAATCTCTAGTTTACTTAGGCCTAGAGAAATGAGAGCTTCTAATGATCTTGGCATGTCATGTGCTACCTTCCAAATTTTTTCTTCACGCACTACAAAATTTACTGCTAGATTACGTTTTCGCGCATACTGTAATCTCCATTCAGCTAGTTTTTGTAAACATGCCACTTGATGCACATTCAGCTTCCCAACATTGCTTATTTTACGATACGCCAATTCCGGTAATAATACTTTGCTACGACGTTGACAGAGCAATAAACTTTCTTGATAAGAAGCGTAACTCCAACCAAGTTTTTCAACTTCTTGCATTAATTGTTTTGCTATTGGTAGAAGATAGAATACGTCTGCTGCCGCATAAATGCACTGTTTTTCTGTCAATGGACGTGCTAGCCAATCAGTACGTACTTCACTTTTATCAAGTTTGATATGCATATATTCCAATACTAGCGTGGCTAAACTACATGATAATGATCGACCAGAAAAAGCGGCCAGAATTTGAGTATCAATCATTGGGATAGGTAAAGTCTTAAAAATTTCGATAAAGACATCTAAGTCTTCACTGCTTGCATGGAGAAACTTTGACACTTGAGTATCAGTTAGCAGTGCGACAAAAGGATGCCATTGTTTTATTAGTAATGGATCAATCAGAGATAACTGCTCTCCATCGTATAATTGGATTAAACCTAACTGTGGGTAGTAGGTACGTATTCTGATAAATTCAGTATCTAACGCAATGTGCTTTTTCTTACGTGCCCTCTTGCAAACCTGGCTTAGAGCAATATCACTACTAATCAACTGATAATTCAATATGTCGTTCTCTATAGAAGATTGCTTTAATAATATTGATGTATGCTTAAACGATGAACTGCAAATTTATTTCTAATTAAAATTCGACTCAATCAATAGCACTGTTTTCTTTTAGCATGCACGTTTAAGAAGAAACACTAATTCATTAAATATAATTTTATAACGTGTAATAAAATTATTAAGTATCAAATCAGAAGAAACTTTGATAACATTTAATGTTACTAAATACATAAGATTAATCTCTTGACAATTAGTAATTAGCTATATTACTTTAGCATTTAATCGAGATTAAACTAAAGTTTAATATAATTAATAAGCATAATATTGAAATTTTGCTATAATAGGATATATTGTTTTTATTCTAACTAGTTTAATATTTAGAATGAGTTTAAAAGTATTGCAGTTAAACCCATATCCTTCTCAATTTTATCTAATAATACATGAAGAAATTTGTATAGAAGTATTCTATTACACATTCATTATGTATCTGCCTACTGATATTACTACATCTCCAGAATTGAGCTTTTGAAGCTGTAGGTAAGTGATGCTAATTCAATGCATGAGTTATCTACATCAAGGTTATCACTTTCCTGATACATTAAAGTAGTTGCGTAAAGTTGATCCTATATGTTATCAAGTCAATAACTTTACAATATAAATAATTATTGAAATAATATAATGTAGTTTTACTTTTACTATATATAAAGTATAAATATTATTCATTTAAAATATTGAGTAAAGATATTAATTGTTTCACCTTATGAAAGATAGTACTCTTTATCAGTCTAATCCTTCAGCATGATATTACAATGGTGCTTAAAAACAAGCTTATAATATTATTAAAATAGATGATGCATAACTCGATATTTGAAATTATATTGATCGCCATAGCCATAATGTAGTTACTATCTAAGTATGTATACTTCATATACAAGATATACATTAAAATCTCAATAACTACTGGTGACCATCAAGAAGCAATATGCTATTATTGCCTTCCATTATTTCAGAAGGATGTTAAATTTAGTTTTATGATTATAAACGTTCTAATATTGTTATTAACTAATAAATTTTTAAGAATGTCACATAATCCCACACAACATTTATCAGGAAATTAGATTCCAAAATCTCTTACATGTAGCTAAGTATTTTATTAATATTAACTACTGTTAACTACTGAATTTTATATAAGTTACATATGATATGTATACTGAACTTTCCGCACAATGTAGATTAAGATAAATGACAAATAATCACTCTAGTCGCAGTTAACTTAATCAGGTAATATATCAGGTAAGATTAAAATTTTTTATTTAAAATAAATTAAGTATTTACTATGTCAAAAGATATGAAAAAAATCTTGGTAACGTGTGCGCTACCTTATGCAAATGGTCCTATTCATCTCGGTCATATGCTTGAACATATTCAAGCTGATATCTGGGTTCGTTATCAAAGAATGCGTGGCTATACGGTTTATTTCATCTGTGCAGATGATGCGCACGGTACGCCAATTATGCTAAAAGCACAGCAACTGAGTATTAATCCAGAGGTCATGATAGAGAATATAAACCAAGAACACCAACAAGATTTCGCCGGTTTTAATATTAGTTATGACAACTATTATTCAACGCATAGTGATGAAAACCGTCAGTTATCAAACTTAATTTACAATCGCCTGAAGGAAAATGGATTTATCAAAAAACGCACTATTTCGCAGCTATACGATCTTGAGAAAGGTATCTTCTTGCCTGACCGTTTCGTAAAAGGTAACTGCCCAATCTGTCAAGCAGCAAGTCAATATGGAGATCATTGCGAAGTATGTGGAAAAACTTATAGCCCAACTGATTTAATCTCGCCTATATCTGTAGTGTCTGGTACGACGCCAGTACTACGTGATTCAGAACATTTGTTTTTCGATCTTCCTAAATTTAGCGTAATGCTACAAGCATGGATTCGTTCTGGCACAATACAAGAACAGGTAGCGAATAAAATGCAGGAGTGGTTTAAAGCCGGTCTTCAGCCGTGGGATATCTCTCGTGATGCACCTTACTTTGGTTTTGAGATTCCAGATAAACCAGGCAAATATTTCTATGTCTGGTTAGATGCCCCTATTGGTTACATGGGAGCTTTTAAAAATTTATGTGATAAAAATTTTTATATAGATTTCGATGAGTTCTGGTGTCAAGACACCAATACGGAAGTGTATCACTTTATTGGCAAAGACATCATTTATTTTCATAGTCTTTTCTGGCCAGCACTATTAGAAGGTAGCCGATTTCGAAAACCTACTAACCTCTTTGTGCACGGTTACGTTACAATAGATGGTGCGAAAATGTCTAAATCACGCGGGACTTTTATTAAAGCTAAAACTTATCTTCAATATCTAGATTCTGACTGCTTACGTTATTATTATGCAACTAAGTTGTCTTCACGCATTGATGATATAGACTTAAATCTTGAAGATTTTGTGCAACGTGTTAATACCGATATAGTCAATAAAGAAGTCAACATAGCATCCCGCAATGCTGGTTTTATCATCAAGCGTTTTGGTGGTAGGTTATCTGATACACTAGCTGATCCTGCGCTATATTATAGCTTCGTCGATGCATCAGATTGCATTGGCAAAGCCTACTTTAGTCGAGAATATAGCCGTGCTATACGCGCAATTCTTGGGCTTGCCGATCAAGCTAACCGTTATACAGATGCGCAGGCGCCATGGATAGTTGCAAAGGAATACGGACGAGAGTCTGATCTACATGCTATCTGCTCGATGGGCATCAACCTTTTTCGTGTATTAATGACCTATTTAAAGCCCGTGCTGCCAATGTTAGCGATGCGCAGCGAAGACTTCCTCAATACTGAACTGCATTGGGATGCAATCCATAAACCTTTGCTGGGACATCAAATTAAAATCTTTTATCCATTATTTAAACGTATTAATTTTAAACAAATAGAGCACATGATTAATGCTGCGAAAGAAGATATAAGCGTAATATAGTATGTCTAACCTGTACTAATATCTGTATATCTATCTGAATAGATTTTATATTACAATATCTTGCATTGTTACTTTATCAAAGTAACATACAAATTACTATTTTATATAGTAATACTCACTACATTGTTATATATTCAATATATTAATTACATTAAGAATATAACTTAGGGATGCTGTGACTACTCTTGTCTATATTTTATATAGAAATATTCTTAATAACACTTTTATATATTAATTCTTAGTTAATAATTAGTTTGTTGTTTATATTAAAAATAAATAATGTAGACTTTATTAAAAAAAATCCATAGATTATATTTTATCCTATAAAATATTTTTAATTTATTATTAGTAAATTAGTATTATGATATAAAAGATTTTTAATAATAGTCTATAAAAATAAGCTTTTTCATACGTTCTTTTATAATCGAAAATATTTTGTTTTACAACTTGCAGTGGCAAATGAAACTAATAAAATAAAATTAATATATCATCTTTGGTTTTGTAAATGATCAATCCACAATGGATTAAAATCAAAAGTTATTTACTAACAGAATTAAATATATTTTTTTATTGGATGATATATGAAAAAAATATGTTCAAAAGAAGAGGCAAAAATAGCCTATTAACAGTTCTATATAATAATTTTAAATTTAAAGAATATAGTGAGCACTTACAAAATAAAAATATAGTCAGCTCATAGAGGGTGTTAAAAATAATATAATAAGACAATAAAATATTAAAATTATACCATAACGAACGAAAAGCATAATAACTGAATAATAAAATTAGTAAAAGATTTTTATCTTATTTAAAATAATTGCTTTATTACATTTTTAAATCACTAATTAAAGTTAGTTAAATAAATTAATAACATCTTATTATTCAATATATTCAGTAATTATCTATTATATATTAAGTAATGAGCTAAATATTACTTAAGTATTTTATAAAATAAAATTTATATTTCAATTATATACTGTTTAAAGCCGTATAAGAATTATACGCAATAACAATAATATCTTTTATTATTCTTGCATTCAATGAGATGAATTGATATTAATATTATTGCTAGCGTGTTTGTATCTAATGACTATACTTCTGTATCATGGCTGTATCTTCTAAACCACAATAAAATAAAAAAAATTTAACAAGCGGTCAATATGATTATTATATATCATTTAGCGAACTTGTAATATTAAATATTTTACAACATAGTTGGTTTATATTAATAAATTTGCTTCTTCTTTTGGCTTATTAGTATATAGCCTAGGTATACAAGATTAATGAGAAAGTAAGCCCCTAGTATAGGAATACTAATCTATTTTGTCATTAGATTTCTGTATATTAAAGCAAGAATAAATTATATTGCAATACATTGCCTAGCAATATTAACTGTTACCTGGCTATACGCTATAGCTATAATTTCAAGATTATTTCGGTAATTTACGCATAACAAGTGCGGCGTTAGTGCCCCCGAATCCAAAACTATTTGACATGACAGTGTTTAATTGACGTTGAATTGGTTTTGTTACAATATCCATACCAATGGCATTTATATCCAAATTTTCAATATTGATACTCGGCGAAATAAAATGGTTTTCAATCATAATCAAGCAATAGATTGCTTCCTGTACACCAGCAGCTCCTAGAGAATGACCAGTGATCGCTTTAGTAGAAGATAGTGGTGGAGCGCTATCACCAAATACTGTACGTATTGCCCTAAGTTCTTGTATATCGCCAATGGGTGTAGATGTTCCATGTACATTGATATAATCCACAGGATTATTTAGACCCCGCAATGCCATCTGCATACAACGTACTGCACCTTCGCCTGAAGGTACTACCATATTGGCTCCGTCTGAGGTAGCGCCGTAACCAATAATTTCTGCATAGATATGCGCATCTCTTGCTAATGCATGTTCTAAAACTTCAATTACTACTATGCCACCACCGCCCGATATGATAAAACCATCTCGCGCTGTATCATAAGTACGTGAAGCTTTTTCGGGAGTATTGTTATAGTTTGTAGATAAAGCTCCCATTGCATCAAACTCACAAGCCATTTCCCAGCACAATTCTTCTCCTCCGCCTGCAAAGATGATATCTTGCTTTCCCAATTGGATTAACTCTACTGCATTGCCAATGCAATGTGCAGAGGTGGCGCATGCAGAGCTAATAGAGTAATTTACTCCACGAATTTTAAATGGGGTGGCAAGACAAGCGGATACACCAGAAGCCATAGCCTTAGTGACCATATATGGGCTTACACCTCGCAATCCTTTAGCGCGCATTCCATCAGAGCCAGCAACCTGATTACGTGGCGATCCACCACCAGAACCAACTATCAGACCTGTACGATCATTAGATATTTGATCTTGGGTTAATCGAGCATCTTGAATAGCTTCTTCCATAGAAAGATAGGCATAAATAGATGCATCACTCATAAATCGCATTATTTTACGATCTATTATACCTGTGGTATCCAGTTTGATATTTCCCCATATATGACTACGCATGCCTGATTCTTTGAATTCCTTGGAAAAAGTGATTCCAGACCGACCTTTCTGTAGGTTCTCCCGAACCTCCTTCTGGTTATTTCCAATGCTGGATACGATTCCTAAGCCAGTAATCACTGCACGTTTCATTAAATACCTCTACCATACTTTTATTACTTTAATGGATATCGCATTGCACTGTAGTGCACACCTTATATGCCAAAATAAGTGCGATTAGCATTTTGAATTTTATATTTCTATAATTGCACTAGCGCTATCGTATTATTATCATTGTCCTTAATCTATTGATTATCAATTTATTGTTAGTCATTCTACCGTGTACCAACAAAAAGCTTTAATTAGAACGAATAGAGTATACTCAGTTTAAAACTGTCTACGAATATCTATTTTTTAATAGATTGACTCAAATAAACCTGTTATATCTTGCTAACAGGAATTGTTTATTATAGTGTTATATAGTTTGAATTTGCATATGATTTATTTTAAGGTAAAATCATTAATTTACTTTTGGTTATTACATACATTTTATGTTTTTATAACGTTTTACAGAACACTTAAGTTTCTCACCTGAATTTTATTGGGTATGAAAGCTATGATTTCAGTTACATAATCTAATGACAGTATACACATACTATACAAAGCGTATTATGGGAACTTAGTTCGCTACGTACAAAATTTTACTAAAATACGCTAATTTTTCTAATATTGCTACTTACTCATACTAAACGTCATGAATTCAATATTAGCGCGTTACTATAATGTCTTAATGCAAAAATGAGATTAACGTATATAGATATTTAATTTTTAACAGTATATTTTTATACAATAACTATATTTAGGGCCTGTGGCTATCTATGGACTCCATAAATTTCGCTTCCTTCAAGACATTTAGATAGCGTTTAATGCTAATAACTCTGCAATATAAATTGCAGACAGAAAATGTTTAAGTAAGGTAGACATAATTTACTTAATAAAGTATTATTTTATTAAAATCAAATATTTATTCAAAAAATTTAATTTAAAATGATTTTTGTTTATAAGTGTGCGTTTTGAGCGCATATTATCGATTGTCGTTTATATTTCATTTTAACTACTCAAGAGAAAATTAATTATTGTAATCCATCTTGTTAAGCATCATACATTTAAAGGATACTCATCAAGTTAATTAATATCTATATTATAAATATTTAATAACATTTAATAAAGACAGTCACGACAAATAAAATTCGCAATCATATAATATTTATTGATTATTCAATTCTGATTAATAATATATGAAGTTTAATATTTTATTAATTAGTGATGATCAAAATCATGTTATACATAACATAAATTATTAATCTTGTAAGCTATAGTAGAAATTCTTAAAACTTATATATGTTTTAAGAATTTTAACACGATGCAGTATAATTTTCATCAATCTTTACCATTATAACATTCTACAGAAAATAATTAAAACATTATATAGAAAGTGACTTATCAGAAACCAATATAATTTATAGTGAGCAACCTAGATTATTTTATACAGATCGAACTAAAAAAGATTAAAATTTAATAAAATATATGCATGCCAATAATTATATGTTATACATAATGTGTTATGATAATTTCAATGTAGAAAAATTTTTTGCCTTGTCTTCTAATATAGTTGTATTAATCATATTAAAATTTGTCATTTGTTACTTGATATCTTATCCTTTATCAAACTGAATGTTATAATTTAGTGTAATTAAAATACATTTATTAAATAACGATTGCTAAAACGAACACATAGGGCTCAAGTTACTTCTTTAGCTGGTTCTTGATTGCATCCACGATCTTAGCTGACTTATTTAAGTATTAGTGTATTATACTTATTAGTTTTACTTTCTCATCCAATTATCTATCGTATTAACACTATACTTGGAAGATTTCAAATTATTTTTTACAGCGTCTTATTGATATGCTTCAAAATAATATAATGTTAGGCTTGTCTAAGATGCATTCAAGTGAATATGATGCGTTCATCATAAAGATTTTAAATCTATCATGATGGGAATTGTTTCAAATGAGTATATCCTGATTTTTGCCTAACGGGCGTATTGAGAATTTTTATAAAATTAGCATACTATAGAAAATATTCAAAATCAGGGTATTCTGCTAATTGCTATATAATTTGTACTTTCTGATGTTGGTATCAGGCGCTCGTATTTTTGGCATTCATGATCTAGGCATTAATTATATATCGTCTATATGATCACAGCACAATGGATTTAATCCAAAATTAGAGGCGTAGTATGCATTCGAATAAATCAATGCTGTATCATAAAAATTTTAAAGATATGGTCTTGGACCTGTTTGTAAGCTCCTGAACATGACTACGGATTATGTAGTAGCCTTTTTACCCCTTTATTTTTAGCAGTGCAGGATGATAAACTATGAAGTAGCTATTTATTTGATACGAATGGGACAACCGGCTATTATCCCTTTTATTGCACGTTATTTTTCTCATGGAAAAGGTTTTAAGCTAATGCTACGGCCAGCAGTGGAATATGTTCTATTAAACAATAAATTTGACGCAGCTGTTTTTATAAAAACTTGAGTAGAGAACGCAATTATTATAGAACTGGATCAATACAATGTGGGCAATTTGGTTGCACCGTTACTTTAAAACTCGTCTAGAAAACATATCTTCAGTATACTAATCGTATAGAGTTAAAATTTTACAGAATAGATTAATAATCCATTTTTCTATACTATAAGAAATATTAAAAAATTAATATTTAATTATCTTTCTTGTAAAATATTTTTATCTATTTATGGATAATATTTATAGTGGGAATAAGTTTCTCCTAATCGTTAATTTTTTACTGCTAAAGAGCAGTTAACTTCGCGATATTTTAAATTTTTTGATTTATATAGTTGCACGGATTTTTGAATTATTTAACTAATACAATAAAGCATTGTAAAAACGCAATAATTGATCAGTTGGTATCGTAAGTGCTAAAATGAACAAAGGTAATTATTGTGACAATAATAAAATAAAATGATTGATAATATGTTATCATCTATAATTAATACACTTAATTTTTTATTAGTTAGCTTAGATATGAATTTGTTTCATAAGTACTAGTTGTAAAGTAGAAATGATAAAGATATAATATTTTAATATAAAGGCGAACAATGTAAAATAAGTAAAACCTAATGTATCTACAAAACTACGATTCTGCATTTTTAATACAACATGCCGAAAATATTTAAAATGTTATTTTAACATAAAGCAATCATGAATATTTAATCCCTCTATTTCTACATTGCCACAGGACTATTTTTTTTGAGAAGTCATTAGTATATTTAAAGCAATGACATGAATGATGAGTTGCCTATTAATTATTATATTTACTCCATCATACTATTAATCATAATTTAATCTTTTACTAAACCTTAAGTTTTAATATCAGCATGATAAATGTATGTAAAATATTACTGTTACTTGTAATGTTAACCATTATACTGTTTTATAAGCAATTAATATTTTTTCTATCGATGAATATCTTTGTAATATATTATCAAGATTAAGGTTACAGAGGATATCATGATGCTATATTTATTTTTCATGAAATGTTAATTAAGCAATCAGGATTTATTTCTTGCCAGTAAAAATATTTAATTAATCGAACTAGAAAATGATAATTAGACATATACAGCACATGCTATATCTTAATTTAATTTATAATTTCATAGTATATTCTTATTATATAACTATACAAACAAAATACATATTTATCTATAGTTAATCTATTTTGCTATATCTAATCAAAAAAGAGAATATTAAAGACTGCTATGAGTTAGTAAAGATTTATTGATAAATACAAATTTAGTATTTTATTAATACTCAAATTATGACATTGCAGGATAAACTAGTTGATATTTAACGATATAATGCTAAAAACAGTTAAGTTTGTAAAATATTTCTAAGTTAACAATCTAAAAAGCGTGATACAGTTATATCAGAAGGCATTGATAGGTATTAACCAAATGACTCTTGTAATACTGCAAAGTAGTAGACGATAAAAATAGTATCTAGCTAGAATATTGGCCTCTTTAAGATAGCATGATGTTATTCTATAATAATTTATAGTCAAACAGTCTAAATACTCTAAGGAAAAGTAGTTTTAGATTATTATGGTTACATCAAAAAAAAATAAGAATTAACTATAGATGGTCATCAACAATGGCATAGATGTTAAAATCAAAATCATTAATATCATTATATAGCATAAGTAAGAACAGCTCATTACAAGCATTTTAATATCTGTTATTATAATAAAAGATTCTGTATTGATACAATCATGATTGTTAACATTAAATACTTTATGATTAGTAATAGGTACATTTTACTACTCTACATCTTATTTTAGTCATTTGAATATTTTTCTTATGAATTATTTTGAGAAAAAATAATTAAAGAATGGGTTATTCACCCATCTGGATTAAAATGTATTTTTAGATGGTTAGATCCTCGATCTAAAAGCTTTCTGCAAAATATTTTAAACTATCTATATCAGATGAAAATATTGATCATACTATAGCATATAAGGTATTTTTTTCTTATAATGCAGTCTATTAAATATTTTTTATAGAATCGATTTGTAAATTTATCCGCTCGTTTAATAACTATATCATAGCTTTAAATAAATCATTGAGTAGATCATCTCTCTATTATTTTACGATTTGAAATTTAAGACAGATTGATACAATACTGCATTTATCGACACATAGAATGCATCTATTCACAAATAGATAGCTAGTAAGAAATGTATATACAATTATTGCTTGCAAGTAATAATTATACTGATATCACATACTAAAAGCTACGCTAGTTTAATATTATTAACATGGGATCATAATAAGTACTTTATGCTTATTTTTACTCCACGTTGATACTGAGGGTCCACAATAATATTGTAGGAAAATAGGATGGATGATATTAAAGAATTATTGCATATATTATGGCAGCAAGATTTTGATACGCTTGTGAATACTTCACTTGTATGGATGTTGTATGCGCTATTATTTATTATTTTATTTTTAGAAAATGGTTTGTTGCCAGCTGCCTTCTTGCCAGGTGATAGTTTACTAATTCTAGCAGGTGTCTTAACCTCTAAAGGGACCATGAATTTCCCACTGACAATTTTAATTCTAACCCTTGCTGCTAGTTTAGGTTGTTGGGTAAGCTATATACAGGGTAAATGGCTCGGTAATACGCGAATTGTACAAGCTTGGTTGTCTCATTTACCTATGTATTATCAACAAAGAGCGCATCAATTATTTCATCGCCATGGGCTTTCTGCCTTATTAATTAGTCGTTTTTTGGCATTTATCCGCACATTATTACCGACTATTGCTGGTATCTCTGGTTTAAGTAATATACGATTCCAATTGTTTAACTGGATAAGCGGATTTTTATGGGTACTTATCTTAAGTTCATTAGGTTTTGCGCTAGGTAAAACCACAGTATTCCTGAAATATGAAAACCAGTTGATGTTATTTTTGATGTTGCTGCCGATAGTCTTTTTGGTGATCGGATTGATTAGTTCTCTGATTATTCTATGGCGAAAAAAATACGCTAAAATTATCACTTAGGAAAAGAGAAAAATGGCTTATATAGTCATATTAGCAATATAGCGTGATACTTTAATTGTGACTATACTAGCAATATAGTACACTACATGCGTTATATATTACAAAATATGATATTTTTACATAATATTTTCGCGAAGTATAATAATAAGTAGTTATACGATTTCTATTATTAGTTATTAATAACATAAGATGGGGAAATTTATACTTATTATGACAAGTGGTTATTTATTTTTTCTATATAAAATAGAACTAAATTTTATCTATAATATCAAATATTGATGAAAGAATCAAGCTAAAGATTTTATAAAAAATATAGTAGATTGATTAAAAATTATAATCATTATTAATAAATATCTCAATATATGAGAATGATATTCTATGACATACTAATAACATTGCATATATTACACATAATTTATAATGAAATGTCATATCAACTCAATAAATTAAACATAAGAAAATATTTTATTAAATGTTATTTTAGGATGATATATATAAAATATAAATCTTTACTGATAACAGGTAATGATATTAAAATAAATAAATTACTGTTTCTTTGTTTCTTTCATAAAACGGCAAAATAAAACAGTCTTTAATACTGTTTTATTTTTATTATATACGGAATAGGTATTTTAAAAAGCATTATTAATTATTTATTCCAATCAATTACAATCTCTCTTTAGTTAGCATTTTCTCGTATCGCATAATCATTATATCTAAAATAAGAAAATAATATTTTAATGTTAATAAAATATTTAAAAGAACAATGGAACTTTTATATATTAAAAGTAATCATTTTACTGCTATACAATCAATTTAGTGCTATTATCATTATAATATATAAATTATCATGATCTATAATCATCTTATATATTATATTATTGAATTATAAATATATTATTCAATACAGTATTAGGACTAGTAAACCTGTGCTATATGAGTAGCGACTTAAAATTTTATATGAAAAAATAAATTGAAATAAACTTAAATGCTATATTTCAAGTGAAAACACAAATTTATTTCACTGTTATTATTAGTAATATACTTTAATTTTAAAATTCTAAATCATTTTAAAATTAGATAGTGTTTGTGTTAAATTACAGTATTAAAATTAGTTAAGTGCTTACTTTATAAAATATAAAATTTTATTAATAGCACTTTTCTTAAAAAAGACGATTATAGTAAAATTGATAGTAAAAAATTAAGATAATGGGCCATAAGTAGCAACTACTTTATGCAAAATAGATAGTTATTCAATTCATAAAATATTGACTCATTAGTAAATATTATTAGGACGTTTATAATTAAACTAGCTTATTATACAAATTTATTAGATGACAAATAATATTTTTATCTTCAACAACAATAATTTCAGTAAACTTTAAGTAATTCTTACTAGTTTTTAAAAGTTACAGAGTCGATCTATTCAATATTTATAATAATGTATATAGGATAATATAGTATTATTCTCACTATGTTTGCTATACCTATCACAATTTTTATTTTGTGCCATTAAACTATCTATAAATAAATGAATCGTAAAATTTATATAGTGATAGTAATAATTACTTTATCTTAAGTGAATATATTTAACTAACTGTTTCCATGATATATCTTTTTATGTTTAATTTAAAGATATTATATTCAGCACTATAATGTCCTATTCAAACTTTTTAGGGTTTTATGATATAAAATTTGTAATCAAAGTCTTCTGCTAGTAAGCATAATTTATTCATTTAGCTAGAATGATTCCCAAACTGCAGGAATAGTTTTTTTGATTTACAGTACATTTATGCCAATAATCTGCATCAGCAACGTTTTACTTATCTAAATATCAAATATATTATATAAATTGATATTGAGATAATATATTTGATACATTCCTTACTTTGATCCATTTCTAATTAATTTAGAGATCCTATCAGTGTTATATGGTATATTATTATTTATTTTAGAAGATAACAGTAATCCTATATAGTGTGCTAAAAGTTTTGCATTCTTAATATAAATAAAACCAAATATCCCGTCACACAATAAATTTAAGTTTATGGATTAATTAAAGTAATAAACTAATTCATAGCATTTTATACAAACCAATCATACAACAAATCAATCCAATAACCATTATCCAGGTAGAAAAAAACTCAACCTGTCCTAATAGGAGTACCATACCACTTACTAATAGTGTTGCACCAATACTGAGTAGATATCTTGATTTTCCATGATGGATATGTCGCAACTTCATCTGATCAATCAGCTTATCTACACTTTGCTGTAGCAACTTATTTTGCTGTAAGCTATGATAAAATAGCTCAGGTAATTCAGGCAACTTCTCTATCCAAAACGGTGATTTTTCTTTCAGTGCACGTATCACTGCTGGTATTCCAATTTGATCTCGTAACCATTTATCAAGAAAAGGTTTGGCAGTCGTCCATAAATCTAACTGTGGATAAAGCTGTTTTCCTAAGCCTTCAATATATAACAATGTCTTTTGCAATAAGACTAATTGTGGCTGTACATTCATATTAAAGTGGCGTGCTATATTAAATAAGTTGAACAACATATTACCAAATGAGATCTCTGCTAAAGGTTTTTTGAAGATCGGTTCACACACTGTACGAATAGCTAATTCAAAATCTACGAGATTTGTATCTTTAGGCACCCAACCAGAATCAACATGAAGCTCTACTACCTTACGGTAATCGCGATTGAAAAATGCGATAAAGTTTCCTGCTAGATAGAGCTTATCATCTTTATTTAGAGACCCAACAATACCGCAATCAATACTAATATAAGACGGATCTTCTGGGTCATCATAGCTGACAAAAATATTGCCTGGATGCATGTCCGCATGGAAAAAACTATCACGGAATACCTGAGTGAAGAACACTTGCACTCCTCGCTCTGCTAATACTTTTAGATTAATACCTTGCTGTTTCAATGCATTGATATCTGAAATTGGTATCCCATAAATCCGTTCCATTACGAGTACATTTTTACGGCAGTAATCAATATATACTTCAGGAACATACAGAATATGGCTACCGTTGAAATTTCGGCGTAACTGAATGGTATTAGCGGCTTCTCGTAGTAAGTTTAATTCATCTAGCAAGGTTTTCTCATATTCTCTGATCACTTCACGCGGACGCAGAAAACGACTATTAGGTATTAGCCAAATTATCAAATCGACCAGACGATACATTAAGCGAATATCAGATTTAATAATTGGTTCAATATCTGGCCTGATGATTTTTAATATCAGTTCTTTCCCTGTATTTTTCATCCTTGCACTGTGTACTTGCGCAATCGAAGCAGATGCTAGTACTTGTGGCTGAAAATCCTCAAACCAGATTTCTAACGACCCTCCAATTGCCTTTTCAATAGAACTGCGTGCTATATCGCTATTAAATGGAGGCACCCGATCTTGTAGTAAAATTAGTTGCTCGATGATATCTGATGTAAAAAAGTCACGGCGCGTTGACATCATTTGACCAAACTTAATCCATACTGGACCTAGCTCTTGAAGAGCTAACCGCAAACGCTCACCAAGTGATTTGTTACGATATCGATATGGTATCCAGAAGAATAAACGAAGAAAAAATTGCAGGGGAAATGTTAATCCTATTTTAGGGATCAATGCATCAAGACCATAATTAAGAAACACACGGATAATAAAATATAATCTGTACAGTTCAGTCGGACTCATTGCTTTACCTCTAAGTCCTTTATGCGGGCCATGAGCTCTTGTGTACTATAAAAAATAGTATTAACTTCTTCCTTGAACCACATGACTTCAATCGGGCTTGGTATTATACGCCACTCTTCTGTTAAGATTTCTATGATCCCATCGTGCCAGCGTTGAATATTAGATTGCACTAAGATAGTTTTACTATCCAATGCTTGGGTAATGGTTTGAGCAGCAATATCGCCAATATAAGGAGCTAGCCATTCAGCAAGATCCCACTCAGCCAGATAAAGTAGTGAGAGTAACTGTTGCACCACCTGAATTTCACCTTCTACTATTATTTCTCCGCAATCTATCAACACTGAGAGTATCTGACTGTCTCTTAATTTTAGTAACGTGAGTATACGACTATAGACTATACAATCAACATCATCTTCATATTGCTCTAGTACAGTGACATGTTGCTCGCTAAATATAAGAATTATTGAAAAAGTTAGTTCTTTTATCTCAATACGTAACGTCTTACCTATCAATAGCTTCCTAGGTAGATTCATACTATGATATTGAAAAAGTAAATTATTCAATACACTTTCTAAAACGCTAATAAATAGAGAAGAAAAAAGTCTTGAAACATTCATATTAGAATTTAAAACCACGGTGCAACGCTACAATGCCTCCACTTAGATTAAAATAGGTAACATTATCAAAACCAGCATTGACCATAATATCTTTTATTGCTTCTTGATCAGGATGCATCTGAATTGACTCGACTAGATAATGATAACTATCTGGATCTTTAGCAACTAAAGCGCCAATTATTGGTAAAACATAAAAAGAATAGGCATGATATACTTTATTTAAAGTGGAAGACTGAGGTTTTGAAAATTCTAAAATAAGAATACGTCCACCTGGTTTGAGTACGCGGAATATTGAACGTAGCGCTGTATTTTTGTCTGTAAAATTTCGAAGACCAAAAGAAATACTAATGCAATCGAAATAGTTATCAGGAAATGGTAATGCTTCTGCATCAGCTTGCACGTAGTTGATATTACAAAGAATTCCAAGATTACGTAACTTCTCTCGACCAATCTTAAGCATTGAATAATTAATATCCACTATTACTACCCGCCCTTTCGATCCAACTCTCCTGGAAAAGAGCGCTGCTAAATCACCCGTACCTCCTGCCAGATCCATGACTTTCTGCCCGTATCGTACACCACTGCAATCAATGCTAAAACGTTTCCAAATTCTGTGAATGCCTAATGACATAAGATCGTTCATTACATCATATTTTTTCGATACTGAATTGAAGACATCCGCCACTAAACTCTGCTTTTCTTCTATAGCAACAATACGAAAACCAAAATCAGTAGTTTTTCTAGAGTGTACTGCCATGCGCAACCTGCTATCATACTATTTTAGAATCTAGTATACCAAAACTATATGTAATACTCTAACTGCATACAGTATTACAGCAAGAAAAAATAGTAGTCTAATTCTGTCTCAGCCTATCCTTTTATGACAGATAACAAACCTATTGTTTGCTGATTATTAGCAGAAGAGGAAGAGTATTCGATAGTCTATTGAATTACTAATAAATAGATTAATCGTTTCACTTAACCAATCCACAATTTGAATCTATTTAAACATCATGTAAATATAATGGCGATACCTTAATTTTATTGCTTTGTAGTAATCACTACTCTTACGTTTATCGATAATTCTACTTCGCATACTTATGCTGTAATAGCAGGAATATCTTATATAGTTTTATATTCAATGTATGCATTGTAAGAAATGGTTATTTATTTTTCATGAGCTTAATAAATTAGTGATGATATGTTGCATCATCATGCAACCTAATCAATTCATTAACATAATATCATCATTAAAATCATTGAGGATTACTTTGCATTATTTTGAATAGCAAGTAATGCTAAAAATTTATAATGCTTAAATTTTATTACATGATCCTATGAGGCATAGCAAGAACAAGCTAAATAATCTTTATAGTCAAAATAATAGGATAAAAAAATTAATGAGTACATGTTTTAATTCGTAGCATTACTGCTATTATCTCATTTTTACTATTTAAAATAATATTTATATTCTTTCTGTACAAAGGCCTTTATATCTACTTATTACAATTTAGATTTATTAAACAATAGTAAAACTCGATAACAATTTATTATTAGTTGTTATATGAATTATAACATATTGCCTCTTTTTAGTTTTGATAAAAAATTCTGATATTCATATCGCGATACGTGGAGACTTCTGCAGGCTATAATGATTTTGCACAGCTTGTATTTTCCTGTCTAATCTTAACCTCACGTTTTGAACAATAATCTTAATAGAGCACATTATACACGCTACTAAAATATTTAGAAAATCCTTATACTCCATATAAGGATATGTAGAACGATTTTATCGTATCTATTCTCTAATAGAGAGATATATGGAGTAAGTTGAATATTAATATAATATTGTATATTTAATAAAAAACCATGATTTAATAATGGCGACAATGTCAATATTTATGCATCGGAAATAACTGTGTTTCTTTATTAGCAAGCACTCGTTCCACGCTATCAACTACAGCATGTATTTGCGCATCGATCTCAATATTTACTCGATCCCCTACACATTTTCTACCTAGTGTAGTGCGCTCTAACGTTACGGGAATTAAATGTACACAAAACTGGTTATTTACTATCTCACCAATAGTTAAGCTAATACCATCAATGCTAATAAATCCCTTATAGAATATATACTTCATTAAATATTCATTAGGTATACGTAGCCATATTTGTTGATTATGTTGAGAAGATACAATTTTATCTACTACTGCCGTACAAGTAATATGTCCGGATATTATATGACCGCCAATTTCGTGATTATATTTAACTGCACGCTCGATGTTTACTAAGTCGCCTTTTATTAGTTCTCCAAGGTTTGTTAGTTGTATCGTTTCATTAATTAAATGAAAACTAACATATTTCCCTTCCAATTCGCTTACTGTTAGACAGCAACCATTATGCGCAACGGAGGCACCTAATACTAATTCAGATAATAGTTCGGTCGGCATCTCAATTACATGAGTGCGAACATGAGAATTTTCATAAATAGCGATTAGAGGTGCAATACCCTGTACAATACCAGTAAACATATATGTCTCTTCTTTCTGAATGTGTTAACAAATTTTATTAGTTTAGTTTTAAAAATAAACTCACTTAAAAAAATTTAATCGCAATATTAACTGAAATATTCCAAATATATTTAAGTTCTTATTTAAGCCTCATGATAAATATCATCATTATTAAATTTGCAATTCTATTCTAAAAATAGAAATTATTAGTTTTTGGCGATTATCTTAAGTATAATAATACTATTCAGCCACGATGTACTGTTGATCCGCCATATGTATTCTGCGCTATATGTATTCTATAGTTTTTTTGATATATTTAATTTATAAGCAAGAAATCATAATTTTGAAATTTTTTTATTCAATATTGATGTATTTATATATCTTTTACATATGCCTTACACAACGCATCCACAAAGATATTATATTTTGTAGTAAAATTACAAAAATCTGCTTTATCTAGTAATCGTTGTTTTGATTATAGACTAGTTAACTCATTAATAGTTAAATATATAGACTTTGTAAATTCCATATATTTAATTTTATTTAAATTAAATGTCAATAAAATGAATTTGGAATAATACTACTTAGTTTTAACAGTTATTAATTCTCTAAAATTTATTCCTAATTATTATACATTGATATATAAATGTTGCTATGATTAAATGTAATGCAACCTACAATCTCGATTTATAGAAAACCTAGCTAACATTATAAAAGTGCAGATGATATATTAAATATAGATGATATTTTATATTTATACATCATATGTTGTAATGGCTTTTACATTATTTATAATTTTATACTAATATTATTTTCTATAGTATTTTTAATAAGATCAATATTTAATAAATCTTTATTTTATTAAATAGTATTTATTATAAAAACCACTTTGTCAGTATTTTAAACACAATTAGCGCATTTTTATCTACTATTTTACTAAATACATGTCATAATATCCTAATTAACATCGTTCATTAAATTTTTTATTTTTGCATTTATATCGATATTAGAAACGTACTAAAATTTTTTATTTAAATTTTAACTTGATAATAATATCATTATTGGACTTTAAATATAAATTTAAAGCATTACTACAATATATCTCACTGGCCATTCTACTTGATCAAATACACTATCTTTGTTCAAAAAGTAATCGACGTCTTATTTTGATGTATGAAAATTATAATTAATATTATATTAAGTATGAATTATAGGATCATTTAACCTTCTTGATTCAATACTTGTTTTGAATCTCTTCCATAACGGAGAAATATTGCGTAAACGATCGATAGATCGACGCACTAATTGAATGGTATAATCAATTTCTTTTTGAGTACTAAATCGTCCAAAAGAGAAACGAATTGAACTATATGCTAATTCATCATTTATACCAAGTGCACGCAAGACATAGGATGATTCCAGACTTGTAGAAGTACAGGCAGAGCCAGAGGAAATAGCAAGATCTTTTAACTCTATCATTAACGATTCACCTTCAACATAGTTAAAACTAATATTGAGTATACTGGGCAAAGTATGTTCTAAATCGCTATTTAAATATACTTCTTCTATATCTTTTAATCCATTCCATAAACGATTTCGAAGATAAATAAGATGCTCCATGTCGACATCCATTTCTTCTTTAGCAATACGGCACGATTCACCTAACCCGACAATTTGGTGAACCGGAAGGGTTCCTGCACGCATTCCACGTTCATGATTACCACCATGCATTTGAGTCTCGATATTGATACGTGGATTACGCTGAACATACAATGCACCAATACCTTTAGGTCCGTAAATTTTATGGCCTGAGAACGACATTAGATCAACTTTTAAATTTCTTAGATTGATAGGGAGCTTACCTACACTTTGAGTAGCATCAACATGGTAAATAATTCCGTACATACGGCATAGTTTACCAATTTTTTCAATATCTTGTATAATACCAATTTCGTTATTAACATGCATAATTGAAAGTAGAATGGTGTCCTCACGTATTGTTTTTTCTAAAGCTAACAAATCAATTTTCCCATTTCTCTGTGGCACTAGGTAACTAACTTCAAAGCCTTCACGCTCCAGCTGATGACAACTTTCTAATACAGTTTTATGTTCAGTCTTACTAGTAATGATGTGTCTACCTTGATTCTGATAGAAATGAGCTGCACCTTTAATTGCGAGGTTATTGGATTCTGTTGCTCCTGATGTGAAAACAATTTCACGTGCGTCTGCACCGACTAATTCAGCAATTTGATTACGAGAAATATCCACGGCTTCTTCTGCTTGCCAACCAAAAAAATGAGAACTGGAAGCTGGATTGCCAAAAGTACCATCTAAGGTCAAAAATGTCCTCATCTTTGTAGCAACACGTACATCAACCGGTGTCGTTGCTGAGTAATCTAGATAAATTGGTAATTTCATTGAACGTATGCTCCATATAATACTTTTAAACTCAAGAATATATCTAGCTAGTTGCTAGCTTCTTGTATCTGAAAGGTTGTATACATAACGTATATAATTATTTTGAATAATATTGCATCATCAATATTTTATCAGTATATTCTTTATAATTACTAAGTCATATTAACATTATGGATATTCTAAATTTTTTATATGCAGTGGTTGAAATCAAGAAAAGGGATCTTCGTTTAATAGCATTTTCTGACACCGGATAAGTCTCTTTAATCTTAGCAACCAGTTTTAATCCATAGACTAATCAAACAGTAGTAATCATAATAACTAGAGCGATACAAGCCATATCTTTTATAAAAAAATAAAAAATACTTAAATATTGTACATGTGCTTGTAAGTTATGGTTATGTAAATGAAAACTTAATACACGAAAAAGCAATATAGCCCTTTCTAAGATGTATATGAAAAAATACCAGTCTATTTCTAAGAGAATTATACTATGATTAGTATAACCTTTGCTATCTAATAGAATTTTTATATTATTTTATTAATGTAATAAACATGCATTAGTTAAATAAAACTCAAGGTTAAGGATTTATAAATAAATTAGTTATTTATCTTTAATCATGAAGCGATTTAAATATATATGTAACTCTTACTAATCTCGATTATCACTTCTCAATGATCAATGCTATTATCATCAGTCTAATTGGTCTGAAAGATATGCGCCAATGATTCTAATACTGTTAGTATGAAATAGCGCGCTCTACTATTAATACACTTATGTCTCATATACAGCTGAAATACATCTACCATCTTAAGCGATTAAAAGAACATAAGCCTAGTTATAAAATGCACTATTACCATAAGATTAAGAATATCTAAAAGTTTTTTAGAGAGATCTAGTGTTGTGGATGGATAATATAGATAAATACATGTAAAATAATAATATATATTTAAAATAAATAATAGATTATTGATATTATAATAATAGATTATTGATAATATGATAATAGAGTCACACAAAAGTATATATGCGATTTTTTCTATTAAGTGCAATGCAATACAAATACGGAATAATATTAGCAATAATAGTGGTTTAACTTAACTTAAATCTCAGTTAGATACTGTTTTTCTAATTATTATTAACATAATGAATTAGATGAAACAGCACTAAATGCATTGATTAATAAATCATTATATTTCATTGGCATATGAAATAAAAATTGTTCTTGAGAACATGCATATTAGTTGTAATATGCATTTTTTCAAATTTTCAAAAAAGAACGCATACTTATATATATTAAAGACAGATCATTTAAGATCTTTTAGTTGATTATCAATTGGTACGCCCAAGAATTTTCATATTAACCACGCAAATAAGATTGTATTAATCTAATACAAATTAAAATATTGCCAACACAATAAACATCAATAAAAAAATAAAAATCAAAAATTTGGTGACCTTACATTAATTATAGAATGAAATGGTATTAACAATGAAGAATAATTTTTTTGCTATGAAATAAAATGCAATTGATAAAGTAGATGTTTTAAGAACATTCCTTTGTGATTTATTATTTAGTAGAACTTAAATTTTTGTAGAGCTCTATACAAGTAGAGCTCAAATAAGCTACAAAATAAATTTATTACTTTTCGATAAATAAGAAATAAAACCGCCTCTAAATATACGAGAAGACTTAATAACTGATTGCATAAATAAGGTAATTATATTTATATAATCTATATTATTTATAGCATGATCCATTTAATAATTTAAATGAAATGCATTATCAAATTGATAAGTTATATTATATTAGAATTGCAATTCTAAATGCTAGTAATGTTATTAATTTGTATTGCATAAAGTTGAAAAGTTGATAAGTTTTATCCATAATCAGATTAGTATAAAAGTTCAAGATATAATTAATAAAAACATGAGTCTTAAAAGAGAATATTGTTATTCTGAGAATTGTATTATATGAGATCATATATTAGGAATGCGATTAATATAAAAATGAACTATATTCCTTAGTGATCACTTGAATGAAAAATTCATCTTATTATATTGATTGCATAGTTTCGTAATTGTATTTCTCATGATATGAGGCAGAAAAAATGGTCAATACCCTATTAACATGAAAGTTTCTGATTAAAGTTTATTAATGGCTTATACTATTAAAGTTATTATATAGCAATATAAAAATATATAACTCTGTTCAATACTGTGAAAGATTAGTTTAAAAACACTAATAGCACATCGATTAATTCTAATATAGAAATATTTAAGCAAAAGATTTTACATTTTTGTGCCTTATTTGGCCTCTTCGATAGCACTAGTTCTTATATTCTATTACGAATACTTTGATTGTTTTTAAAATGGCATCATTATAGTTTACTTAGTACAAGAATTTATAAAACTCATTATTCATCTATACTAATTTATTTGAAATGCTATTTCAGCAAAATGTTATTTTCTTTAATATTACCATTTATTCCACCTCTACTTAATAGGATCATAAATATAACATTATAAAATATACTACTAACTTTAAATTAATCTTCAGCATTTAACATGATGACTGTCAAGTATAAATATAATAAAGATCTTAATAAATTTCATTTTGCATGATAAATACAACTGACATTATTTATACCAAACCATTTATTTCAAAAAAATTTAACTGTAAATAGCTTATATCCATTGTTAGAAGACCTTAGTTATAGAATGTACGAGGTAGTGTAAAACATAAAATCTTTGTTGTACTTTACACTAAAATAATTTAGTAAATACATTATTTATTTAAGATGATGCAAGTAATCAAAATATACATTCTTTAATATATAGGGCAAATAAAATTTCCAGTTTATATATAATTCTATCTTTTTAATAATTATTTTTATTAATTTAAATAAAATCAAGTTAACAAAAATAGGATTTTATATAATCTATTCATAACTAAAGTTACATGTTTAAAAAGTTCTGTATGTGATGGATAGAAAGATAACTAATTTTCTATTAATATATTATATACTATAAATCTTATAATATTAAATAATATGAAGTATTAAACTATACCTGCCTTACTAAATAATCTTTATCACGTTTATAGTAGAATTATGATATATGAATGATTAAACATGGTTTAATCATTCATATATATTTTTTCAAAAGATTTTTATAAAATAGGTGATACTATTCTTTTGGATAGGGCTTATATAACATTATTTATATATTCTATTAAATATAAATCTGTTTTTTCAGAACAAGACTAATAAAAAACGAAAAAATATTTCTCGCCATTAATCTTTTTCTATTCAAAAAATATTTAAATTATTTGTAGTAAAGTTATAACTTTAGAACAATTATATATATTTCACTAAATGTATGTTTTTATATGGTTAAGATTTATGTCTTATAATAAAATACTTTAATAAGTATAGATCATTCTTTTTTTATAAATATGAATTTTAGTAAGAGATGAATAGGAAGTACAGACTAGAGAATATTCAATAAAGTATATTTCAGATGTATTTTACTAAAAATTAATAGCACTTTAAATCATTCGTCAATGTTAATCTTTTGCATATGATCTGCTTATTTTACTAAAATTAATAATTATTAGTAAACTCTTATAATCAATATTTAAATATAATGATGCTATAAAATGGCATTCCTATTTAATAGAAATGTCATTAATAAAATGTATTACTAGCAGATACCAATTTATGATTGATTAGTCATCATCTGCACAATTAAATAAAGCTATATTACCATATCAATTCATCTCGCTTTATGGTGAGTATGAATCATGATGTAAGATAGATATTAATTTTTGCTTTATCATAAACGTAGTTTTTATTGCTAGGCAGACTATTGAATTAAGTGTATAGAGCAAATTTAATGATGAAACTTTTATTTTTAATAAAAGTAATACTTGCGAAGTATTGTTAATTATTCTGATTTCCATCATATGGTAACTATACTTGCTACTGACAATATCAAAGAATACCTTTAGGTCTATATTACTAAATTCTTTTATAGGAAATAGCAGTTAGGATTATTCTCTTACTTTTTCAAGAGTTTTTAGATATTTATAAATGTTAGTTTGAGCATTTATCTTCTTACGTTTGCCACGTTGTACATACTGGTTACTGAGTTTTTTGTCTAGATAACGAGCTTTAATTGTATCGCTAAATAAGATTTCTAGAATATCTAGAACACATTGTTTCAATCTTGGGTCAAGTATAATTACTGCAACTTCAATGCGATAATCTATATTACGAGTCATCCAGTCAGCAGAAGATAAAAATACCTGTTTATCACCTTTATTAGTAAAAACGTAAATCCGATCATGTTCTAGATAGCGATCAACGATGCTGATTACTTGGATATTCTCACTAATCCCTGGTAAGCTAGGAATTAAAGAACACATACCACGCACCAATAAGTCAATTTTCACCCCCGAAGCAGATGCACTATATAAGCGATCTATTAATCCTTGATCTACTAGGTTATTAATTTTTAAAGTAATCCCAGCTTGCTTTCCAGCTTGGATATTAGTAATTTCGTTATCGATTAACTGATACAGTTTTAACCGTGAGTTCTGTGGAGATACCATTAAATAATCAAAGGTAACTGGCCTATAAGGATTTTCAATAAAATTAAATACTAAGCGCACTTCTTTAGTTATGCGTGCGTCAGCAGTTAGTAATGAATAGTCGGTATAGCTACGTGCTGTCTTTTCATTAAAATTACCAGTACCGATATGAGCATATCGCGTTATTTTTTCGCCATTACGGCGTGCAATTAAGAATAGTTTAGCATGAATTTTAAGACCTAATGGTGAAAAAATCACGCGTACACCAGCTTCGGTTAAGCGTTGTGCCCAGTGAATATTAGCAGCCTCATCAAAACGTGCTTGTAGCTCAACTACTACCGTAACTTTTTTCCCATTATATGCTGCATGTATCATAGATTCAATAATCCGCGAATCTTTTGCTACGCGGTAAATATTAATTTTGATCGATATTACACTAGGATCAAATGATGCTTGAAATAAAAGATCGATTACATGCTCAAAGGTATAGTAAGGGTAATATAGCAGTACGTCTTGTTCTCTAATAGCGTCAAATCCATTACGGAATTGATCTAGCCAAGCATGTCGTATCCGTAGTAGTGGCTTGTTAACTAAATTTTTATTTCCAATATTTGGAAAACTGATAAAATCTTTAAAATTATGGTATCTGCCTCCAGCAATCACCGAATCATAGTTAGAAATACCAAGCTTACGGCATAACAATTCTACCATTGGATTTGGCATGTTACTTTGGTAGATGAAGCGAACTGGTTTTGCAGTAAGGCGTTGCTTTAAACTATAAGACATTAATTCCAGTAAACTACTTTCTATTTCGGTTACTAGATCATATTCTGCATCTCGAGTCATTTTTATTGAGTAGGCATTTAATTTATCATAGTCAAAGAAATATTTAAAAATATCATCTAGGCAATAACGCAAGATATTATCTAATAAGATAATCGCCTTTCGGCGACGTAATGCCTCTAGAGGCAGATTAATAAATCTTGGCACTTTATCGGATGGGATTTCTAGCAAGGCGTAGTCAATGCGTGTACCCTGAATAATCTCTACTGCAAGATAAGTTTGATCGTCTTTTAAGAATTGTGCCAGATTAGTATCGTGATTTATCAAAATTGGTGTTATATGCTTAGATAATTGTTCTTTAAAATACTGCCTGAGCCATATTTGTTGGTTTGCCGATATTTGTTGTTCATTTACCAGAAAAATTTTATTACGTGCCAGCTCTAATAAAAGATCATTATACACACTATCAAATGCTTGAGTAGTTGCTGAAACTTTTTCCTGGATTTTTTTTAGCAAGTGGTGAAAATTACAATCAGTACCTTGTTCTTCATTAATTAAAATATTCCTTTTGAGAGCGGCAAAGCGTACTTTATAGAATTCATCAAGATTATTAGAGTAAATACCAAGAAAACGCATACGCTCAATTAGAGGATTTCTTTTATCTGCAGCTTCCTGTAAAACTCGTTCATTAAAGGATAACCAGCTGAGTTCTTTTTCGATATATATTTTATCTTCGTTCATTACTGCTCCAATTTAATTGAGAAAATATTCGTAATAATATTCTTAGATACTGCTTTATTAATTATTATCACGAGATAAAACTAGAACAGTCTTGCTATCATATACTTGATAATAATTAATTAAAATCAAGAAATAATGATTATAAATATAGTGGATATATATCCAAATTATAATACTCTAATTATAAACCATTCTGACATTAGAACATTGCTAAAATAATTCGTTACTCTTTAATCATGAAATGATATAAAAATAAAATTTCGTGACATCTTGAATAATGAAGAAATATAGAAAAATTTAATGAATTTAGTTAACAGCGTGACCTAATTTAGATAGGTATTTTAATATATCGCTAGGTGATATGTTTACGTATGACTAGCTACCACTATAAGACCAATGCATAACAAAGTAGATACGGTGATTTCATCCCTCTAGTGCTCATATAATTACTATATTCTCTTCATCACAAAATCAGACAAGCACTTTAGTCTTGCGAGCGGCACAGGCTACAGTTAAGCGATTTATTAACCAAATATACTGAACCATAAAGTTCACAGGATCAATGTAATAGTCAAAATATAGCTCTTAATTATGTAGCCAGTATAATTCAGTACTAATAATGTATTTAAGATATAGCTCGCATCAATAAATATAAGTAGAAAATATATAATAATATTCAATAATATTAGCCATATCTGTATCGCATTATTGTATAGCAAGACCTGCCGCTTTAACATGCGATAAACTCTAATATTGGCTTTAATTAATAAAAGTATTGCATGAGTTTTGCATAGCATGAGCTCTTTTGCCTGGCATCAATCAGTGCTATTAAAATTACTATTTTTATTAATTTCTGCAGTTAAATAACTGATACGCCATCAGAGAAATAATGCGGCGTTACGAGGTAAAATGATATTACCTAAATCACATAAATACCTGCAGGCGTTGTTTGACTTACAATATTCATATGTGGAATATGGTAATATGAGAATATTAACTACATTGCATCTTATGCGAGATGAGAGATCTGTTAAATAACATGAATTTTGATAACTGATATAACTATATCCATTGCCATTTCTTCTCTAGTATCAGAGTCGAATCATATACTCAGCGCATCTACACTGTAAAATAATAAAAACTATATATACCAGCAATATAAACCCTCTAGATGTTAAGTAAATAAGACAATGGATTGTGTATGAGCATCAACACTTTTAACCAGTATTTCCTACATCTTCCAGGAAGATTCATCGGGTTTTATTACGACATAACAGAGTATG
Organism: Serratia symbiotica; assembly: GCA_900155695.1. GTDB lineage: Bacteria > Pseudomonadota > Gammaproteobacteria > Enterobacterales > Enterobacteriaceae > Serratia_E > Serratia_E symbiotica_A. The sequence continues at coordinate 672,290 of FUHL01000001.1, forward strand.
AGCAAATTCTAAAAAATTATGAGATCATAAAAGCAAATATTAAAGTTTTTTAAAAAATATCAGATCTTATCGATGATATAGAAAAAATTTTATTGAATAATAAAGGCTATAAAAATTCACTGATAGTAATACTGTAATAATATATTTTTAAATAAAATAGAACTTTTAATAAAATAACAGATATCAGATCTAATTATATTAGTAAATATAATTATTAGAATAAATAAATTTTTAATTTAATTAAAATTAATATTCATTCTTAGAAGAATGTTGTTGTTTTAATAATAAATATTACCTGATTAAGTATCGCGTGATAAAAGAATTGCAGATCTATCTAAATATTAATATAAAAGTAAGAACGTGTATGAAAATATAAAAATTTATCTCTCATAATAGAGAGAAATGTGATCGCAGTAATAAAATAAGTGATATTTATCACTTATTTTACGTAACAATCATATCATAAGTAATATTTTTCTATTCTTTAATACTATACTTTAGTGATTGACTGTATCGACACAGTATAAAATGTATTTTTAATTATTATAAGCTGTTTATTATATCGTGCAATAAAATTGATCATTTTGCCTTCTATTACATGGAGTCTAAATTCAAAATGTTACTTTCCTTATTAAATTAAATGGACTATATTTTGTATTCTTACAGAGTATAAATAAATTTTATTTATATAATTCATTATAGGCATGGATTAAATTTTATATAAATAAATTAATCTCTCACTTACAACTTAAATAATTTAATGTATAGTCATACTAAAGATGACTAATTAGGAGGTATATATTGAGTATTAATGAAATTATTAACTGGATTATCGATGTAGTACGTCAGCACGAAATCTGTATTTTTCCGATTATTTTTTTTCTAGCATTTGGAGAATCATTAGTATTATTTTCACTTATGCTCCCAGCTACGCTAATATTGCTAGCATTAGGTATAATAATCGGAGAAAGCAATATTGCATTCTTACCTATTTTTTTTCTTGCCACTGCTGGTGCTTTTTTAGGCGACTGTGTTTCTTATTACATCGGACATCATTATAAGCACAGAGTGATTGATATATGGCCGCTGTCAAGTAATCCTTATTTGCTAACATGCGGGCAAACTTTTTTTGAACGTTGGGGAGTATTTAGCATTTTTATCGGCCGGTTTTTCGGACCTTTACGTGCTGTCATGCCATTAGTTAGTGGGATATGCGGTATGCCGCAAGGATATTTTCAACTAGCAAATATCGCCTCAGCGATCATTTGGTCTTTTAGTATATTAGCACCTGGCGTGTTAGGCGTTAAATGGTTAAGTCTATGGTTAGGTTAAGCAAGTATTATTACTATCTATTAGATTACAAGTTATATATGTGTTAATTGTTTTCACTATACTAGTCACTAACTGGTATAAATAAATCCCACGTTGAGAACTTTTATATTTTATGAATCTTAAAAATGCTCATTAAGTATCATGAACAAATTTCAAGTATTGCAAAATTTTACAGAAAATCAGAAACTGTTCAATTATATAAATAATGTATATAAATTTTGTATTTGTAGTGAAAGATTATCAATAAAATTAAATTTTAATCATGAATAGTATTGATACTATATTAGCATCAATTTATATATTACGAGAAAGATAAATTAATTAATGATTTTAAAAAATAATAATATTGAAATATATGCATTATACATAACATCAAAATAATTAATTTATAATTAAGACTATAATTAGAATATGTAAAAATAATTATTCGATAAATAATGATATGTTTTTGCTGTTTTTAATTATTTAGTATAATAAATTAATTATTATATTAATATACAATATGATATATTGTCTAATAATAAGATAATGAATGAATATTTTTACAACAAAAATTGCGAGGATATTAGAATGTTTATATATCTTACTTGATTGTTATTTTTAAGAAGTTTTAATATTCTGAATATAAATTTCAGGAAAAAATATAGGTAAGCAGGGAATTAAAATACCACTTGTATTATTTATTTTGTTTATAACAAATGCTTGCCGGCAAATTTAAAATCAAGAAAATAGAATCAATGATGTTAATCATAAAAGTAATATTACCTATTTTAGGTAATTGTTTCAATAAAGTAGACTTCTACTATATTTGGAAATTTTTACATTCTATTATTTAATAGATATATTACGGCACCTAACATAGGCCTTTCTTAAAATATAAAATTACAGATATAATCATCATGCCAAATAAAGTGAATATATTGAATATAAATTAATAGTAATCAATTAGAAAACATAAATAACACAGATACGTTTAAGTTAATTTCGATAAATTATAAAAACTAATCACGGGCACTTGATAAATTAAATATTTTCATATAATGTCAAAATCTGTATTCATCAATCTGATTATTTATATAAATCAAATTTGAATAACAATACAAAATGCTCATGCAATATTTATTGATATACTAGGTAAGGAATTATATTAAAAGGCATTGTGAAGCCTGTTTATATGCTGATATAACACGCAATAAAATATGTAAAGATACTATAATGTATATATAAATTTTATTGAATGGCAAAATTGATATATGACACATATTTTACTGCAGTGCTCTCTCTAAAATAGCTATATTGAAAAGTATCTAAATATACTGTCATTCTCATTACTTTGTAAGTCAATCATAATATAAATAGATAGTATAATATGAAAAGCTAGATTTGACTCTATCTATAACATTATTAAAACTTTCATATAGAATTTAATTATTAAAGTTTAAGTATGTAAATGGTGAGAATCAGATCTCTTGACTAAGTTAAAATCTTCATTTTTGCTTTAAAGTTATGGAGGCGTTCAACAGCGATTTTTAATCCGTCTTTCATTAAGATTTTGCTGCAAAGTAATGATTCTTCTATCGATTGATCAATCATTATTTGCTCGCCAGCCATAGGCTTACTAAGCACAAAATCCACTACCTTGTTTTTATTGCCTGGATGGCCAATACCTATACGCAAACGATAAAAATTCGGATTATTATCAAGTCTTTTCTGTATATCTTTGAGGCCATTATGTCCACCATTACTACCGCCGAATTTAATTCTTGCAGAGCCCACAGGTAAATTTAGATCATCATGCGCCACTAATATTTCTTCTGGCTTTATGCGGTAAAAATTAGCTATTTCTAATACGGCTATTCCGCTCAGGTTCATAAAAGTAGTCGGTACTAGAAGCCGAACATCTTTGCCGGCAAAATTTATCCGTGTAGTATAACTAAAAAATTTATTTTTTTTTCTCAATTGTTTATGATAGTGCTTAGCCAGTAAATTAACATACCAGGCGCCAGAATTATGTCGAGTTTTAGAATATGTTATCCCTGGATTTGCTAATCCTACTATTAATTTAATACTGCACATATGAATTATGCCATTATAAAATAAGTTAAAAAATAATCTTAATCTTTCGCTAATGCATTAAAACTTTGTCATATTATCAATAAAAGCAAAGATTTGAGTTTTGCTATAAGCTTTACTTAAATCTAAATCCTATCCTGCTATCTACATGTTTCTTAAATATCGCTATATATTATATTCTTTAATATGATAATTGATTTATTAATCATACAGTTGTCGTTACAGTGCATTATTATGCAATCATGTTACAAATAACTAAATTGAGTTGCTAATAGTCATTTAAATTAAAGTATATAGGTTATATATCTGTTACTTACATCTCTATTTCTTACTAAGAAATGTATCATATTACTTATTATTACTGTTAATTTAGTGCACAGTTCTAAAGAATGAGATATAAAAGTGTTATAAGCAAAATTATCAACTATTATATAGTTGCGCCCCATTGTGATTATTAGTAAAATCCAGATCATTTAAAATTTGCTATTTTCATATCAGTAAAGCGTTTTAGGTATTTTGATTTACTAAATCAAATCGAATATAAGATAATTGAACAAAAGTAATAAGTCAATTTTAATATATTTAGTGCTTTATAGCCTTAACTAAATTTAAAATACAGAATTCTTTCTGCAAGATATAAAATATTTAGTTTAAGAAATGACAACATATTAATAATGCAAAATGATATTTTCATGGCTCCTCTTGCATGCCATTATTGTGGTTTTAATTAGTAAGATACTCTAAAATTGTATTGCTTAATTTTAATATAATTTAAAATGGGTAAGAGAATAAGTATAGATATAATAATTGCAAGATATGCATCTTATTTTAGCGTAATTTAGTAACTATAATTGTCAAATAAAATTGCAGTTAATCTGCATAAAGTTAAAAACTATGCAGACAGATAAATGGACGTTTTAATATGCATATATGATATTAAAATAAAGCAGTCATAGCTTACATTATTATAATGTGTATTCTTTTTTTTGAAGCCATATAATATAAATTTATTTTATTATTTTATTAATTAATAAAAACACACTTGGTTTAAAACCTCATCGTATCCTACGATCAAAAGTATTTATAAAAGAAAACATAAGATTCGTGATCAATATTTTAATGAAAAATATTATAAAACTATTTTATCTTTACAGATAAGATAATAATGATTTTAATAACTTTCTATTTGATAAATGTAATGTTGGCTATTTTCTTGTGTCAAGATCGATATAAATATATATTTTGTGATATTATATATCAAGAATATCTTGATGTATAATATACTCTTCGATAAATTAAAAGTCTCGGTTTACAAAAACAATTAATAGAATTTCTTAAATAAAGAATAAAATTTATATGTTGTATGCTATTTATCCTTAATCTATGATATAATAACAAACATTAAGATTATAATTAAAAGTTTCAAAAATCATTGATTTTCTATTATCACACTTCTTTTTAATTTCTCTTAATTTTACTTCAATTAACCTTTGCTTCTTCAGGATATGACTACAATTCAGTAATGCTGCTATATAAATCTTCATTCCATTTAATCTACATTATTAAATTTATTATATTTTCATTTATTGCTAAACAAGCTAAGTTATATATAAAAATCTTATTTATATTTGTATCACTTTTAATTAGTATGTATATACTAAAATAGTCGCTGATATGCGCTGTATTGTTATACTAAAATTAATTAGTGGAGTTGACCGATAAGCCGGGTTCTGTCATGGACAATCATTCCTCTAGGTTAGCAATTGCTTACTAGCTCTAGCAGCCTACCCAGATTCAGTACGGGCTCATACTATATGAATCTCTATTTGGCCTTGCTCCGGGTGGAGTTTACCGTGCCACGCACTGTTACCAGACGTGCGGTGCGCTCTTACCGCACCATTTCACCCTTACCTGATCTCTATTATACGGATCGTCGGCGGTTTATTTTCTGTTGCACTAGTCGTAGGATTACTCCTCCCAGGCGTTACCTGGCACCCTGCCCTATGGAGCCCGGACTTTCCTCCCCCCTTATACTATTACTCCACAAAATAATAATACAATAAAGGCGGCGATTGTCTAATCAACTCCTGTTAGGAAAATAGCATGCCGTTAAAGATAGATCAAGTTCTACTTGATACTTTTCTGACTCTGCTCCTCTAATATGCGCTTGTATAGCGCATTTTTTTTAATGCCGTAAATTGTTGCCACTATCATTGCCGCCCTTTTTAATGGCATTTCGTTTTGTAAAAGCGATAAAGCACGTAGTGCGTTCCGTGGTAATTCATTCTCTTGTCGCTTATAACCTGTAACGATTAGGACTATTTCACCACGACGGCGTATGTCGTCCTCTTTCACCCATAGTACAAGTGCACCAACGGGCAAGCCGTAGATTGACTCCCAGGTTTTAGTTAATTCTCGTGCCAATACTACATAACGTTTCGGACCCCAAATAGTGACCATATCTTCTAAACTTGCTACCAGTCTATGAGTAGATTCATAGAAAATGAGTGTCCTAGATTCCTCGGCTAACACTTTCATCCTATTCTTACGTGCCTGAGATTTCTTAGGTAAAAAACCTTCATAACAAAAACGATCTGAAGCGATTCCAGAAGCACATAGAGCAGTACTTGCTGCACAAGCTCCAGGTATAGGAACTACACGGATGCTAGACTCATGGCAACGACGCACTAAGTGATATCCCGGATCATTAATAAGTGGAGTGCCAGCATTCGAGACTAATGCTATACTTTGACCCTCTTGCAATTTTTTAAGAAGTTGTGTGGTTTTTTGCTTTTCATTGTAGTCATATAGTGTGGTGAAGTGTGCCTTAATCAAAAAATGTTGTAACATTATGGCAGTATGCCGTGTATCTTCTGCTGCAATCAGATCAACATTTTTTAGTACTTCTAGCGCGCGATAGGTGATGTCCCCTAAGTTACCGATAGGCGTAGATACTACATAAAGCGTTGATCTATCAATAACTGATTGTTCATTTTTATTCATTATTTCATCCGAATTTTCAACTTTAAATCATATATCTTGCAAAATACATGCAATTCTTTATGTTGTATTCAATATTTATGATGTTAAAAGTGCTCTCTACTAGTTTTATTAAACTTGCTCTATTCAGTACAGATTTTAAATTTATTCCCTAATTATATATCTGACATTGCAAATAACCGCCGTCATATAAAATACATGACTAAAGACAATATAATGAACCTTCCCATAATCTTTCGAACAAGAATCAATCGTAACGCAGTCGGATAATCATTAATTATTATGCACGCATTTAATTATTGATATCTAATGAACTCTTAACAAGTTTAAGTAACAGGAATGAATACTGTTGTTTATTAAAATAAATGTAATATACAAGCATCATATCAAGACCCATTTATTCATAGATTTTTATCAAGCACTAATTATTGCTCATTTAGGCTACTTGTCTTTTTTAATATTGACTTATATCATGTAATAATTACTTCTAAGCGAGTGAGAATCTAAAAAGCAAGATTCATGCTATTTGAAAGAATGTTGCTAAAAACTGTATGTTAAATTAAAAATGCGAAAAATGAATAATCAAGTTTAAATAAATAGCATGCTATATTTACACAATATCACTAGATATATAGATTATAACTCATCTTACCTTGATACTTACTTTTTCATTATAGAATAGTGTATTTGACTTTATCACGCATAATAGCACAATATATGTTTGTTGAACTCTCATCACTAATGAAATTATTTTTTTAAAAGGGATGTTAAAGTTGAAGGGTACCATCTCTCTTGTAACTTTATAGCCATGATGGATTTATCATGATTCAAGATGATAATAATTTTAATGCAGATTTATTTATTTTGCTCTTTTATAAATTTAAATACATGTACTGTAGAGACGTTGAAAATAATATTTATTACAATTACCTAAAGTCATAAGGTTAATACAAAATCTATAAAATATTACCTTCTAATTATGAGTGTGTGATTCTTAATTTTTACTGAAAGCAAATGACATACATCTTATAAAAGATAACGTGTCTTATGCATCGTAACATAGTGCTATTAGCTTGTTTTTTTACAAATAACAGTGTAAAGTTTAAACTGACTAATAATTTTTTAACAATACGTTAAACTAATTATTATAAAAATTATAATAAAATCATCGTTAAAAATGATATGCCTTTTATAGTATAAATACTTTATAACGATTTTAATATTAGCCATAACAATGCAATTGTTTATTTGGTAATATATAGAATGATGCTAGGTTAAATAACTATTTAATATACTAACGTACAATGGCTAGTACCTTTTACATTATTTCTGTTAACAAAATGTTCAAATCAATATTTGATTATATTTTACTCCATACATAAGAAAGTTGACATATTGAGTCTCGACCACTTTAACATACTTATATATATCATTTTATTCTAAAATCAGAACTATTAAGACAAGCGTATGAAATTTAAAGTTCCATGTACATTATTCTCAATCGCCTTGCTATTACAAGGCTGTATGGCAGGAGTTGTTATTAGTAGCGCTGCTATTGCCACTAAAAGCATTACTGACCCTCGTAGCTTTGGTACACAACTAGATGATAGCACATTGAAATTACGGATTGAAAATATCTTAAGTAAAGACACTCAGTTAAAGAAATATGCTCATATTGTTGTGATAGTTTATCAGGGCCAAGTATTATTAATAGGGCAAGCACCAAACGCTAATATAGCGCGACGTGCAAAACAGATAACAATGAGCGTAGAGGGTGTTAAGGAAATCTATAACGAGATTCGTTTTGGCATGCCAATTAACATTAGCACTGCTTCTTCTGACATTTGGATTACTACTAAAATACGTCTAAAAATTCTTACGAATGATGCAGTTAAATCTACTAATGTGAAGATTACTACTGAAAATTCCGAAGTTTTCTTGTTTGGTGTAGTTGCTATAAAAGAAGCGGAGACAATAGCGAAAATTGCTAGCGAGATGCGTGGTGTTAAACATGTTACTACCGTTTTTAGCTATGTAAAATAAGCCTCTCATGACATTAGAGGCTATTTTATTAATGCATAATCTTGAATGTTGTTAGCTATCATTGCCAATATTTACTATCATGGATTAATCTAATTATATTGTACTATAAAGGTGTATCTAAGAACGTGTATAAATAGTAATCACTCAATGCGTAATTATAGTATATTAAATAGCTTAATAGTGTATCGAGCGTGCTTTATCACTTGCCTTTCTTAGCCCACTGCTTACACGATGCATGTCAAAACGCATGTTGAGAATAACAATACGCAATTCATTACACTATATATCAGGCTATTTTTATAGAGATCTTTTAGTGATCTAGACTTAAAGCAAACAATATTTTTTATAAAAATTAAAATTTTACATTTAACTAATATGAGTTAATGAAATTATGCCCGCGATATTATATTATCGCATAATATGTATTATAATAGTGAAATAATAAATTCACTAGCTCTTAAAAATTATTATATTTGTTTACAGAATTATTTAAAATCTAAATTTTTTAAAATTATTTTACCTATATTTATTGACTACATTAAATCAATAACGAATATCTTTCTTAAGATAGTCTTTATTTAATTAATGTTATAATCAAGTTTTTCATTTTTTTATATCTTTAAAAATGTTTTTATTAAAATTAATTTGTACTTTCTCATTTATAAATCTCCATACTAAACTTTTTAAATTATCTAACTGCTCCCTCAATCTTTTATGACTATATCAAAGATACTTTTTTTAAAAAAATACTATCTTAAATTAATTAATAAATATTAAATTCTAAAAAAGTAGTGGATTTTAAAAAAAATTAAGCGGCGAAAGCTTTTGACTTCCATGCTGTCATATATAAATATAGCAAACAAATTGTTTGTTTGCATGTATAATCTTTGTCTATATCTATAAAGTTATTGTTAAAAAAACAACAAATAATTTTAAAAAAATTAAGAACGAGTCTTCTTTAAGAAGATATCATTAATTTCTGTATTTATAAACTTCTATTATATCGTATTAAATTTTCTTAAAAATATACTTATGGAAATGAATTCAGCAATTTAAAATATATCAATTTATAAATCTAAGGTAAATGAATATCAATAATTACAATATCGTCATAAATATAATTGCTAATCTAGAATTGTATTAACAAATAATCGATACAAAATGTTAGGGTACTTATGAACATTTTTACATATTTTATATATAGTATATTTTATTATCTAGTATGATACTATTATCAGGTTAATTATAAAATACAAAATTAAAGAAATACAGTTTATATAACTTTATAGACTTGTGATATATTACCAAGTCTAAAATATATAGCAATTAAACTAACTTTGTATTCATTAACAAAATATTGATATTTAAAATTTTTTAATTATAAATATGTTTAGATTTATAGATATTATATTAAATTCATTTAAGTGTAATATATATTAGAGAAGTAAGATGACTAAAATCATATTATTATCTAGAGTTTATCTAGCTTGTATGCAGTCATCATGCTTTTCAAACAAGAATTTAATCATTTCTTTTTCTAGCAATTTCCGATCACTCATGTTAATCATATTTAATTTTTTTTCATTAATCAGCATAGTCTGCTGATTAATCCATTTTCCCCATGCAAATTTGGATATTTCTTTAAATATACGCTTTCCAATATCACCTGGATACACCTGAAAATCCTGCCCTTCTGAATGTTGCTGTAAGAAAGTACAAAAAATAGAGCGACTCATGTTAACTCCTCATGTGACGATAAACGATTTATTTTTATAACTTATTGGTCAATAGTTGTAGCAGGCGCTGAACTGGAGCTGACAAACCAATCTTAACTGGCTGTAATAAGTTATACCAAATACCTACGTCATCAACCATTCCATCAACTTGATTTATTTTTAACCATATCGCTACAATATTAAGAGAATAGTGACTCAAGGTATGGCTAAATGTACTTATCTTTTTCATTTTATTGATTTGCATGTTGTGTTGTTGCAGCCAAAATATTAAACTATTTTTTTCTCTGAATTGCGGAAAACAAAATAAACCACCCCATATCCCAAATATTGGGCACTGTTCAAGCCATACTCGTTGATCGTTCTGAAGTAATAAAAAATAAATAGTTCTTTGTTGTAATTTTTTCTTTGGTTTTTTCTCTGGAAATTGTTTCCATTGGTGCTTATTATAAGCGATACACTTAATATTAATTGGACATAATTCACACTTAGGCTTGTTTCGGTGACACACCATTGACCCTAGATCCATCATGGCTTGGTTGAAATCTCCGACATCCTTTACTGGAGTAAGACGCTCGATAATGATCCATAACTGATCTTCAACTGTTTTGCTACCAGGCCAACCTGCTATTGCATAAAAACGAGTCAAAACGCGCTTTACATTACTATCTAGGATAGGATAGTGCTGATTTAGGGCTAAAGATAACACAGCACCTGCTGTAGAACGACCAATGCCAGGTAAGGCGACAATATCAGAAAAGTTAATTGGAAATTCTCCATCATACTTCATGATAATTACTTTTGCCGCTTTATGCAAGTTGCGTGCGCGAGCATAGTAACCTAAACCAGTCCATAAATGCAAAACTTCATCTAAAGAAGCCTGCGCCAACGTGCACACATTAGGAAAGCATGCAATAAAATTCTGAAAATAAGGAATGACAGTAATAACTTGAGTTTGCTGCAACATTATCTCAGAGATCCATACCTGATAGATAGTTTTATTGAGCTGCCATGGGAGTTTTTTACGACCATATTGGTAATACCAGCTCAGTATCATCGATACAAAATTTTTTTTTGTCATTATAATGCGCTTTGATTCTTAAAAACAATCTTGAATTGTAGATCCAAGAGTTTGTAAAAAGGTGCTTTTAAGGCCATATGACAAGCATTACGATGAATACTTGTCTAGTAAAATATCTTACATCATAAGCTTTTTAATGGGCAATAAAATAGATAGAAACTATGATTAATCACATTTTTTCAACAAAAGTCGATCAGCATGGTCAAAAAATGCGCACGATACGCAGTTTTGTCCGCCGACAACGGCGACTGACAAAACGTCAGCAACAGGCATTAAAGAATTATTGGCCAATAATGGGAGTGGAATATCAAGTTAACCCTATTAATATCGCTACACTATTTAATCGGAATGCATCAACGATATTAGAGATTGGTTTTGGCACAGGCAGTTCATTAGTTGCTATAGCTAGTGATCGTCCTCAACAGAACTTTATCGGTATAGAAGTATATTTACCAGGTGTAGGGTCTTGTCTAGCGAATGCTTATTCAGCTAAACTAAGTAATCTTTATTTAATATGTCATGATGCCGTTGAAGTGCTGAGTAATATGATTCCCGATAGCTCATTGGATATAGTACAGTTATTTTTCCCTGATCCATGGCATAAATCACACCATAATAAACGCCGCATTATTCAACCCTATTTTGCTAAATTAGTTTTACAAAAATTGAAAATAAATGGACTCTTCCATATAGCGACTGATTGGCAAGCTTATGCAGAACATATTGTCAATGTCATGCAAACAATTACCGGCTACTATAATATTTCAAATGATAATAGTTGCTTATTACCTCTATATACGCGTGCTCCAACAAAATTTGAATTGCGTGGACAACGCCTCGGACATCCCATATGGGACTTAAAGTTTATAAAAAAATAATAATTAAAGAACGTATTTATCGTTTAATAAAAGAGTTATATAGTAATAGCTTTAAAAAAAAGGTTTTTGGTTTCTTGCTATACAAGAGGGACTGCTATTGATTATATCAATCACACGATAGACGTATTTATTAGCGAGCTCCATTACGTAATATATTTTAAGCGTTTATAAATGCACTCTCATTAAAATAATAATCACTAATTTATTTAGTGGCTAGTACATGAAATCTAATTTTTTAAAAATTAGTAATCTGATATACAGATAGGCATAAAATCATTAATGAAATTCATAGACATTAATTTTTTTCATCTATAAATTTGTTTTAATTCAGTATTGCAAAACTGATAAATAAACATATATGCATATTTTTTAACTCTATACATTATCCATTATATTGTTTTAATTTTTAAGAAATAATAATGCTTAATAAGCCATTTATACTTTAATTGAATTTCCTAATTAGGAGCCAATTGAAATTGGCTATAGTCCTTTCATTATTATTATAATAAAAATCACTATTTAATATTTAATTCTGCACAAAATAATAGCCGTAATATTTTATAGAAGTAATGTAGTATAAGATTACTATTTATAAATATTATACGTAGTTGCGCATTTAATGTATCATGGTATCTTTATTGGCTTGTACTAGTTAGGCTCAAGTGTCGTATTGTATTCAAAAAAATAATTTTTATAAAATATGTAGAATTGATAAATATCAAGATTATTTTACATGTTTATGGAATATTAATAAACATTAAGTTTCAATCTGTTTTGCATGAATTGTATTTAACATAAAAATGTCTATTTCACTTTTTATTAAAAAGTAGTAAAAGCATACTAACAATACTTACTGATTATATGAGATTTAATTAAAAATTATTTTATTTAGATAATCTATTTTCAAATCTTAATCATGTAAATTAAAATCATTAGGATCTTAACATATAAAAAGTATTTAATTATAAAATTTATTTAATAAATAAGAATAGCACTTCTGTAAAACTTTAACATCCCAATCCATTACATATTGACATTAACTTAATTGATAGTAGCTCTTTTCTTGTTGTACTGTGTTAGCTCTACATTTCTTAAGTGCTGTCTTAATATATTGTGCATAAATATATTATTTTAATCATTTAATATATTGTGACATTGCCTCCTTCTGTAGAAAAATATTAAAATGAATACGAAATCATACTACTATAATTAATTACTTTTTTAAAATATTTAATTTTTATTTTTCAACCATATCACTAATGATAAATTAGTTTATAAAATTGTAGAGTATTATTTCATATATCTATCTATTTTAGTAGAAATGACCAATAACTTCTTATGTATCCACTTGTTGCTAACACGTAATTACATTATTTTATTGTCTTAGTTGGATTCTAATACAGAAATATAAAAAATGTTCATATTGCATACGGTTAATCTATAGTTCGCAATTATTAAATTTAGCATTACAAACTAATATAAATATCAATATTTGTAAGTCATATCCTACTTAACATATATACTTGAATATTATATTTTATAATATAACGTATTATAATATTTAACAAATTTATTTGTTGTTAAAGATAGTGCATCCACACTACACGAACAGCGCTCGAACTACAAAACGTTGTATTTGAATATTGGTGATAATATTGAAGTAATAAAATGATAATTTTACTTGCTGTTCTGGCTATATTATAAGTGCCTGAATATAAATAATGCCATGATCTTTATTTATCATAAATAATGTAGTATTTCAAATACTTGATTTTAATTATCAAATTAATAATTTACTTGCTTATGGAGCAAGGTGAATGAATTAAATTCCTATCTTCTAATATAGATCTATAATTATTCTGCTGAATGCTTGGTCTTATAGCAATAGCTTGACAAATAAAGATTTTATACTTGAACTAGGTGAAATGATAATTTTAATTAATACATAGATAAAAAAGATTAAATAAATATAATCTTCTAGACTGTATAAAATAACAATATTGAACAAAGGAAAAGCAATTGAGTTATATCTTGCAATGAAATAACATCTATAAATAAAACACATTTTAATTATAGTATTAATTAAATTGAATAATGTTTTAAAATATTATCTATTTAAATGGAGCCTTAAAATCATTCTGAATATCTAGCATTTATTTAATAGATTGAATCTCATAATAGTTAACTTAAGAATATTTTAACGAAATGTTATACTGATTGATCAATGATTTTTCTAATCTTTAACTAATGCTCTCTTTTACTTATCCATAATGTTTTCATACAATCAACATACTGATATCCCTAGAAACTGAACTTAAATTTATAGTATTAATACTGAATAAGTATATCTATATTAATCACTCCAATTTGATTAACTATGTTTTAAAATACTTAATTTGAGTATTAAGACTATATTAGCTATTGCAGAAAAGAAAATAGCACTCTATTATTATATATACCAATACAAACATACACTAATATAATTTGAGACTATGATAATGAGTGAAGCATTAAAGATTCTAAACAATATACGCACACTACGTGCTCAGGCAAGAGAATGCACTTTGGAAACATTGGAAGAAATGCTTGAAAAATTGGAAGTAATTGTAAACGAAAGGCGCTCCGAAGACAGTCAAGTTCAAGCAGAGATTGAAGAACATACTCGTAAATTACAACAATATCGTGAAATGATAATTGCTGATGGCATAGATCCAAACGAGTTATTGCAAACTATGCAAATAACTAAGACACCGAATAAAACAAAGCGTGCGATACGTCCTGCCAAATACCAATATAAAAATGAAATAGGTGAAATTAAAACCTGGACAGGTCAAGGTCGTACTCCAGCAGTCATTAAGAAAGCTATTGAAGAGCAAGTTAAATCTCTAGAGGATTTCCTACTGTAATAATCCCGATATACGTATACAGAAGGCTTTCCTTCAGGGGGAGCCTTTCAATATTTTAAATAAAAATGACAATTATCTTTTTAGATATATAAATTTTTTATTTATAAGTATCTTTCTCTATCTATATTACATCAATGAAAAAGACATGTTATTATAAAAAAATAACTGTATTAATTTTACTTCTAATATCGATTATTAAATGAAGTATTCTAAAATATCATTTAGTGGATATAGAGACTCTATAATGGATATATTTATCCACTAATGCATCGTTAAATGTTATAAAAATCTTGATAATAATTGATCAAGTGTTCTACTCCGTGCTTTTGACTCGTTGATAGCTTAAACCCAATAGCATAATCAAGAACTATCAGTGTGTTGCATAAGTATCTATAAAATCAATAGATTACATTCAAATAATTTTTTATGTATGGAACATGTAAGGTTTGTTTGAGTACATTAATATATCCTATAAATTTTATCAAAGTTTCATGACCTATATTATCAACATGATAAGAAGAATAACTAATATCTAGTAATTCTTATTCTATAACTAATTGCGAATTTTGCCTAAGTATAACTTATTGTGATTTAACTATGGCTTTCAGTAATATGATCAATATAATTAATATTAATGTACACTCCGCCATAATGATATATATCAATACTTACCCCCTATTATCATGATCCTTGTTAAACGATAATCAATCCATATCTAAACTGCTTAAAAAGCAATATACAGTCAAAAACACAATCTTGTTATAGAAATTCCATATAAATAAGCACAGCTATGAGATATTATCTCTATATTTTTTAGTACTGCAACGATGGCGATAGGTAATCAATAGAAATCTTAAGTAGAGAGTAGAAGCTTGCGATTTGCACTATATACTGAACTGTAAGATAAATATAATAAATCTTTAACTTTATTAGATTTACAATCTTACAGTACATTTAAATAGCTAATAATATTAGTATCATAATAGGCTAATGGTTTTACTAATGAGTATCGTATGCTAACATGAGTCATTATATACAAAACACGTTGAAATTGATACCAAGTGATATTGCTTTTATTTCAATGCGATCAGTTTAAATGCAATTTAAAAAACTTAAATATTGGCTGATTTACCAATAGTTAAAGATGAGTTAAAGAGCATTATCATAGAGATAATGTAGATGATTAAGGCTAGCAAAATACTATCTGAACGCTAATAATGACTCCTACTAGTGATAACTAGTATATCCTATAGCGTTTTAACTAAGAATTGCAGGTCTTCTTTCTTAAATCACTATGTGCTCATAACTATATACCTATAAAGTAACACGACTAATTGTTTCATATGCCAATAATCCGTGGATTTTGAATCATTCAGGCTTAAATATATTATGAAAATTAAAGATAATGGATAGATTTAACGTTTTTTTGATAAGATTAACATTCAGTTTCTTACAAGACTTCTGATCAGTATATATGAGGACTGCATCATCAGTTTTGAAAAACAATTACTTTTTATAAATCACATCAAGAGAATCATGTTATCCATAAATACAAATAAGCTTTTAAATAGATTCTAGACTGTTATTTTAAACTCTAGTAACCGTTTCTTCCATCACTCTTATATTAACACTAGCGTAGAACATTTATACATATCATGAGTGTTTTGTTGAAATACACAATCCCATAGCAAACAGTTGACCTTTGAGATCGTCAAAAAAGTAATAGATAATAAGTTTATTTAGCTTATATGATTTGCCAATAATTAACGTGCAAGAATGCTGTAAATAGACGGAAATGAGCAGCTTGTACTGTATAGTACAGATTAGAAATGAGACATCTTTCATTAAGCATGGATCTCTATATCTACAGCCGATATGCATACAGTGATAAATAATACGTTAATCATATCCTATATTCTGACGTACTTTTCAATATTTTCACGTAATATTTCTGCTAAATTCAACATTTAATTTATCATGTCAATAATTGTTTTAAGTATGTAGTAAGCAGTATCTTTCATGAATTCTGAACTATGGATTTGAAGCATAATGTAAAGTAAATGATTCGTAAGGCTTATGAATCAATTTGCATTCCCATTTAGTATTGCTATCAAGATAGAGCTTAATGAGATGAAGATGTATGCAATCTTGAATGGCATATCCTATAAATAGCCTTTATGGTATTTATATAACCTTAAAGAGCATACTTTCAATATGGTCTTGAAGGATTGTACTTATTCATTGATATGCCTGATCTCCTGCTGTAAATCGCACGGTAGGTTTATTAATAATAAATTTATAATCAGGTATATACTAATAAATATTATGCCATATAAACATTACGTACTGCACATTAATAGTACCATACTCATCTAGTTGCGTACCAACCGTAATAAATTGAATAGTGCCGTGATAAATTATTGCCTTGAAATTAGTGGTAAAATGCAGTTATCAAACTGCATAGTTTTTTGTAATAAATGTGTAAGACTAGGTACAAGAATAGATATATTACCTTTTCCTATTTGATGTCGAGACAGAATACTCATTACTGTTAATAAAAAAACATCATGACCAACTTCAACTAATACAGCTACTGGCACAAGACTAATATAGATAATACTAAAATTGTAATTTTTACGACAAATACTCATTCTATAAATTATTAATACTTTATTATGTGGTAGTATTAATGAACATTTGTAACCATTGAGTAAAACATTTTATTAAATCTAGTGTGTAATACACTAGATTTAATAAAAGCTAAGTGTATAACTTAATTTATTACCATCATTATCGCTAATACATTTAAGGTCTTAAACTTTCACCATCTACTTTTACATTCTTATCTTGATGCTATCAGCAAGGTCTATTGTATTAGTTACTCATGAAGTATTCTTTTCTAGTTTCGATTAAATATTAGAAAATAACATATAGCAATCAACAATAACTAAATGAGAATATCGAATACTTGTCATTGTTTTTGAATTAATCCAACTATAAGCACACGCTTACTAAGATGTAATTTATGACCTTAAAAATTTGTTATGCTATAATTTTTGATATTTTGATGTGGTATAGATTTTAACATAATATGGAGAATACTAGTTGTATCAAAAAATACCAGCTTTTTATATAAATTATCTTTTTTTAAAATTCTTACTATATTTATCAATAATGATATTATTCCATAATAGAGCTAATGTCTATATCCCATACCATCTGATTAGCACGGACAATCTTGCTCCAAAAATCCTGAACCTATCCTTAATAGTATCTGTATAATAGGTAATTAATTTTTGGGCAATCAACTTTATTTACTACATCCAGCAACTGGCTTTATAAACCTTGCTTATAAAATTGTTTCTAGCTTAAAGCTAGTATTAAAATAATTCTCAATAGCATTGTTAGATAAATGTATTACTAATATGATTTGTATAATCCAAGTTGCAATACATGTATAGATTACATACTGAATTAATGGTTTATCTACTAGTATTAATATTTCTTTTTTTAAAGCTTTCTTTGCTGATAAAATCTGTCTCCCCAAATATGCAACTGGAATTACTACTTTTTTAGCTTAATGTATGATAATAAGCATTGCATATTCTATGAATATATTTATTTTATATTTCAATGCATTATATGTTTTGATATTTTCATCATGCCATATTGAATATTATCCTGGTTTTATCGATAGATTAGCCATTTAAATTTTTGCAATGCACCACAGTGATTACTCATGTAGTCATCAAGATTTATTGAGGTATCCATAATCAAAATTTATATATGCATTGAATCTTGTTGTTGCATGTATTAATATTTCTTGTTATTTTATAATAGAATGAGTTTTTTATTTATATAAAACGCATTTTATCTTAGTAAGATTAATCTTAAAAAATTCATACTTTAATTATCCCATTCAGTATATTTTTATTTTTTCTTAAAATAATAGCATATAGTAGTAGTTATAGTTATTCTATTTGAAAGTATCATGTTATTCTCAATGGCATATCAAATCATCATATGTTATATATTGTATTGAGCAATAATAGCCATCCAATGTCATGATATTATAGTACTAAACCGTTTTTACTGCTAAAAATTTTATAGAAAATAATATTTATAAATACACATGCAGGTTTCTTTATTAAAAAGATTATTTTAATTAAAAATTTATCAATATATCTAAAATATTTAGTAACCATAATTTCATTATATGGGAAATATAATGAAATACTAAAAAACCAAAATAAATATATTTATAAATTATAGATATATTTATTTATATGAACAAAACTATATACACTCAGATTAATAAGATCAAATAAAAATGATGCATATATTACATTCATGTCATAATGTCTATATATAATTTAATTTTTTCTATAAAAAAAATTAATAAATAACTATGTTGGTAGAGAATAAAAATGTTATTTATTGCCAATTATTAAAATATATTTAAAAAGTTAAATGATCATATCATGCTATTCATGCTTTTGCATTATGTAATTATTATACTTATATTTTTTATCGACATATTAATTGCATTTCAACTTCAATCGTAAGAAATGCAATGACGTATCCAGTGCTATTTATATGACATAAAAATACAGTAAAATAAGTTTCCTAAAACTAGTCTATGCCTTACACTACTAATGTATTTATACCTAATGAATTTTGAATATACTTTATACTCTATAATCTCTGACTTAATCTATTTATTTTTTATATTTATCTCTACTTCATTTTAATTATTATTTTTGAATTTACTATATAGTGTAGTGAATGGCTATTAATGAATTTATAGTTGATATAATTAAATATCTGATTTATTAGAAAATAAAATTATAGAATGTATAGACTAATAGATTGATTATTACTATAGTATGTTTTATTTTTATTAGGCAGATATAATGAGATGCTTTATTTTTTATTATTTTTATAAAATAGATAAATATTTTATCTTTCTTGTATATTATGATATAATTTATATATCATAGTTTTATAACTACTTAAAGATATTTTTATATAAAAATGGTTAACAAGAAATTTATTCTTATCATATATAATTTTTATTCATTTAATCGATTTATTTTTTAATATATGACTCTTAAATTTAAGATACTATCTACTTTTATAAATATCTTGACTTTTTATGAAAATCTTTATAGATGTGGCAAAATATAATGATGTGGCCCTTAAATCATATTTTTAAAAAAACAAAAAAATACATTTTCGCTACAATCTTATCTATCAGTAACATACTTCTTAATGCAATGTAAATTGAAACTCTATTAATATAGTCATTATATTGCAAAATATAGTATAAATATCATTTTATATAATGATTTTTATTGTTTTAAATTCAGTGGCTGAAAAATAAAATTAAAAAACTAATTATCAATATACATTAATATCTATTATAATATCTATTAATAGAATTAATTATATATAAGAATTGCTTACAGACATTTTGGATCAACTGGTCATCAATCTAAATATTTAGAAAATACATGCATATATATTAAAATAAATTTATTTCTTATAATATTCACTCTTGAGTTGGCATAATCGCTGTCAAAAAATAAAATTTTCGATAATATATAATTTATTTAAGTAAACGTTGTAAGTGAATATTTACGTTTATAACGCTAAATAAGAAAGCTGCTTAACTAGCTATTGCATTGCATCTACATTTGCTTCCCCAGTACAATCTTATAATGTTGTGCACATAAATATCAATCATTAATTTTATATATATGATGTTTAGATAAATACGTGCATCTTACTATAGTATAACTATAATCACACTCAATTTATTTGTAGTCATATTCTGAGTCAAACAATAGAATAGAGTTAATTAAAATGAATAAGAGGATAAAAATACGGTAATCACAATTGTTAAAATGCAGTAGTGTCCTTAAATAGACCTACTTTAAGATCTCTAGCAGTATAAATAACCTGACTATCAACTAGAACTTCACCATCAGCTACTCCCATAATTAACTTACGAGTAATCACGCGTTTAAAGTTAATACTATAAGTAATCTTTTGTGCTGTTGGAAGAACCTGACCAGTAAATTTAACTTCACCAACACCTAGTGCCCGCCCTTTGCCTTCACCACCGAGCCATCCGAGATAGAACCCCACTAACTGCCACATGGCATCAAGACCAAGGCAACCTGGCATGACTGGATCGTCAATAAAATGGCAACCAAAAAACCACAATTCTTTATTGATATCAAGTTCAGCTTCTACATAGCCTTTATTATGACTACCACCATCTTCAGTCATTTTCACTACACGGTCTAGCATTAACATATTACCTGCTGGTAACGGCGGGGCACAAGTCCCAAATAGTTCACCACGGCTAGATGCTTCAAGGTCTTCTTTTGTATAAAAGTTGCGTTTATCTATCATGTTATCAAGCCGCCTAATTGTGATGAAGAACGTATTTTATCTAACACGAGCATGTCGAACAAGTGCGATTAGGTTAGGTTGAAATAACTAAGCCAACGAAATAGCCATGGCCAACAGCGACGTTCTTGTGAATTTACCTTTTCAATGCGGTCTCGAATAGCAGATAATAAATTAGGCTGTTGTGCATCAGAGTAAGTATACTCAGTAAGTAATACTAAAGCTTCCGCCACACTATTCACACTCCATAAATGAAATTGTCCTTCACGGACTGCATTAACTACCTCTTGACGTAAACATAGATTGGACGCATTATTAGAGGGAAAAATAACACCTTGATTACCAGTTAGTCCACGGTGTAGACAAATTTTAAAGAAGCCTTCAACTTTTTCATTAATCCCGCCAATTGGTTGCACATTACCGAATTGATCAATAGAGCCAGTGACTGCAATTTGCTGTTTGATCGGTTTCTGTGAAAGAGCGCTCATTAAGGCACATAACTCCGCCAATGAAGCACTATCACCGTCTATTTCGCCATAAGATTGTTCAAATACGATTGAGGCAGAGAAAGGAAATGGATGTTCTAATTTAAGTTCGGAAATCAAAAAAGCTTGCATGATCATCATGCTTTTAGCATGGAGGTTACCGCCTAGCTCAGCTTTTCGTTCAACATCAGTTAATTCACCATCACCAAGGTAAACTACGCAACTTATACGTGATGGTTCTCCTAGACTACGCGGATAGCCTAGATAATCTAGCACAGATAGTCCGTTAATTTGACCAATTTTTTCACCTTCTGTTTCGATTAGGATGTGTCCTATTTCAATCTCGTATTGCATACGTTCGACTAGATAACCTTCACGCCATTCACGTGCATTCATCGCAGATGTAATAGCGTTAGCTGTAATAACTTTTTCTTTAGTATATAACGTAGCTTCTGTAAGTTGCTGATGAATCCACAATGCAGATAATGGCAGCATGTTTTGATCCCCACTATAACGCACTGCATGCATAATTAATAATGGCCAAGCATCAGTAGATAATGCTGGTAATTTCTTATCTACAATGATGCTATTTACATAGCCACACCATTTTGACATGTCATGGATCTCTTTAAGTTGTAGAATATCTTCATATTCACCATATATTGCTTGCTCACTAAGTTCTGGTTCAAGATCGCTAAAGCTGGCCAGTCCGTAAAGATCACCTACTATAATTAGACGCAGTTCTAGCGGTATAGGAGGAATGGCGATTGGTAATGGACGTGTTTCATCTAGAGAAATCCAGTAAAACTTTCGCTGGATAATCATCTGTTTTAACCTCAACCACAACAGTGGTTGAGTTAATAATGCATGAACAGATAGCATTAGTACACCACCATTAGCTTGATGCACTAGACCAGGATGTAAGCTAATCTTATAATTATGGCATCGGACACAACCAAAAAGTTGTTCGGGCTCAACCCATTCCTGAAATACACATTTGCTTTTATTAAGAAAAGTTTCATATCCATGACTATTCGATTCAACACTAATTTTAGTGCTATTGATCACATAATGAATATCTTGACTTACAGTATTATATGGGCGTAGTTGCTGAACTGCGTTAGCAATTAGTGCTAAATGTTCTTGTATTTCTTGTGCTTTAATCAACATAAATCGCAATGGTGACTGTGGATTGCAAAATAGCGCCAGCGCATTTTCCAACCTGGGCTGTATAACTGCAAACGGCAAGGGTGTTAACTGAGAGGCAGTATCAAATACTTCCTGATAAGTAGTTACGTCTGGCAAAAGAGATTGCCATTTAAGTCGGTTATTAGTCAAAGTCTTATATACAATCATTAAAAGGGAAAATAGTGATTATACAAGAATAATTATAACTTGATATATGTAGTATAGTTATTGATAAAGAGTAGTGTCGTATCTTAAAGTCACTATATAAGCAGTCTGCAATATAATTTAAGCCTGTAAGTTACATAAACTTATATAGAACTTAATAATTGACTTGTATTGATAAATCTTGCTATAAAATTAAAGTCCATTGAAAATTTCATTTCTCTATACCTGTTTGCTCTAAAACACATATACCTCACCGGATATACATGATATCTATTCCTAGTCTGCATTGTATATAGATTTTAGACATACTTCTCTCAAAAACAAGAAAAAATAAAATGCACATAATTTCTTTAATACAATATTATATAAATTACTGTTAATATATAAGATGCTGTTATTTTTGTATAATGGTCGATTATTAATATAGGAATTACCTAAAGTTTTGTAGAAGAGAAACGATACTTAATATTAAAAGATATATAATATATATTACTGATAGTTTTATATGACCAATGAATGATATATTATAAAAATATAAATATACACTAATCATACTCACTTAATTTTATTAATTGTTTGTATTATATTACTGATTAGGGACTATATTAAAGGGCAATATGCCTTACCTCATACCTAACGTAAATTTTCAAATATTATTTATTCTTTTATAGCAATACGTTAGTATACCTGTCCCTTTATCATGCATGTTCAAGGCTAAAATAAAACGTGCATTACAGATCAATATAAAATACTTTATAATAAAGAAGTAATTTCTTATCCTATAATTAATAATATCACATGAAATATATATACTGAAAATAGTGAAGTTACCTTGCTTATTTAGCCATGTTATTCTAGTGCTAGAACGCATTCATTTGATGAAGTAGTACACAAAATCACATTGTTAAATTAACTAGTTATCATTAAATATATATAAATATTTTCTATAGTAATATATAAATTAAGTTATATCTACATTGGTTAAGTAAAGATTTAGATGTACATGCAATAGTTAACTATTTAGTTTTAATAACTTTTAAGTTTAAATATATCTTAAAAATTAAGCTCTAATCAATATGCATGGCAGAAGTGGTGGAGTTAGACGGGATTGAACCGTCGACCTCTTGCATGCCATGCAAGCGCTCTCCCATCTGAGCTATAACCCCCAATACTATAAATGTATTGTACTTACCATGCTTTCATTATAAGCATGCAATGTTAATTATAATATGCAAGTTAATTACAATGTCAATAACTTAATATCATGCCTTATATGCATGACTAAAAAATTCTAAATTTGGCATATATAAAGATAAAAGATTTAATATATACCATTTTTGTCTAAAAATTCTTCCAAGGAGCAGTTTCACCGATACAGGTAAATAGGTCATTAACGCTTTTTTCTTTCTTAGCAATATAATCCAATGCCATATCAATACGCTTTACAGAACGAGCTTTTCCGATTGTATATACAGTAAGATCTATGGCCGGTGATACTCCACACCCTGTTATCGCTACACGTAGAGGCATACCTAGTTCATTCATTCTAATACCTAACTTATCTATGGTATCTTGAAGAGCATCATGTACATTTTGTATAGTCCATAGACTGATAGTTGCCAACTCATCACGGACTGTTTGTAATGGCTGTTTAGCTACTGATTGCAAATATTTATTGGCAGCAGTAGCGTTGAAATTGTGAAAGTCTTTATAAAAATACCAGCAAGACTCAGCCATTTCTTTTAATGTCTTGCATCGCTTTCTAAGCAGCTTAACGATATCTTTTAATTGAGGACCATTATTGATTTGGATCCCCATATTTATAATATGCCATTCTAGATATACTGCTACTTCTTCTGCTGGCATATGATTGATGTAGTAATGATTAAGCCATTGCAATTTCTCACTATTAAAGGTACAGGCAGATTTATTAATCTTATCTAATGTAAAAAATGATTGTATTTCATCGATTGAGAATATTTCTTGATTACCATGAGACCAGCCAAGACGAACCAAATAATTCAATAATGTCTGTGGCAAATATCCATCATTTCGATACTGCATAACCCCGACTATACCATGCCGTTTAGACAATTTCTTTCCATCTTTGCCTAATATCATAGATACGTGTGCATATTTAGGTATTGGTGCACCTAGAGATTTTAAGATATTAATCTGACGTGGAGTATTGCTGATATGATCTTCACCACGAATAACATGGCTAATCTCCATATCCCAGTCATCTACTACTACGCAGAAATTATAGGTAGGAGAACCATCTGTACGCCGGATGATTAAATCGTCTAATTCTTGGTTATTAAATATAATTTGGCCACGGATGATATCCTCAAAAATTACTAATCCTTTCTCTGGATTACGAAAACGCACTACATGAGATGGATCATCAGGGCATCTATATTGCTTATCACGACAATAAGCATCATAACGTGGCTTTTCACCATTTATTATTTGTTTTTCACGTAAGGCATCTAAACGTACTTTAGAGCAATAGCATTTATAAGCTGTTCCCTGTAATAACATCTTATCGATTACTGCATTATAACGATCAAAACGCTTCGTTTGGAAATAAGGGCCCTCATCAAAATCTAGATTCAACCAGCGCATGCTAGCTATAATTTCTTCAATCGCTTCTTGAGTAGAACGTTCTGAGTCAGTATCTTCGATACGTAGAATAAACTTTCCACCAGCTTTTCGGCTAAACAACCAAGAATACAGTGCAGTACGCACGCTGCCAAGGTGTAGATAACCGGTAGGACTAGGTGCAAAACGAGTTTTAATTTTCATGGTAGTCTTTACCTTTTTTATGCAAGGCATGTAGGAAGATAACCAATGGTTACTTAACATTTTTATATAAGTTGACGATATTATATTATTACAAGATTGATATCTTTGTTAAAGCCGCCATCTATTGAGTGTTATATATGTGTATATACATAAATGTTTTCTTCCCATTGATGATAATACATCACTATGTCATTTCATACTAAAATGCTTAAATTATTTGTAATAAATAGTTGACTTAGTATCAGGTAAAATATATAATTTTTATTGTATTTGGGGGCGATTAGCTCAATTGGTAGAGCATCTCCTTTACACGGAGAGGGTCGGCGGTTCGATTCCGTCATCGCCTATCATAATTATATTAAATTAATTGTTTATTAATATTAATAATATGAAAGGTTGCTTAAATAAAATTTAACTTTTATTATTTTAAGCATATACTTAAACGTGAGTTTAATACTGAATTTTATTCTTTATATATATTAAATATATCGAAAAATATATTAAAAGCAAGAGTAGAATCTACATCTCCCTAGCCACCTATAGTAGCATTTATTGTAAAATATAATCTATTGGTATGAATATTTTTTTAATTCTTGTATATTAAATATTTATTTAACTAATGCAAGATTAAGGAATAGTCTGAATGGAATTATATTATATAGACTATTGATCTATAGAAATAAAAATATTAGTGACGATACAATAAGGTTACTAAAAATAAAAGTGATTCATCATGTGACTTATAAGACAATCAAAATAATCATAATACATCAAGACGATTATATCACTGCACTTGCAACTTAACTATAGCTATTAAAAGTTTATTAGCGATACTGAGCAAAGTCTCCTACATAATCAAGTATTCTACTTATATATAGGTTTAAATAAAAAGACCTTTAATATATATTGCGTAATAACTAAAGATTATTTGCATAGTCTGTTATCTTGTGACAGGGCGTCAATATTTCATACCGTTTCGAGTGACGAGTAAAATATAGCTCGTATAGATATTACGCTACGAGGTAGATTAAATATTTAAAAAATATTCTAAAATTAAATTAAAAATTAATAATTTCATATTATCTATTGTTCATAAATTAATATACCTCTTAGAAAGAGGTATGTCAAAGCATCTTGATTTTATATATATAAATAACTGACAAAATAATAATTAAGTGATCATAGGATAAATCGACTCAAATCTTCATCTGCAACTAATTCATCTAAATGACTATGTACATAGTCTGCATCGATTGTAATCGTTTGACCCTTAATTTCACTCGCATCGTAAGAAATATCTTCCATAAGACGTTCTAATACAGTATGTAAACGGCGAGCGCCGATATTTTCAGTATTTTCGTTAACTTGCCATGCAGTTTCAGCGATATGACGTATGCCGTCAGTAGTAAATTCAATATTGACCCCTTCGGTACCCAATAGCGCTTTATATTGCTCAGTCAGTGAAGCACTTGGTTCAGTGAGTATACGTTCAAAATCTGTAGTAGTTAGCGCTTGTAATTCAACACGAATTGGCAAACGGCCTTGTAATTCCGGGATTAAATCCGAAGGATTTTCTGTCTGGAAGACACCAGAGGCGATAAACAAAATATGATCAGTTTTCACCATCCCGTGTTTAGTAGAAACAGTACATCCTTCTACCAATGGTAAAAGGTCACGTTGTACACCTTCACGTGATATGTCCGGACCAGAAATTTGGTTACCTCTCTTGCAAATTTTATCAATCTCATCAATAAAGACTATACCATTTTGCTCAACTGCCTCGATGGCCTGTTCTTTTAACTCTTCTGGATTAACTAACTTACTAACTTCTTCTTCTAGCAATAACTTAAAGGCTTCTTTAATCTTTAGTTTACGAGATTTTTGCTTTTGGCTACCCAAATTCTGAAATATCGATTGTAATTGATGAGTCATTTCTTCCATGCCAGGAGGTGCCATTATTTCTACATTCATTGGTATTGCGGCTAAATCAAGCTCGATCTCTTTTTCATTCAGTTGGCCTTCGCGTAATTTTTTACGAAAAGTCTGACGAGTTGCTGATGGCTCCTTATTCTCTTCTAACTGGGTCCAGTTATTCTTCGCTGGAGGGATGAGTACATCAAGAATACGTTCTTCAGCTAATTCTTCAGCATAAGCACGATTGTTCTCTATTGATTGCATACGTACTATTTTAATTGCAGCATCAGTTAAATCACGGATGATAGAGTCAACTTCTTTACCTACATAGCCAACTTCTGTAAATTTTGTCGCTTCAACTTTTATGAATGGTGCATTGGCAAGTTTCGCTAAACGGCGGGCAATTTCAGTTTTACCGACCCCCGTCGGACCAATCATCAAAATATTTTTTGGCGTTATTTCATGACGCAGCATATCATTAAGCTGCATCCGGCACCAGCGGTTGCGTAGGGCAATAGCAACAGCACGCTTGGCCTTATTTTGCCCAATGATATGACTGTCTAACTCGCTGACGATCTCCCGCGGAGTCATTTCAGACATGGTATTTGATCCTTAAGCTTTAGAAGGCAATTCTTCAATAGAATAGATATGATTAGTAAAAATACAAATATCGCTAGCAATCTTTAGAGACTTATCAATAATTTCTCTGGCATTTAATTGAGTGTTTTCTAACAGCGCACGTGCTGCAGCTTGGGCATATGGACCACCAGATCCGATAGCGATTAAATCATTTTCAGGCTGAATTACATCACCGTTACCTGTAATGATTAACGAAGCCTGTTCATCGGCAATAGCTAATAATGCTTCAAGTTTTCGTAACATACGATCAGTGCGCCAATCTTTTGCCAATTCAACAGCAGCTTTTACTAGGTGACCCTGATTGATTTCTAATTTTTGTTCAAATAATCCAAAAAGTGTAAAAGCGTCAGCGGTCCCGCCAGCGAAGCCAGCAATCACTTTATCGTTATACAGACGACGTACTTTTTTGACATTACCCTTCATCACTGTATTGCCTAAGGTAGCCTGACCATCACCGCCGATTACTACTTGCCCCTGGTGGCGAACACTTACTATTGTTGTCATGAACAGATCCCAGTTGAATACAGAAAGAAACCTTTGTAGCTTTTTCTTACTTAGAACAGCTTTCAGGTATATTAATAAAGATATATGGGGAGAAAGTTATCGTATTTCAACCCCTCACAGTACGAGTAATACAAGTCAAACTGCTAATATTGTGTAAGTAAGCGATCATTTTATCTACTCCTTCTCTACTTCTATAGAAGTTTAGCATAACACGATTCCATCCATCACGTCTGCTAATATGGCTTTCTATACCATCTAATGCGAAGCGCGCACGGATAGTTTCCGCTTGATAAATATCCCGGAATGAACCACATTGTAGTATCCATTTTTGTTTATATCCTGTCTTTTTTATTTGTTTTAAACTACCCTTTTTTACTTCTGTCTGCGGTTTAATCGAATACTGCAATGGTATGCTAATCGCTCTATTATTTGTTAATTTGAGTGGTAAGACTACTGGCTGTTGATGTTCACTTTTATTATATTCGGTATTTTGTATAGAAGCTTTGTAATGAATGGCATTACTTTGTAATATAGGCTGCCACGCATTTTTATTTGTATTTTTCAGTATTTTTCTAGTCGGAGCAATGAGTTTAGTCTTAGTATTCAATTCATCATTAGTTATATCTGCAGATGACGTTTGAATATTTATGTTATGATTTTCTAGCTCTTTAATATATCTCCAACGCTCTTTAGGTTTTTGTGGTATAATATTCCTTGTATGGCTGATTGGTTTTAACAACAACGGCATACCTTTCTGTTTTTTTTTCATGATGCAATAGATGCCAATAAAAACTAAGACCAATATTGTGCTAATAAGTCCTACTATTTTTTTAAAAAACTTAGCAGATTTACGTTTTTTATAGTTTAATGTTTTTCGCCTATCGGCTCCTACCACGTGCCTACGGCTTACATAATCTTTTTTTGTCACTATATTACGCTATGCCAGAATTAAGTAATTAATCTACTATATTACTGAGTTATAAATGCTTAAACTCTGTTTTTTATGAATATCATTATTACTACTACATAATACACTGACTGTCTAATAAAAACGAGTCAATCCTAGATGCAAAAATAAATATCTGTATATATGTATACTAATGATGTA
This sequence comes from Serratia symbiotica, assembly GCA_900155695.1. GTDB lineage: Bacteria > Pseudomonadota > Gammaproteobacteria > Enterobacterales > Enterobacteriaceae > Serratia_E > Serratia_E symbiotica_A. Next base: position 702,561 of record FUHL01000001.1, read on the forward strand.
TAAATAAACATATATATGCTCAATGTTATGCGTATAATCTTAAATTATTATTAGATCTCTCGATTATGTACTAATATACCTGCTCTTCGAGAGAGCATTTATAAATTCATAAAAAATCAAGGTTGCATAATTTGAAGTTTATCAATTTTACTCTTATTTTCTTCACTCTTAGTTTTAGAAATCACAGAATTTATCTCTAGTTATAGAGTAAATTATGAATATGATTTTCACTTTAAATACTCTGAAAAAATAACGGTAAATATTATTCATATAATATAGTAAGGAATGTCATCCATAATTTGTATCACTTCTAAACATAAATCATTTCTTTAGCATTATAAATATACCATTTATATTATATTCTTACACTATATTAGATTTATACGCTCATCTTTTAAACTTAACTGTACATTAGGCGTCAATCATCTATTGGATCGACATCTAATGTCCATTTTAGCTTGCGTGCGTATGGTATAGTACTAATTAGTGGAAGTAACTCCTTTATCAATTTATTTAATATCCATCGTGATGGATGCTGTAATAGCAGTTGCCAATGAAAGCGACCAGCGCGTTTAGCATGTAGTGCTGGGACCGGGCCTAATACGCATAGTGAATCATCCTTTATAGGACTGTTATATAACTGATGACATAGTGTCTGCAGAAATTGTGGAGCTTGCTTATTATCATAGTCTTCTGCGTGTACTACAATATGATATGTATACGGTGGTAAGAAAACATTGTTGCGTTCCAATAACTCTTGTTTGGCAAAGGCTTCGTAATCTTGTTGCATTAAAATTTTCAGTAATGGATGTTCTGGATGATGGGTTTGCACGAATACTTCGCCATGCTTTCCTGCTCGCCCAGCGCGCCCTGCAACCTGAGTATATAATTGAGCAAAATATTCAGCTGATCGGAAATTAGAAGAAAATAACGCGCCATCGACATCTAACAACCCTACTAGGGTAACATTAGGAAAATGATGCCCCTTGGCTAGCATCTGGGTACCAATTAGAATCCGTGATTCTCCACGTTGGATATCTTCTAAATGCCGTTCCAATGAACCTTTTAGATTAGTTGTATCGCGATCAATTCGAGTAATGGGTGTATTGGGAAATAGCGGAGCTAAATCATTTTCCAATTGTTCTGTTCCAATACCAACTGATACTAATTGGGTAGAACCACATTGTGTGCATTGGTACGGTATTAGACGTTGCTGGCCGCAGTGGTGGCAACGCAATTGATTTTGCTTTTGATGAAAAGTATAGTAGTGATCACAGCGATGACATTCTGCAATCCAACCGCATTCATGGCATAGTAACGCGGGTGCATAACCACGGCGATTGAGGAATAACATCACTTGATTACCGGATGTAAGATGTGATTGAATGCTTTTAAGTAAAAGTGGTGATAATCCAACTTGGAGTGAAAGACCCTTAATATCAATTAGATGCTGTTCGGCCGGTTTTGCATGACCTGCACGTAAACTAAGTTTTACTTGTCGATATTTTCCATTTTGCACATTATGTAATGTTTCCAATGCTGGGGTGGCCGACCCCAGCACTATAGGGATATTTTCTTGCTTCGCGCGCAAGACTGCTAGATCACGCGCATGGTAACGCCATCCTTCTTGTTGCTTATATGATCTATCGTGTTCTTCGTCGATAATAATAATCCCCAGCCACTGGAAAGGACTAAACAAAGCAGACCGTGTGCCGATAATAATAGCTGATTCACCACTACGGGCACGTAACCATACTGCTAGTCGTTCGCTATCGTTCATCTTGGAATGAAGCACATCTACTGGAGCATTAAAACGTTCCTGAAAACGGGTAATAGTTTGTGGTGTCAAGCTAATTTCCGGCACTAGAACTAACGCCTGTCTACCTTTAGCTAATATGTATTCAAGTATGCAGAGATAAACCTCTGTTTTTCCCGAACCCGTAACTCCGTCTAATAACCAAGCGACAAAGTGTTCTTCTTCACTATGAATTGCATTGACTGCGCTGATTTGCTCAGCATTTAGTAATAGTTGTGTGTTAACTACGGAAAAAGTAAGACGCCAATCCTTAGGAGTGTTCTCTTGAAAACGTGAATCGATAAGCCCCTTAGTACGTAAGGTTTGTAAAGTGCTTGCTGACACTTTTAACTGCCTGACTTGGTGGCAATAAACCGAGCGCTGCTTAAGCAGCGCTAGTGCTTGTTGTTGCTTGGGGGCGCGTTTTAAGCTTTTTATCAAGGTAGCATGCCCAAGATCAGTCGCAAACCATTGCTTTAGTGTCGTGACTTTAGCCTGCTTACCTTTCCGTAACAAAATAGGTAGTGTTTTAAACAAAACCTCACCGATTGGATAATGATAGTAATCGCTAGCCCATAGCAGTATACGCCACATACTAGGAGTAAATAACGAAACATTATCAATCATACTATAGATTATTTTTAATTTCTCGATAGGTAGCTCGCTGCTTGTACTGTAGTTAGTCACAATCCCTATTGCTTTGTGATTTCCCCAAGGTATCAAGACACGAGCACCAACTACAGGCTGTAAATCTGATGGCAAAATGTAGTCAAAGGTTTTGAAAAGAGGGACAGGCAAAGCAACTTGCACAACAAGCATTAGATAATCCACGATGAACCATAACTGTTTATAAATTTTATTTAATGAATAAGCAAATACAGTATTTTAATTGCACAGCATATATAATGCTATATAATTAAATTTTTTTGGTATAATATTTTCATTCGACATCTTATCCTTAACTACGTATAAGATCATAATAGTGCTGAATATTGATGTAGCTTGAACTGAGGTTTCCCATGCAACAAAATATCCATCCAAAATATGACCAAATTACTGCTCATTGCTCCTGTGGTAACATCATTAAAATTCGCTCTACTGCGGCACATGATCTACACCTTGACGTTTGTGAATCATGTCATCCTTTCTATACTGGCAAGCAACGTGGTGTTGCTAGTGGTGGGCGTGTAGATCGATTTAATAAGCGGTTTAGCTTGCCCGTTGTTGCTAAATAGTAAATTTTACTGCTTAAGATGAAAGTGCATAGAAAGTGTGCTTTCATTATGCAATCTTATTAATTATTTATTAACTATTTAACGTACTTTTAGTAAATTACTGTAAATTTTTACTTAATAACAGATCAATTCATTGAGAACATTTCTCACTTTTAATCGAGTAGATAATATAATATTTATTATCTTATTTTTATAGAGCATATGCACTTACTTTTATATTATGTAATACATTTTATTTATTAACAAAATAACAAAATTGTTTTTATATGATAATACCTTTATATTCAATGTGTTGACCAAGTCAATATATTTATATTAAATAATAAAATAGCACAACTATAAATTATCATTTATATTTTCATCAATTTTGATTATATACACTATGCTATATTATGAAGCTCATATTGTGTATATTTTATACAAAGATTATAATATATTATTATATTTTTTATAAAATCATAAGAATCTTGATATATTTTTTTAAAATTCTGTTTTTCCTATTGCAATCTGATTCAAGATTATTGTTTGATAATTAATATTAATTCACTTACTATATTTTTATGTTGTTTTAAACATGTTGTGAAGGAGTATTGAAGATGTTATGTGTTTTTTTGATATGATAAAAAGTTTTTTAATTAAGGACCAATGCATAAATTAAGTCACGCTATTGTTCGTCCAACTATAAGATTAAAACTGATAAATATACTTATTATCTATAAATAAACTATTACACTAATATTAGTATAGAGCTAAAAACTTATGATACATAATCTGTATTAAAAATTAGGTATGCATTTCTATTGCTAGAATAGTCTATGATATTTTAAATTTTGCAATTTAACAAATATTTTTTTAAAAAATATATATGATAACTAAAATTACTATCTCATATATAGTCATCTTTTATTATGCTTTTATATTATATAATCTATATAAAATTTTTTTATTGATAAAGCATTTTATAATAAAACTATAAAGGTACTCTTGTGAGAGTATTTAAATATCAAATTAGATCAATTAAATATTTAAAATTTTTCCAAATGAATACTTCTCAAATATTTAAATGCCTATATTTATTGTCTAAAATATATATTTGCATAAATATTTTATTATTCATCAATATTTATATAGCACGAAGATTATATCTTTGTTAAAAATATAAATTTAAGTAAGATTTATTCTGCGGCTAATAAACTTATATAATAATGAACGCGAGTTTTTATATCTTATCAGCCAAATGATTTGTTAAATAATGTAAATAATAATACTTTTTATTGTATGTTTTAGATTAAGCTAGAAGTCATAACAGAATCATAATAATCGTCTAAGCATTAATGAGAAAATATAATACATGCCATGCGTAATGTTGGATTCACTAATTATACGATTGATCTATCTGTAATGCAATGTTATTACTACGTTGGTTTATCAACGTTACAATGTCATAATTACAAATTTATAAATATTTAGATCTAGAAAATAACCAAGCTAATATAGCTACTTAAAAACATTTTTAAGCGATATATTTTCTTACACATTATATACATAGGATGACTACAGTTTACAGCCACACAATAAAAACTGAGTGTATCAATAAATATGATAGCAGTAACTAATGTTAAAAAGTCATATGATTATTATCATCTGCAGAAAAATATAGAGGACATGATTGTTTGTAATCAACAATGTAGATTATACAAAATTGAACTTAGAACTAGGTAATAGTGTTTACCACTGTTACATTAGTTTCCGCTATTCTAAAGTCAATTAGATTAGCAGAATCGTTAGGTGGTATAAAATTTTCTGTATAAAATAAAAACATCATCTATGCACGCTATAATAACGTGGATAACCATAATTACTTGAAATAACATGCTGCGCATTTACGTGCATATTTAATATAATCAAAACTTGATTGCCGATCGAAAATTTGCTTTTAGATGTTGGCAATGAAGTAAATATAAATGCAATTGAGGTAGCAGATCTGATTAATACACGTCAACTACATAAGTTTGGCGGCAGCAGCTTAGTAGATGTAAACTGTTATCTGCGTGTAGCTACTATTATGGCTGAATATAGTCAACTGGATGACATAATAGTAGTTTCAGCCGCTGGAAATACAACTAATCAGTTAATTGATTGGATAAAATTTGTCCAAGTAGGAGATCGCCTCTCTGCTAATCAGATACAGCAAGCGATTCACTATTATCATAGTGAATTGATTAGTGGTTTGTTGCCACAGGAGATGGCAGGACCTTTAATCAATGAATTTACACATGATTTAGAGTCTTTACAGGTATTACTGTGCAATAATTTTACTGATGCTAGCTATGCCGAAGTAGTGGGTTATGGTGAAATTTGGTCAGCGCGTTTGATGGCAGCAGTCCTTAATAAGCAGAATATGCAATCAGTATGGCTTGATGCACGTAATTTTCTGTGTGCGGAGCGAGCTGCACAACCTCAGATAGATAAGAGACGTTCTTACCCTTTGCTAAAAAAGTTGCTAATACAGTATACGGGTTATCGTCTGATAGTGACTGGATTTATTGCACGTAATTACGCTGGTGAAACTGTGCTATTAGGACGTAACGGTAGCGATTATTCTGCAACTCAGATTGCAGTTTTAGCTGGTGTAATGCGTGTAACAATCTGGAGCAATGTAGCTGGAGTCTACAGCGCTGATCCGCGTAAGGTAAAAGATGCCTGTCTTCTTCCATTATTGCGATTAGATGAAGCCAGTGAGTTAGCGCGTCTAGCAGCACCAGTGCTGCATACTCGAACGTTACAGCCCGTGTCTAGTAGCAATATCGAGCTCCAACTACGTTCTAGTTATCAACCTAAAGAAGGCTCTACGCGTATTGATCGCATGCTTTTACCTACTATAGGTGTCAAGATGATTACAAGTCACGATGAAATCTGTCTAATAGAATTATCTATTGCTAGTCAATATGATTTCATGCTAGCACAACAAGACCTACATTGTATATTACAACGTTCACAAATTAAACCATTAGCTCTCAACCTCTATCGAGATCGTAATCTAGTACAGTTATGTTATACCAATGAAGTAGCTAATTCAGTTCTTGGAATTTTACAGGACCAAGCTATTCCTGGTAAACTTGAATTACGCAAGGGTCTAGCACTAGTAGCAATGGTAGGTGTCGATGTAACTAAAAATATATTACACAGGTATCGCTTTTACCAGCAATTGCAAAATCAACCAGTTGAGTTTTTCTGGCATGCAGAAGATTGCATAAGCTTGGTGGCAGTACTACGCCAGCGACCAACGCGAATATTTATGCAAAAATTGCACAAGAGCTTGTTCTGTACAGAACAACGCATTGGTTTGGCATGTTTTAGAAAAGGTAATATTTACCACATTCGTAAAAAGTATTGATAGGAATATTGAACCCTAATGCAGACTTAAAAGTAGCCGTTAGTAATAGTATATAGCTCAATATGAGAGTTTACTCTATAATAGTACAGTGGACATAACTTCTTTACAATAAAATATGTACCGAAAACATATGCAATGATTTTCTTCAAAAAATGTCATCCATTACATCATCATTACCATTAATACTTATCTTCTTGTCAACTGTAGTGTTAGATTTCTACGATAGTTACTATAGCATCATACTATCAATCCACAGTGTTTTAGCACTATATTTCATTGACTTAAGAGCGCGATAGTCTCATAGTATAACTACAAGCGATTAACCATTAGTCCGAATGTAATGTATAAATTTATAATTTTATCGTGCCAGGTTAATGGATAGCATTGAGTCTAAAATATCGATCAGGTTTTTATATAGAATCGATTTTTTAAAAAGTAAAATCATCTATTTTTTTAAAACTAACCTGTATCAGAATACACTATATCTTTTTTACGTTATTAAAACATAGGACATCACCGTGCTTTAATTATTATGTAAAACTCTATAAGTCAAAAAGTGAAAATATTTAATATAAGTAAGAATATTTCTTAACTAAATATAATGCCAGTATCATATTTTATATCAGCTTGTAATATTCCAATGCGGAAAAACTTTGCACTATATTACGCAAAATGGCAAGGACTCATTATATTAACAATAAAGTGTAGAGAACTAAATGAAAGATTTTTTAATTTCCCCGTCTATTCTATCAGCTGATTGCGCTAGATTAGGTGAAGATACTGCCAATATGTTAGCATCAGGTGGCGATATGGTTCATTTCGATGTCATGGATAACCACTATGTGCCGAATTTAACCATGGGTCCAATGGTCTGTAAAGCGCTACGTAATTACGGAATTACTGCACCGATTGATGTACACTTAATGGTAAAACCTGTAGATCGGATTATACCTGATTTTGCTAAGGCTGGTGCGACTTATATCACAGTCCATCCTGAAACATCCGAACATCTTGATCGCACCCTACAAATTATAAAAGATTATGGCTGTAAGGCTGGAGTGGCTTTTAATCCAGCAACTTCTCTGAGTTACCTTGACTACGTCATAGATAAAATCGATCTAATTCTATTAATGTCTGTAAATCCAGGATTTGGACATCAGTCATTTATTCGCAGTAACTTGAGTAAGTTATGTCAAGCACGTAAGTTGATCGATATAAGTGGTAACTATATTCACCTAGCAATTGATGGGGGAGTTAAAGTAGATAATCTTTCTGAAATTGCTGATGCGGGTGCCAATATGTTCGTTGTAGGATCAGCAATTTTTAATACTAAAAATTATCAAAAAGTCATTAACACAATGCGCAAGATCTTAGATCAAATTACTCATAGCTGATATTGATGCTGTCTACGCTTGTGCTTTAATTTATCTACTATGTTAGTAGTTCATAGTATAGTTTTAACTTCCAAAGAAGTTAAGTCTTTGACTTAATTATCTTTCACTAAATGAGTCAATAGTAATGACAATAACAAGATAATCATGCGCAATAATAATATGCAGTAAATGTACAAAATAATATAAATCATTCAGTGAGATTTTAAGTCATATTTATAAAAATGATCAATAGCAATGTTTGATATTGTTAGCAAGTCAAAAACAGGTAAATATATTTAGCTGTATAATTTTATCTATTGGTCTCGTAATGAATAATTATACGCAGTCTCTTTCCCTATAATGCTATCTATAATTTACTCATAACTAATCTTAAATACTAATGAAATAAGACGTTACTATAAAAAATGAAAAATGTATAGCATCAATTCTATCTAGAATTGAGTTCATGTGTATCTTAAATTATATAGACATATCATCACTTTGCAATTTATACAAGGCTATTGCATTCGCATAAGGGATGAAATTTATTTATCAGAATCGTATGGTTACAATTTTATTTTGTCAATATCCTGTAGAGACCAGCACTATATACTATAATATTCTATAAATTTCTTCCTAATTGTAATCCTATTTTCTTTTAAAGAGTGGGACATAAAACATGAAAAAGCCTATCGTATTTAGCGGAATGCAGCCATCCGGTGAACTAACTATTGGCAACTACATTGGTGCATTGCGTCAATGGATTAGCATGCAGGATGCATACGAATGCATATATTGCATTGTAGATCTACATGCTATCACTATGCGTCAAGATGCGAAGCAACTCCGTAAAGCTACAATGGATACATTGGCATTATACTTAGCTTGTGGCATCGATCCTAAAAAGAGCACTATCTTTATACAGTCACACGTACCCGAGCACATCCAACTGGGCTGGGTATTGAATTGCTATACCTATTTTGGTGAATTGAGTCGTATGACTCAGTTTAAGGATAAATCTACACGTTATGTAGACAATATCAACGCAGGTCTATTTAGCTACCCTGTATTAATGGCAGCAGATATCCTACTGTATCAGACCCATTATGTTCCAGTTGGTGAAGATCAAAAACAGCATATTGAATTAGTTCGCAATGTGAGTAAACGTTTTAACGCGCTGTATAGTGAAATATTTAAGGTTCCTAAACCATTGATTCCTCAATTCGGAGCGCGTATTATGTCATTACAAGAACCTCATAAGAAAATGTCTAAATCAGACCCTAATCGTAATAATGTTATAAGCTTGCTGGAAGATCTAAACACAGTAACTAAAAAAATTAAACATGCAATAACAGATTCTGAAAATCCACCGATTATTCGTTATGATATAGTCAATAAAGCAGGTGTTTCTAACTTGCTCAATATTCTATCAGGTATAACGGGAAGAAGCATTATTCATTTAGAGAATGAGTTTACCGATCAGATGTACAGCCAACTAAAAAGTGCAGTATCAGCAGCTTTATACGGTATGTTAAGAGAATTGCAAAAAAATTATAACAGCTTACGCAAAGATGAAGTTTACTTGCAACAAGTAATATACGAAGGGGCTCGTAAAGCACGTATCAGCGCCAAGGAAACATTGACGAAGGTCTATCAGACCATTGGGTTTGTAGAGTGACCATGACAAAAGATATAGTCAAATGAGTATTTTGGTGTATTTGCGAAAAAATTGGGTATGTTGATACTCAATTTTATCATTTTTCTAGTATAAGAATGAATAGCCTTAAAATGTTATCGCACGTTGATTTCATAATGTGAATTAATATCAGATGATAACTACCAAAGACACATAAATTATTATATTTATACTTATAAGTTTTAATGATTATTTATACTTATGAAGTGTTGCGTAGAATATTATTAAATATCTCATAAAGATAATATGACACATTTCTAATCCCAAGAAATATTAATTAATTTAATGTATTAAACAACTATATAATATGAATCATTTATTATAAATAAAATATCTATTTAAACAGCGAGTGTAAATTAGATTTAATTTAAGTAGCATCATGACGCTAAATAACATATTGCTTTTTGCGATTTATAATAATAAATTCTATTGCATAAAGAGAAAGTCAAATTAATAGATCTTTTTAAGATAACGTAATTCATAAAATAAAATAGCTCCAATTTTATTTTTATGAATTAAGAATTCATCGATTCGATTATTATATATAAGCATTGATTGGATCTTATTAATATAGTTATCTTAACCATTCTTTTTTAATATATTAAAACTATTTATTGATTTAAGTATTACATAATGTATAGGATAAATTAAAAATTTATAAGAACTAATCTTCTTGATTTGATGCTTGTGATTATATATTTTAGTAATTATTTATTAATTGTTTACTGAAAAATATTATGAGGAGGATAAAAACCTCTATTTATAGGTATTACAAACGATAGAATAGTTGAATTTTATTAAATTTAATACAATGAATTTTATGGTTAAAGGATAAAAGTTCGTAGTCAGTTGATGTTATGTATCCTCAAAAAGATAATGTTGATCTCCGTTATTAGTTGATGATAAATCATATGAGTCAAAAGAGGTATTGATCGATATATAGTTATGATTTTTAAATACTGCTTTAAAACATTGCTACTATTTATTTTTAAGTTATCAAAGAATAATTTTCGCATTAAAATTTCTACCATACTTATATGAATAAAGTAATTTAATTCTTCACGTAAATGAAATAACAGTAATATCGCCACTAATTTACTTACACTAATAATTGGGGTGGCTAATGGGAATCGAACCCACGACAACTGGAATCACAATCCAGGGCTCTACCAACTGAGCTATAGCCACCATAATATATTATTATATTAATAATATCACTATTGCAGATACTGAATTTCAAAAAAATGGTACGCCCAACAGGATTCGAACCTGAGGCCTCTGTCTTCGGAGGACAGTGCTCTATCCAACTGAGCTATGGGCGCATAATTTTTTATATGGTAAATATTACGTATGTGCCCTACTACTGTCTAGTACATTTACAGAAATATTTTTTATGTGATCACGATTGTCTATAGTTTCATTACATGATGTTTCCTTTTAATACTAAATGTAAAATAGGCAGTGCCTTACGAAGGAAAAGAAGATGCACCTAACGAGTAGAGAAAAATGTGTATCCAAATTTATCTCCATACCAATCAGTACAAACAATATAAAAGCTATAGTTAAAATTTATATACGAAAATAAAATAGGCTTAAAGTTATGGACTTACATCGCTTCTTTAATCATAAGCTTCGCTCAATTAAAAATTGATCATTGACACTATAAACTATAGTACCATATATAAAAAGCTGTTTCATCGTAGCTAGAGCATAACATATGCCTATCTCTATATATTTCGCCTATTAGAGACGAATAGCGAAGCAGTTAACACTACCAAGTTCATAATTCTAGTAGTAGATTGCAACCTTACATGCGAGTCGGCACACACGAGCACGAGCTTTCTTCAGCTCTAATATTATTCCATAGTCATAGGGTCATAATAAAAAAGAAATAACATAGAAAAGGAGGATACGCCATAAGATATTGTTGATTACACGCGGTATCATAACTTTCTTTTTTACTTCACTAACAGTTATTTATTCTAAATCCACTACGTGATAGATTGAAACTACAAGGCATAGCTAAAAAAGAAAGCCTGTTAAACTGCTAGAAAAAGCCATCCACCGTCATTTATCAGATTAGAAACACTAATGGGCATAACTCTGTGTTTATAAGATAAAAAATTACTCTACGCCTGATTATCGTCATTATGATGACGGAAGAGATCTTAATCATAGCAAACTAACATTCCAGTTCGTCGTCTAACTACACAGCTAACATATTGGCTCACGCCACTATTATCGATACAAGCAATGCAGATCTTTGCTGAGAGATCTATAGAAATAATTGCATATATACCACGATGACAGTAATTTAAGAAAAAATAACAACTATCCACATTAACCAGTAGCTAGAAGCGGTTAAGTAGCCGAAAAGAGTTTTTATATTTATGCATGGCACATGTACCAATGAATGACTCTATAAATAACATCCCTCCTATAGAATGCAAAATTCAAGAAGATAAATAACCTATCTATGATGATCTAATCTAGAAAATGCTGATAGATTTAACCCATGTCAACGTGTTTACAGAAGCCATAAATAGACTAGCTTCTATAGTCCTTATAACTCTGATCAATTCAAGATATCTGTACTCAAACCGCAGATGTAATCTGCGAAGATTTTCTTGATAATCCATAAATACTTAATAATTTTTTGTATTTTTACAGAATTCGACCAATGTTCATAGTTATATAGTATAGAGTAATATTATAGTAAACAACTGTAGTTGAATGATATTCTAAAATATAGTCTTAAAGACAATTTCAAGGCTGATAGTGATCGTTATAAACTGAATTATATATAGGCTTTACTACTGTCATGTGATACATAGAAAATGTATTGAAGTCAGATCCGCTTATCTCTAATATAATTAGGCAGCATTGAAAGTATCCGATATATTTACTTTATATTTTACAACTGTTAAACCTTAGAGGTTACATCTTGATCAAGTTCAATATAAGATATTATAGGTATTTCTACTGCTCTTAGAGCGCATATAAATATATTTTATGTTTTTTATCATGCATTAGTATAAAAAGTAAACCTACTTCGTTAATCTTATAGCAATTCTGAATATTAAAACTTATTTGAAATAAGTATGTTTTACTAGTTCCATATATTCTTCCGGGCAAGAAATAGTTATCTTGATTTATATCATCCCATTCAATTTTTCACTGATCGATAACACAATGCTATTTTTATAGTTATTACCCCGAATGAACATCACGGAAAATTAATAATTATTGAATATACTACTGCAGTAGTATATTCTTTATAACTGATTGAATTCTAATAAGATTATGAAAAACTTGTATTTCGTTTACTTGCGCGCATGGCATGCATATATAAATATACTTTTGTTTGAGTTTTATTATTTATTATATTTATTACTCCAATGTCATTCTGCTTCAATTAACTTTCGTGCAATATCATGAAATATCTATAACTAGCTATGACATAGTTATAGATTAATAATCTAGCTCTTTTCTATCGATGATGACACTTAGTACAGAATATTAATATTAAAAGTATGATATTATCTCATACATGCCTAATAATAACTTCTTTGAGTAATATAGATTATAAAAGCATTATGATATTATTTAATGCTTACATCTTTATAATTACCTAAATTAAATGCATAAAATTATATACTAATACTGAATCATATTTTAATGGTTAATAATGACTAATTACGTATTGCTATTACATATCGATAAAACTATAGAATCTTTATAAAGTAATTGGTAAAACTACATAAATTAAAATAAATACCATTTTGTACATCATATCAATACAATAAGTATACTTTTAATAATATTAATATAATGAGTAAAGTGTTAAAATAAAATTAACAAACCAGTGTAGTTGATAATAATAAATATTATGCTTAATACGATTTTCCTATAGAAAAACGCAATCAAAATAGATCTTACTTGATATTACTCAAGATGTTTTGATTCACGGAAATTCCGATGTTGCATAAAAATAAGTATAGTGCAAATTGAAATAATTTTATTTATTGTTCTATAAATAGTTCAAATAAAAATCCTATCTTTAATAATTGTACTATCAATGTTATGTAAATGATAAATAATACAATGCAACTTAAAAATTGCTTAAGTATATTATAATTAAAAATATGATGTTACCCTTATAAGGGACAGCGATCTTACTAAATATACACTTCATTAGGTGAAATATTTTCTTATATATTTTATAAAAACTAAGTCTTTCTTGCGGAAGGCAGTAATATCAAAGGATATAATGGATATAGAGATCATCGTTTATTTCTTGTGATGCGCTTAAAATAGATTATATAAATCTTAAATTATGCATATTAACATAACAAAAAATACATTATATGGATAATTATTTATAATGTTTCGATAATTATTTAAACTATATAAATATTGTTCATAATTAATCAGTTGTATTGTGCGCTACGATAATCAGTCGTTTTTATATCTAAACGAGATTATACTTATACACTAGAATATTACGTATATTAAGTGAGTGACTATCGAATCGACCTATCATATTTTTTATATTGCTCCCTATCTAATGTCTATAGTGCATAGATTTACTTGCCTATGAATAATACATAGTTTTTTGTAGTAAAGCTTATTAATACCACGTATAAATAATATAATATGCATTATTGGTATAGCAGACTATAACAAATAGTTATAGAACAATATTCTAATAACTCGATTATATAAAATTATCAATGGCATTATATTAAAATTCAAGTACAATTCTAGGTCACCAAATAACTAATGAAATATATTTGCTAATAGTTTAAAATAACGTACCTTGTGTGAGTTATTTTCTAAATAAAAAATGAATGATTTATAATATAAGATATAAGTATATTTAATTAATATAATTTATTTCTAATGATATTAACAATGGTGGAATTTATTAAATAAACCAATAAGGTATTACTATTTAAGTATTAATAAAAATCTCTATTATAAGATACAATTTTATTTTTAGTAAAAAATTAGTAATGTTTTGCTATATCCTTATTTTAAGATACATAAATCTAGTATAAGTTTATGTATGTAGTGTTTCATATTACCAACTACTTTTCGGTTGTTTTCTATAAAAATAATTAATTTTATTTATTTCAAATAATCTTTTTAATAAATACTAATGATATTTATAAAATAATTAATCACTATTAGTCATGAGATGATTATACATTGTATAATAAATTTATATTTTCAATATACTCACTTACAATTCCTAAGATAACTCAAACGCCACAACCCGATGTGGCGTTTTAAACTTTACAGCGTTATGAACGTTTCATCATATCAAAAAATTCATCATTAGTTTTAGTCATAGCTAATTTATTAATTAGAAACTCCATTGCATCAATCTCACCTATTGGGTGAATAATTTTACGTAATATCCACATTTTCTGCAATTCTTCAGCGGTAGTGAGTAACTCTTCTTTACGTGTACCAGAGCGATTATAGTCGATAGCTGGGAATACATGCTTCTCAGCTATTTTACGTGCTAGATGTAATTCCATATTACCTGTACCTTTAAACTCTTCATAGATAACTTCATCCATTTTAGAGCCGGTATCAACTAATGCTGTTGCAATGATAGTTAGACTACCTCCTTCTTCCACATTACGGGCCGCACCAAAAAAACGCTTGGGACGATGTAAAGCATTAGCATCCACTCCTCCTGTAAGTACCTTTCCTGACGCGGGTACTACAGTGTTATAGGCACGCGCTAAACGAGTAATAGAATCAAGCAATATAATGACGTCTTTCTTATGCTCAACTAAACGTTTGGCTTTCTCAATAACCATTTCGGCTACTTGTACATGTCGAGACGCTGGCTCATCAAACGTCGAAGCAATCACTTCACCTTTGACTAAACGTTGCATTTCAGTTACTTCTTCTGGACGTTCATCTATCAATAACACCATTAGAAGACAATCTGGATGGTTACAGGCAATACTTTGCGCAATATTCTGCAAGAGCATAGTTTTACCGGCTTTTGGTGGCGCAACAATCAATCCACGCTGACCGCGACCAATCGGTGCAGCAAGATCTAATACGCGTGCTGTGAGATCTTCAGTTGAGCCATTACCGCGCTCCATACGCAAACGGGAATTAGCGTGTAATGGGGTTAAGTTCTCAAATAAAATCTTGCTACGAGCGTTTTCTGGTTTATCATAATTAACCTCGTTGACTTTTAACAGAGCAAAATAACGCTCACCTTCTTTTGGTGGCCTAATTTTACCGGAAATAGTATCACCTGTTCGCAGGTTAAAACGGCGAATTTGGCTGGGGGATACATAGATGTCGTCAGGACCAGCGAGATAGGAACTATCTCCAGAACGTAGGAAACCAAATCCATCTTGCAATATCTCTAGTACGCCATCGCCGAAGATATCTTCTCCACTTTTGGCATGCTGTTTTAGAATGGAAAAGATAATGTCTTGTTTACGCATACGGGCTAGATTTTCTTGCCCTATATTTTCGCCGAGAGCAATCAGATTTGAAACTGGCGTATTCTTTAATTCGGTAAGATTCATAATGGTAGGTTCTTTAACTCGGGGTATTTCTAGAACTTTTCTCGTGAATGGTATGGCAGCGTGATACGTGCCTGTTTACTGGACATTCGATCACTGTGTCCCGAGCTATCGCGGTAATAAATGTCTTATTTATAAGTCGTATGCATTACGTCAGTGCTGTAATATCGAAAATACCTATAAATTGATTTTGTAAAACCGCTTGATTGCAAAAAGACGGGCCTTGTTTATTTTATTTTAGATATCAATATTTCAAGAATAGAGTGAAGCTTAGATTCAAAATTCTTTAGATTTAAAACTTCAGATAAGTTCTATACGCAGTGAGAATAAATCTAACATGCTTCTTAACAGGCGTCTAGCGATGAATTTGTACATCACTAAACACCTGATATTATCTTCCCAGATTTATTATAAATATTCATTTAGGAAAGCTTTAAGTTGACCTTTAGAGCACATACCCACCTTAGTAGCTACTGTACTGCCATTCTTGAATAGTAATAAAGTAGGGATAGAACGTATATCATACTTAGGGGCAATAGTTGGATTTTGATCGATATTGACTTTAGTGATAGTCATTCGGCCAGTAAATTCTTCAGCAATCTCATCCAGAATAATGGAAATCATCTTGCACGGTCCACACCATTCAGCCCAAAAATCAACCAATATCAGCCCTTCAGCTTGAAGTACGTTGCATTCGAAGCTATTATCATTTAAGTGAATAATTTTATCGCTCATGTTCTACTCCACAGGATTAAGACTACCTTGTCAGTGTAGTACTAAAAAACTCAAGGTGTTGTCATGTCACTACATTTAGTTCAATAGATATACTTTACTAAAACAATAATTAGCTAATAGTCTAACATACTATGAGAAAAATATATTTAACTTATCCGAAAGTTGCTGATTTTACCATAAAAGTCATCATCTATAAATATGTTACTCCCGTAAACTTTATGCCCGATATGTCAATTACTATATATCTTGAGTAAAATATTAAATTATTATACAGGCATCAAAATATTTTTATCAAAGTGCTAAAGAATTTTGATTACTGTCTTCTCTTGCACTCGAAAAAAGCCTTATATACAAGGCTTTTTGATTTTTAATAGCATACTTATAAAGTATATCAATAAATCAATGAAATATTCATTTATTATCAATGGTTTAAGCTAATTAAACATTAATTTTTAAGTATAATGAACATCTTATAGACTTTTTAAAAATTATTGCATACGGTATATTAGTTTTTTATGCAGCATTTTAGTTTTTTATTTTCATAAAAATATTCTTCTTTCTTCACACATAAATTAAATGTTTTATCGTTTTAAGTATAGGCGCGTAAAATGATTACCATATTAAATATAATCAAATCAAAAAATATAATAAATCAGTTAATTTGCTACCATTATGCTATATATCTAATTCTAGCAAGAAGATTGAACGGAAAAATTATTATTAATATTTAAGTTACTTGAATGACTCAATGTATATTTTTCTTCAATTCTCTAATTTGGATAGAGATGATATCTAGATTTCTTTTTTTGTTGTAAAATACACTTAAAAAAATAAAATTACATTATTATATATTTCAAATACTGTTTGTAATCAAGTCATGATAAACTTAATCTCACAATCAATATCTTAACATTATGCACTGTGTAATCTATTGTTAAATTTTTAATTCTTTAATTTATATTGTTGCTTGATACGTATTTTATATATTAAGAGTTGGTCTACATTTATTATAGAGTATTACGATTATTTTACTACTTCAGTAAAATCAATCGAATTTTCAAAGCATTCTTAATTAGATGTATTAACTCAATACTATGCACAGTATTTTTGCTCTTAAAAATCAACTGTAGCATTATTCAATTAATTCTATAAAATTAATTATTATACAGAACTTTAAATTTTATTATAGAAAAATTTAAAGTTGTAATAATTATAATATGTAACACTGTAGATATCTGTAGTCAGTGATTTCTATTTCCTTTGTACTGTTTAGTAGCTGATCTCTGCTTAGAGATATAGGTAATTATTAGCACAATTAACCCTTTGTATCCACTATACTAAAATGTATCTTTGTAAAATAACCATGCTGCATATTTACCTTTCATTGCTGTCTTGAACATTATATTTTCAATATACAACTGCACACCATGCCATAGCAATACTACCTATCAATACGATTATTTGCCTTTCGTATATCACTATGTATATAATCATATTATATCATTTTCTATTTTAATAACGTTCGCAGTATTGACTATGTGTAGTAAAACTAATACCCGAGAAGTAAATAAATATTTTTGAAACATACTGTCATATATGTTATCTACCACCGCTGTTGTGTTGGAATCTAATCGTAGAAAATCACATTACTATGGAAATATTAAAAGAATTAAGAATACCTTTGAAAACACAAAAAAAACAAATCAATTTTTAATAAAAATTAAACTTATCCACTAGTTATTTAAAATAATAATCTAATTTTTTACCTATTTTATCACTTTTATCGATATATTAGTATATAAAATAGTATATGATTTATTACTTAATAGAACAGATTGAATAAACCAAAGGTGTACTTACCATAAATAACGTTATTATCCCAAACCCGTCACAGTATAATGTGATTAAATATATATTTTACTATACTGAATTAACTACAAGTCTTAATGGTAATGAGTCTAACAGTAATATAACTATTGTGCGTTCTATACTAACAAAACTAAGATACACAAGAGAGAAAATGATTCTCATTCGTGAGTGTTGATAATTGATTTGTTGTGTAGAACATAGATACATTAAATTGCAGCTAACATTTCCTGATAAGGTATATATTAATGATAAAAAAGTGGTTTACAGTAGTCTCGTGGGAACAGGGTATTGCATTACTTCACTGTGATCGCAAAAATAGCTGTAATACTTGTAATTTGCATTCCAATTGTGATGTATGTGAATTCAATCAACGATTTCTTGCAACTGAGTGCCTATTAAAAGTTCCTATTCATCAACCACTAAAGCCTGGACAATATGTAGAGTTAAGTATTGCAGCAGGCAGATTACTGCGTTTTGCAACGCTTATTTACATTATTCCGTTATTGGGTACACTAACAGGTGGTGTCTTAATTCAATATTGGTTAGAAGATGATACCTTTTCAATGCTAGGCGCATTGTTTGGTGGCATCGTTAGCTTTCTTTTAATAAAAAGATTAGTGAAATACTTAGATAATCAGTCTCGGTATCAATTATCTATTTTACAGATAGAAAGTTATCCTACTGTAATACAGTCACACACAACAAAATTTCATTAAAGCAAGATATTAATCGATTGATAAATTGTCAATTAGCATATTAATTACAATTGAGTCAATTTGAAACTGTACGCATGAAGTTTTTACTAGTTTTGTAATATTTTCTTGTCTAATGACTCATTTATATAAATATATTAAAATATTCAAAAATATTAGTCATTAATTAATGACTGTTATAATCTGTTATAATCTGTATAGCACTATTCTTACATCAAATAAGCCAGAAAAAATTTCTAGATATATTACATATTAATCGACAAAAAATAAAGATATAATCTTAGCATCCTAAACTATAAAGCTATAATATATTACTGAAAGTAATAATCAATAGTTATGTACTTAACCTAAGTTAACAAAACTGTCAAATATTATTTAGAATTTTTTATTCTCCTAATTACTCTTCTCTATTCAATATTTTAAAATATCACAAAATTCAATTTTTTTAAAAAATCTAATTTCATTATTTGGCAAGAAGCTTATCTTCTTTAATAAAATCTTAAATACCCTATAACAGAATGGTATACATAATAGAATGTTTTCACTGCACTGATGACTAAGTTTAGAGTATTCTAGCATGTAGAATATAATTCTAGCGTATAAGATAAACCAATTCACTTGTAATTAATATAAGTTTCCATTAGGTAAGTAATTTAAAGTTATTAAAGAAGAATATTGTATAAAATGAAAAATATCAGAAACTTTTCTATCATTGCTCATATTGATCACGGCAAGTCTACTTTATCTGATCGTATCATCCAATTGTGTGGTGGTTTAACTGAACGCGAAATGGATGAACAAGTACTTGATTCAATGGATATTGAGCGAGAACGCGGTATTACAATTAAAGCGCAAAATGTGACATTATATTACCAGGCACAAAATGGTCAAACGTATCAATTGAATTTTATTGATACGCCTGGACACGTTGACTTTTCATATGAAGTTTCTAGATCGCTTGCAGCTTGTGAGGGCGCATTATTACTGGTTGATGCAGGACAAGGTGTCGAAGCACAAACATTGGCTAACTGTTATACTGCGCTAGAGATGGATCTAACAGTTATGCCTGTATTAAATAAAATTGATCTTCCGGCAGCCAATCCAGATCGCGTAGTACAAGAAATTGAAGACATTATAGGCATTGATGCAACTAATGCAGTACGTTGTTCAGCTAAAACAGGAGCAGGTGTTTCTGCAGTTCTCGAGCGTATAGTGCATGATATACCATCACCAATTGGGAAGGCAACAGCACCATTGCAGGCACTTATTATTGATTCTTGGTTTGATAATTATCTAGGAGTAGTTTCTTTGATTTGCATTAAAAATGGTACTTTGCATAAAAATAACAAGGTTAAGGTTATAAGTACAGGTCAAAGTTATCACGTCGAACGCTTGGGTATATTTACACCCAAAAGTATTGATCGCACAATGCTCAATTGCGGTGAAATTGGTTGGTTAGTTTGCGGAATCAAAGATATCCTAGGAGCGCCAGTAGGCGATACTTTAACATTGATGTCTTATTCTGCTAGCCATGCTTTACCGGGCTTTAAAAAAATAAAACCACAGGTTTATGCGGGTTTGTTTCCTATAAACACTAACCAGTATAACGCTTTCCGTGATGCGCTGGGCAAGCTAAGCCTCAATGATGCTTCATTATTCTATGAACCTGAGAGTTCTAGTGCACTAGGTTTTGGTTTCAGATGTGGTTTCCTTGGACCACTACATATCGAAATTATTCAAGAACGCTTACAACGTGAATATGATCTTGAGCTCATTACGACTGCACCAACAGTTGTATACCAAGTAGAAACAATTAAAAAAGAGCTTCTGTATATTGACAGCCCATCTAAATTACCGCCAACAAATAATATTAAGGAACTGCGGGAGCCAATGGCTGATTGCCATATGCTGATGCCGCAAGAATTTTTAGGAAACGTAATAACCTTATGTATTGAAAAACGTGGCGTGCAGACTAACATGGTTTATCATGGTAATCAGGTAGCCTTAACATATGAGATCCCCATGGCAGAAGTGGTACTAAATTTCTTTGATCGTCTTAAGTCTGTTTCGCGTGGTCATGCATCATTAGACTATAATTTCAAATGTTTTAAAGCTTCTGATATGGTACGCCTTGATGTGTTGATTAATAATGAGTGCGTGGATGCATTATCATTCATTACGCATCGTGATCATGCTCTGTATCGCAGCCGAGTATTAGTAGAAAAAATGAAAGATATTATACCACGCCAGCAATTTGATATTGCAATTCAAGTGGCGATCGGTACACATATCATTGCACGTGCTACTATCAAACAGCTGCGTAAAAACGTCCTAGCAAAGTGCTATGGTGGTGATGTCAGCCGTAAGAAAAAACTGTTACAAAAACAAAAAGACGGTAAAAAACGCATGAAACAAGTGGGGAATATTGAACTTCCACAAGATACATTCATGGCTATTTTACATATCGGTAAAGCAAGTAAGTAAAACATGAAGTGCATATAATTAGGTGATAGAAATGTATAATATATTTTCTCTTATGTTATCACTAGTAACGCTAATAACTGCTATCAGTTGGTGCTGGAAGAACATAAGATGGAGATCTTCTTATCAAAAAAAAACTGTTGTTGGCAGTGTAGACGCCAATCATTCCATCATGGTTACCCAGTTTCCACTAAGCTGGATAGAAAATGCCGCATCAGTTTTTCCAGTATTACTCTTTGTATTTGTAATGCGTTCGTTTATATTCGAACCCTTCCAAATTCCATCTGGTTCAATGATGCCGACTTTATTAATTGGGGATTTTATTATTGTTAAAAAATATGCCTATGGGTTGAAGAATCCTATTACTCAAAATACTCTGATTCAAACTGGACATCCTAAACGGGGAGATATTGCAGTATTTAAATATCCGCTAAATCCAAAACTAGATTATATCAAACGTGTTATTGGTCTACCAGGAGATCATATCACATATGATCCAATACATAAGCGTGTAACTGTAAACCCTTCCTGTCATAACAATCAATCTTGTGATAAAATATTTAAAATTACTTATAAAGATATGCAACTAAGTGATTTTGTACAAGTTTTTAGTCGAAATAGGATAGGTGAGGTTAGTAATAGTTTTTATCAAATTCCACTCAATAATAATATACCACTGCATAGTATCCGTCTATGTAAAAGACAAGAAACATTAGGTAACGTACGTCACTCTATTTTAAACATACCAGATATACAGGATCAGGTAATGTTTTACTACCAACAAATAGGTCAACGCCCAACAGAATGGGTAGTATCAGATGGTCATTACTTCATGATGGGTGATAATCGTGATAACAGTGCTGATAGCCGTTATTGGGGTTTTGTACCGGAAAAAAATTTAGTAGGTAAAGCCACAGCGATTTGGATGAGTTTTCAAAAGCGGGAAAATGAATGGCCTACAGGAATAAGATTAAACCGGATTGGTGCGATTAATTAATTACCTATTTATAGGTCTACTATAGGCATATATAGGCATATAGTTGACCTATAAATCTAGCATCATTCGTCTAATCCTAGGGAATAATCTTATCAATTGATAGTGAGTACTTTTTTAAAACTGTTATTAATAAATCCTTCTTTTCTATATGCTAACATATTTCAAAATACATTTTATCTTTTGGTAACGCATGAATCCCATTGTAATAAATAGGCTACAGCGGAAGATAGGTTATATTTTTGAGCAGCAAGAAATATTCATGCTTGCTTTAACTCACCGCAGCGCTAGTAGTAAGCATAATGAACGTCTTGAATTTCTAGGTGATGCTATTCTTAATTTTGTCATCGCTAATGCTTTGTATCAACGTTTTCCTTATATAAACGAAGGTGATATGAGCCGCATGCGTGCCACATTAGTTCGTGGTCACACGCTAGCAGAGATGGCATGTGAGTTTGATTTGGGTAAATATCTCCGACTTGGACCTGGAGAATTAAAAAGTGGAGGGTCTCATCGTGAATCAATTCTAGCAGATACGCTAGAAGCATTGATTGGCGGCGTATTTCTAGATAGCGATATGCAACAAGTTGAAGGCTTAATTTTAGATTGGTATGGTAACAGATTAGGAGAAATCAGCCCCGGCGATAAACAGAAAGATCCTAAAACACGCTTGCAGGAATTTTTACAGGGTCGCCATCTCTCTTTGCCTTCTTATTTAGTAGTGCAAGTTCAAGGTGAGGCACACGATCAGAAGTTTACCATACACTGTCAAGTCAGCAGTTTAATTCACCCTATAGTGGGAATTGGTTCAAGCCGACGTAAAGCAGAGCAGGCAGCCGCTGAAAAAACATTAAAAAAGCTGGAGTATAAATGAAAAAAGTAAAAGAATACTGTAGTTTTATTGCGATAGTTGGGCGTCCAAATGTCGGAAAATCCACGTTGCTCAACCAGTTAGTTGGTCAAAAAATTTCCATAACTTCTCGTAAACCACAGACCACTCGCCACCGCATTATTGGTATTCATACTGAAGGCATCTACCAAGCCATTTACATTGATACTCCAGGTTTGCAACTGGAAGAAAAAAGGGCCCTAAACCGATTGATGAACCGTTCTGCTAGCAGCGCAATTAGCGATGTTGAATTAGTGATGTATGTAGTAGATAGTACTTACTGGACGCCAGATGATCAAATGATCCTTAATAGGCTAAGTATTCTTAAATGCCCAGTCTTACTAGTCATAAACAAAGTTGATAAAGTTATAAATAAATCAAAGCTATTACCACATATTGCATTTCTTAGCAAACAGATGTCCTTCCTTCAAGTAGTGCCAGTTTCTGCAAAAAAAGGTATAAATATTAATGCTATATCAAGCATTGTGCGTAATACATTATCTGAAGCGCAACACCTTTTTCCAGATGATTGCATTACTGATCGTTCACAACGCTTTCTAGCATCAGAAATTATCCGTGAAAAACTCATGCGTTTTTTAGGTGGAGAAGTGCCTTATTCTGTCACAGTTGAAATTGAACAGTTTATGCAGAATAAGCGTGGTGCTTTTAATATAAACGGTTTAATACTCGTTGAACGTGAAGGACAAAAGAAAATGGTCATTGGTAAACATGGACATAAGATTAAAAATATAGGCATAGAAGCTCGGAAAGATATGGAAAATATGTTTGATACTAAAGTATATTTAGGACTCTGGGTAAAAGTAAAATATGGTTGGTCGAATCATGAGCGTACACTACAAAACTTAGGTTATATCAATGATATAAAGTCACTTATATAATGAATAAGTGGATAGTATGATTTTCTTTGAAGGGGAATTCCTATCATTACCTTAACTTGACTTTATGTCGACTTATTAGAGATAAGTAATAAGTCGCTATATAATGAAAATATAGTGAATAGTAATTTAAATTAAAAGTCTATGAATGTTGTTAAAACCCTATTTTTTACATGTAGGAAGACAATATGCATTAAAATGCGATGCACTTCCTAAGTAGGTTCCATCACGTTACTACTTATCACTATAAAGTAGTATTCATTTTTTATTTCAAAAACTCTATATTACGTAGACTTCAATAGCTAAAGCAATCATGACATATTATTTGCAATGACTTTAGAGTTTTGTAGACATTCGAGAATGTATAGTATTCATCGGAGTATTATATACTGCACTCATTTAAGCACGCTTTACTTCATCACCTAGGAAGATGTTTTATCTTGTGCATTATTGCTGTGTCTATCAATTAAGATATACCTGTATTTATGAATAATAGAAGATGTAAGTATACTCATACTCCCACATAATTATACCATAGTGCAGATTAGTAAGTTAGATGTTTATAAATGCTGATTTATTACTTTTTTAAGCTCTTAAAATCTAAAACCATTTTTATATTACATAAATATAGTTTAATAATACCGATCTATATATTTTATCCCTTTAGTTTATTACTAAACCTACTAAAAATAAATGATCTTTAGAGGAATTCTATATATAATGTACTGTTATGTATTAAATTTATGATATGATTAAAATATATAATGTATATGAGGCTCCTATTATAGAACAGTAGTTAAGACTCAATGTATTACTGAATATTCACAAGATAATATTTTAACTAGCAATTGGAGATCAACATAGGCATGTTATTAATGATAGAAATTGATTATATCATGTTACGTTTTATACTATAAACGCATAGGAATACAAAAATAACAGTGACTGAAAAAATATACTAGATCTCTACATCAAACTTAGCCCACAATTTGATACCTGACACTAAAAAAGACACTTAAAGGTAATTACTGAAAGTAGTTGAAATTTTGAAAAATAAATAAATCTTAATTGAAATTCAGCATGTTTGCAAGAGAGGCTATCGCAATCACTATATATGCACCTGAGCCAATAACGTTACATTGATATCGTGCCATCGAGTCATTTTGTCGTATTCACTTATATACTTATTTTTATACTAATACTATATGTCAGGTAGTATTAAAATTATAGCTATGCAGCATCTAGCATCTCTTCCATCTAACAAGCAATTACTATAATTGCATAACATATGCAATCTGAATATTGAAGATAAAATTATTAACTAAACAGCGATTGGTAGATAGCGTACAAAGCTATCTGATATCAAATTGCTGATGCAAGAAGCGTAATATTCATGATACTACTTGGACTAGGTACCGATATTATTGATCTCATGCGTATTGAAGCGGCGCAAAAACGTAGCGGGACTCGCCTTGCGCGGCGCGTGTTAAGTACTACTGAATGGGAATTATATCAGAAACATCCACAATCAGTGCGATTTCTTGCAACGCGTTTTGCAGTAAAAGAAGCGACTGCTAAAGCGTTTGGAACAGGTATGCGAAATGGTTTAGCATTTAAGCAATTTGAAGTATTTAATAATAATTTAGGCAAGCCTAATATCCGATTGTATGATCGCGCCGCTGAAATTGCAAAGGAAATGGCAGTTATCGCAATTCATGTTTCACTAACTGATGAACGCCGTTATGCCTGCGCAACAGTAATTATTGAGGGATAAAATGCAAGTTTGTATTGTTTTTCACATGTATAGTGACATCCATTGATATGATAACGGCGCATGAGTTTTAATTATACTACAGAATGATGTATGTGGTCTAAAATAGTTGATTGAGAAAATAAAGATAGATGCACTCAATACCCACTAAATGTCAGCATTGTGCTATAAGATAAGTTGATAGACTAAATATTACATATTATTGAATTTTACCACAAATTGCTAACTGCTTGATGCTGTAATTAAATTAGGAAATAATACAGTAACATTTACCTTACAAGCATAAATATTTCTAAGCACTATATTTTACATTTGCTATTGTGGCATACAATTATGGTCAAATGAATGATGCTGCTTTATAGCTGTTAGCTACTATAAAACAGCATAGCTTTTAGCTACTATAAAATAGTACGTTAGTAATGCTGTATGCCATAAATGAAGTGATAAAGATCTTATCAATGCAATAAATATGCACTATAACATTAAAATCTAAGTATTACAATAAATGATGATATCAGTTCTACAAAGTTGCTTTAAGCCACTTGTTCTTATCGGCTACAGGATTTACTGCTATAAGCATGTCAAAAAAATATACACACACTACAGTACTCTTAGATGAGGCAGTTAATGGCCTTAATATTCGTGATCACGGCATATATATCGATGGTACTTTTGGGCGCGGCGGCCATGCTCGTTTAATCTTATCGAAACTAGGGCGAGAAGGAAGATTGCTGGTCATCGACCGCGATCCTCAAGCTATTGCATTTGCAAAGTCTATTCATGATCCTCGCATGAGCGTCATACATGGCACTTTTTCAAATTTATCTCAGTATGTTTTAGAAAGATCTCTATTGGGGAAAATTGACGGTGTTCTTCTTGATTTAGGTCTTTCTTCACCCCAGTTAGAAGATGCAGCACGGGGCTTTTCATTTATGCGTGATGGCCCTTTAGATATGCGCATGGATCCATCCACGGGCTTACCGGCTTCTGAATGGTTAATAAAAGCAGAGGCTAAAGATATTGCATTAGTGCTCAAAAACTTTGGTCAAGAGCGTTTTTCAAAACGTATTGCACGCGCCATCGTGGCAAGAAATCGTGTCGATCCAATCATATGCACTAAGCAATTAGCAGATTTAATCACTAGCGTGCTACCAATCCGCGAAAAACATAAACATCCCGCAACGCGCAGCTTTCAGGCTATCCGTATTTATATCAATAACGAATTAAAAGAAATTGAAAAGGCGCTTAATAGTACATTAGAAGTACTAACACCTCAGGGCCGTTTGTCAATAATTAGCTTTCATTCATTAGAAGATCGTATTGTAAAACGTTTTATACTCCACAATAGCCGTGGAGCAAATATACCAAGAGGGATGCCTATAACAGAACAGCAATTACGTGACATGGATGGTAAATTTTTTCAATCGCTTGGTAAAATAATGCCTTCAAAATCTGAAATAGCAAAAAATCCGCGTGCACGAAGCTCTGTGCTACGCATTGCACAGAGGGTAGCAAAGTGATCAGTCATCAACATCCTAGCTTAGTTAGCGTCATTTACAATGATCTGTTACACAACGCAAAAATTCCACTCCTTTTACTGATTACAATATTATTTTCAGCTATTTTTGTAGTAAATATAGTACACCGCACTCGGTTACTCATTGCTGATCGAGAACAGTTAATCCTAGAGCATGATGCGCTAGATATAGAATGGCGCAATCTAATTTTAGAAGAAAATGCTCTTGGTGATCATAGCCGTATAGAACGTATTGCCATTGAAACCTTATGCATGCAACATGTTGATTTATATCATGAAGTAGTGATTATTAAATAATAAAAAGTTAAACTCAAAATAGGAATACTTGAACAACAACTCTATGAAAGGCGCGTATGTCAGTAAGTTGAAACGACTAGAAGATCAGGCCGGCTTGATTAGCTGGCGTTTTGCATTTTTATGTTGTTGCATTTTATTATCATTTCTAGGATTAATGATCCGTATGGCTTATTTGCAAATCATCAATCCGGATCAGTTGGTAAAAGAAGGCGATCTACGTTCACTACGCGTGCAAAAAGTACTAACTACACGCGGTATGATTATCGATCGCACTGGCCGTCCGTTAGCAGTTAGCATACCAGTCAACGCAATTTGGGCAGATCCAAAAGAACTAAATGCATGTGGTGGTATTACTTTAGACAGCCGTTGGGAGGCATTATCGGATGCGCTGAATATGTCGATCGCTCAACTATCAAATCGTATTAATACTAACCCACAAGGACGCTTCGTTTATTTAGCTAGACAAGTTAATCTAGAAATCAGCAATTATATCTATAAGCTGAAATTACCAGGGATTTTCTTACGTCAAGAATCGCGTCGTTACTATCCGTCTAGTCAAGTAACATCACATATTATTGGTATTACCAATATTGATGGCGAGGGTATCGAAGGTATTGAAAAAAGCTTCGACCATTGGTTAACTGGGCAAGCGGGAGCAAGAACTGTACGTAAAGACCGTGATGGTCGGGTAATCGAAGATATTTCCTCAATAGAGAGCCAAGAATCGCATAATTTAGTATTAAGTATTGATGAGAGACTACAGGCGCTCATGTATCGTGAACTAAATCAAGCCGTAGCTTTCAACAAGGCGCAATCTGGCACTGCGGTGTTAATTGATGTCAATACCGGTGAAGTGCTAGCTATGGCGAATGCTCCATCCTATAATCCAAACAACATAACGAACACATTGCAAGATAGTATGCGTAACCGTGCCATCACTGATGTATTTGAGCCTGGTTCTACTGTAAAACCTATGGTGATTATGACCGCATTGCAGAACGGTGTGATAAAAGAAAATAGTTTGATGAATACGCTCCCTTACAGTATTCAAGGTCATAGCATCAAAGATGTAACACCGCATAAAGAGCTATCAATAACTGGCATATTACAGAAATCAAGTAATGTTGGTGTTTCTAAACTTGCTTTGGCAATGCCGTCGTCTGCATTAATAGATACCTATTCACGTTTTGGACTAGGACAACCAACTAATTTAGGTTTGATTGGAGAAAGTAGTGGTATATATCCGCAAAGAAAAAGGTGGTCTGATATTGAAAGGGCTACATTCTCTTTTGGTTATGGATTAATGGTAACTCCATTACAGTTAGCACGCGTCTATGCAACGATAGGTAGTCTAGGGATATATCGCCCATTATCAATTATTAAGGTTACCTCTCAAGTTCCTGGAAAACGTGTTTTTCCTGAATCTGTAGTTCGAACCGTAGTGCATATGATGGAAAACGTAGCCTTGCCTGGTGGTGGTGGAGTCAAAGCTGCAATTAAAGGATATCGTGTTGCCATTAAAACTGGCACAGTAAAAAAAGTTGGTCAAGATGGTAAATACATTAGCCGATATATTGCCTATACCGCTGGTATCGCCTCAGTCAGTCAACCATCTTTTGCCCTCGTAGTGCTCATCAATGATCCTAAGGGTGGCAATTACTATGGAGGCGCAATTTCTGCACCTGTATTTAGTGCCATTATGGGCGGTGTCTTACGTACTATGAATATTAAACCAGATGCATTACCTATTAGTAATAAAATAGAATCTGTAATTAACAAGAAAGAGGATGCCGGTGAAAAATCGTAATTTGCGCGATTTACTTTCCCCATTTTCTATATTAACACCTAGACTCGCATTACGAGAAATAACTTTAGATAGTCGTATGGCTGCAAAAGGAGATCTCTTCATTGCCTTGATGGGACATAAAAAAGATGGACGCTATTATATTCCACAGGCTATCGCCAATGGCGTTTCCGCAGTAATTGCTGAAGCATATGGTCAGAATAAAGATGGGGTTATCATGGATGAATATGGTGTGCCAATTATTTATCTACATCAACTGCATCAAAGACTTTCCTATCTAGCAGGATGTTTTTATGGTCATCCAGCCAAACGTCTACGCTTAGTAGGTGTAACTGGTACAAATGGTAAAACTACTACTACACAACTACTAGCACAATGGAGCCACCTCTTAGGTGAAACCAGTTCAGTTATGGGCACCATTGGCAATGGTCTACTGCACTATCTTGACGCAGCTAAAAATACAACTTGCTCTGCAGTAGAGCTTCAATATCAATTGAATAATTTTGCTAATAAAGGGGCAACTTTTTGTGCTATGGAAATTTCTTCCCATGGATTAGTACAACATCGAGTAGCATCACTGCCATTTTCCGCTGCAGTTTTCACAAATATAACACATGATCATCTTGATTATCATGGTGATATGTCTAATTATGAGGCAGCAAAGTGGACGCTCTTTACTAAACATAATGTGGAGCAGATGATTCTCAATGCTGATGACAACATAGGACAATACTGGTTAAAAAAATTACCGGATGCCATAGCGGTCACCATGAAAAATAAACGGATAGGAATTAGTAATAGTCGCTATTTACAAACTACTGACCTCAGGTACCATAATCATGGTGCTTCAATTAGCTTTCGCTCTCACTGGGGGGCGGGTTGCATTAAAAGCCAGCTAATAGGGGCCTTTAATGTTAAAAATTTGCTATTAGCATTAGCAACATTACTAGCACTTGATTATCCGCTAGATGAGTTATTAGAAACTGCGAATTATCTGCAACCTGTATGCGGCAGAATGGAAGTATTTAACAGACCAGGCAAACCAATAGTAATAGTAGATTACGCTCATACTCCAGATGCATTACAAAAAGCATTAGAAGCAGCACGTCTACATTGCATGGGAAGGTTATGGTGTATATTCGGATGCGGTGGTGATCGCGATAAAGATAAGAGGCCATTGATGGGACGCGTGGCAGAGCAGTATGCAGATCTTGTGGTGATCACAGATGATAATCCTCGTGCCGAAGTATCGCAGGCCATTATCCATGATATTTTTGCTGGGATTGTAGATACAGAGAAAACACTCATAATAGTCGATCGGGCTGAAGCAGTGACTAACACTATTATTCAGGCCAAGGAACAAGATGTTGTGCTTGTAGCTGGCAAAGGTCACGAAAATTACCAATGGGTGGGTAATATACGCCTAAGCTACTCAGACCGTGTTACTGTCGCTCAAGTTTTGCAGAGTCTGCCATGATCCCCGTATCCCTTCTAACACTATCTAATATATTAAACGCTAAGTTAATTGGTGCAGATATCCAAATTATTGATGTAACAATAGATAGCCGAAAGGTGACCAATGACTGCCTTTTTATAGCGTTACATGGCAAACATTTTAACGCCCACGATTTTGCAGCTACCGCCGTAGATTCCGGAGCTAAAGCATTAGTAGTTAATCATCGCCTAGCGCTAGATATACCACAGCTGGTAGTAAAGGACACCTACCTTGCCTTGGGACAACTTGCTGCTTGGGTGCGTCAACAGGTCACAGCACGCGTAGTAGCCCTAACAGGCTCATCTGGCAAAACATCAGTAAAGGAAATGACTGCCTCTATTCTCAGTCAGTGCGGTGAGGTACTATATACCTCTAATAACTTTAATAATGCAATAGGAGTGCCATTGACACTATTGCGTCTGCAATCTAAGCATAATTTTGCGGTGATTGAGTTGGGAGCAACACATCTTGGTGACATTGCTTATACTAGTGCATTAACGCGCCCCCAGTCCGCTTTAATAAATAACTTAGCTCCTGCTCATATTGAAAGTTTCGGTTCGTTATCGGGTGTCTCTGCAGCAAAAGGTGAAATTTTCACTGGCCTATCCACTAAAGGCATAGCTATTATTAACGCTGATAATAATGATTTACCACATTGGCAAAACATGCTACATGAAAAAACTGTATGGCACTTTTCTCTACAAGCTACAGCAGGAGTAGATTTCTTTGCCAGTAAGATACGTGACAATGGTAATGTCAAACAATTCTATCTACATAGTCCGTTTGGTTGTTCTGAGATAGCGCTTACAGTGCCTGGAAAACACAATGTGTCCAATGCCTTAGCGGCCACTGCTTTAGCAATGTCAGTAGGAGCTTCACTCCAAGCTGTACGTCAGGGATTACGTAAATCACCAGCGATACCAGGTAGACTATTCCCCATTATATTGGCACCGAACAAGATACTATTAGACGATAGTTACAATGCAAATGTTGGATCTGTGATAACTGCCATACAAGTATTAGAAAATATGCCTGGCTACCGTGTAATAGTTATTGGTGACATGGCAGAGTTAGGCAAAGAGACACAAGACTGGCATTACCAGGTTGGTAAAGTTGCACGCCAAGCATGCATCAACAAAGTCATCAGCATCGGTGATTTCAGCCATATTTTGAGTATGACGTCTGGCAAGGGAGAGCATTATCATGACAAAGCATCTGTAATTGAGCGTGTAAAAGAACTATTAAAAAAACACACTGTCATTACTGTGTTAATCAAGGGCTCTCGTCGTGCTGCAATGGATCAAATTACTTATGCATTACAGGAAAAAATACTATGCTAGTGTTATTAGCTGAGTATTTAGTGAAATATTATTCAGGCTTAAACGTATTTTCTTACCTGACATTCAGAGCTATTCTTGGTTTGTTAACCGCATTGTTCCTATCACTATGGATTGGCCCCTGGATTATACTTCATCTACAAAAAATGGCTTTAGGCCAGATAGTACGCAACGATAGTCCAAAATCACACTTTAGAAAAAGTGGCACCCCAACCATGGGTGGCATCATCATCTTAATCTCCATTATTATTTCAGTGCTAATGTGGGCCTCTTTATCAAACTCGTATATATGGTGTGTCTTGTTAATTTTTATCAGTTACGGCATCGTCGGATTTATTGATGACTATCGTAAAGTAATGCGTAAAGATACTCAAGGATTAGTTGCTTACTTGAAATACTTCTGGCAATCAGTAATAGCCTTGATCTTTTCCTGTAGCATGTATGCTGTAGGTAAAGGTACACCTACTACTGAGCTTGTAGTGCCATTCTTTAAAGATGTAATTCCACAACTTGGTCCACTGTATATCTTGCTAACATATTTTGTAATCGTCGGAACTAGCAATGCAGTGAATTTAACTGATGGGCTGGATGGGCTAGCTATTATGCCTATTGTATTTGTTTCTTCTGGATTTGCACTAGTGGCTTGGGCAACAGGTAATATGAACTTTGCAAGTTATCTACATATTCCATATCTACAATACGCTGGTGAATTGATGATTGTCTGTACTACTATCGTCGGTGCTGGACTAGGTTTTCTATGGTTTAATACTTATCCAGCACAAGTATTCATGGGTGATATCGGTTCATTAGCATTAGGTGGCGCATTAGGGACCATAGCGGTATTGCTACGTCAAGAATTTCTCTTATTAATGATGGGCGGTGTATTCGTAATTGAAACAGTGTCAGTTATTTTACAGGTCGTCTCGTTTAAGTTGCGTGGACAACGTATTTTTCGTATGGCACCTCTTCATCATCACTATGAATTAAAAGGTTGGCCTGAACCACGTGTGATTGTTCGCTTCTGGATTATTTCCCTGATGTTTGTATTAATTGGCCTCTTAACGTTAAAGGTGCGATAATTATGATAGATTATCGTGGTAAAAAAATCGTTATTATTGGATTGGGAATTACTGGGCTATCCTGTATTAATTTCTTTATCTCTCGAGGTGTTATGCCGTGCGTAATGGATACTCGCATGGCACCGCCAGGACTGAATGCTTTGCCAGAAAACCTACAATATCATATAGGAAGTTTACAGTATGACTGGTTACTAGCGGCAGATTTAATTGTCATTAGTCCAGGCGTTACCATGACAATTCAGGTATTGAGTGCGGTAGCAAAAGCTCACATAGAAATTATCAGTGACATTGAACTATTTTGTCGAGAAGCACAGGCGCCTATTCTGGCCATTACCGGATCAAATGGTAAAAGTACCGTCACTACATTACTGGGGGAAATGGCAAAAGCCGCCGAATTAGTAGTTGGCATTGGTGGAAATATTGGAATTCCTGCGTTAAATTTATTACATCAAAAATATCATCTATACATATTGGAACTATCTAGCTTCCAGTTAGAATCTACCTATAGCTTGCGGGCAGTAGCAGCTACTATATTAAATCTCACTTCGGATCATATGGATCGCTATCCATTTGGTTTGCAGCAATATCGTGCAGCAAAATTACGAGTATATGAGAATGCGAGTATCTGTGTAGTGAATGCAGATGACCCGTTGACGCTCCCGATATGCAGACGTGATGCGCATCACGTCAGTTTTGGTATAAATATGGGCGATTACCATCTCCACTGTCATCCAACGAAAACCTGGTTATGCGCATATGATGAAAAAGTACTGCATAGCAGTGATATGAAGATAATAGGTATGCATAACTATACTAATGCACTTGCAGCACTGGCATTAGCAGATGCTGTAAATATTCCACGTACGGCTAGTATAAAAGCACTGGCTACCTTTACAGGCTTACCACATCGGTTTCAGTGGGTATTGGGATATAAGGGTGTCTCTTGGATTAATGATTCTAAATCCACCAACGTTGGCAGCACTAAAGCAGCAATAAATAGTTTAGAAGTAGAGGGCACACTACATTTATTGCTTGGTGGTGACGGCAAATCCGCAAATTTTTCTCCTTTGATTCAATGTTTGCAACAAGATAATATACGTCTGTACTGTTTTGGGCGTGATGGCATGCAGTTAGCCAAACTGTCTCCATCAAAAGCTATATTAACTAACACTATGGAACAAGCCATGCGAAAGATTGCTGACAGGGTACAGCCTAGTGATATCGTATTGCTATCGCCGGCTTGCTCCAGCGTTGATCAGTTCCAAAATTTTGAGATGCGAGGTAATAGATTTGCTTTTTTAGCGCAGGAACTTACTAAATGAAACTATTCTTATGTCGCTTTGATCTAAAAGTATGGACAAAAAACTGGTTGGTGAGATCACGCGATAATTCTGTTAAGGAAATGTATGATAGTCCATTGTTGTGGATGACATTTGGCTTAACTATTATAGGTTTTGTAATGGTAACATCAGCATCTATGCCGATCGGTCAACGTCTAGCAAACGATCCTTTTATATTCGCTAAACATGACGCACTGTATATTTTATTATCCTTGTTTCTATCAATAGTGATATTACGTATTCCTATGCTTTTTTGGCAACGTTATAGTAGTGTGATGCTGTTAATATCGATAGTGATGCTTCTAATGGTACTTATAGTTGGTCCTTCGATAAAAGGGGCATCGCGTTGGCTGGAGTTAGGTCCATTGCGCATTCAACCAGCAG
This sequence comes from Serratia symbiotica, assembly GCA_900155695.1. Taxonomy (GTDB): domain Bacteria; phylum Pseudomonadota; class Gammaproteobacteria; order Enterobacterales; family Enterobacteriaceae; genus Serratia_E; species Serratia_E symbiotica_A. The sequence continues at coordinate 738,241 of FUHL01000001.1, forward strand.
AGTTATCTAAGTTATCACTATTTTGCTATTTAGCGAGTTATTTAGTACGTAAAGTTGAAGAGGTACGTAGTAACTTTTGGGGCTTCTGCAAGCCAATGGGCATAATGGTAATATTATCTATACTGTTGCTGGCGCAGCCTGATCTAGGTACTGTAGTAGTTCTATTCATAACTACTTTATCGATGCTATTCCTAGCAGGGGCAAAAATATGGCAGTTCCTAACTATTATTGGATATGGAGTATCCGCTGTTATCCTGCTAATTACCACAGAACCTTACCGTATGCGTCGTGTAACATCTTTTTGGAATCCTTGGGCCGATCAGTTTGGTAGCGGTTATCAACTAACGCAATCATTAATGGCATTTGGCCGTGGTAAGTTATGTGGGCAGGGATTAGGAAACTCAGTACAGAAATTAGAATATTTACCTGAAGCACATACTGACTTTATATTTTCTATTTTAGGTGAAGAACTGGGTTATATAGGTGTAGTTTTGACCTTATTAATGGTGTTCTCCATCATTTTTCGCGTCATGTCAATTGGTTACAGAGCGTTGATGATAGATCAACAATTTTCTGGTTTTCTGGCTTGTTCAATTGGCATTTGGTTTAGCTTGCAGGTATTAGTAAATATTGGTGCTGCCTCAGGTCTATTGCCAACTAAAGGTTTAACGTTACCGTTAATTAGCTATGGTGGTTCTAGTTTGCTTATTATGTCAACATCAATTGTGTTATTACTGCGCATTGATTATGAAACGCGTTTAGCCAAAGCCCAAGCATTTATGAAAAGGTAATGAAGGAAATGATAGCAGAATCTAAGCGTTTAATGGTGCTTGCAGGAGGTACCGGTGGGCATGTATTTTCAGGGCTAGCAGTTGCACTGCATCTTATAGAAAAAGGATGGAAGGTGCATTGGCTTGGCGCTCCAGATAGAATAGAATCTGATCTTGTACCTAAATACGGTATTGATATTGATTTTATTGATATTTCTGGACTACGTGGTAAATGTATTAAGACTCAACTCAGCACACAGTTTCGTATTTTTAAGGCAGTGCAAAAGGCACGAGTAATTATACGCCGTTTCAATCCTAATGTCATATTAGGTATGGGTGGTTACGTTTCTGGACCGGGTGGAATAGCCGCTTGGCTGTGTGGAATTCCACTTGTATTACACGAACAGAATAGAATAGCTGGACTCACTAATCGCTGGTTATCACGTATAGCTAAAAAAGTATTACAGGCATTCCCTGGTGCTTTCCCAAATGCTGAGGTAGTAGGTAATCCGTTACGCCGTGATGTGTTAGCTCTTCCCAGGCCAATTGAACGCCTGAAAGGAAGAGAGGGCCCATTACGTGTACTAGTTCTTGGTGGCAGTCAAGGCGCGCAGATACTTAATCAAATAACACCTCAAATAGCCTCGTACTTAGGCAATAAAATTGCTCTATGGCATCAAGTGGGCAAAGGCGCTCTAGAGATGGTGTTGAATAACTACGACAGGATAGATCAAAGTCAACATATAATAACTGAGTTTATTGATAATATCGCTATTGCTTATTTATGGGCTGATGTAGTGATATGTCGTTCAGGCGCACTTACTGTCAGCGAGATTGCCGCAGTAGGTCTGCCAGCTATTTTTGTACCTTTCCAACATCAAGATCGTCAGCAGTACTGGAATGCTCGTGTGCTAGAAGAAGTTGGAGCTGCAAAGATTATTGAACAGGAACAATTAAGCGCCAAACTGATATGTGACATCTTAAATAATTTGCATCGTCAGATACTATTTGACATGGCCCAAAAAGCGCGCAAGGTAGCCATGCCTTATTCCACTGATCGTGTAGCAGACGCATTGATGCGTACCGTATACTAGCAGATAAATAAACATAAAGATTTTGTAATGCGACACGATCTTAATTAACGATCCACTAAACCTCCAGCAAGGTAAAACTTGTATTTTAAGGAGTGTGATGAATACGACACCATTGTCGCAACTACGTACTATAGTACCTGCTATGCGATACGTTCGGCATATCCATTTTATTGGCATCGGTGGTGCAGGTATGGGGGGTATGGCTAAAGTGTTAATTCATGAAGGTTATAAGATTAGTGGTTCTGACCTGATAGCAAACCCGATCACTCAACAGTTAATCGCTCTTGGAGCAAGCATTTACTTTAATCACTGCATGGAAAATATAGTGGATGCAAACGTTGTGGTGATATCTAGCGCCATCTCCGAAGATAACCCTGAGATTATTGCTGCACGTAAAGCACGTATCCCGGTAATACGTCGTGCTGAGATGCTAGCTGAATTAATGCGTTTTCGGTATAGTATTGCTGTCGCCGGTACACATGGCAAGACAACTACTACAGCTATATTATCAAGTATTTATGCTGAAACTGGATTAGATCCAACCGTTATTAACGGAGGAATGATAAAAGCATTAGGAACTAATGCTCGTTTAGGTTATAGCAGATTCCTAATTACCGAAGCGGATGAAAGCGATGCTTCATTCTTACATCTCCAGCCAATGGTAGTGATTATAACTAATATTGAAGCTGATCACATGGATACTTACCAAGGTAATTTTGAAAATTTAAAAAAAACATTTATAAATTTTTTGCATAAAATTCCATTTTATGGCTACGCGGTGCTATGTATTGATGATCCCGTAATACGCGAGCTGCTACCATACTTAGATCGCACGAATACCACTTATGGTTTTAGTAAAGATGCTGATGTACGCATCTTAAACTACAAGCAGTTAGGCACAAATGGATACTTTGATTTAAGTAGACACGACAAGCCTTTGATATCAGTCACCCTTAATATGCCTGGTCGACACAATGCACTTAATGCAGTTGCAGCAGCAACAGTAGCATTTGCAGAAAATATTAGCGATGCAGACATCGCGCGTGCATTAGAACATTTTCAAGGCACATGTCGTCGTTTTGACTGCTTAGGTGAGTTTCCATTAGCTTCTTTAAACGGAAAAGAAGGTAACGCAATATTAGTTGACGATTATGGCCATCATCCTACTGAAGTTAATGCTACACTTAAGACAATACGAGCCAGTTGGCCTGAAAAACGTTTAGTGATGATTTTTCAGCCTCATCGCTATACACGTACTCGGGATTTATACAACGATTTTGCTCACGTGCTATCACAGGTAGATGTGTTACTAATTCTTGAGGTATATTCTGCAGGTGAACAACCTATTTCTGGCATAGATAGTCATGCGTTATGCCGCACTATACATAGTACTGGTAAGCTAGAACCAATTGTTATTTCCAACACTGATAAAATATTGGAAGTATTAGGAAAATTGTTACAGGACAATGATTTAATACTAGTACAGGGTGCGGGAAATATTAGCAATATTGCTAGAGAATTAGTCGAAGTGCAATGGCAATCACATAAAAAAGAAGAACACCATGGCCGATAAAGTTGCTGTATTGCTAGGAGGAAACTCTACTGAACGTGAAATCTCATTACAATCCGGTCTTTCCGTATTAGATGCTCTACATAAAGTTGGTGTTAATGCCTATGGCATTGACACACTCAATTTTCCGTTAATTCAGTTAAAAATACAGGGATTCAATAAAGTATTCATCGCACTTCACGGTCGTGGAGGTGAAGATGGCACTATACAAGGATTGCTAACTTATCTTAAGTTACCTTATACCGGTAGCCACGTGATGTCATCAGCGCTGAGCATGGATAAATATCGGAGTAAAATGCTTTGGCAATCTATTGGTTTACCAGTTGCCCCGTATATAGCGCTCAGCCGTAAGCAGTATATTTCTAATGGAAAAATAGTATGGCTAGATTATCTATCTTCACTAGGATTACCGTTAATTGTCAAGCCTAGCCGTGCAGGATCTAGTGTAGGTATTAGCAAGGTTAATCAAAGTGTGGAACTTGATATGGCGCTGCAAGAAGCATTTAAATATGACGATGAAATCCTAGTTGAAAAGTGGCTAAGCGGGCCAGAATATACTGTTGCTATACTAGGTGATCAAATTTTACCAGCGATCCGCATTCAGCCAATAGGTACATTCTATGATTACCACGCCAAATATATATCAGACAGTACCCAATACTTTTGTCCAAGTGGACTAAGCGCGGGACAAGAAACTGAGATAGGAGCTTTATCCCTATGTGCCTATAATGCATTGGACTGTAGTGGTTGGGGACGTATAGATATGATGCATGACAGTGATGGAAAATTCTATCTACTTGAAGTCAATACATCTCCTGGTATGACTACACATAGTCTAGTGCCAATAGCGGCACGTCAATTTGGACTAAGCTTCTCGCAATTAGTGACGAAAATTTTAGCATTGGCTGAGTAATATGCCGCAAGCTGCTTTAAATGAACATGACCGCCAAACGGTTAATCATTGTCGCCGTAGAAAGAGAAGTCAATGTGCAGGGATAATTTTCCTGTTTATCCTACTTGGGGCACTCTTATGTAGCTTTTTAACAGTGATTATATGGATGAAAGATTCTAAATACCAGCCGCGAACACACTTAGTGTTAATCGGACACCATGACTATACTACCAATGATAATATCCAACAAGCTATTCAGGAACTTGGGATACTAGGGACATTTATGACGCAGGATGTAAATGTTATCCAACAGAAAATAATGCTATTGCCATGGATTAAGCAGGTTAAAGTGCGTAAAAAATGGCCGGATGAACTGAAAATTTATTTAGTAGAGTATGTACCAGTAGCATGTTGGAATGATTTCCGTAAGGTAGATGTAAATGGAATATCTTTTAGCGAACCAGAAGAATGGGTCACTAAAGAGATACTTCCAATGCTCTACGGACCAGAAGGTAGTGAAAATGATGTTCTGCATGGTTACCATATTATGAGTAATATATTATCTTCTAGTAAATATACACTGAAAATAGTAGCTATGAGTGCGCGTCATGCTTGGCAGTTAACATTGAATAATAATATTCGATTAGAACTTGGACGTAATGACCCCACAAGTCGTTTACAGCGATTTATAGAACTTGATCCACTATTGCAGCAGCAAGGTAAAGCCGAAAGCAAGCACATCATGTATATTGATTTGCGCTATGAATCTGGTGCTTCAATAAGTTGGTCTCCATTATTTATTAACTAGCGACTCATTAAAGTACAGTAAATAAAGTAATTAGTAATAGCATTAATGAATAGGCAAAATAACTAGGCAAAATAACAATGATCAAGTCAACGGATAGAAAACTGGTAGTGGGACTAGAGATTGGAACTGCAAAAGTATCCGCTCTGGTAGGAGAAATTTTACCCGATGGCATGATTAATATTATTGGAATAGGAGATTGTCCGTCGCGTGGTATGGATAAGGGTGGCGTTAACAATCTTGAATTAGTAGTAAAATGCGTACAACGTGCCATTGCCCAAGCTGAATTGATAGCAGATTGCCAAATTTCTTCAGTTTACCTTGCGTTATCTGGGCAACATATTAGTTGCCAAAATGAAATAGGAATGGTCCCTATTTCAGAAGAAGAAGTCACTCAAGCAGACATAGACAACGTGGTGCATACTGCTAAATCTGTACGTGTCCGTGAGGAACACCGTATCTTACATGTTATCCCTCAGGAATACACTATCGATTATCAAGGAGGTATCCAGAACCCTATTGGGTTATCTGGTATACGTATGCAAGCAAAAGTGCACTTGATTACTTGCCATAATGATATGGCAAAAAATATTGTAAAAGCTGTAGAACGTTGTGGTTTAAAAGTTGATCAACTGATTTTTTCTGGTCTAGCTGCTAGCTATGCAGTATTGACTGACGATGAACGTGAGCTCGGTGTCTGCATAGTAGATATCGGTGGTGGTACTATGGATATAGCTGTATACACCGATGGTGCACTACGACATACTAAAGTGATTCCCTATGCCGGGAATGTTGTTACTAGTGATATAGCCTATGCCTTTGGTACACCACCAACTGACGCAGAAATCATTAAAATTCAGTACGGCTGTGCACTTGGATCAGTTGTAGTCCAGGATGAGAATTTAGAGGTTCCCAGTGTTGGAGGGCGTCCTCCACGTAGCCTACAAAGACATATATTAGCTGAAGTTATCGAACCACGCTATACAGAATTATTACATCTAGTTAATGATGAAATTTTGCAGTTTCAGCAACAATTATGTCAACAAGGAGTGAAGCACCAACTAGCAGCTGGTATTGTGCTTACAGGAGGTGTTGCCCAAATGAATGGATTGGCGGCCTGTGCGCAACAGGTGTTCCATACTCAAGTGCGCATCGGAAAACCATTAAACATTACCGGTCTCATAGAGGATGCGCAGGATCCTAACTATTCTACAGTGGTGGGTCTGCTACACTATGGAAAAGAATGCTATTTGAACGATGAAGCAGAAGTCGAAAAAAAAGGTTTAATAAGCAAGTGGTTTAAACAAATCAATAGCTGGCTAAGAAAAGAATTTTGATATCTTAAATCAATACATCATATTGAGTGATTTTTATGATCTTGCAGCGATTAGGAAGAAAAATGGAGAAAAACTATGTTTGAGCCAATGGACCCAAGTAATGACGCAGTGATTAAAGTCATTGGTGTTGGTGGTGGTGGTGGTAATGCTGTTGAATACATGGTACGTGAGCACATCGAAGGGGTAGAATTTTTTGCTATTAATACAGATGCACAGGCGCTTCAAAAAATAGCAGTAGATCATACTATCCAGATCGGTAGCACTATTACAAAAGGTCTAGGGGCAGGCGCTAATCCTGAGGTAGGTCGTAACGCGGCAGAAGAAGACCGTGAAGCCTTACGAAATGTACTAGATGGTGCAGATATGTTGTTCATTGCGGCGGGTATGGGAGGAGGTACAGGTACAGGTGCTGCGCCAGTAGTAGCTTCAGTAGCCAAAGATCTAGGTATTTTAAGCGTAGCTGTAGTGACAAAGCCATTTAATTTTGAAGGGAAGAAACGTATGGCGTTTGCTGAACAAGGCATATCTGAATTATCAAAGTATGTAGATTCTTTGATCATCATTCCGAATGATAAATTATTAAAAGTTTTAGGTCGAGGCATTTCTCTACTCGATGCTTTCGGCGCAGCTAATAACGTTCTAAAAGGTGCAGTGCAGGGGATTGCAGAATTAATCACTCGTCCAGGTCTAATGAACGTCGATTTTGCTGATGTTCGTACCGTAATGTCTGAAATGGGTTATGCAATGATGGGTTCAGGCATTTCCAGCGCTGAGAACCGTGCTGAAGAAGCGGCAGAAATGGCTATATCTAGTCCACTGTTAGAAGATATCGACCTATCTGGAGCTCGTGGTGTATTAGTAAACATAACAGCTGGTTTTGCTCTGCGTTTAGATGAATTCGAAACCGTAGGTAATACTATTCGCGCGTTCGCTTCTGATAATTCCACAGTTGTTATCGGAACGTCGCTTGATCCAGAAATGAATGATGAACTGCGTGTTACCGTGGTAGCAACAGGTATAGGTACTGATAACTATCCAGAAACGACTATAATGAAAAAAAAACAGTCCAATCAACCTATATTAGATTATCGTTATCAGCAACATGGAATGGCACCACTGCCGAAATCAGTGAAACCGAATAAAATAATTAACGATCAGACGAAGCAATATAATAAAGAGCAAGATTATCTTGATATTCCAGCTTTCCTGCGTAACCAAGCGGATTGACTTATCTTGAACATTTGGAATGTCCGCTCTTTATGCTAAGCTTTTTTATAGAGCTATATCAAGTGAGATCAGTAGGATAGATAATATTACGAGATATAAAAGATGATTAAACAAAGGACAGTAAAACATATCATTCAGGCTACAGGCGTTGGTTTACATACTGGGAAAAAAGTTACTTTAATAATGCGACCTGCTCCAGCGAATACCGGAGTTATCTATCGTCGAACTGACTTGAATCCACCCGTTAATTTGCCAGCTGATGCAACATCTGTGCGTGATACTATGCTTTGTACTTGTTTGGTAAATGAGCATGATGTCCGTATCTCTACTATTGAACACATTAACGCTGCATTAGCAGGTCTTGGCATCGATAATATCATTATTGATGTTGACGCAGATGAAATTCCCATAATGGACGGTAGTGCAAGTCCATTTGTATTCTTATTATTGGATGCAGGTATTGAAGAACTGAACTCTATGAAGAAATTCCTTTGTCTTAAAGACCGCATCCGTGTTGAAGATGGCGATAAGTGGGCCGAGTTATCTCCATATAACGGGTTCCGATTAGATTTTACTATTGATTTCAATCATCCAGCTATTAACGCCAGTTCTCAACGTTATCGACTTGATTTCTCTGATGATTCGTTTGTTCGTCAAATTAGCCGTGCACGTACTTTTGGTTTTATGCGTGATATCGAATATCTCCAGTCTCGTGGTTTAGCATTAGGAGGAAGTGTTGATTGTGCTATCGTACTAGATGAATCCCGCGTACTTAATAAAGATGGATTACGTTTCACAGATGAATTTGTACGTCATAAAGTACTTGATGCTCTTGGTGATTTATTTATGTGTAACCACAATATTATTGGTGCGTTTACTGGATATAAATCAGGACACGCACTGAATAACAAACTATTGCAGGCTGTCTTAGCTAAAAAAGAAACATGGGAATTAGTTACCTTTCAGAATGAATCGGAAATGCCATTGGCCTTCAAGGCATCTTCTACTATATTGTCCTAAATCAACTTTATTGATATATAATCACATAAAGAAATTGATTTGAAAAGCTGTATTGCTATCTATTTGTTATGATAAATTATGTTAGTGTTCTTTTCGGATAAAGAAGCCAACTGTTCTAATATTTTACGTAGTTTTGTTGGACTACGGTATGCTAATCCCCTGAGTACCATAGCACTTTTCTGGCTGATATGACGTAATGGTAGAGTTGGCCGCATGTTTTTTATTAAATCTTCTTCTTTTACCATCAAGCCTGGATTAATCCTAATGTCTATTGACGATAATAATGGTAGAATTTGTAATCGTAGTGTTGAAAGTAACATTGGTTTTTCATATCGCAAGCGCATCATCCAGCTGGCATTAGCCGCTTCTAACACTAAAATATCTTGTCTAACGTTTGCTACACGACACCAAAGCTGTAATGGTACAGGTAATAAACTCTTTACTATACGGTTAAGCTTAAGTAAAGATAGTGCTTGTTGTTGTACATTATATATCAACGTTTTATCTAAAGTATGAGTATCATCAAATAGAACATCTAATGATTTTGGGCGACTATTACGCATAATGACTCCAAAAGATTCTAATTTTAAAGTTGGTATTTTAGATCGTTAGCGACTATTTATAAAACATTATTTTAGTCCTATCTTCTATTAGAGATTGTCAATGCCCATAGTTAGCATGCCTCAAAAATTAGCAGAACAATCCGATTCAAGCTGTTTTCTGATGATTTCTGTGAGCTTGAATTGGAACAATTCCTCTAGTTATATTTTAAATAGATCCCTACTATTACAGCTATTTTACTACCACTTAGAATGGATTATTGATTATTGGCATGAGTATATGATGTGTAGCATTATGAGTCATATTTCTCTTGTAGTCTTACTGCAGAGGATATCCATGTGCAAGATAGAAAAAAACTAAAGTTACAGAAAATATATTACAGAGAGCAAAAGTATTCCTACTTTTTATCCGCAATATGTTATTGACACATAAAAATCATCTCACGACTATCATTATTACACTTATTATATCATGCTGCCAGAATTTTACATACACTACAATAGCCTATGGATAGAAGGTAAGTGCTTAGTGATTCAAAGCTGTCTAAGAGTTTTAACTTATGTTACTTATTAGCTCATAGACAGTGTATCTAGAACGTTGATGGCTTACTTTAAGCTTTTATGAAAGAGATATCAATATCATGTTAGGAACATTTTTGACAAAAGTTTTCGGTAGCCGTAATGATCGCATATTACGACGCATGCGAAAAGTAGTTGAACAAATTAATCAGATAGAGCCGGATATAGAAAAATTATCAGACAATAAATTAAGAGCAAAAACTAAAGAATTCGGTGCTCGCCTAAAAACAGGCGAAACATTGGAAATGTTAGTTCCAGAAGCATTTGCTGTCGTTCGTGAAGCAAGCAAGCGTCTCTTTGGTATGCGCCACTTTGATGTGCAATTATTAGGTGGTGTTATACTAAATAACCGCTGCATTGCAGAGATGCGCACCGGTGAAGGCAAAACACTGACAGCTACTTTACCGGCTTATTTAAATGCCTTGCATAGGCGCGGTGTACATATAGTGACTGTCAATGATTATCTAGCACAGCGTGATGCCGAAAATAACCGTCCTTTATTTGAATTTCTTGGCTTGAGTGTTGGAATAAATTTACCTGGTATATCGACACAAGCTAAGCGTAAAGCTTACGCTGCAGATATCACCTACGGTACTAACCATGAATATGGGTTTGACTACCTACGTGACAATATGGCATTTACACCCGAAGAACGTGTGCAGCGTGAGTTGTATTATGCATTAGTCGATGAGGTAGATTCTATTTTAATCGATGAAGCGCGTACTCCGCTTATTATCTCTGGACCTGCTGAAGATAGCTCCGATATGTATATCAGGATTAATAGTTTAATTCCTAAATTAATCCAACAGAAAAAAGAAGATTCCGATTCTTTTCATGGCACAGGGCACTTCTCAGTCGATGAAAAATTACGTCAGGTACATCTGACTGAACGTGGCCTAATTTTAATTGAAGCAATGTTAGTACAAACTGGGATTATGGGTACAGGTGAATCACTATACTCTCCTAAGAATATTATGCTAATGCAGTATGTCACTGCTGCACTCAGAGCTCATGTATTATTTAATCGGGATGTTGACTATATTATTAAAGACGGAGAAGTAATTATTGTTGATGAACATACCGGACGTACTATGAAAGGTCGCCGTTGGTCAGATGGATTGCACCAGGCAATAGAGGCTAAAGAGGGGATGGCTATCCAGAATGAAAACCAAACATTAGCTACTATTACCTTTCAAAACTATTTCCGACTCTATGAAAAGCTAGCTGGTATGACTGGTACTGCAGCAACTGAAGCATTTGAATTTAGTTCTATCTATAAGCTAGATACCATTGTAGTACCCACGAACTGTCCAATGATTCGCAAGGACATGCCTGATCTAGTGTATCTTGTTGAAATAGAAAAAATAAATGCAATTATTAATGATATCCGTCAGCGAATAAAAAAAGGTCAGCCGGTCTTGGTGGGAACAATCTCTATTGAGAAATCTGAAATGCTCTCCCAAGAACTAACAAAAGTAGGCATTAAGCATAAAGTCCTGAATGCAAAATTCCATGCAATGGAAGCTGAAATCGTTTCACAGGCCGGTCAGATCGGATCAGTGACTATTGCGACTAATATGGCAGGACGTGGCACTGATATTGTCTTAGGTGGAAACTGGCAGGTAGAAATTATTCGGCTGCAAAATCCGACCGAAGAGAAAATAGCGGCTATTAAAGAAGCCTGGCAAGTACGTCACGATACAGTGCTTGCAGCTGGTGGTTTACACATTATCGGTACTGAGCGCCATGAGTCACGTCGTATAGATAATCAGCTACGAGGCCGTTCCGGTCGTCAAGGTGATCCAGGTTCATCCCGTTTTTATCTATCGATGGAAGATTCTCTTATGCGAATCTTTGCGTCAAATCGGGTTGCTAACATGATGCGTAAACTTGGAATGCAAGAGGGAGAAGCAATTGAGCACCCATGGGTAACAAAAGCAATTGCCAATGCTCAGCGTAAAGTAGAAAGTCATAACTTTGATATCAGAAAGCAACTACTAGAATATGACGATGTTGCCAATGATCAGCGAAAGGCCATCTATAGGCAGCGTAATGAATTACTAGATGTAGCTGATGTTAGCTCAACTATTGATAATATACGTAAAGAGGTCTTCAAAAAGACCATTAATAACTATATCGTCCCCACTTCACTAGAAGAAGAGTGGGATATTCAAGGATTGGTAGCACGGCTAAAAGATGATTTCGATATCAAAATACCAATAGCACAATGGATAAGCCAAGAAAATGAATTAGTCTCAGAAACGCTATGTAAGCGTATTATGGAGAATATTAATAACCAGTATTTACAAAAGGAAGAGATAGTGACTAGTGACATAATGCGCAACTTTGAAAAGAGTGTAATGTTGCAAACATTAGATAGCCTATGGAAAGAACACCTAGCAGCAATGGACTATCTACGTCAAGGCATTCATCTACGCGGTTATGCTCAGAAAGATCCAAAACAAGAGTATAAACGTGAATCCTTTAATATGTTTACTATAATGTTAGAATCACTAAAATACGAAGTCATCAGTGTACTAAGCAAAGTACAAATAAAAATACAAGAAGAATCCGAATCTATAAAACCGCAAGAATATGAAATAAATCAGCATCAAATAAAACAGAATAAGATTATTAATTATGCAGATAAAGCAATTATTCCTCATGTGACTAATATACCGGTAATTAATGAATATAAAGTTGCCCGTAATGATCTTTGCCCATGTCATTCTGGGAAGAAATTTAAACGATGCCATGGTCGTCTGTTTAAATAATATTAGGGACATCTGTATTAAAAAATAATTTGAATGGTATCTAGATAGCAATAATGTTTAATAAAAATAGCATTACTAATTTAAGTAAAACTTTTAATAAGAAAAGATCGCCTCTTTAAATATATTTAAAGCATAGTAGAACTAGATGGCCCCCTAAATTGGGGTAAGCTGCCCCAATTTACCCATTCTTAAAAGAAGAATAATGTAATAAAATATAGAAAACTTATTATTAAGATTGATTAGTTATATCAGGATATAAAAATAAATTTTTGCAGTAAAAATAAAAATACTAATTAATAGAAGTATTTCTATAAATGAATATCAATCTATTAAATAAAAAATTGTTCTTTGTTGTTCTTGATAGAGGATTTTAATCTATTTGATATTAGTAAAATTATTTTATATAGATTAAAATTTATATCTGTTATTTGTATTATCACGGTTACTTTAAAATTTGATTTGATAACAGAGTTTCAATATTTTATTCGATAGGTATTTTGGTTATACTTTGAGATAATTAATTTTTGTAAATTATCAATAATTGATTAGTATTAAAAAATTAACTAATTTATCAGTTATTTATATTTTTAATAATCTAACTATCAAGCAATATTAGGCTTAACCTTTCAAGCATAGAAAGGTTAAAAATCAATGGTAACGTCTCTAAATTTACCTTTACCTTATTATTTGTTAAATTTTATATATATTTTATATATAATCTATAGAAAAAAATGTCATTTTTTATAAAATTTATATTTTTAACATTCTTTCTTGTAGATGCATCATTAAATAAGACATATTTTGTATGTAGTTAAAAAATTTATCTTCAAGCAATTTAGAATATCTCTGCCAGGATGTTATTGATTTGCATTTTAAAACTAGCATACTTGTAAATAAGGACTTTTATAGGAATTTAATAAACGTTATTTTGTTAGATTTAAAAGTAATCATCATATTAGAACATGAAAATAATGTCAATTAATTAAATATCACCTACTTTGTCAGTAGGACTTAATAATTTTAAATTAATTTATTTACTATTGTATAAATATATTTAAATACGTTATAAATAATCTGGTTATATATCATGAATTTTTATATTATTCATGAAGATACCTTAAATTCTTAAATGATATATGAGCTTCTATTATATCTTTTTAACTCTATCCTCCATTAAAAAATACTAAAGGACTTTGTGACAATTATATATAAAGATTAAATGAACACTTAATAAAATACGTTGAAGTATTGTCCTATATGTAAAACTTAGCAGAGAAATCTAGCATGCGATGGATAGGAATTAATGCTTTTTTGATAATCAAAGGATCTATCTGTATTTCATGATTGATGCCGCCATACTCTAAACTATCAGCAATAGATTTTAAAGTATTCATTGCCATCCAAGGACAATGCGCACAACTGCGACAGTTTGCGCCTTCGCCTGCTGTTGGTGCTTCAAACAATTCTTTATCAGGGCAAGCTTGCCGCATTTTGTAAAAAATTCCACGATCTGTAGCTACAATTATCTGTTTATGTTGTAATGTTTTCGCTGCTTGGATTAATTGAGTAGTAGAACCTACAAAATCCGCTAGTTCAACTACTGCATGTGGAGATTCTGGGTGTACTAATATGGCTGCATGTGGATAAAGCACCTTCATATTTTTCAATGCCTGAGTTTTAAACTCATCATGAACAATACAAGAACTTTTCCAGCATAGAATATCAGCTCCTGTTTGTTTTTGCACATAACTTCCCAGATGGCGATCTGGTGCCCATATTATTTTTTTACCCAAGCTGTCAAGCTGTTCAATTAGCTTAACGGCAATACTTGATGTCGCAACCCAATCGGCACATGCTTTAACACCAGCAGAGGTATTGGCGTAGACGACTACGGTGCGATCTGGATGACTATTGCAAAATGCACGAAAGACTTCTTCTGGACACCCAAGATCTAGTGAACATTCAGCGTTTAATGTTGACATTAATACCTTTTTTTCTGGACAGAGAATCTTGGCGGTCTCCCCCATAAATCGTACCCCAGCAACTAATAGTGTTGAAGCTGGATGTATGCTGCCAAAACGTGCCATCTCTAGTGAATCGGCTACGCATCCTCCTGTTTCTTCTGCTAGCGCCTGAATTTCTGGATCAGTATAATAGTGAGCAATCATTACCGCGTTATTCTGCTGTAGCAAGATTTTGATCTTCTCTCGGTAATATCCAATATCTGCAACATTTAATCGATCAAGTTGAGTGGATAAGGGATGTATATTATTAGCATTGACATCAAACATTTCATTCATCACTACAATCTCATGCTATGCGTGGGACTGGCGGTAGTCCTCTTGCTTATCCCGTAAAAACCATACTTATTTTATACTAAACAAAATAAGTAACATTATGCGATAAATCCGTAGATATTGTATATCGCATTAATAGTATTAAGTTTATTAAAAAAATAGCAATATATTAGGAGAGGTGTTTGATGTAGAGATAACAATAAACGCTAATTTTAGGTTAAGCACTTTTTTTCTAGTAAAATATAAAATCATTTAAAGGCTGAGGTGTTTATAAAAATTCCATTGAATATTCTATGTCATGGCGTATTTCGAATTGGTGGGTCGTGCAGGATTCGAACCTGCGACCAATTGATTAAAAGTCAACTGCTCTACCAACTGAGCTAACGACCCAAATTTTATTTCTGTAATACAAAATACCATATTCCTATAACAAAGCATATATTACTAATTTATCTTGATTGCGCAACTTAAATTTATCATTATCAATATTAATTGATTATTCTTTAGACGGTAACTATAAAAACACTCTTTAATATTTATTACTATGCAATTTTTATACTGCTTGTCTTACTACACAACGGTTCTTTAGTGTAACAATAGCGCTAGATTTAGTATCATACTTTTGTCTATATTATAATCACTATTATGTAATTTTAAATCAAAGATAATGTACTTGAATAAAATTTTTAACACTAATAAAATAACAACGCATTATCTTTCTAGATTCTCGTGGCATCAATGTACGTTACTAATAAAGAAAATTAGAATAATAATTAATATTACATATTGTTTTATAAAGTCATAATATCAGTTATTGCTGAAACATACTATTACTTGACAAAGCAATAGTTATTTTGTGGACTATATTTTATAATAAATGATTTGCATTAACAGGATATAGTGAACTCACGTTATCTTATTACATTTTCTATCGAATGCTCTTCTAAAAGAGTACCAGAAAGTTTAAGGTTATCTACCTTTTTATCAATTTGTCTCTGATGTTCAAACATTTTTTGTAATTGAAATTGATTTTCTTGTATTTGCCCCCTTAAGGTATCAATCTCATATTGATTTTCAGATATTTGCTTCTGCAGTTGGTTTAAAACCTGACCATGAGCATTGCTAATACGCTCCAGTAACATGACACGTGTTTCAATTGAACTCACATCTATATGACTAATGGTGAATTGGGCATTAGCGGCTCGCGGAGCCGCTAAGTTGATCAATAATAACAGACTGAATGTATGATATCTGAAGTTATTATACATATAACTCCCTTAGTAAATTAGAATAGCACGACGATTTTTAGCGTAAGCTGCAGAGTCGTGATTTAATACAGCTGGCTTTTCTTTGCCATAGGATACTATTGAGATCTGATCTGCTAAAACACCTTTGCTCTGTAAGTAATTTTTAACAGAGTAAGCGCGACGTTCGCCTAACGCGATATTGTATTCTGGTGTTCCGCGCTCATCTGTATGTCCTTCAATAGTCACTTTGTAAGACGCGTTATTACGTAACAACGTTGCATGTTCATCTAAAATATGAGTATAATCGGCGGTTATATCATACTTATCGAGATCGAAGTATATTGTATTATCTTTTTTTAGTTCTTGTATCTTCAACTGTGCTTGTTCTTCCGCATATAGATTATTGCTCTTATCTTTTTTGATTTCAGTGTTGACGATCATACCAGACTGATCATCGCTTGCCTTTTTGTTCACACTACAACTTGTGACACCTAAAATTGGTAATGTTAGTAGTATGCCTCTTAGTGCGTAATTCAGTTTCATTTTTTAACTCTCTTATTAGTTTACCAATATTTATTGGTATATTTATTATAATTATAAATGTGGAGACCAGGAGGGAAATCTAACCTGTCCATTAGTTGTAAGCAAACGTGCTTTAAAATGCCCATCAATTGATACTAGTTGTAAAACAGACCCGATATCGTGCATGGAACTATATATAATCATAGTGCTATTTGGTGCAATGCTAGGAGTATCATCAAGAAAAGTGTCAGTTAATTTTTGAATAACTCCTGATTTAAGATCTTGTTTAGCGATATTCTGTATTCCGTTATTAGAACTTACCATTACTAAAAATTTACCATCAGCACTAATTTTAGCGTTCTGATTTTGCCATCCTTCCCATGTAAGGCGCTGCGATACTCCACCGTTAGCACTAATCTTGTAAATTTGCGGACGTCCTCCTTGATCCGAGGTATAGGCTAATGCCTGGCCATCTGGAAACCAGGTTGGCTCTGTATTATTGCTACGACCATCAGTCAGCTGCATTATATGACCAGATACAAGATGCATAACGTATAGATTTAAGCTGCCGCCTTTTGAAAGAGCAAAGGCAATGCGGCTGCCATCTGGAGAGAACATTGGAGCACCATTATGACGTGGAAAAGCAGCAAGCTTTCTGATAATTCCATTCGCCAAATTTTGCATCACTAACTCTGAGTGACCACTTTCAAATGTTACGTAGGCTATCTTGCTACCATCCGGTGACCATGTCGGAGACATCATCGGTTCAGGAGAACGATGCACAATAAACTGGTTATGACCGTCATAATCTGCTACACGTAATTCGTATGGAAATTTTCCACTATTCATCTGCACTACATAGGCAATGCGGGTACAGAAAGCCCCCTTAATACCAATGAGTTTTTCAAATACTTCATCGCTGGCGGTATGCGCAGCATAACGTAACCATTGCTGAGTTACTTTAAACTGATTCTGAGTTAAGATTCTGATAACAGATCCAGAGGTATCCACCAATTGATAGGAAATTAGGTAACTGCCATCAGCGCTAGGTTGAATATGGCCTATCACTATAGCATTAATGCCAAGTAAAGTCCAGACTTCTGGTATAACCTCAGATGCAGCAGTCGGTTTCTGCGGCATCCGTGTAACATCAATTGGATTAAATTTACCGCTGTTACGTAAGTCTGAACTAACAATCCTACTAATATCTTCTGGAGATATGCTAGAGCCAGTCCATTTAAACGGCACTATAGCAATAGGACGAGCTAAATCAATTCCTTGATTAATTTCAATGCGAACTTCTGCGTGAAGAACAAGCACCCAAAGTAGTAAAAATGCTAAGGCAATTCGTAATGCTTGCTTCATCTTATCCTCCTTATCTAATACACAATACATGTTATGAATTAACAGAATGTTAATAAAAAATCGCAATTTCTATCACTATTTTTAGGATATGGTGTGTCATTTGCCATGGGCAACCATGGCAGACTAACAAATAACAAGCAGTCCAAGCAAAGCCATACATCTACCTCTCAATATTGAGGCTACTGAATAGCGAGTGTTATATAACCTATCAAAAGGTTAGTAATATTTTATCGCTTTTCCTATATCATGCTTACTTGGAATACGCTTGCTACTTTATTATGTTTACTACGTGTAAAACTAAGAATTAGTGGGCATAATTTATAAAAAAACGAATAGATCATAAACTGATGTATTGCTTAACATCGCTATGTTAATGAAATATTATTACGGATTAAAGTCTAGTGTAAAAATTTTAAAATGCTGGTAAACTGCCTCGCTTGTTGGTTTAGGCATGTGTGCTAACTTAGCGGCAGAGACTGCCGAATAACACAAAGCTGGATATCCACCTATCTCCTGTACGCTAATTAGCAGGCCATCTGGTGATATCTTAATACGTAAATTACAACTTTTGCCCTTAAATGAACTAGAATTATAAAACTTACTTTGTATTGCGCCTTTCACTTGCTCTATATAATTGTTTATCTCTGCACCAGTATCTCCTGCAATCTTAGTCGTATTCGATTTCCCCATATATTTTTCATCGATTTTCTGTTTACTTACTCCTATAAGTTCTTCGTGACCACTATACAATACATCAAAAAGTGCATCGATTTCCGATGGTTTCTTTTCAAGATCATCTTGTTTTTTAGATTGCACTACAGTTTTTTTTGCTACGAGATGGTTGATTTCATTTGCCTGTTTTGTGGATACTGCTGGTGACGTTATGGCCTGTTTATGAACTTCTATTTCAGATTTTTTCACTTTGGATTTTGCAGCTTTTTTCGGTGCTTGGCCATATTGTGCTACATCTTTTATTTGTTTTTGTTTTTTTTCGTGTATCTCCAGATTTTTGTTTCCTATTGATCTTAAATGTTTCTGCTCCGTTTTCTGTTTTTGTTGAAGTTTCTCGATCTTCTGTGGTATTTTTTTTAGATATAATAGTTCATCATTTTGTGCGTTATCTCTATTGTATTGGCGGCTGTATTGTTCCACTATAGAACTAGGATTAACCATAATTGCTCTTATAAAAGAATGATTGTCGCCACTACTTGCAGTTATATTTTTTTTCTGCAACGGACTCCAAATAAGCAATGTAATGATTATAACGTGCAATACTAGAGACATAATAATAGCATGATTAAGCCTGTATTTTTGCTCAGTTGCCTGTACCAAAATTAGTTCCTAAAACTTCTGTTGTTGATAATGCTATTTTGATCTATATCATAGATAAAATATAATATAAGGTTTAGATTAGATTGACTGAGTGATCAGACCCACAGATGATACGCCTGCTTTATTAAGAATATTCAATGCTTTAATAATTTCATTATAAGGAATATTCTTTGCTCCGCCGATTAAAAAAACTGTTTTAGGATTTGACGATAAGTGTGATTTAACTTCTGCTTCTATTTGTGCTGATTTTAGTAATGTTATACGACGGCGATCTATAACCATGCTATATTGATCAATGCCGGAAACTTCAAGAATTACTGGTAGATTATTGACATGGGATACTGATGTTGAATTAGCTGAATCCGCCAGATCAACCTTGACATTTTGTATAATAATTGGTGTGGTTGCTATAAAGATTAATAGCAATACTAATAATATATCCAGTAGAGGCACAATATTAATTTCGGACTGCAGTTCTCGCCAATGTCTTCGGTATGCTCTTGCCATACTGTTCCCTATTTCTGTGCTGTCGATATAAAAATTTGACGGTGTAGAATAGCAGTGAATTCTTCCATAAAGTTCACGTATTTTTGTTCAATTTTGTTTACGCGTTGGTTAAATCGGTTATAGGCTATGACAGCTGGGATTGCGGTAAAAAGACTGATTGCAGTAGTAATCAACGCTTCGGCAATGCCAGGCGCTACCATCTGTAAAGTAGCTTGTTTTACCATTCCTAACGCAATAAAAGCGCGTATAATTCCACATACTGTACCAAAAAGACCAATATAAGGGCTAATTGAAGCAATAGTGCCAAGAAAGGCAATATAGTTTTCTAGCGTTTCCAAATCACGATGCATTGAGATACGCATCACTCTTGATAACCCTTCTATAATAGACTCTGGTGCATAATTGTTATCACAGTGTAAACGAGAAAATTCTTTAAAACCTACATAGAAAATACGTTCTGCACCCATTAAGCGATCATGATGCATTTGACTAGACTTGTATAGATTATCCAGATCAATACCAGACCAAAATTTCTCTTCAAATACTTTAGTCTTTCGCATTGCTATATTTAAGATATGTATTCGTTGGATAATTATCCCCCAAGAGATTACCGAGAAACATATTAAAATTAATATTATTAATTTTACTAGTAGGCTTGATTGAAAAAATAAATCTAAGATCTTTGTATCACTCACTGCTTTACTCCACATTAATAGGCATAACAAATACTATCGGCTTCATTATGTGTAGAACATACCTAAATCAAAAAAAATTGGCTTGGTTCATAAAAAATTTCGTCTAATATAAAAATGATTATATTAAACATGCGAGAAGGATAACCATTGCAATATAGTACTTGTATGTTAGGATTTAAATCTAGATCTGTGATCATCAACAACTACCATGAAAACAAATACAGAGTCCTATAAGCCAAGTAGTTGCAGTTGATACAAGTGATTCTTATTAAGAATTTAAGTACACACTATTAAAATCATAAAACGAGAGCGCAAAAATACTGCAAAAATATCATTTTCTTTACTTATTTTTAATCCCCTAATACTAATTGACTGATAATTGGTTTAATCTGTTAAGAAATTAATATATTCATAGTAAAGATCATGAGAAATTTTAATAATTCGCCTGCTAAATATTACAATGACTCAAAATATAAAGTATATCTTACTAATAAAAAATATTCTATATTATTTATATTAGTTAAGTAAAAAAATAAAAATTTTTTTCCAGTACATAATGCATATTTACGGTCTTTTATTAAGTAACTTTTGAATAAAATAATTATAGCAAGCAATGTGATGTCCTATTACTCTCTTTTTAGAGATCATCGTAGAACCGTATTATATTAATAAATATATTAAACCACTTTATTAATATTCTATAACTATGTACAGATAAAACGCCATAGTTCAATAAACATTGCAAATATTATATATATTTTATTAAGTAAATTTATATTAAAATAGTTATTTAATAAAAATCTCTTACTAATTTAGCACAACATATGAACATTAAATAGTATATGACTAGTCTTAGCATGCGGTATAATAATAAAATTAAAGATTGATCGCATTGATCTTTTTAGTGGTTGTTCAAGATCTGAGAGTGGAAACCTCTCTACCATTTGATGTCTAGCATTAGCAAATGTGCATAACCTACATAATGGGTTTTACTAATGTTGACAGTCTTTTGCTATTCTACCATTTATCCATTGCACTCATAGTTGATAAATTTGTTAACTGCTGGATTCTTAAAGCATTATTTGAAATACTTAATAGTCATTAGGTCTAATCTTATCAATCTATATACATTAGTTTTTTATCAGTGGTGAGTGGGAAGAGACTATGTAAATTGATATATGCGGTTTATAAGTCCCATGATAGTAATTAGACATAGCGCCAAAACTTATTATATTAATTATGTATAGTGACTCTTTTACATTATAGCGTAAAAGGTACGGCACTAAAATTGTTACGAGATGGTTATTATTTATTGATCTATTTTTTCAATTTAAAGTAACATAAATCTCATCTCTTCGAATCGCATTAGAGATGAGATTTAGAATGTAAAGTATTATATACTTAATAATTTAAAATCTCATGTTAGCAAGTTTGTGATCTTATAATGCAGAATGCGATTTCTGCTTCAGATGATACTGCTTTAATGAAGAAAATAAAATAGTGTAAGGATTTATATTTATTAGAGGAATCTCTTTTATCGCCATGGTTAATTATTATGGCTGTTTTAATGAAATATCATCATGATAGCGTGGTGTATAACTTATATTACTAATAAATAAAGAATGTGTAATATGTGGCACACTTATTTTAACCTTACTCTTTGGCAGGAAATCATGCAACTTATGTTTTGCATTATTCATTGCATTATTAATCACTTTATCTACCTGTCTCTCGATGAGTTTACAACTCAAGCAAGAAACTCCAATCCATGCCATGCTAATAGCGATTATGATACTAATTATAATTAACAATTTTTTCATTAGTTATTCTTATGAGCAATTAAATTAGGTGCATCACCTAGAGGAATCTTACCAGGATGTATAAATCCTATTTTATAGCTAAAAATTTACATGTGATAATCTCTTAAAATCTTATATGTTACTCTAGTTATATTAAGCAGAGCAAAATATCTACTTGGATTAAAAAAATATCTCTAAATTATTTTATTAAGGAATATTTTTAAATGAAATGGAGAAAACAAAATTTATATCTAGGGTGAATGTTTTTAAGAAAAATCTCCTTTGAGTAAATTTCTGCACTAAAATATAACTATAAAATAATGTAATGATTTGTAACAAAGCGTTATAACTAGTATAGCCTGATCTATATGTCGAGTTAATTACATGCATAGATAGCTATATCTATGGCTTATATCATCTATAGCTTAAATGTATATGATTTATTTAATTAGTATAGATTTGTGATTATAGTATAGAATATAAACTAATTTTTCTAGTATATCAATAATGTTTCGATATGATTGGGTGGAATAGACAGCAATGCAGTTGTTTTATATTTGAGATAAAAAAGACAGATTTAAAAATATTTAGGTAAATCTTATTATCCGGTATATTATTAAATAATATAACATGTATTTATGCGACAATAACTATTATTTTACAGATCGAAAATCAAAAGTAGATAATATCTTAAAATTGCTTTCTTGTTTCTTATTGATCCCTATTTTAATATATATATTTACTTTTCCATTCATACGTCATGAATAATAATTAAGCACATAATGTGGATAAAGAGTTGGTAACAAAGAAAGATAAAGATTATAGCAATAGTCTTTTATTCATTCATAAAAATCTTAAAAGAGATAATATCGTCTACAGTAATAAAATTATTATGTATTGCTAATAAATATCAGTAAAAATTATAACTAACACTTATAGTTTTTAGTTATGTAAAATCGCGCACTACAATATTAACTATAATCAAAGGTCTTATTGATTTATATACTTAGGCAAAAATACTATTTTGTGCAGATTAAGGCATTAAGAAATACTATATATAAAATAAAAAATGAGCAAACGCTATATAACACTACATAAAGTTAATTAAGAAATCATTAAAAGCATTTATTTATTTGATAATGATCAAGAATGGGTAACGTTTTCTTCTGATATTGACTTTGATTAATAAAAAAGTGCTTATACGAATATTAAGTGAAAATCTTAATATATCAAGATACCCTTTTAGTACTAACTATGACATAATTGCTATTATGTATATAATAAATATTCGCTAACGATATAGTAATACAAATCATTATCTCGCCATCATGTCTTTTTAATTTTTTGAAGAAAATATTATTAACTTTAACTATTATTAAGTAAACATTTAATTCATTTATGTATCATGCACTTGATTACTGCTACCTTACTTTGCAGTTAATTGAAATAATATAAAAAATCATATAAATGCCATGAAAAATTTTATAAATCAGGATCATTTCAGATCCGTTAAACAGATAAAGACGCTATAAATCTGGATTTATTTTCTTCAGTATTCAGGATAAGAGCTATCGATTTAATAGCATCAATAATAGTTATTAGCTTAGTTAATATGCCACGTTATTTTAATACATCTACCGTAGTCTCAGTAATTAATACCGATGTTATTGCACCATGCTATTTAAATTATAAAATTTGTACTGTTTTTGATTACTTTAATAGATGAAAATACCATTCATGATAGAAATAATTATTTTTTTAACACGAACAACAATAGTCTTTAGTCTTTGAAAGAATGGGATAATCGCATTTAGTGAAAATTATCAATATAATACACTATTTAAGACTGTTACAGAAAGAATTAATATATAGTAGTATGTATTACTTTAATTAATCGCCTTTTAGGTCATGCGCCATGATACAGTGTATGGAGACATCTATACTAATTTAGATTAGCGAACTATCTAATGTAACTAATTTCATACATTTTAGTTCATACTGTATCTTGTCTGCAATAATCTTAGTTAACTTCAGAGTATCATTTAAGGAATAGTAAGGAATAGTGAAGAAGACGACGGCTTAAGCTCGCAGTATCCTTATGTTTAATATTTTGTAATATCTGTCGAATATTGATTCGCGCTTTTGAACTAACGACAAAATTCAACCAAGTTGCATTGGGTTGGGCATTCATAGCGGTGATGATCTCTACTGTCTGCCCGCTACGCAAAGGCTTCGATAACGGATATAATTTGCGATCGACAAGTGCCCCTACACAAGAATAACCAATATCAATATGTACAGCAAAGGCAAAATCAACTGATGTGGCTCCCATAGGTAATTCGATAATACTTCCTTCTGGAGTAAAAACGTAAATCGCATCTGGAAAGAGATCTGATTTTACGCTCTCGATAAATTCAAATGAATTACCAGCGTTTTGCTGCAACTCTAGTAAAATTTGTATCCAACGCTGTGCGCGCATATGCGTAGGAGGGCCACTAATATTGCTATATTCTTGTTCTTTATCAGCCCAATCAGCCCAACGCGCCACTACTCCCATCTCGGCCATTTTATCCATATCTTCAGTTCGTATCTGCACTTCAACTGGTACACCATACGGGCCAATTAATGACGTGTGTAAAGATTGATAACCGTTCGTTTTTGGCATAGCAATATAGTCTTTAACTTTTCCTGGACGGGGTTTATACAGATGATGAACCTGTCCTAATACCCGATAGCAGGTATCCACCTCTTTGACAATTATACGAAAGGCGTATATATTCATAATGGAATTAAATTTTCGCTCTTTTAGATACATCTCCAGGTAGATCGAGTACAGTGTTTTTTCTCTGCCACTTATGCGACAAGGAATGTTAGTTGCAGTTAAGCGTCCTTCAATGGCAAATAGGATTTGTCGAATCATCTCCTTACGGTTACCACGTGCAGCATTTACTACCTTTTTAATTACACGGTAACGATTTGGGTAAAGTGCTTTAAATCCTAAGTCTTCCAGTTCAGTTTTTAAATGATGAATTCCTAATCGATGGGCTAATGGGCTATATATTTCTAGTGTTTCACGTGCTATACGCCGCCTTTTTTCTGGATGTAAAGACCAAAGAGTACGCATATTATGCGTGCGGTCAGCTAACTTAATTAACACTACGCGGATATCTTTTACCATGGCCATGGTCATTTTTCGGAAGTTTTCTGCTTGTGCTTCTTTTTTGTCTTGAAACTTCAACTTATCTAGCTTAGATACACCTTCAACTAATGCAGCCACGCATTTACCAAACAGTATTTCCATGTCTTGGTAAGTGGCTGAAGTATCTTCTATAATGTCATGTAGTTGGGCGGCCATTAAAGTCTCATGATCAAGATGCATTTCCGCTAAAATACAAGCCACAGCAACAGGATGAGTAATATAAGGCTCACCACTGGTACGTGTCTGACCCTCGTGAGCATCACGTGCAACACGATAGGCCTGTTTGAGTCGCTGAATCTGCGTATCAGGCAAGTAATTTTGAGTCAGCAGCTTTAAGTTTTCAAACAGATACAAGACATACTCGCGGTCTAATTAACGAGGATCTTCAGCAATCAAAGTAAGCGCTTGCATTTCAGCGACTTCTTGTGCTTGCTGGTCCTGATGTTCACATACATCAATAATACGACTAGTAATTAAGCCTTCTTCAATTTCACGAAGTGCAATTACAGTGTATTTATCGTTTTTTTCTGAAACTAATATATCTTTGCCGCCGGTTTGGATTTGACGTGCTCGACGCGCAGCGACTAACACTAAGTCAAAACGATTGCCAATTTTTTCCACAGCGTCTTGAACAGTTACACGTGCCATCTTAGTGTGCTCTAGAGGTAATGAAAAAGACGAGGCATAATACTGAAATAGCTTTCAGTCTGCCAATAGTTTGCTAATTAAAGTGTTATGGCATAGTACTTGACGGTTTATACGGAGACGTTCGGCGCTAACAATGTTTGTTAGATCAGATAAAGCTAATTCGAAACTATCGTTAACAATTAAATAATCATACTCTGCATGGTGCATCATTTCATCTATAGCCTTAACCATACGTTTTGTGATTACCACTTCAGTATCCTGTCCACGCCTGCGTAGGCGTCTTTCTAGCTCTTCTCTTGATGGCGGCAAAATAAAGATACCGCGTGCTTCTGGCATTTTAATTCGAATTTGTTGTGCTCCTTGCCAATCTATATCTAAAAAGACGTCTATTCCAGACGATAATATCTGCTTAATAGCAGCGTGTGAAGTACCGTAATAATTACCAAATACCTTTGCATATTCAAGAAATTCATTTTGTTTAATCATTTCATAAAATTCATTTTTTGAAATGAAAAAGTAATGCTGTCCATGATATTCACCTGCACGGATAGCTCTGGTGGTATATGAAACTGACAATGTCATATCATATAATGGTTGCGTCTTTAAAAAAGTCCTAATAAGACTTGATTTACCCGCACCGCTTGGTGCGGAGACAATATAAAGCGTACCTTTCGCCATGATTATATTCGTTAATAGCAGTGAATATACTAATAATAGTAATGCTTATGTTCCCTAATACAGTATACACAATTAATGTTCCGAAAACAGATTTAGTAAGGATGTGCATGTGTCTAATAAAAATATTGAAATATTAAAATGCATAATTTATGTATTAAATTGATACTGCTTATATCGTCATCATGAGTGATAAATTTAAAATTACCAAATAATAATATCAATAACCTACATGTTAATAATTTAATTTTATTAAGATCATATAGCAGTGCAGGTAAATAAGTGGTGTACTGTATCCCGTAACCAATATTATGAGAATTCTTATATTATTTTCAAGGCTAAAATCTTGCGGGTTCTATTTGAGCCAAAAAACCTATCGTAATGAGTTATTGCGTAAATTTTATGTGATAATTAGGAGGATGTAGTTAAAGAAGGTGATTAATATCACGCCACTCAATAGGTCATTAATTATAGCGGTCATAATCGAAGTAATATCACTATACTCAATATGCAACGATGGTTCTTTATTGATATATAGAAAGTACAATTGAAGATCAAAGCATACAACACAAAATATAAATAATATCAATTACGCATCAACATTGCTATATAGCAGTAATGATTATAAAATTAGTGATATATCCTTCATATATTCGATAATGTTTAATATAAGGAAATGGGCACTATACTTCCAATATAGCGCGTAAAATTCACTGTAAATTGGATGACAAGTTCAGCAATTATGCAATTCATATTAAATATCATAATGTATCAGAAATCACATCTAATAATTAGCAAAGTCATCTCAATCTATATATAAAACATAGGATATCGGGGGGATCTTTACAGAACAGAAATTAATATAATATATTCTATTCATGTTCGTTTCTGAAGTAATATTTACTACTTTTATGCATTATGTTAAATAACTTTTATTATTCATTCATTAAATACAGAATGTAAATTTTCAATATCCTATTTTATGATAATTAAATATATATTCCAATAAGGAATAACTGTAAAATACAGTCAATAAAAAATAATATATTTAATTATATGATATTTATCAAATATCATATAATTAAATATAGGCGTAAACTTTATTATTTTATTTAAAAATTTCATTTAACTATATTATTTAATAATTTCGTCGATGTGATTTAATACCTTTCTGCTGTTAGGATCAACAATTATAAACATATGAAAATCTCATAAAATAACAATACAATCATTTTTTATGATAATACATATTATACTAATATTAAGCATTAATGGTAATTTATTACAATACAGTACTAATGAACAATACAGTGCCAATGATAAAATGTAATAATTAATTTATAGGCGCATCATATGTTGACAATCTATAAAAGAACCATGTAAACTAAATAGCATTTTTAATAGCAATATTCATTCATGATAAAATTAATTTTTTATTATATGTAATAAAAGATTAAGGCTATACCCTAGCATTATTTTTAACGCTTAGATATCAAGTAGAAAATTAAATTTGAATGAATACACTTTTATATTATAAGCGTATCAAAAAATATAAATGTATGGTATATTTAAGATATATAGTTGATAATAATAAAAATGAGACCTGGAAAGAAAATGGCTACATCAAAGCAATATCTCTTGCTAATAACTTCAATGAAGAAAGGTATTTTTATTATGTAATAATATAAGTATTGAGATATCCTCCTATATTATTTTATGCGCTTTAATATATTAGATAACAATCTAATATATTAGAGAAATTATATTTAATTATAATTTTATTATATAAGATGTTCATCTTAAAAACTGTCAGTTATACTTACTAAAGTATCAGTTAATACAACAACTACATCTATCATTATTGCTGATAAAATAAAAAATATAAAAGTGCCGAATAAATGTAATGATTATAAATATTACACATGTATTTTAATCATATATTGTTTTTCTATAGCTTAATTTGGCGTGTTTGATCAATACATTAATCTTTACGTCTTGAGTATTGTGAATGGCCTAATAAAAACTGAATCTTAAAACTATATTGGGTGTAGAACTGCCATGTTAAGTATTATCTCAATGAAAGATCAAGTTAACGCTACAAATACGTTCAGCACTCTAACTATTGAAACTAAAAAAAAGAAGATAAAATGTATCAGATCAGTTATCTTCTGACGTTGCAGTAGTTATGAAACGAGCTAAGAAAATATTATAAACATATGAATTAATAATTTGTGCAATTATCATGCACATTAATTCAGTTTAAGCTAGAATTTTCAATTCGTAGAATGCTATAAAATGACTTTTGTTTAAAAATATAATAATTTATATTTACTATCAATCAGTTAAGTGTGCTATAAAAAAATTTATTATATTCAAATTATTTAGATTTGACGATATAATCAATTTAGCTTAAAAATGTTATATCATCCAGAACACAAGATTGTTATTTTAAATACACTGTCAAATAAGTATCTGTTCCTGCCTAAGGAGTAGATAATGATTTATTGGGTTGCCAAATAACCTAGATTGTTGAGATAATTTTCATCTGAGCCTGCACAATTACTTATAAGGCCTCAGTTTAGATCCCGCCGCTAATTTTATTGGCCGATCGGGTTAACATTAACGCATTGTCTTAGTAAGACCGAAAAGAAAACATGGCAGAAAAACGCAATATCTTTCTGATTGGTCCTATGGGTGCTGGTAAAAGCACTATCGGACGTCAGTTAGCACAGCAACTTCATATGGAGTTCTTCGATTCTGATCAAGAAATAGAGCAACGTACCGGAGCTGATGTGAGCTGGGTATTCGATGTGGAAGGCGAAGTAGGTTTCCGCAATCGTGAAGAAAAAATCATTAATGAACTAATAAAAAATCAAGGGATTATATTGGCGACTGGTGGTGGTTCAGTAAAATCACGTAAAACGCGAAACTGTTTATCAGCACGTGGAGTTGTAGTCTATCTACAAACAACTATCGAGAAACAATTCGCACGCACCCAGCGCGATAAAAAACGCCCCTTATTACAGACTGATTCTCCTCCCGGTGAAATATTGAAAGCTCTAGCAAAAGAACGCAATCCTTTATACGAAGAAATTGCTGATCTAACTATTTGTACGGATGATAAAAGTGCAAAAGTAGTCGCTAATCAAATTATTAGCATGATAGAGAATAATTAATTATGTTCTTTAATTCACTAGCAGTGATACGTGTAGAAAAAATTTATATTTTTATAGTATATGTGTTTGCTATACTTCAAATATCATCTGATATTAAACGTATTCTGTAATAATTATCGAGCGTAATAAAATTATCACTACAGATACTGGCTCTTTTGATATCTTATCTTTTATACAATTAAAATTTTAGAGATAAAATAACATTATTCACGAATAATACAGTGATTAATTAGTTATTTTGTACCTCAATGCGAGATTAGATAAAAATTTATTGAAAATAGATACAGTCATTCTGCTTAAATATGCAATAGTATAAATATCTTTTAGTATTTTCATGGGTGCAATAAATATTGCTGAAAACTTCATGGAAGTTATATCCTGCTGATGGCATTTGCTATAGCATTATTAATAAACTTATGACATTGAGAATGAATGCTTATCAGGTATCATATTTATTTTTATTATATTCTAGAAATAAGGAGAATAACATAGTTACACTGTCGTTAATGGTTTATCTGTTTTTAATTATTAGCTAAATAACAATTTATTAATTCTTATAATTGATTAAATAATTTATTATCTTAACGCAATACATTTTTAAATATATTGATGCAGTCATAGGAATGGATATATCAACGCAAGCTGATTGTATTGATGAATTCTTATAGGTGATAAAATGTCATGAATGCAAAGATGTTAATTATACTTAATTCTAAAATTTATGATGATATAATAAGAAATGAAAATATATCTACAATAACGGACAATACGTTGCATTTTTCATGATATGCATTTTTCATAATGCACCGTCATGCACAAGTATGACGGTATAGGTATAATTTTTTTATAATATTATTACATAAATTAAATGCTGTTGATCATTCAATTTATGTAATAATATTATTACTAATATTTTGCGTAGTACAATACTAGTTTGCTCAGTGCTTTTAATATATTTAAAAAATATCTTAAAAATAAGTAATACAGTATTATTTAATATAATAAAGTATAACGATATTAATTATCTCTATTTTTATTACTATGTCTATTGCTATAGGTAATATATTTGTACTGCAAATAGCAAGAGCGATCCTACATATCATTTATATTACCGATCTGAATAGTAAATTCAATAATCTAAAATCTAAATATAAAATATTTACATCAATTCATTATATTAGTATTTATAATATTTTTTCTTTAATTAAGATGCACTAATTGTATCAATAATATTTTTTTATTAAATGAAAATTTCTCTATTTTGTTTGAGTCGTTATGGCGAGTGTTAAAATGATGAATATGCTAGATTTTTATAAATCTATATCTATATAGTTTATCGTGATAGAAGCAAATATATTTTTTAATATACTTTTATTGATTGCCGTGATAAGTATAAATTATTTCTTAACTCATTCAGAAATTTTATATACCAAAAACAGTATAACCACTACCTACTTAAGTTTTATATATTAAGTTATATTAAGTATTCTAATAATAGATATAATTTTTTTTCTAGAGATTATTTTTTTTGTTGCAGATTATCAATAGGAATTGACGCGATACAGGTAGGACTGTAAATTTACAGCAATCTAATGATGGATATAAAGTTGAATTTTTATTCAAAAACCATTCTTGACGACTTACTTTATATTTCTATATTTAACTAGGTAGTTAAGTAAATAAATACTTCTGTATGCACAGAGGCTACTAGCTATATTGATGTGTTTTATTGTTACTGGACAAAATGATAACAATATATCTTAAAAACTATAATCTGATTTTGTCTTATATTCTTATAAGTCTAATCCGCTATCATCAATGATAAAATTAGAGTGCTAATATTCATCCATCCGTTAAAATCTTCGTTATTATCTACTAGCTAGTAGACCTAAATCTAATATGACAGAATCACCAGTAATGCGCAGTTATTATTAATCATTATGAATATATACGGCAAGCATGATATTACGATACAAGACAAAAAGTAGAACGCTATTGCGATGTTAAACACTTTATTTATAATGAATAAATCATATCGCAATAATTTCTACACCTTGTCACTAGTAACATTCTCTATCACCATAAATATGATCTATATTTATGTACATTGTAGTATCATACAAATGATAGTATTATGCTCAATTATAGAAGTTAAGTAATGAGTTAATACTATGATTCATATAACAGATGCTGCACAGGAACACTTTTCTAAACTACTGATAAATAAAGAAAAAGGAACACAAATTCGCGTGTTTGTAACTAATCCTGGCACGATCAATGCAGACTGTGGTGTCTCATATTGTCCACTTGACGCAGTCGAAATTACGGATACTGAGCTGCAATTTGAAAAATTTTCTGTTTTTGTAGATGAACTCAGCGCACCATATTTGGTAGATTCTGAAATAGACTTTATTACTGAGCAGTTGAGTTCACAACTCACACTAAAAGCGCCATATTCTAAAATACCTAAGATGGATGATCTTCTGCCACTGGCAGAACGAGTTAAATACTTGCTCCAATCACAGATCAATCCACGCCTTTCTAGCCACGGAGGATATGTGACATTAATTGAGATCACTGATGATAATTTAGCGATTCTACAATTTAGTGGTGGCTGTAATGGTTGCTCCATGGTTAATATCACTCTAAAAGAAGGAATAGAGAAAGAGCTATTACTACAATGTCCAGAGTTAAAAGGCGTCTGTGATATTACTGAGCATCATCATAATGAATACTCTTACTATTGATTTCCTCATTACTGAGATCAGTATTTATTTAATAATACAGTATATAAAATCTCCATTAATGGATTATGTATTTTGAAGATGGTTGTTTAAAAATTTTATGTATTATACTAGAAAAAGATAAAACTATTATATTAATAATAATATTGAAATCGACTAATCTATTACTAATACGAGAGAATCCTACTCTACCTCAATACTAATATTCGAA
The DNA here is from genome assembly GCA_900155695.1 of Serratia symbiotica. GTDB lineage: Bacteria > Pseudomonadota > Gammaproteobacteria > Enterobacterales > Enterobacteriaceae > Serratia_E > Serratia_E symbiotica_A. Next base: position 771,286 of record FUHL01000001.1, read on the forward strand.
TGACATTCAGGATTTTATATAGTATATATACATCCCTCTAAAAATATAAATACGTATTTCTAATTTTATTAAATTACCATGTTAAATAAAATTAAAAATATGAATAAGAGGCGTAATTATGTACTAAATGGATCACTAATATAAATCTATTTTGGTTGCAACACTAGTTTGAAAAATACTTCAATTTTAATATATCTATAAAAAATATAATAAGCAAATATAACGTTATTGTTATAGTTATCGTAAAACTTTACAATATTTTAAATATGAAATACTGCAAAAATGATCAAAATGGATTTTGTAATATGAACCCAATAGTTATATTGATAATAAGAATCGAAGTGTATACTTATTTTCTATTATCTAAGCAAGTAGAACACTTAAAGCACTCAATATTAAAGCAGTGCAATTCATACTCACTATAGTATAGTAGTTAAGCTAGTAATATTAAGTATAATAGATTACTGTATATTATTTTCAAGATAAATCTTTGAATCTATCCTCTGAACTATAATGAACTATAACAGCATAATGCTCTAGATTGACATCCGTAATTTGATAATCAACACCTATCTATAAAATACGGATTTATTTCTCTTTTCTCGCATTTGTCTTGCTGAGTATTAGTTTTAGTAACCTATAATATTAATATATTAGTAATCTATAGCCTTTCTAGTAATGGAAAGTAATAAATATACAGTCAAAATTTATTTAGTAGTCTATTTTGTGTAATCTATTACAGATTAAGATCCAAGATCTTAGATCTCGCTTAATAAGCAGTTATTGCTTCTAATGCATTATATCATCAGTTTTAAATAAATATAAATAAGGTTATTAAATACTCAATCTTTTAATTTAAAAATGTCCATTTGATACAAGAAAACTTTCCCTTTTGTCACTTAATTATTACTGTGATAAAATGATGAAATATAGGTCGCAATGTTTTTATATATTTAAAATGTAATACATATCAATACAAGAAAGCATAAATATATTACAATAAGATATTTAACATGCGACGAATAGGCTCGGCTACACCCCAGAGCAATTGATCTCCAACGGTAAATGCAGATAAATAATGCGGTCCCATATTTAACTTGCGTAAACGACCTACTGGAATATGTAACGTACCTGTTACTGCTGCTGGAGTTAATTCTCGCATCGTTATTTCTCGATCATTTGGAATAACCCGAACCCAGTCGTTATGCATTGCCAGTATTTGTTCAATGTCGAATAACGAAATATCTTTTTTTAATTTTAGTGTGAATGCTTGACTATGGCAACGAAGTGCGCCTAGGCGTACACATAGACCATCTATAGGGATTATATGGGATGTATTTAAAATTTTATTAGCCTCTGCTTGACTTTTCCACTCTTCACGAGTCTGTCCATTATTAAGTGCTTTGTCAATCCATGGGATTAGACTACCAGCTAATGGCACACCAAAGTTATCAGTTGGTAGTTTGCCACTACGAGTCATGGCGGTTACCTTACGTTCGATATCTAAAATCTCTGAAGCAGGATTATGTAGTTCTTGCGCAACTGCAGCTTGCAGCATACCCATTTGGGTAAGTAATTCACGCATGTATTGTGCTCCACCCCCAGAAGCCGCCTGATATGTAGCGACTGATGCCCACTCCACCCATCCATTAGCAAATAAGCCACCAAGCGACATGAGCATCAAACTAACAGTACAGTTACCACCAACAAAAGTCTTAATTCCTTTATCTAGTCCCTGTTCAATCGCCGCATGATTTACTGGATCAAGAATAATGATAGCGTCCTCTTCCATGCGTAATGAAGAGGCGGCGTCTATCCAATAACCTTTCCAACCGCTTTTACGGAGCTTAGGATATACTTCATTCGTATATCTTTCACCTTGGCAAGTAATGATAATATCAAGTTCATGCAGCACATTAATATTATAGGCATCTTGTAAGTGGCCTTTATGATTACTAAATACTGGTACAGAAAAACCAGGATGCGAAGTCGAAAAAAAGATTGGACACATGCGATAAAAATCATTCTCTTCGAGCATACGGTGCATAAGAACTGAGCCGACCATGCCGCGCCAACCTATAAAACCAACATTTTTCATAATGACTGTATCCTGATTTTTAACAAGCTCTTAGGTTGAGTTATATGTAATATCTCTGTACATTACAAAATGTTAGTATAGTAACCAGTGTATTTATCGATGAGCTATGTTGGACTAACCTACTTATAAATCACCTTATGCACAGACAATAAAAAAGTAGTATCTTGTATATATTTAGAGGTAATAATGACAGATATGATTGCAGCTACAGTATTGCTGTTTCTAATCATGGATCCACTAGGAAATTTACCAATTTTTATCTCAGTGCTGAAACATCTAGAGCCTAGTCGTCGTCGAGTAGTACTAATGCGTGAATTGTTAATCGCCCTAATAATCATGCTACTCTTCCTATTTACTGGTGAGAATATTTTAGCATTTCTTAACCTAAGAACTGAGATTGTTTCTATATCCGGAGGAATTATTCTTTTTCTAATTGCTATTAAAATGATTTTTTCATCGCCAGCAGATAACACATCTAAGCTTGCTATTGGTGAAGAACCATTTTTAGTGCCACTGGCGATTCCACTAGTCGCTGGCCCTTCTATTTTAGCAGCGCTAATGCTATTAGCTCATCAATATGCAAACTCGTTATATTATGTCTTGATAGCACTTTTTATTGCTTGGGGAATATCATCAGCTATTCTACTCATGTCTAATATATTCTTACGTTTTTTAGGTAATAAAGGGGTTAATGCATTAGAAAGATTGATGGGTTTAATTTTAGTGATGTTATCTATACAAATGTGCCTAGATGGATTCCGGGCTTATCTGCAACAGTAACTATTAAATCAAAGGTACTGATTATTTACGTTACCATAACAACATCACTCTATGTTCTACAATTAGGTATGTCAACGTTTCCTTAGCAATTTATCAGTGTATAGGTTGTAGTTTACAATATCTACTTTTACATTTATAGTATTGAATAATATTATTCGCGTATTTGTTTTCTTAAATAAAGTAAATATTTTATTTATATACTTTCACTAATCAGCAGTACTTTCAATAGTACATTATCCCTTTGATACAGACTAATAAATCTTGCTGTTTCACAACGAGAGTTGTGATAACAGCTCATACCATTTAAAGAATAATACTTACTGCAATATCAAATCGATATTTTTGCATACATACCATTAATCACCTACGGAATCATTACCGCCCATTCTTGTATTATAATGATAGAAAGGTTTCTTTCGGTCAGTTATGTAATTAAAAATTACCTTATATATACAGATTATTTTCATCTACAATAGTAACGTTAATTTTAACGTAAAGACAATCCATGAGAAATTAGAAATGATTTAGGCTGTAATCAATATACATAAGTCTTGTAGGTAACTGATGATTTAAAATTCTTTTTTGTATTCATTTGACTCGCATTTTGTCACTGAATATTAAAAAATTAATATTTTCTTGTTTTAAGAACTTTCTGAAGTTTACAAAAAAATAATATGGTCTGTATGCTTGTATATTAATCATATTATCATCAAAGCATTAATCTGACCCAATGAATATGACGGCATAACTTAATCTAGGATCAAAATCTATTAAATTTTAAGAGATTATATCTCTATTAAAAATATATTAAGATATACTTTAACGCATAAGAAAATTAAAACGCTAAGTCTCTAATCTAGAGATAATATTGATGATATCTCCGTAACTACTGTTATATGCATAAAATGCAATTACATAAAATGGAGTTTAGCACAAATGCAATAATGCAAGATATAAAAATAGTATTTGGCTACATTACTGATAATTCGCTATATTCTAGTAACAGTTAAAACTAAGAGAGCTTGTCAAAAACTCAATAATCTAAAATAAAAGCCATATCAGGAGACATTATATTATCTAATGTTATTCAACGCATAAATAATATTTATTATAATTTTGAATATAGTATATAATACTAATTATCAAACAAAAATAAATTACGATCTCTATCGTAGAGATACAATGCGTTACAATTTTTAAATAAAATATTACGGTATATTTAGTATATTTATACAAGCTAAAATTACAATGTAGATATCAGTGCTACGATAAATTAATGGTATTGAATAGTTATAACATTTTTAACAATAAAATTGTATTTCATAAGGATGAAAAATTTACTTATAGTAATATTTTAGAGGCAAAGAGTTAAAATAAAACATTTTTAAAACTTTTACTATAATTAATATATGTATTCTAAACTGATACTTATCAAAGTAAGATGACTGAATATATATTCAGTTACTGATTTTTTGGATGCATCTTATTATGATTATGTTGTCATATTTTAATATGATATTGTATTGATTATGCAATATGCTTTTCTGTACGCTTACTTAGATTTTTAAATTTCATTATATACTTTACATAGATTTACATTCATTCGATATTTATATCATAATAGTATAAAAACAACATTTTTGAAAACTACTAATTCATGATCATACAGTTGAATAATTATATTTGCTTATTAGTTATTAATATACATTTCAATACATTAAGCTAAGTGCCAAAAAATACATGGACTGATACTATCGTATTGTAGTAATAAACTGGTACCTATAATAATAATTTAATAGAAATATTAGTATATAAATAATTATAGATAGCATATAACAAAACAATATTTAAAAGCTTTATTTTATATATAAGCTTTAATATATATAAAGTAGTATATTGCTACTATGCATACGCAAAATGTTTACCATATATAAATTCTTTAAAATTAATTATATCATTATACTAACGTATATAACGTGATGCTATGGTATAAACTAATATAATTAATAGTAATAGTTTACTATTCTTAGTAGAATGGCTATGTTAGAATGTAGCCTAGTATTGAAAAACGGTTTAGTTGAGTATTCTTAAACGCCCGCTTACTTTATTAATACAGTCATAAAATGTGGTATGACGTGTACCAAAGCAATCTGTTAGACTATGTTGCCATTTAAAGATTCGGCGATTTGGCTTGTATATTTATATATTTATAAAAAATTATAGCTATATAAAATATTAGATATATTTAAAACGGGATTGTTTGAGCCATCTTATATTATGTGCTGTGAGTACTATAAATAGTTAACATAATGTATATACTAGCAAAGTAACGCACAGCTATGCGTTACTAATTGCAAGATTAATCTTGCATTACATTTCTTATTTAAGCAGTATTCAATACATAATTATTATACTAACCTTCTATCTATTGCGATAATAAAATAATTCTTTTAAATTAAACTTCGCATAATTATATATAAATAATTATTTAACTTTAATATTTTAAATAAAACATTATACTACAATTTTAGTAATTCAAAGCTTTTAAAATTTTCTATATAATTAATAATAGTTGATTACTTTAAAGTCTTAACCTGTACTGTATATGCACATGCAAAGCATTTCAAAAATATACCATGACTGATATAGTATTCTACTATAGTAAACAGTAAAAACATAGAAAGTCACAACAGAGATAATATCATAAATGTTTCTTATATTCAATTTATATAAACTTACTAAAAATATTAATTCCTTTTATATTACATTAATCAATCTTATCTTTTATTTATATCGTTGCTATTTATAATAAATCTTGTTGAACTTCAATAAAATAGTTTAATAAAAATTTAAAAAACAAAAAATACAATTATTTTAATTTATTTAATATCATTTAAATGTTATTAACTTATTTATAATATGAAACATTTAATTATCAAAGACTTATAACGGTTAATAAAAGATAATTATCTTTTCAATTAGCCTTCGCGTTTTGTATTATAAATACGTTATCATGAACTAATCTATGCTATAAGCATAGACTTATAAAGGTAGGAGAATATTATTGTGGATGCCAGCACTATTAATAACTTATTTATCATCGGTGCCGTTTTAGTAGCCTCAAGTATTCTTCTCAGTTCATTTTCTTCTCGTCTTGGAATTCCTATTTTAGTGATATTCTTAGCGATTGGTATGTTAGCTGGAGCTGATGGCCCAGGAGGTATTATTTTCAATAATTATCCACTAGCCTATCTAGTGAGTAACTTAGCTTTAGCAGTGATTCTACTTGACGGAGGCATGCGTACACGCGTTAGTTCTTTTCGCGTTGCTTTATGGCCCGCACTTTCCCTTGCTACTATAGGGGTAGTAATGACAGCAGGATTAACAGGGATGGCAGCAGCTTGGCTATTTAATCTTGATATACTACAGGGACTACTAATCGGTGCTATTATTGGTTCTACTGATGCTGCAGCAGTGTTCTCCTTACTAGGTGGGAAAGGACTCAATGAACGCGTTAGCGCTACACTAGAGATTGAATCTGGCAGTAATGATCCAATGGCAGTTTTTCTTACTATTACTTTAATCGCTATGATTAGTGCCGGTGAAACCACGATTAATTGGATGTTTCCGCTACACTTAATTCAACAATTTGGTATAGGGGTTATTTTTGGTCTTGGTGGCGGCTGGCTAATGTTAATGTTAATCAACAATATAAAATTAGCTGAAGGTCTTTATCCATTACTAGCTGGCAGCGGAGGAATACTTATCTTTGCTTTGGCAACGGCCCTAGAAGGCAGTGGTATTCTAGCAGTGTATTTATGCGGCTTGCTATTGGGTAATCGACCTATCCGCAATAGAAATGGCATTGTACAAACATTCGATGGCTTAGCCTGGCTCAGCCAAATCGGTATGTTTCTCGTATTAGGATTATTACTCAATCCACATGAACTTTTCCCAATCGCTATTCCCGCTCTACTGTTATCACTGTGGATGATTCTATTTGCGCGACCACTTTCAGTATTTATTGGCCTACTAGCATTTCGCCGCTTTACATTACGTGAGCGTATCTTTATTGCTTGGGTTGGTCTACGTGGCGCAGTACCCGTAATCCTAGCGGTTTTTCCAATGATGGCTGGCTTACCAAATGCGCAGTTATTCTTTAACCTAGCCTTCTTTGTGGTGCTAGTATCCCTGTTACTACAGGGCACTACTTTATCCTTGGCTGCTAAAAAGGCCAAAGTCATTATACCTCTAGCCCTCACGCCTATTTCAAGAATAGGGCTGGATATACATCCAGAATACCAATGGGAACAATTTATTTATCAACTTTCAATGGAAAACTGGTGCGTGGGCGTTGCACTACGCGAATTAAAAATGCCACCTAATACGCGTATAACTGCACTATTCCGTGGAACAGAACTGTTACACCCAAGCGGAAGTACACAACTATGTGAAAATGATATACTGTGTGTTATTGGACATCAGTATGATTTACCAATACTCGGTAAGCTGTTCAGCCAACCACCAACGATTCACTTCGACGAGCGTTTCTTTGGTGATTTCTTTCTAACATCTGACGCTTGTATGAATGATATTTTGCAAATTTATAGCCTTAACTCTAAAGAGTATATAGATGATAAAAAAACACTTGGTGAGTTTATTGTTCAGTTAATTAACACCGATCCAGTAATTGGTGATCAAGTAGAATGGGAAGGCATGATCTGGACTGTTTCCGAAATGGTTGAAAATAAAGTCACTAAAATAGGCGTAAAAATTATAAGAAAATAAATTTACTTGTCTTTCGTTTATAAAAATTAATTCATTTTAATAATATAAAGAATTGTAGTTAATTATCTTTCAAATGCTAAAATAGATACTCTATATCAATTCTCATAATAATCATATTTAAATATGGGATAAATAAATTATAAAGTATACTAATACTATTTAATTTGATTATCGATATAATATAAAATATTATATGATGATTGCAATAAAATCTTACTAACTGATAGCTTCTATAATAGAAATAATACAGGTTTTTAATTAGCGTGCTTTAATAATATAATATACTGGATACAAGTAATTTTATGAATTACATGTTAAAAGTTATAGACCTTAAAAATGTCTAGAACAACAATATAAATTGTCATTTTTGATACATGGCTTGTTCTTTGATCGGCGTGCATATGCTTATTTATTCGATTCCTGAAATTATATCTAAACTATATTTTAAATTTCGTAAATAATGTTCTTGTTTACTTATAAATATTTTTAAGACGAGCTAAATTGTAATAAATAAATCTTTGATAAATATCATTATTGCAATATTTTGCTTTACTCAAAAATAACATTAATGAATTTATTTATTGATAAAAATAGTATTTTATTCAAATCTTGAGTTATTTTATATTAAGGCAGAGAGCATCCGTATATTAATCCAATCGCTATGCCAACACACTAATGAAAATAGTAGTTCAATGACTAGGCACTTATCATAGTTTTTAGCTATCACTACATTGGAATAGCTAGTGTAACTCCTATTAGATTGAAGTTGAACTGCTATCGTTATGAGATATCATCTTGATGTACTCTAAAGTGTTAGAGAGATAAATTTAACAAAAAATTTGTATTATTAAAGAGTCAATTGAATCTAATATAGATTAATGAGTAGTACTCTTGAGTGCTTGAAGATTAATTATTAACGAATTGTATCAGCATGATAATCTTTTTTTAATTATATTATGCTTGAAATGTTCTAACCATAATCAATTAATACGCCTTGTGTGCAATTAATAATTATTTTGATGCTAATCACATACATAGACCTTTAATGGTATATTTAAAAAGATATCTTAAACAGGTTAACTTAATCGAACTTGAAAAGTTTACAGCAAGAATATTTGATTAATCTATACACAAATACAACCTGTTTTAGCTAGTGTTAAATAAATAAGTATTGTATAAAACGACAAACTTTCACGGATTATGATATATTACTAAGTGCTTATGATAGATGTAGTTAAACGACTGTATTTTTAAGAAAAGAGTTGTTAGTATCACTTATGATATTCATTCTTCTATAGAGCTTATAATAAGAGATTTTACTATAAAAATTTAAGTACAAGGAAAAGTGTAAAGTATAATACCGATAGTAACTTTATCATGAAAGTTACTACCTCGTCGCTGAGATGATTATAAGCATCAAACCCTGCATTAAAGATAATCTAGATAAACAAAAAGAGAAAGTGATGCTACGTAAGGTACAAATAACGCCACAACGTAAAAAATGCCTACGGATTGGCCTAATAATCACATTCATGCTCCTTATCATTTTTCTACTAGCGATCTATGGTATACATCTTGATTCTAAGATCCGTCACCGCATTGATGGTAAAGTCTGGTATTTACCTGCGCTAGTCTATAGTCGCATGGTTAACCTAGAGCCTGGTATGTCGTATAGCAAAAGGGAAATGGCTGATTTGTTAGAAAGCATGCAATACCGCCAAGTGAATCGCATTACTCGCCCTGGCGAATTTACTATTCAAACTAATAGTATACAGATACTACGACGCCCATTTAATTTCCCTGATCATAAAGAAGGAAAAATTCATGCCCGTCTCGATTTTAAAACTAATCGTTTAGTAAAAATTGAAAACATAGAAAATAAACGTAATTTCGGTTTTTTCAGACTCGACCCTCGCTTAATTACTATACTCCAATCACCGAACAGCAAACAACGGTTATTTGTTCCTCGTATAAACTTCCCTACTTTATTAATAGATACTTTAATCGCCATAGAAGATCGCCATTTCTATAAGCATAATGGTATCAGCCTTTACTCTATTGCTCGTGCAATAATGGCTAATGTTATTGCTGGTCGTGCAGTGCAAGGTGGTAGTACTCTGACACAGCAACTGGTTAAAAATCTATTTCTGAGTAACGAGCGTGCTCTATTGAGAAAAGCTAATGAAGTGTATATGGCATTGTTAATGGATTATCATTACAGTAAAGATCGCATTCTAGAGCTCTATCTAAATGAGGTGTACCTCGGACAAAGTGGTAGTGATCAGATCCATGGCTTCCCATTAGCTAGCTTGTATTACTTTGGTAGACCTGTGGATGAATTAAGTCTCGATCAACAAGCATTGCTAGTGGGTATGGTTAAAGGCGCATCGGTTTACAACCCGTGGCGTCATCCAGACCTGGCATTAGAACGTCGCAACCTAGTTCTAAAACTATTGCAAAATCAAGGTATTATAAAAAACGATCTGTATAATATACTGATAGCACGTCCTTTAGGCGTGCAACCGAAAGGGGGGGTAATAACACAACAGCCCGCATTTATACATATGGTAAGACAAGAGTTGCAGAATAAGCTAGACAGTAATATTAATAATTTATCCGGCATAAAAATCTTCACAACTCTTGATCCAATATCGCAAGATGCAGTAGAAAACGCAGTGGAAAGTGGTGTCATGGCGCTACGCGCTACGCGCAATATACAAGATTTAGAAGCAGCAATGGTGATTATCGATCGATTTAGCGGAGAAGTTCGTGCAATGATAGGGGGTAGTAATCCGCAGTTTACTGGCTTTAACCGTGCGATACAAGCACGTCGTTTAATAGGCTCTTTGGCTAAACCTCCTATATATCTCGCTGCTCTTTCCGAACCGGATAAGTATCGTCTCAATACTTTACTAATGGATATTCCCTTATCACTAAAACAGCCGAATGGAGTAATATGGGAACCAAATAATTATGATCGTAAATTTCGTGGTCAAGTTATGTTAATTGATGCATTTGCTAATTCGTTAAATATTCCAACAGTCAATCTTGGTTTGTCGATTGGATTACCACAAATCAGCAATATCTTTCAAAGATTGGGCATCTCTTATACAGAGATAAATCCTGTACCTTCAATGCTACTAGGCGCAATCGCGTTAACACCTATAGAAGTAGCACAGGAGTATCAGACTATTGCTAGCGGTGGAAACCGTGCGCCATTATCTACGGTGCGCTCAGTAATTACTGAAGAAGGAAAAGTGCTATATCAAAGTTTCCCACAGGCAGAACGAATGGTACCTGCACAAGCAGCTTATCTTACGTTATATGCTATGCAGCAGAGTGTGAGATATGGCACCTCTCGTTCACTATCGGTGCACTTTCCAAACTACAACCTAGCCGCTAAAACAGGTACTACTAATGATCTAAGGGACAGTTGGTTTGTCGGCATTGATGGTAAAGAAGTAGCAATTTCCTGGGTTGGGCGTGATAATAATGGCCCGACTCAATTAACTGGCGCTAATGGTGCTTTAATACTGTATCGCCGTTATTTACAAAACCAAACACCACTACCTTTGATACTTCAGCCTCCTGAAAGTATAAACCAAATGACAATAGATACCTCAGGACACTTCATTTGCAACAGCGATAGTGTCGGTCGTATCTTACCGGTTTGGACTGATAACCCACAGCATTTATGCCAGTCGAATCCAATAGGTATACATAGAGTCCATAAAATGGCATAAAAAGATGGCAAGATACTTCTTTAATGTCAACTATAGGTTGTTTAATTAATAATCGTTGCTACGATAGCACCATATAAGAAGTTTGTCTGTAACAATACTCGATCTACTACTTGTATAGCGTAAATATGCAGTGTTTAATCAGTATCGATTGCTTCAATTAAATGAGCTTATGACGTATAAATACATTGTATTGCTTTATAGCACTTCTTATTGAGTTGATAAAATCAATCTACGTATATCGTTTTTTCTGTCTTGCTATATTGGATATTTAATAAAACATTAAAAAAATCGTACTATACCTAGGTAATTGTTTTAGATAGTGAACATCGATTAAACTATAAAGATTATTTAGATATCAATGTTTATAGCTTGCATAGCATTTTTTTCAATAAAGGCTCGACGAGGTTCTACTGAATCTCCCATCAGAGTAGTAAACAACTTATCTGCAGCGATAGCATCATTAATATTTACACGCAGCATGTGCCGGCTTGCAGGATTCATAGTTGTTTCCCATAATTGAAATGGATTCATTTCACCTAATCCTTTATAACGTTGTATTGATAAACCACGGCGTGATTCTTTTACTAACCATTCTAGTCCATCTTCAAAGCTTTTTATCGGTTGTCTACGTTCACCTCTTTCTATAAAGGAACCTTCTTTGATTAGTCCCCGTATTTTTTCGCCTAATTGACAGATCTTTAAATATTCACTACCGTGTATAAAAGGCAGGTCTAATAAATAATCGGTATCAACGCCATGCATACAAATACGCAGCATGGGCTCAAATATTTTTAGTTCTCTATTCTCAAATATCATAAAGTTATAGTGACTAGCATACTGTTTTTTTTTGTTCATTTCGTTAACTAATGAACTTAGCCATTCCTTTACTTTAATTTTATCTTTTAAATCACTCTCATGAAGAGTTGGTTGATAGATTAATCTATTAAGTAGTTCACGTGGGTACTGGCGCTCTAGACGGTTCATTATCTTTTGTACGCTATAGTAAGCAAAAAGTAATTTTTTTAACTGTTTACCCATTAATGGTGGCGAACTATCGTTAATATGTAAGGATGTACTGTCTATTAAAATAGAGATAAAATATTCATCCATAGCTTTATCGTCTTTAATATACTGCTCATTTTGACCTTTTTTAACTTTATACAACGGTGGTTGAGCAATAAATACGTAACCACGTTCAATAATCTCAGGCATTTGTCGGTAGAAGAAGGTCAAAAGTAAAGTACGGATATGTGCACCATCAACGTCAGCATCAGTCATGATGATTATACTATGATAACGTAGTTTATCTGGGTTATATTCGTCACGTCCAATACTGCAACCTAATGCCGTAATTAATGTTGCAACTTCCTGTGAAGCTAACATCTTATCGAAAGGCGCTTTTTCAACGTTTAAAATTTTACCTTTGAGGGGTAAAACTGCCTGATTCTTTCTGTTTCGGCCTTGCTTAGCTGATCCGCCTGCAGAGTCTCCTTCTACTAAGTAGAGCTCAGATAACTCTGGTTTTTTTTCCTGACAATCAGCTAATTTGCCAGGAAGTCCTGTCATATCGATAGTGCCTTTACGACGCGTTATTTCACGTGCTTTACGTGCTGCTTCACGGGCACGTGCCGCTGCAATAATTTTTCCAACTACAATTTTCGCATCAGTGGGATTTTCCATAAGGTAATCTCCCAGTTTCTCATTCATTAATGTCTCAACTGCAGTTTTGACTTCCGAAGAGACTAGTTTTTCTTTAGTCTGAGAAGAAAATTTAGGGTCGGGTACTTTAACTGACACTACAGCACTAAGACCTTCACGTGCATCGTCACCAGTAGCACTAATCTTAGCCTTTTTACTATAACCTTCTTTTTCTATATAGTTGTTTAGTGTGCGAGTCATCGCAGTGCGGAATCCAATCAAATGAGTTCCGCCATCACGTTGTGGAATATTGTTAGTAAAACAAAAAATGTTTTCTTGGAAGCCGTTATTCCATTGTAATGCCACTTCTACGCCAATTTCATCTTTTATGGTGGAAAAATAGAATATCTTTGGGTGGATTGGGATCTTATTCTTTATTAGGTGCTCAACAAATGCTTTAATGCCACCTTCGTGATGAAAATGTTCTTCACGTTCAGTTCGTTTGTCCTTTAAATGAATAGCTACTCCAGAGTTAAGGAAAGATAGTTCACGCAATCGATTGGCTAGAATTGCATATTCAAATTTTAGGACGTTAGTAAAAGTCTTATGGCTTGGCCAAAAACGTACTAGAGTACCATTTTTTTTTGTTGCGCCTATTACTTTTAGTGGCGATTGTGGCTCACCATATCTATAAATCTGTTCATGCACTTTGCCTTCACGATATATTACTAGTTCTAGTTTTTCTGAAAGAGCGTTAACCACTGAGATGCCTACTCCGTGTAAACCTCCGGATACTTTATAGGCATTATCATCAAATTTTCCACCAGCATGAAGGACTGTCATTATGACCTCAGCAGCAGAGACCCCTTCTTCTGGATGCAGACCAGTTGGAATACCCCGACCATTATCTTGCACTGAAACAGAGTTATCAGAATGTATAGCAACCTGAATATCACTACAGTGACCTGCTAAAGCTTCATCAATAGCATTATCTACAACTTCAAATACCATATGGTGCAAACCAGTGCCGTCATCAGTGTCACCTATATACATACCTGGTCTCTTACGTACTGCATCCAACCCTTTTAATATCTTGATACTTGAGGAGTCATAAGAATTCGACATCAACATTTCTCGATTATGTTAGTCTTTCTAGTTAAAAATGCTATTATACACTTGCGTTATCAAGGCAAGGCTTAATTTTTACCTTCTAGTTAAATTACTAGTTAAACGCTAAAATTAATAAGGTATAGGATAGGGATAACGTTAATTTATACTAAAATTTATATGTTAACACTGTTAGCTAACTACTCAATAACAAATCTGCTACTAAATATCATAAAAATGATTAACATTATAGATAAGAAATTTTTTATCAAATACAATCTTATTGTTTGTGATACATTTATAATACATACTATATGCTATTGCATTAAAATAAGTATTTCAGTAGATTTGAAATAGAAAGTGTCCTGCAGACTACATTTATATAACACTTAGTAGAAATTCATATCAAACTATGTATATCTTTTTTTATTGCTATTCACATAAATAAAAATACGAATTGTATTTTTTAATGGTTAGATGCATCTCACCATATCTAGCATAGTGAGTACATTAGTATTGCAAAAGTATTCAATAATACATGTATCTTGTATACCAAGCAACAATCGTAAATTTATCAATAAATTGTCTGATATTTATTAAAGACGCATTGGCATAACAACGTATGCTGTTCCTTTGCTAATGCCATCTTCTATTAATACGCTTGATATAGAATCCGTAAATAATAATCTTACATTTTTATATTTTATAGCGTTTAAAATATCTAGTATATAATTTACATTCAAGCTAATTTCTATATCTATGCCGTTATAATTAATATCTAGAATCTCTTCTGCTTCTTCTTGTTCAAGATTATTAGCAATGATCTTTAATTGATTGTGATTGATATACAACCGCACTCCACGAAACCTATCATTTGAGAGTATAGCTGCACGGGCAAAAGCCTGTTTCAGGACATCACAACCTGCTTCTAATATTTTATCTGCATTTTTTGGCAAGACATGTCGATAATCTGGAAAACGTCCATCAACTAGTTTAGAGGTAAATATAAAATCTCCTAAATTGGCACGAATATTATTCTTGGTCATTTGCAATCTTAATTGAGTATCACCACTATCTAATATGCGAAATAGTTCTATAACCCCTTTACGTGGTACGATGACAGAATGCGAAGGTAACTTTTGACCTATTGACATTGAGCAGATTGCTAGACGATGTCCATCAGTAGCAATAGTGCGTAATTCTTCTCCTTCTGTTTCAAATAGCATGCCATTTAGGTAATAACGCACGTCTTGCTGAGCCATCGAAAATTGTGTCGCTTCGATAAGACGCTTGAGTGTTGACTGTAGCAAATTGAATTCCACTTCACTCTTCCAATCCTCTAAGTTAGGGAAATCCTCTGCTGGTAGTGTAGATAGAGAAAAACGGCTACGACCAGAACGCACTACGATGCGTTCGCCCTCCAATGTTACATGAATTTCAGCTCCTTCTGGCAAACCACGGCAAATATCAAAAAATTTACGCGCTGGTACAGTAGTTGCTCCATCCTCATGAGCCTGTAATAAAGTGATGCGAACCACCATCTCCATCTCCATATCAGTGCCAGTTAATAACAGTAAACCTTCAGTCACTTGCAGCAGCACATGACTAAGAATAGGCAAGGTAGGACGGTGACTAAGTGGGCTACAAACCTTTTGTAAAGGCTTTAACAAATACTCACGTTCAATGATAAATTTCATAACACTAGGAATCTAATATTCTGATTAAATTATAAAAATCTTATTTTTTTTGCATAACTTTTTTACATAATTACTCTATTTTACGTCAAGCATGTAAGACTGTAGTATAATCGCGATTACTACATGCATCATCAATATCTGGAAGACTATAGTTAGTAATTTCTTTTGCCAACGTAAATTCTATGACTATTTTTCGTACTCGAACAACTGAATGTCTATGAGATAGTACATCACAGTAACTTTAATTTTAAAATACTCCAATTATTGATATTGTTTAAGTGTTCATTACGTATCCAATCTAACACAAAATGATCAGGTGTATTCTATGTCAGAATATTTTCACTCCATTGCGCCTTTAATTAACGTCTCTCCATACTTAATACTGTGGCAGGTCACTCATCTGATAATCAAATATTACCCTGCCGCCAACGTGCAAGTGACACGGAAAGCTTACTCAAAAAATATCAATAATAAGCATTACATTACTTTATTATTTATAATACAATAAGTTAGAATAAATAATTTGGTATTAGAAGTTTGCCAATAAATAGTTTATTGTTTTGCAGAATCCCTTTTTTGGGTATTATCTGTATTGTCATTTCAAATGACGTGGCATTATATGACTGCTAATAGCAGTATTGTTAGTAGGCCTTCTTTTTTTATTACAAAATATCACCTCTAGTGTGCTGGAATTTTATATTCCCAATCCTTTATCTACAGCAGATCCTTTTAGATAAAAAGATATTTATCAATTGTCTTTACGAGTCTATCAAAAATCCATATAATCTTAGTATCATATATGATAATTTTATTTCTTAAATGGATATTACATCATTTATTTCATGAATCTCTTTCAAATTCATGAACTGGAATTTGGCCGCTACTAACTATAGAAGCCAGTGAATGTAACTACATCAATGTGATTTGACTCCAATATATAAAATTATTATCATCATTATGTTCTTATAAATTGCGGATCTAAGTGCTATTGATTTTATACTGCATTGCGAAACTGCATTTGATTTATTTTTTAGTTAGTCCTTAATTTTAATTTAAGGTAGAAATTATTATGAAACGCACTTTCCAACCATCCGTATTAAAGCGTAATCGTAGTCACGGTTTTCGCGTTCGAATGGCAAATAAAAAAGGTCGTCAAGTTTTAGCTCGCCGTCGTGCAAAAGGACGTAGTATTCTAACGATTTCAAAGAAATAAAAGCTAACTAATTACGTGATTAGATTTACTTTTCCAAGGGAGTTACGTTTGTTAACTCCTGCCGCTTTTGCTTTCGTATTCCAAAAGCCACGACGGGTAGGAACTTCACAAATAGTCATTCTTAGTCGCTCGAATAATCTAGGTTATCCCCGTATCGGGATTACTATTGCTAAAAAAAACGTAAACCGCGCACATGAGCGTAACCGGATAAAACGTATCACCCGCGAAAATTTCCGTCAACGACAGCATAAGTTACCGGCAATGGATTTTGTCGTTATAGCTAAAAAAGGAATAGCAGATTTAGATAATTGCATCTTGTCAGCAATGTTGGAAAAGTTATGGCATCGTTACTATTATCAGGCTCACGGATTATAATTGTAATAATACGAGTTTACCAATTCGTTATTAGCCCATTACTTGAGCCCTGTTGTCGCTTCCAGCCGACATGCTCTCATTACACAATTGAGGCATTAAAACAGTTTGGTATGATAAAAGGCAGTTTGTTAGCATTAAAGCGCCTATTAAAATGCCATCCTTTGAACCCCGGGGGCAATGATCCCGTGCCACTAAAAACTAATGATAATAGAGAATATTAAAGATGGATTCGCAACGCAATCTTCTCATAATCGCTCTGCTTTTTCTGTCTTTCATTATTTGGCAGACTTGGCAATCAGATATCGCAATGCAACCAGATGCTCAAAAAACGCAACAGATTACTAACGTAATGAACGAGGATGCTACTAAAAAAGATATCAAAGGTAAACTGATAAAGATCAAAACTGACGTGTTATTACTGACTATTAACACTCGTGGTGGAGATATCGAACGGGCTCAATTATTAGCTTATCCCGAAACGTTAGGTTCACCTCTACCATTCCAATTATTAGAAACTACTCCATCATTTCTTTATCAGGCTCAAAGCGGGTTGACTGGAAAAAATGGCCCGGATAATCCAGAAAATGGTGAACGTCCGTTATTTCAGTCTATAAAGGACAGCTATGTTCTTCCGGAAGGACAGCATGAGCTGCGTATTCCACTGAATTTCACTAGCAACGATGGGGTTATCTATACCAAGACGTTCGTGCTAAAGCGTAATCAGTACACAGTTGACGTTAATTACTATATTGATAACCGAAGCACTGCTCCGATAGAGCTTACCTTGTTTGGTCAACTAAAGCAAACGATTGAGCTACCTAAAAGACGAGATACTGGAAGTAATAACTTGGCGCTTCATGCCTTTCGTGGTGCAGCCTACTCGTCTAAAGAAGAAAAATACCAGAAATACGAATTCGATAAAGATGAAAAACTAAATATTACTACGCAAGGTGGCTGGATTGCTATGTTACAACAGTACTTTGCGACCGCGTGGGTGCCAGCTACAGATGGTATCAATACATTCTATACCGATAATTCTAGTAATAATCTATCAACTATCGGATTTAAATCAACTCAAGTCGTCGTACAACCTAGTACACAGAAACAGTTAAATGCAACTCTCTGGCTTGGGCCAGAGCTACAAGAACAAATGGCTAAATTAGCGCCACATTTAGACTTGAGTGTAGACTATGGTTGGTTATGGTTTATTTCTCAGCCCCTATTTAAATTATTGAAATTTATTCATGGCTTTATTAATAATTGGGCATTTTCCATTATTATCATTACCTTCATAGTACGCGGAATTATGTATCCATTAACAAAAGCACAATATACTTCAATGGCAAAAATGCGTATTCTACAACCAAAGATACAAGCCATCAGTGATCGTATTGGTAATGATAAACAGCGCATGAGTCAAGAAATAATGGCGCTCTACAAATTAGAGAAAGTAAATCCACTAGGTGGATGTCTCCCATTAATTATTCAAATGCCAATATTTTTGGCTTTATACTATATGCTGATAGCTTCAGTAGAACTACGCCATTCGCCATTTGCATTATGGATACATGATTTGTCTTCTCAAGATCCTTACTATATTTTACCAATAGTAATGGGCATGACGATGTTCTTTATTCAGAAGCTATCACCAACTACAATAACTGATCCCATACAGCAGAAAATAATGACATTCATGCCGGTGTTCTTTACTTTATTCTTCCTGTGGTTCCCATCTGGCCTAGTTCTATATTATATCGTCAGTAATCTAGTAACAATTATACAACAACAGTTAATTTATCGTGACCTTGAAAAACGTGGCCTACATAACCGATAAAAGAGTAAGTATAAGCAATGTGTATAAAGATATAGCGTTCTAAACATTAGAGGTTGTATACTGAATGTCAAGATAAAATTACTTATCTAATAATATTAAAGTGTCAAAGTTTGTATCGTTATTTAACGTAAGCACCATTATCACAGGCAATGAGATAAAAAAAGTAGTGAATACCACTGTTCTTGCAAGGAAAACAGGTATGAGTACTACCGACACTATCGTCGCACAAGCAACTCCACCAGGAAGAGGTGGAATTGGTATTTTGCGCATTTCAGGAAGTAAAGCAGCGGAAGTTTCCTTAGCACTACTCGGAAAAGTGCCAAAACCACGCTATGCAGAATATCTTCCTTATCTTGATATTACTGGAATAACTCTCGATCAAGGTATCGCACTATGGTTTCCTGCTCCAAATTCATTCACAGGAGAAGACGTCCTTGAGTTACACGGTCACGGAGGGCCGGTAATCCTCGATCTACTATTAAAACGTATCCTTATGATATCTGGACTGCGTATAGCGCGGCCAGGTGAATTCTCTGAACGTGCATTTTTTAACGAAAAACTTGATCTAGCGCAGGCGGAAGCGATTGCTGATCTAATCGACGCTAGTTCTGAAAAAGCGGCACGATCAGCCATGATCTCATTACAAGGAATATTTTCCACTCGCATTAATCAACTAGTAGAAGCACTCATTCATCTCAGAACTTATGTGGAAGCAACGATAGATTTTATAGACGAAGGCATAACGTTGCTATCTGACGAGAAAGTTGAGGAGCAACTTAACAGTATCATATCAACTCTTAATTGTGTACGTGATGAAGCATCCCAAGGGATACGTTTGCGGGAAGGGATAAAGGTCGTGATTGCTGGTCAACCAAATGCCGGTAAATCTAGCTTACTAAATGTATTGGTCGGACATGAAGCGGCCATCGTTACTGATATTATTGGCACCACGCGCGATGCACTACATGAACATATTCATATTGACGGCATGCCTATGCATCTTATAGATACTGCCGGATTACGAAAGACTAGCGATAAAGTAGAGTGCATAGGTATTGAACATGCATGGAATGAGATTAAAAATTCTGATAGAGTAATTTTTATGGTCGATGGAGCGACGACTAGTGCTTTTGACCAAACAGATCTCTTGAAAGAATTTATAACTCATTTGCCAAAATGTATACCGATTACTATTATCCGCAATAAGACTGACATTACAGGAGAGAAGCTTGGCATAACAGAAGTAAATGGCTATTCAATTATTTGCCTCTCAGCGCTTACTGGTGAGGGAGTTGATTTGTTACGATATCATCTAAAACAAAGTATGATTATTACCGATAATATAGAAGGAAGTTTCCTTGCTCGTCGCCGTCACTTACAGGCATTAGAAACCGCTGCTCAACATCTAGCACAAGGAAAAGCACAGTTCTCACATAATTATTCGATTGAATTATTGGCTGAAGAATTGCGTTTAGCACAGTTAGTATTAAGTGAAATTACGGGTAAATTTTTATCAGATGATCTATTAGGACGTATTTTCTCCAGTTTCTGTATTGGTAAATAAAAACCTTTTTGTAGTGTGATAGTTATTGTATAAAGGCTTAAAATATAAAAATTTAATTACTAAAAAATTATATATCTTAAAAATATTATTACTATTTTCATTGCTAAATTTAATTGATAAAATAAATATGTACTCCAAGAATATTTAGAATAATCCTAAAATCAATTATTGCGATTATCTGAATTGATTATAAAATATTCTGGCAATTAAAATAATGATTACTTTATTTTATCTGAAATGTAGATATAAATTATTAGTAATTTTAATAAAATATCATCTAAATAAAATTTATATTACTATAATTTAATGTAATAAACTTTGATAAGTTTAAAATACAAAAATGCTATAGCATAGATATCTCTTATTAAATACTTAAAATTATGCTTATTTTATTAAAAATTCTATAAATATCTTGAAAGAAATTTTTTATTTTTTATTAATATATTATTTAAAATACTTTTTGTAAAGTCAATATATTACATAATTGTAATAAATCAAACCATATCATGAATAATATAAAGTGAATAAAACTCATGCAGAGTATATCTATAATATGTTGATTTTATAAAAGCCTAGGCTTAGTGCTTCTATAATGAATAAAAAGGTAATGTTAGTAGTATTTAATATTACAAATACATTTAAGTACATTTTATATGGAGAATCAAATAAGATATGATATCTTATTCATATAATATATTCATTCATGGAAAATTTTATCATAAAAATTTATCCCAATAATAGATATATAATTTTTTGGATGGTTTTTTCTAAAAATCTAATAATTTTATAACAAAAGATAAAGCAAATATGAATTTGTAAGAAAGATAATAAAATAACACAGAATGTAGTTTAATAAACTAGTGTCTAGTCTTTATCTAGACTTTCATATTTAAAATTAATTAATAATATACAATTGATACAATAAATTTTTAATACCGCAATTTATGAATTGCAATCACTTTACATAAATAATTATCCTACAATAATATTTCCGTGCAGTATTGCTAAGCTTAATTTCCTACATACAACTTTGTATATATTTTATTGAAATATATACAAGTATAATATTTTATAGCAAATAACCATATTCTAATATATCTTAACTAAGATATAACATGTCGCATTGATGTTACTAGTCTATATATTAATAATGTTTATAGTTAAAGGACTTATATAATCAAGAAATGTATTCAAAATAGTATAGGAAAAGATTCTATTCGTACACTACGATAGTAAATTTTAAGCAAAATGTATGCTTTATGTCATTACAGAAGCAACAAAAAAGGAATAGCATAAATGAAAGATCAGTTCAACATCTTATCTCATCAACTAGATGAACTGATGCTGCGTGATAAACAACTTCTCTTGCACCGTTTGCATATCGCAAAAAAAATTGAAAATTGTAATGCGCAATTAGTAATTCTAACTCAGTTAGCAAGTGATATTAAGGTAGCAAGAAAAAAGTTACAGGAACGTATTGCAGCTTGTCCAGAAATTACTTATCCAGATAACATACCTATTAAGCAAAAAAAACAAGATATTCTAGATGCTCTTAACAAAAACCAGGTAGTAATCATTGCCGGCGAAACCGGATCGGGTAAAACCACTCAATTGCCTAAGATCTGCTTGGAGATAGGAAGGGGGATTAAGGGTATGATTGGTCATACGCAACCAAGGCGTCTCGCAGCACGCTCAGTTGCTCAACGTATTGCTGACGAATTAAAAATACCACTCGGTAGTAGCATAGGATATAAAGTACGTTTTACAGACAAAGTGAGCGATTATACTCTCGTTAAGCTAATGACCGATGGCATCTTATTAGCAGAGATTCAACAAGACCGATTGTTAATGCAATACGATACACTAATTATTGATGAAGCACATGAACGCAGCTTAAATATTGATTTTATCCTCGGATATTTACATGAATTGCTACCTAAACGTCTAGATTTAAAAGTGATTATTACCTCCGCTACCCTTGATCCACAAAAATTTTCATGTTACTTCAATGCCGCGCCTATTATTGAAGTTTTGGGTCGTACCTATCCTGTCTTAGTCCGTTATCGACCTATAGTGACTAATGAAAACAACACTGAGTGTGATCAGTTACAATCCATCGTAAATGCGATTAATGAATTAAAACATGAAGAACCAGGTGATATCTTAATTTTTATGAGTGGGGAACGAGAAATTAAAGACACTGCTAATGCACTGCATCGATTAAATTTACCGCATACAGAAATAGTTCCGTTATATGCACGATTGTCTAATAGTGAACAAAATCAGGTATTTCAATCACATCATAGTCATCGGATTATATTAGCCACTAATGTGGCAGAAACCTCAATAACCGTGCCTGGTATTAAATATGTTATTGATACAGGAATAGTGCGTATCAGCCGTTATAATTCACGGAATAAGGTACAACGCTTACCGCTTGAACCAATATCACAAGCTTCTGCAAATCAACGTAAAGGACGCTGCGGTCGCCTTTCAGAAGGCATATGTATCCGTCTATATTCTGAGCAAGAATTCCTATCTAGAGCAATATTTACTGATCCAGAAATACTTCGTACTAATCTTGCATCAGTTATCTTGAAAATGACATCGTTAGGACTAGGCAATATCGCGTCTTTTCCTTTTTTAGACACACCAAATAAACGTAATATTCAAGATGGGATCCAGTTGCTAGAAGAATTAGGCGCCATCAATAAAACTATTAACAATACCCACTATACATTAACACCACAGGGTAGTCAATTAGCGAAGTTTCCAATAGATCCAAGACTAGCACGCATGGTACTTGAGGCCACAAAAAATGGTAGTCTGAATGAAATAATGATTATTACTGCGGCCTTATCAATTCACGATCCTCGTGAAAGACCGATCAATAAGCAGCAAGAATCAAATGAAAAACACTGCCGTTTTGTAAACAAGGATTCAGATTTTCTAACATTTATAAACCTGTGGTCTTACCTACAAAAACAGCAACAAATATATTCCTGTAGCAAATTTCGCAGAATGTGTAAGAAAGATTTTATTAATTATCGACGAGTCTTGGAATGGCAAGATGTATATACACAACTACAAAAAGTAGTGCAAAATCTACATTTGCCGATTAATCGCTTACCATCTAACTATCGTAGTATACATAGTGCAATTCTAGTAGGTTTTTTATCACATATTGGCCAAAAAGATGCTGAAAATAAAGTGTTTATTGGCACTCACAATACTAGATTTTCAGTATTTCCCAGTTCTTGCTTATTCAAGAAATCGCCAAAGTGGATTATAGTTGCTGAACTGATAGAAACCAATCGATTATGGGGAAGAATTTGCGCACGTATAGAACCGGAGTGGATTGAATTACTAGCTCCGCATATTGTGAAGCATAGCTATAGTAATCCACATTGGTCACAAACACAAGGTAAGGTAGTAGGTAGTGAAAAGCTTATGATATTTAACCTGACGCTTATCGCATCGCGTCCAATTAATTATAGCCGAATTGATCCACCACTATGCAGAGAACTATTTATTCGCCATGCGTTAATTGATGGCAATTGGAAAACACAGCACTTGTTTTTTCACGATAACCATAAACTACGTTATGAAGTAGAAGAATTAGAACATAAATTACGCCGAAGAGATATTTTAGTAGACAGTGAAACACTTTTTAGATTCTATGAAAAATGTATCCCGCATCATGTAGTCTCTGGGATGCATTTCGATCAATGGTGGGAATGTGCCCGTAAGCAACAACCAAATCTACTCAATATTAAAAAAGAGATGCTCATCAAGGATAGTGTGAAAGAAATTAGCCATCTAGATTATCCAGATTTCTGGTATCAAGGTAACTTAAAACTTCGACTAACTTACCAATTTGAACCTGGTGCTAATAGTGATGGTGTAACAGTGCATATTCCACTTTCTATTATTCATCAAGTCAAAGAGCAAGACTTTACATGGAACATTCCAGTCATGCGTCATGAATTGGTCATTGCATTGATTAAATCATTGCCAAAATCGTTACGACGTAACTTTATACCACTCTTGAACTACGCCGAAGCCTTTCTTAGCAGGGTCACGGCATTATCAGTACCATTACTAGATTCATTAGAATATGAATTACATAGGATGAGTGGTGTACTTGTATCACGCAATGATTGGCAATGGAAAAAAGTGCCTCCTTACTTGAAAATGACTTTCAAAGTCGTAGATGAAAAAAAGCAGGCCCTATGTGAGGGTAAAGATTTAACAGCAATTAAGTTGCTACTGCAAGGAAAGGTGCAGGCAATACCTTCTGAAGATATAGATAAAGATATTACACAACGTAATTTACATATTTGGAACTTTGGTACATTGCCTGCCTATTATGAGCAACAACGTAGTGGGTATTCAATTAAAGTATATCCAGCATTAGTAGATGAGAAAGATAGTATCAGTATTCGACTATTTAACAGTGAAAAAGAGCAACATCGTGCAATGTGGCAAGGTACTCGACGTCTATTACTATTAACCATCCCACCGCCAATTAAATATTTATATGAAAAAGTATCTAAGAACGCTAAGTTAAGATCATATTTTCACCCTTATGCTAGTGTAATAGATCTAATCGAAGATTGTATTTCCTGTAGTATAGACAAGCTTATTTTGAAGAATGGCGGACCAGTATGGGAGGAAGAACAGTTTGCTTGCTTGCATACAAAAGTACGTGCAGAATTGAATGAAACTGTTCTAGAGACAGTCAATCAGACTGAACAAATCCTTGAATCAGCACACAAAATTCATCAAAATCTAAAAGGTAGGATAGATATATCAATGGCTTTAGCTTTATCAGATATTAAAAATCAGATGAATAGATTAGTTTATCGCGGATCTATCACTGTACATAGCTGGAAGCAGTTACCATATACTTTACGCTATCTCCAAGCTATTGAATATCGCATGGAGCAATTAGCTATTAATTCAAATCAGGATCGTATCCATATGTTAAAAGTATGGCAAGTGCAACGGATTTTGCAAGAGTGGACGAAGAGATTACCACGAGTAGACCAACAAGATGATGAAGTAAAAGCATTACGCTGGATGATTGAAGAGCTTCGTGTCAGCCTATTTGCTCAACATTTATGCATTTCTTCTCCGATATCTGAGAAGCTAATTTTTCAAACTATCGATCAATTCTCACAAAAGTTAGGTAATCTTCTTTAGGCATAAAATAATTTATTCCATTTATCGTAATAAAAAGTTTTTTAATAAAAAAATCAATATATCTTCTTACGAAGATCTTGATTATATACTTTATTTTAAAGATCCATAGTAATTAATTTATATGGATATATTTTTTTATAAAAAACAGGTTGTTCTTCATTATGTATATTAATACATACTATTATTTTTGATTTATCTATATCATAGATATCAGGAAACGTATAATTATTATACTTAAATCGCAATCATGAAATTACTAACATTAAAGATAAATAAACAAGTAATGATAAAGGCATTAAAACATATTAATATCTTTCAGTAAAAAATATTACATATTTCAATAAAGCAACATAGAGTACTTTCGTAAAATAAATCAATTAGTTATCTAAACATATAGATAACTAATACATAAATTTATAGATTATAAACAAGCGAAATATTATAAAGTTTGTTATGCCATTCAGAAAAATCATTTGCAACATCCCATGTAATTGCACACTTCTCAAGTGGAAGATCACATCTCTAAGCCTTCACACTATATTTTTATTATCTATTAAATGATAAATAATAACTTAAATATGGGTGAGCTATTAATCACCTTAGCGCATAATTTCATTTCAAATAATGGTATATGTAAGTACTTTTATGACGATATTTTGAATAGTTTATCAGATTACGTTTTACAAGAATTAATCTTATAAACTGCATAGTTTACAGAAGAAAATTTTTTATAAGTATACGCTCAAGTTAATGTTACTTGATTGCTATTTAGTACAAATAGGATAACATTTTACTTTAACTTAAAAAGTTTTGCAGTCGGATGTATATATACTATGCTTTTAGTTGCAGTTATTTACACATTACGATCTTTTTAACATCTTTTATACTTAAATTATTTAAAACATAAATAATTTAATTGTCGAAATTTCTATAGCCGCATATCAAGACATTGATAATTCATAAATGGATTAAACGTAAAAATAAAATACAGGTTAACTGTAAATTAAAATATTATAAGAGTATATATCTAAATAAGCAATTATCTTATAATATAGATTAAAATCGCATGATTTATAAAAATATTAATCATACAGGTTCACTTTTTTTGGAGTGGATATAGCTAATTCAAGGTAACGATTATGCAAGGACTCTACTAATAACTTCATCTCTAAAGAAAAACCATTATTGAAAATAATAGCATCATTGTCAATGATGTCATCTGCAATAGCTAATCTATCTTTGCGCGTAACTTGAGCAGAAAGGATATCCTGTACCTGCTGACGGGTAATATTATCGCGCGAAGCAGTTCTAATTATTTGAGTTTCTATATCAGTATCAATTACTAGTACTCTATCGGCTAGGCGCTGTAAGTTATATTCTACTAATAATGGTACAACCAATAAAACATAAGGACTATTAGTTTGTACTAACTGATGTTTAATTTCCTTAAGAATAGATGGATAGAGTAATTGATTAATCCAGATTCTATCATTAGGTTGGCTAAAGATTTTATTACGTAGATACGCACGGTTAAGTCTTCCGCTTTCTAGTAATATTTTACTACCAAAATATTGCACAATTTTCATTAGCAATAACGGATTAAATTCTAAAATGTCTCTAGCAATTACATCAGCATCAATAATTGATATATCATAACTCGAAAAAAAGTGTGTTACGGTAGATTTTCCGCTTCCAATACCTCCTGTTAATGCAACAATATAGGGCATAGTTTAATGATAAACATTCATAAAATA
Organism: Serratia symbiotica; assembly: GCA_900155695.1. Lineage (GTDB taxonomy): Bacteria > Pseudomonadota > Gammaproteobacteria > Enterobacterales > Enterobacteriaceae > Serratia_E > Serratia_E symbiotica_A. Next base: position 799,082 of record FUHL01000001.1, read on the forward strand.
TAAAATAAATATAACATGATTATACCGAATTATCAGTCAATAAGTATAGTTTACTTTACAGATTAAGAATAAGGCATCTGTAAAGCAATAAAAATAAATTGTGACTATAAAGATATATTTTACAAACATTGCTGTTATTTAACTTCTACATCTAATAGATAAATAAAATAATCGAATTATATTTTATACAGTAAGGGCATACACTTAATTCTCTTTTATTATTTCACAGGAATTTTTACTATTGCAAGCTAGTATGAATTGTATAATATAATTTAATATACCAAAAAAAATCATATCAAGACGTCATGAATATAGTATATATCAGTGTACAGTATCAACTATATATTCTACCTATGTTAGGTAATCACAAAATGTGCTAGTTTTAAATCAATATTCATATGAATACATAACAATTGATAGTAGAGTATCTATTCTCAATTGTTATGTATTATTGTCTATTATAAAATAATTTAATATATATCATGTCTATCCTATAAATAGACATTAAAGATTATTACTAATATTATCGTTTTTCGATTTTCAATTTTATTTTATATTAAATAGTACTGTAAATAATATTTACAGTATTCTGCTAGACACCCCCATTACTATTTTAGTATTGTACTCTTGAATGCTTGACTATTAAATAAAGACGAAAAGATTTATTAATCTATCTTGTCTTGAATTCTATTTGCTATTGATCATAAAGCATTATCTAGACTTTAATTCTATATATTGATATTGTTCTTTTAAAATAGAATAAATTTTACTAAAAGGACTTTTCTGTTCTTGGTCTATTATACAATTAGCCATTTCATTATCAGGTTTACCTAGGTAAGATAGCAATAAACACCATACCCGAAACATTCTAATGCTACTTAAGTGAAGTTTTCACGCCGCTTTTTGACCAAGTATTACGCAGCGTAACTGTGCGGTTAAATACTAAGTGATCTACTGAAGAATAAAGGGAATCCGAACAAAAGTAACCTTCACGCTCAAATTGATATGCTTGCTCTGGTTTTGCCTCCACTAAGCTCGGCTCGACAAAACCATGCTTAATCACCAGAGATGATGAATTCATTGTGGTAATAAAATCCCTTTCTGCGGTTGGGTTAGGCACATTGAATAAATGATCATATAAGCGAATTTCTGCTGGCAATGCGTGAGCAGCAGAAACCCAGTGAATGACACCTGGCACCTTTCGACCATCGAGTGGATTTCTGCTTAGCGTGGCTGCCTCGTAGCTACAAAAAATAATGATAATTCTCCCTAAGCTATCTTTTTTAATTCTTGTGGCTTTTATTACATAGGCATGACGTAAGCGCACTTCTTTACCTAAAACTAAACGTTTATATTGTTTTTTTGCTTTTTCTCTAAAATCAGCGCGATCTATATAAATATCACGGCTAAACAGTACCTTGCGATTACCCATCTCTGGTTTATTCGGATGGTTAGGAAGCGTAAGAAGCATTTCTTCCCCAATATCAATATTCTCAATAATAACTCTGACGGGTTCTATAACTGCCATAGCGTGTGGCGCATTTTTGCTGAGATCTTCACGAATACAGGATTCCAATGCCGTCATTTCGATATAATTTTCCTGCTTAGTTACACCAATTCGCTTACAGAACTCACGGATTGAATCCGCAGTATAGCCACGGCGACGTAAACCAGATAACGTTGGCATCCGTGGATCATCCCAGCCTTCTACATACTTTTCTTTTACCAGTTGATTGAGTTTTCGTTTCGACATAACGGTGTATTCAAGATTGAGTCGAGAGAACTCATATTGACGCGGATGACAAGCGATGGTGATGTTATCCAATACCCAGTCATAAAGTCGTCGATTATCTTGAAATTCTAATGTACAGAACGAATGAGTAATGCCTTCTAGTGCATCGGAAATACAATGCGTAAAATCATACATTGGATAGATACACCATTTATGGCCAGTTCTATAATGTTGAGCAAATTTAATGCGGTATAGCACAGGATCACGCATAACCATAAAAGGTGAAGCCATGTTAATTTTGGCACGCAAGCAAGCATTCCCTTCATTGAAATGACCATTTCGCATGTTCTCGAATAGTAATAGATTCTCTTGTACACTACGATTACGATATGGGCTATCTTTACCTGGTAACATTAGACTACCTCGGTATTCACGGATTTGCTCAGATGACAGTTCATCAACATACGCTAAACCTTTACTAATCAATTCAACTGCATACTGGTACAGTTTATTAAAATAATCGGAAGCATAACAAATCTTTCCATTCCATCCAACTCTCAACCACTCTACATCTCGCTTAATTGACTCCACGAACTCAATGTTTTCTTGTAGTGGATTAGTATCATCAAAACGTAAGTTACATTGCCCCTGGTAATCCTTAGCAATTCCAAAATTTAGGCATATAGCTTTAGCATGACCAATATGCAGATAGCCATTAGGCTCTGGTGGAAAACGAGTATGTACTAACGTGTGCTGATCTAATCGCAAATCTTTTTCGACGATCTGACGGATAAAATTGGTTGGGCGAAATTCATCCTCAGTCATTTTATTATTCCTTAATACAAAGTAGTAAAAATAACCGTCTATTTTCTAATAAATCACATTCATAAATAATTCAGTTGTCAGTAGTCATCGGAAAAGCTGTTACTCTATATTTTCGATATTCCATTATAGTCTACATTCATTCATAGATATTAGTTCCAGTGAACTTGAAAGAAGATTATATTTATAAATATTATTAATCTTCATAAATTTATCACCATATCTCAAATTATCGAGAGTATTTGGATTAAATGTAGCCAGTTGCTGAGTTAAAAATTATTATAATCGTGAACATTAAATAAATATTATTCTATTAATGATTCAAAAGTATTTAAATTTAGGAAATAACTTTAATTAAATAAATAATATATATTTTAATGCGCTATTCAACATTTAAGCACAATAAAAATAAATATAGAATGACATATTTATATATTAGGTATCAAGTTATACATACACTTTATATGACCTTATCTAATATATGTAGATTAAGAGCAAGTATATCTAATACCATAATGAATTTATGTCATAATTTATAATAAGCGAAATTCTTACTATTCATCTCATATAAATAATCTACACTGCCTTATACATAGGCTTTTCTTCGGCGCCTATCTATAATAGATTAGGCTAGCTGATATAAATATTATTTAGTCATGAATGCTATGCTACATTATAGTATATTTATTAATTATAAAATAATATTGACCAAATCAAAAGTTCGATATTATTTCTGCTTTAATTCAGTAATTGGTTATGTGCAACTAAATAATCGTTTGTTATGCGGATTTTAAGCGATATTAACATCGTATATTAGGCTACATGTAACCAGAATTTTACATCTTTTACGCTATCCATTACATGGATCACACTAAGAGTTCTTATAGTTGCACTTGACTATAGTCATTAAACCGATTCATCAATTTAGATTATTTGGGTAATATACATTCCGAGTAAAATCACTATAGACTTTTAAGAGCATACATCTAAATTTGCATATTCTCCTATGAGAAATATAGAAGAGACTTGCTAATTCTATTAGCTCGATTTTATCTGTTTTAATAAGGTTTAGACAAAGTAAGTGATGTGGTTAGTAACAGTACTACTAATTTCTAATTATAGTGTGATTAATACGTAATTTGCTATACAAAAGTGAGTATCCGCTGTGATGGTTAATGGATATATTAACACACTTATATATTAATATATTGTATATGTCATTTATTGGATTAATAAAAATCCATGCCACCTATCTATATAACCATATAGAGTCCACTTAATACTAACGCTTCTACTATTTGATATTATTGAATAGTTTATCTATAACATTTATAAAGATTAAGGCTATATTATAAAGACAATATTAGTTTACTTTTTTATTACGACCACATCATTTTACGACCTCATGCAGCCAAGAAGATCAGGTTTAGTAATATTGCTTCTGCTAAAGATTAAATATTTAATTATCCTTTTTTATTAAACATGTAAAACATTACGTACATACAGTAGCTCTTTTATAATTAACAAAAGTATTGGTGCCAATATTACGTATTATATAATTATAGAACGGTATAGATATTAAAGAATATTAGCCATAAACCATTTAGTTATTTTTATATATTGCATTATAGTTAATTATAGAGGAGAGGGCGTTAGTATACATCAATTTTTTCTATCGCCCGCTCTTGACGAAATTAATACCGGTGTATCATTTTAATAATACTATCTATGCATCTTAACTTTTATTCTTAATCTATCAAGGACAGGACAAGACGATTTTACTGTCATTGTCTTTTTAAAATCAATAGTTATTGATCAGCGCTTGTATAAATAAATATGTACGGTTCATATACAATTATTTGAATTTTTTCTTATTATATACTAACATTATAGTAATACCATACATGAATACATGTTAATACAACTCATGTCTGCATGACATTTAGATTACTGTTGTTGCAGGTAACTCAAGATAATTGAGTGATGATTAGTAGTATTAAAATTATTAAATACCTTTTCAATTCTTCCTCTTTTATCGATCAAGAAAGAGGTGCGATGAATACCATCATAATTTTTACCCATAAAGATCTTTTTGCCCCAAACACCAAATTTTTGTGATACTTCATGATTTGCGTCAGACAGTAGTGTAAAGTTTATTAATTCTTTTTCTGCAAATTGTAATAACTTTTCTGGTTTGTCAGTGCTAATACCCAGAACTTCAACACCCGCTTTTTTCAACTTGTCCATGTTATCTCTAAGACCACAGGCTTGGACAGTACAGCCTGGCGTCATCGCTTTAGGGTAAAAATAAATTAGTACTCGTTGTCCAAGATAATCGGACAAATGAATATTTTCCCCGTCATGGTCAGGCAAACTAAAGTTTGGCGCAATATCATTAAATTTTAATAGATTCATTACGGCATTCACTCATCAGGCTGTTAATAATTCATAATGCTAATATTGCCTTGTGTATTTAATTCTGTATATAGATGATAAAAGAGGCTTCTTTAATATTTGAGAAATCAGTTGTCTTAGATGACAAAAAATAATGACAAAAAAATAAGTTAAATATATAATTATAGTGAACAAATTGTTATTAAATAATTAAAAATATGACATTAATTCTTCAGTTTAAACGAAACACAACATCTGTTCATCGAGCTTAAAAGTAACCGGATGTCTTGCATTAGAGAGGTAGTCAAAGTACTATGGATCACTAATTTATTAAGAGGATAGTCAATGTTTACTGGAAGTATTGTTGCATTGGTTACACCGATGGATAATAAAGGTATAGTGGATAGCGTAAGTCTAAAAAGACTAATCGATTATCATGTGGATAGCGGAACTAAAGCAATTGTTTCGGCTGGAACAACTGGCGAATGTGCCACACTCACCGAAAACGAACATATTAACGTAGTATTACACACGTTAGAACTAGCTGATAACCGTATTCCAGTTATAGCCGGCACTGGTTCTAATGCTACTGCTAAAGCGATTGCGCTCACCCACTGCTTTGAAAATACTGGTGTAATAGGATGTCTAACAATAACTCCATACTATAATAAACCAACTCAGGAGGGCCTGTACCAGCACTTTAAGAAAATCGCAGAAAGCACTGCGTTACCGCAGATTCTATATAATGTACCTGCACGTACAGGATGCGATCTCTTGCCATCGACTATTGCAAGACTTGCAAAAATTAAGAATATTGTTGCAATTAAAGAAGCGACTGGAAACTTAAGCCGTGTTAAGCAAATTCAACAACAGGTTCATAACAAAAATTTTATCCTACTAAGTGGACACGATGCTACTAGCTTAGATTTTATGAAATTAGGAGGGAAAGGAATCATTTCTGTTACAGCGAACTTAGCTGCATATGAAATGGCAAAGCTTTGTGCGCTTGTAGCGCAAGGCAACTTTGCGCAAGCAGAGCACTTAAATCAGTATTTAATGCCATTATATAATAATTTATTTATAGAAGCCAATCCGATTCCAGTAAAGTGGGCTTGCAAGGTATTGGGATTATTAACAACAGATATGCTTCGTCTTCCTATGACGCCATTAAGTAAGACTGCCCGTCCAATAGTAGAAAGTGCATTGAAAAATGTTGGATTATTATAACTCTTTAGGACATCAAATAGATTATTGATTATAATTTATAATATTAGGATAGAAAAGGCATTTTCGTCTTCCTTGACAATGCAAATTATATTAACTGAACATTACTGTAATCTATGAAAATTACCGTAATCCTTTATCGATTAAAGTACTAGACGCTTAAGTCAAGCCTAGTACGTCTTTTAAAGTATAAAATAGTTGTCGCAATAACAATATTTTTACAAAATAATTATTACTTATATAATAGTTAGAACTGCATGATTAATAAAAATGCAGAATATGTTTTTTTCAAAATTTAGGCTAGCTTGTAACAGTTTACTACTAAAAAATCAATGGATATATTAAGATGCATTTCAATCCAACATTTTTCAATCCTATTTTTAATTTATAAATCCATCACTTGAATATTACCGTTATTGAGCAAAATTATGCTATATTAATATTAATGAAATAAATTTTTTGAATACAAAAGGCAAGCATCAGCTCTTTATATTATAATATTTAATTTTTTTATATTAACTCAAATATAGAAGCTGATTGAATTATGAAGAATAAGAATGTTTTCTGTTATGCAACTTCAGTTAAACATACCCTGATTAAAATACTCTATAAGAAGTCGTAACAACTACCTTTGTGAGGTAGTGATCTGTAAATTTATCATTTCGTGAAATTGAAGTTATATATTTCTGTCATTTTATGTTTAAAATGACAGAAAAAACTGCTAGGAAACTACTTTATTTTATTGTTTTTTAAAGATCAATAATAGTTTTTATATTCTTTGGTTCTGCCTCTATACATTATAAGATTAATTATCTATATCTTAGGATGAGAATCCTATCATATCTTTTATACATGAATCATATATATCTTTACTACTAGATAAAACAGTTCAAACTATTAGTGTAAAGTTCAAATAGTACACGATGTTATAATTTTGAATGAACTTATTTAAGTTAGGAGAGTATGAGTGTTACAATGTAAAAGAAATATTGCTGATTACGATAGAGAACTATGGTATGCAATGGAGCAAGAAATCATTCGGCAAGAAGAACACATCGAGCTTATTGCATCCGAAAATTACACTAGCCGACGTGTAATGCAAGCACAGGGTTCACAATTAACTAATAAATACGCTGAAGGTTATCCTGGAAAGCGTTATTATGGAGGTTGCGAATATGTGGATATTATTGAGCAATTAGCTATTGACCGCGCAAAAGCATTATTTGGTGCCGATTACGCTAATGTACAACCGCATTCCGGTTCACAGGCTAATTTTGCTGTTTACGCTGCGTTGTTGAAGCCAGGGGATACTATCCTAGGTATGCACCTGTCGCATGGTGGGCACTTGACTCATGGATCTTCAGTTAATCAGTCGGGAAAACTTTATAATATCGTCTCTTACGGTATTGATGAACAAGGTCATATCGACTATGAAGATCTAATAAGACAAGCACAAGTTCATAAACCACAAATGATTATTGGCGGATTTTCTGCTTACTCAGGAATAGTAAATTGGAAAAAAATACGTGAAATTGCTGATAATATTGGTGCTTATTTTTTAGTTGATATGGCACATGTTGCTGGTTTAATCGCTGCAGGAATTTATCCTAATCCAGTACCATATGCGCATATTGTTACCACTACTACCCATAAAACTTTAGCAGGACCGCGTGGTGGGATGATTCTAGCAAATGGAGGCAATGAAGTATTATATAAGAAACTAAACTCGGCGGTGTTCCCTGGTTGCCAGGGCGGGCCTCTGATGCATGTTATTGCCGGTAAAGCGCTAGCACTAAAAGAAGCAATGGAACCAGCATTCAAAATTTATCAAAAACAAGTAACAGATAATGCTAAGGCGATGGTGGATATATGCCTAAAACATGGATATAAAGTAGTTTCCGGAGGAACACATAATCACTTATTCGTAATAGATTTAATAGATAAAAACCTAACCGGTCAAGAAGCTGAATGTGCTCTTGGACGTGCACATATTATTGTCAATAAAAATAGTATACCACATGATCCAGAACGCCCGTTTATCACTTCGGGCTTGCGCATAGGCACGCCAGCTGTAACCCGCCGTGGATTTAAAGAGCTAGAAGTTCGTCAAGTGGCTAATTGGATCTGTGACGTATTAAATAATATCCATGATAATTCCATTATCAAACGGATTAAGCAAAAAGTCCTTGATATATGTGTCATGTTTCCAGTATATAAATAGTTTTTCCTATGATAGGAAAAACTATCTTAAGCATAATTACAATTCATACGGTTCATTTTAAAGCATTAAAATTAATTCTTGAGTTTAACGACATTCAATTTCACTATATAGTGAAATGATATCCGGATATTAGCATTAAAGCTAAATTAATATTAGCCATTAAACATAAATATATTTTGATGGCTAATATATTTATGTTTAATTTTCTATGTATATGCAAGTGATATTGACTAGTTTTAAATACATTCTTATCCTACGCAGGTAGGAGTAATATAATATATATGAAATAATCAAGAAATAACTTAAGAAATTAATAATGATCTATTTATATATTGAAAGAACTTTTTCTTCTCTTACGGCATTCAAATAGATAAAATATTAAAACTTTATAAAATTTACTACTGTAAACTAAATCAAGATTTATATTAAGATTATCCAACATTATGCTATTTAGCATGCTATAAAATATTATATTAGTTAGTTAAAGATTAAAAAATAAATTACTTTGATCAAATAGCATGTATATTATTTTCTCCTTTTTAACCGCGATGATACATTCATATTGAACTTAATTTTAAGCTTATTCACGCCAGAAGGTCGGCGTAAATAAGACGAGCAATGTAAATACCTCAAGACGTCCAAACAACATTGTGGCTATCAGTATCCATTTTGCAGTTGATGGCATTGTAGTGTAGTTATCAGATACCATACCTAATCCAGATCCTAGATTATTCAGTGAAGCTGTTACAGCAGCAAAAGCAGAAAAATCATCAACGCCAGTGGCAATAATTGCTAACATACTAATAATAAATACCAATGCATAAGCTGAGAAAAATCCCCATACTGAATCAAGGATTCGCTCAGGAAGAGCATGGTTACCTAGTTTTATAGTATAAACAGCATTTGGGTGTACTAACCTTTGTAATTCACGATAACCTTGAAGATAGAGTAGTAACATGCGCACAACCTTTATGCCGCCGCCAGTTGAACCAGCACAACCACCGATAAAAGAAGCACATAATAATAACATCGGCAAAAATAGTGGCCATTTAGCAATGCTATCTGTAGTAAAGCCTGCTGTTGTTGTCATTGACACTACTTGAAAAAACGCCTGATTTAGCGTTTCGATACCGGTATGATAGATGCCATATGTCAATAATACAAATGTACATACTATCACTAACGTTAATTGTACTAAGATGAATATACGAAATTCAGGATCCTGTAGATAGACTTTCAAACTACGTCTGCTTAATAACGCAAAATGTAAGCTGTAATTACAACCAGAGATCAGTAGAAAAATAGCAATGATAGTGTTGATAATTGGACTGGCATAATAGCCAATGCTAGCATTATGAATAGAGAAACCTCCGATAGCAATGGTTGAAAAACTATGACTGATTGCATCGAATATTGGCATTCCTGCCCACCACAATACAAGTGCACAGGTGATTGTTAGTAATCCATAGATAAGCCATAAAGTTTTTGCGGTTTCTGCAATGCGCGGTCTCATTTTATTATCCTTTAGAGGACCTGGCATTTCCGCCCTATATAACTGCATACCACCAACACCAAGGATTGGAAGTATTGCTACTGCCAATACGATAATGCCCATTCCTCCCATCCATTGCAACATTTGTCGATAAAATAGAATACCCTTAGGCAAGGACTCCAATTCTAACAGCATAGTAGCACCAGTAGTGGTTAGTCCTGAAAAAGACTCAAAAAATGCATCTGTAATTGATAAATTTGGTCTATCTGAAAATAGAAATGGCAACGCTCCTACGCTACCTAGTACTATCCAAAGTAGCACGACAATTAAGAAACCTTCACGTGGATTTAATTCATATTTTTTATTGCGGTGAGGCCACCATAGTATAAGGCCAATAGTCAGTACTACTAATAAAGTTTGGCTGAATGCTCGTTCTGCGCCATCGCGATATAGTAATGCTACTCCCCAAGGGATAAACATCGTCCAAGAAAAAAAGATAACTAGTAAGCCAACGATACGGATTATAGCGCGCAAATGCATTTCAGCCTGATCCTTAGTAATTTAATTGGGACAACTCATTGCAAATTACCGCGATTATAAAGTACGTAATTTTTGTCAAAAAAACTTAAACTGTTAATAAATTTAGATGTAGCATAAAGATGTTGCCGTATCCATATTGTAATATTGTATGATTTAATCGTTTATATTCTGCAATAAATGCTATATCCATGCTAGGATTAAGTATAGTGAGATAGTAAAATATAAATCTCAAAAATAAACGGTTTTAACGATCTTTATGCTACAAGCCATGGATGATAAAGTGATAAAATATGAATTTTAATTGCTGCATTAACACTGATTACACGTAGCGTCTATTGATGATCCATTCGACCAATACTTGCTTTAGATCACACAATCTATATTGCATAGGCGACGTGTAATACACAATTAAATTTGTAATTTATACGATACTTGCCATATAGTATTAACTCATTAATCATTATTACAGTTTAAAAATATATAAATGTTTTTGAACATAAGAGTATTCACTAATAGTAATATTATAAATAAAAGTCATATAATAAATTAGACCGCTAGAACTATAGTTAGTATTATACTATATTGTGTAAGATGCTATCTGATCAGTATGAATATACAAATATTTTATATAAAATAAGCACTTTCCTTATCTTATATAAAATTGTAATGTTTTACACTTGCAAAACCTTGAATGACATGGCATCATGAATGATGTAGTAAGAGAGTGGCAAACTATCTTAATATTTTTAACACTCACTAAAATATATTTTAAAAATTGAGAAATATAATTATATATCAATATATAGTTATATCTTAACAGTATCATCCGTTAGTATCATATACCGGTATATCTTATTAATTCCTTTATAATCTAAAAATAATTAACTTCTTGTAATACGCTGAACTGCTTGTAATACGCTGTATGAGTATAGATTATATCCAGGATATGACTATTGTAGTCCGCCGTTATGTAAATATTAAAATTTAGTCTAGAATAATAAAACAATTATTTAGTCTATATATAATTAGTCCAATGTCTTGAAAAGAGTGTGGCCGCTTATTTAAAAGATAAAAATAAGTCATAAATATTGATAAGTATTTTTTATTTTGTAGGCCTAGAAGTTTCTAAAATATACAAACTGATAGTAATCTTACCAAGATAAAAATGAAATTAATATATAGGATTAGTACTATATTTATGGTCTTCGATAAACTTCAGTGAAGTTATGTTATTAACAATAAATACAATAATGACTGATACTTTTTAATATCTTTAATAACATAATACAATGCATAATATATAATTTAAGTAATGAATGTTTGCATTAAATAATGCATTATATAGAAACATAATGTCCATCTATAATAGACTAAAAGTAATTGAAAATGTTATGCTAATTTTAAAATCTATATTGAGGCATCAATTTTTCGTACATATAAAATTTATTGATATTATCAGACTATAAAATCGCCAATTTATAATAAAACCAATTCACAAATAACGTAATATTAATTTATATATTACAACTGTTGATTAGCTAATACTTTTATTTTGATAAAATTATTTAAATAATTTATATTTAACAAATAGTAGACATTAGCTTCAACCTCAATAATAATATAAATCAATGTGTTACTCAATATCACTGAAATTCTGTATTTATATAATAGCATATAGATACATGACCGGTTTTAGTAAAATATAAGATAAATATCGTGTAATTACTGAATATATTGGCATTATAAATAATATATAAAATTTAGATAATCTATAATTTCGGATTACAGCAGAAATAAATGATGCACGCATGCAATATCGCATTATAATATTTTGCGATGCCAAAAATAAATCGTATTAACTTGAGCCTAGAAGGCTATATTCATAGGTCTTGTTAAAAGTTTCTCATACATAGCTTAGACTAGTATTCTTCAGAAGAATAATATATATAAAGATAGATACACACTAACCATATGCATAGAAAGATAATAGGGATGATAAATCTATCTATCTTAAAATATTATGTTATCTTACGAATGGTATCAGAATATGGGCTTAGTATCATTTCGTTCTATTTCTAAACTGAAATTCCTGCAACGTATTTTCCACTGCGAATAATTTAGATTATTAATCTATATCTTTCTTGAAAGTTGTAATCTCAATTCAATATAAACTATTATTAATAGTGCATTAATAATAAAGTCAGTGCTGAATTTTTTATTTAAAAATATATTTGTACTGAAAAATAAAAATAGTATGTTACTATTTTTATTACGTAGAAAATTGAAATAAAATTTTTAAAGAAATTTGTTAATATTTACAGGTCTGATTTAATAAATAAGAAGAAAACAACTTAAGAAAAAATATTTATAAAATACCCAATTGGTTAGCATAGTATATGCTCTTCATTATTACTTATAAAATTAGCATCTAGTTTGATAGACAGCGTTTAAAAAATATATAGAACAATATGTCTTTATCAAAGGCATTGTATTATATTAACAATTAGTTAATTATTTATCTCAATTTCATAACATGTATTTCTTATCTATTAAATCTATACAAGGGATTATAAAAATTTGATTTATTTAATTAATTCTTATTAAATAGGAAGAACTCTAGTAAATTATTAAGGAATAACTTGCCTTTTTCAGTAATTTGCCAAGATGTAGGAGTCTCTTTTATATAACCTTGTACTAAAGCTTTATCTAATTTATAACGTATAGTTATTTCTTCTAACCCAGTGTAGTTGATAAAATCGGCACGTGGCGCCTCCTCTAGCAGTCGAAATCGGTTCATAAAAAATTCAAATGGTCTATCTTCTAACATGACTTCATATTGTTTATCCCTATATCGTCCTTGCATAAACGCGCGGGGATTTTTAGTTTTTTCTATGCGTAGAATACGATTATCTATAAACGTTAATTTGCTATGCGCACCACAACCTATTCCTAAATAGTCGCCAAAACGCCAATAATTTAGATTATGCTGACACTGAAATCCTAACCTGGTATAGGATGAAATTTCATATTGTTTATAGCCAGAGGCAATAAGTAACTGATGTCCTCTATTAAATATATCCCATAGTATTTCGTCATCTGGCAATACAGGAGGTCTAGAGCTAAATAGAGTATTTGGCTCAATCGTTAATTGATACCAAGATAAATGTGGTGGATTGAAGGAAATCAATTGATGTAGATCGTCTAATGCTTCCTCTAAAGACTGATTTGGAAGGCCGTGCATTAAATCAAGATTAAAACTTTGCAGACTAAGATTAGTTGCTAAGTGTACTGAACGTTTAGCTTCTTCTGCATTATGAATACGCCCAAGTTGTATTAATTTATTATTGTTAAAGCTCTGAACGCCAATAGAAATACGGTTTATTCCGGCATGCTGATACTCACTAAAGCGATTAGCTTCTATAGTACTAGGATTGGCTTCAATAGTAATCTCAGCATTGTCTGTAATATCAATACGTGAACGTACGCCATCTAATAATATCTGCATCGCTTTAGAACTAAATAGACTCGGCGTTCCTCCACCGATAAAAATAGTCTTTATTGTACGATTACCCACTGCCTCTAGATGATTTTCTAAATCAGCTAAGAGGTGATGAACATACTTCTGATGCGGTATGTCTTCATTTGACGTATATGAGTTAAAATCACAATATGGACATTTACGTACACACCAGGGAATATGAATATATAAACTTAGCAAAGGTAACTTCATAATTGGGCATAACAGCTTATATGAGATATAATCTTTCTATCAGTGAACAAGCGCTTTATTGTTCACATCAGTGATATTGTGAACTGAAATTAGTATTAACAAAAGTTACAGCACTTTTTTCTCTAGATACAGTTAGATATCATACCACAAATATACCACATGCGAACATCGCATATTGTATATTATAGGATGTAGTAACATTGCATTATTTTATGGTAGAAATATAATATTGGTTCAGCTATGCAGAAGATGCATGTATATTATTCAAATCATAGAACCATACCACTCCATTTTCATAAATATAGAGTAAGTGCTAAATACTTCACGTAAAGCATCTCTTGTGAAGCAAGTATCTATTCTTATAGCTATGGACAGTGATTCTCCTGTTTTGCATTAGTCATCGATAATATAGTATTGAGATAAGCATTTGATTCGTTATCTTAAAAACATTAACCTTTATTTACGTATGTGTAATTATATTACATGTAATGTCGTATAATAGATTAACCAATCTATGCACTTTTCCTAAAAGATCGATATAAAAATAAATTTATGGTTCTGACAAAATAAATAATTTCATCATATTATGTATATTTCAGCAATAACATTGGGAATCTGACGCGGATAAATTATATGCAATAGTTTATGCCGCCCCATTTTACCTTTCTCAATAATAATGTTCTTTTTTGCTACTTTAAACTTTTTTGCGAGAAATTTGATTAGATGAGCATTGGCTTCCCCGTTAACTTGTGCGGCCGTAATAGAAACTTTAATTTCATTGTCATGCAACCTTATAATTTGATCACGAATGGCTTGCGGTTGCGTATAGATTCTGATTTTAAGCCCATCGGCTACCGGAGTGACTGCACTCATAGTAAAAACCAGAGCTCACTAAATAAATCGATTCCTAAATAATTGAGAATATATAGGCTCAATATTATTACCATAGCGGAAAAATCAATTCCACCTATTGTTGGTATCATCCGACGGATCGGTGCTATTAAAGGTTCAGTTAATTGGTATATGACATAATCAATCTCACTATGTACCTGGCTGATCCAACTCAGCATCACACGAATCATTATGCTCCAGAATATCAAATATCCAATAGACTTTCCAAGCGAGATAAAACCAAACAAAAAATTATAGGCGTTGAGCGATATTGTGCCACCTTGAATGAGTAGAAGTAATGGGTACTTAATCGTCAAAATTAGGAAGGAAAGAAGTAAAGAGGCCATATCTAGCTGCCCCCAAAAAGGGATAATACGTCTTATCGGAGTGATTACTGGCTGCGTAATCTTAACTATAAACTGTGAAAATGGGTTGTAAAAATCAATTTGCGTCCACTGCATCCAAATGCGAAGTAGTAGCACTATTACGTAAAGATCAAGGACAGTCTTAAGTAAAAAAGTTAGCGTTAGCATATTACAGCCCTTCTAATTAAAAAATGATATTTAGAATAATGTTACTGTTTTCCCAGCTAAATATATTTAGCTTATATAGTTTTAGCTATAACTCCCGAAAGTTAGTGTTCGTTAAATACCCTATTATGGTTTCAATAAGGCACGGTATTGCCTTTAAAAATTAATTGCTTACGTAAAGTAGACAATCGCAAGTATGTATTCATATCTCTTAATCAATCACTTTATCTGCAACGAAAATATATAGACGTGAGCTAAACACTTGTCACTTAACATGTGTGTACTTATTCTGTATCTATTACATTACTTATATTAATGTCAATGGCAAAAGTAGAATTAGACATTGCATTTCAATGCCATTAGTCGCTTAATATATTCTATTCATGTGGTATGGTTATCAACCAAATAAACTTTTACAAAAGTACTAACAGATTATCTGCATGCATTTACAGTCTTATAAGTACGTTAGTAACGCTAACTAAAATTCTGTGCATACCTTCTCTAAATTTTGATTGACTCCTTGATATGTAATTAATCTGCATCCATTAAGTGCTTAAAAGTTAATAAAACAGATCGTGTGTATACTTATGCTTAATCAATCTCTCTACCTGTAGAGGCAATGGATTTTTTGGTAGTGGTTCGAACATGCTTCTCTTATCTATAATTTTAACGACAAGCCTCATAAGAGCATCTATATGCTCTTATGAGATTAATCTCTATTATTCAATATATATTAATTCGCTTTAATCATATCTTTGTTATTTGTTAATACAGCAAGTATGGTTAGAAACCACTAGTTACTAGATAACACCGTGACAGCACGCTCTTTATGAGTTAAAAAAATAAAGGTAAGCTAATAATATTTTTAAAAATTTGATCTTTCATCAGAGTGGCAAATACTTGTAGTGATCCAAACTGTTTCAGTTTACTACCTATAGTAACAACTACTAACATATTTTTTTAATATATTAAGCAATAATTTATCTATCAATAAATAACGATTTTGTAATAACAAGAAATTATTGTTTATCTAGTAAATGCGGATAATTTTCATTGAAAAACATTTATAGTACAGAAAAAATGACAAGTAAACTATCAAATTTTCCCTTTAGCAGTAAAGATAATCTTTACAATGATATCTAGCCGTGTATCTCGTAGAATTTTTCTGCATCGATAAATATTTATTTATATTAGCCTATTAATCACTATTATTATAGTTAAATAGTCTATGTGCAACTACTAGTAAGCACGCATCATATTGATTATCTATCAATAGATAAAACCCTTTCATATTAAATAGTGTTAATTATATTTAGAGTAATGCTAGTGCCATTCGAATTTTATATCTCTAGATTAAGTGACGAAATACTGAATATTATTTACTTTTGTTATGGATAGAGTGCACAAAATATTTAGATAACCGATAGTGATTATTTCTATTATTACTGACTAAAATTAAATTTTATGCAGGAAAAGTAATAAAAGCGATACTAGCTAGTATTGGAAATAATTTGAGATCAGTTAAGAAAAATTATTGAAGTTCATCTGTTTGACTGTGAAGTAAAATGCAATTATTTATCTATTTATATAGTCATTTATCAATAATCCATAGATAAAAAATAAACTGAATATTATTTAATATAATACTTAAATAATTTAATTTTTTTGAAAAAATCATTTAGCAGCGTATTCAGTGTTAAATTTAATTTAATAAAAGCGTCATTTCAATATTATGAATCTATATAATTCACGTAACCATCTAGAAATGATTATATATCACTTGTATTACATTATCTACAAGTATCAATATTTTATATTTTACAATATATTTTATCGCGCTCTGTACAAAAACTGTATTTTAAATTTCATATAAGTAAATTTTTTTAAAAAAGGTCGCTTATCTTATAAAATATGAAAGGTCATAAAAATTACAACATACATTATAATTTAAAAAAAATAGATAAATTCATAGATATATTTTAATTTATAATTTTATCCTCCTTCTTCAATCGAAGAGTTTCGATACATGGCCATAATAATAAGGTCTGTGATAATTAGAATCATAAAATAAAATAAATATTATTAATTAATAGAAGTCGATGGTAAATCTGCATACTAACAATATCGTGCACATACAAAATAAATTAGTTTAGAAAAAATAGCGAGATAGTATAAAGTTTTAATGTTTTTTATACTCAAACCAACTTTTTAGAATAATCCCTGCTGATGTCGAGTCTATATTGCGCTTATTCAAAGCACGGAAGCCACCCTGATTAAACAAGTGCGCGCGTGCTTCAATAGTACTTAAGCGCTCATCATGTAAAGTAATGGGTATGCCAAAACGGTTATGAAGGCTATTCGCAAATTGACGCGCTTGTTTAGTAACTAATTGTTCGCTTCCATCCATATTCAATGGCAAGCCAATCAATAATAGATCCGGCTGCCATTCTTTTATCAACTTTAGGATGTAATGCCAATTTGGCAAACCACCGTATACCTTTAAAGCCGTTAGTGCTCGTACGCTGCATATCAACTCTTGCCCAATGGCTATGCCAATACTTTTTCTGCCAAAATCGAAAGCTATAATAGTGCGATCGCTCATTATAAATATCTTAATATCGTTAATAATATTGCGAATTATTTAATATTAATCTTACGTTAATGCTCAGTAATGACGTAAATAACAGAATATTAATGTCAATTTCAATCATTAACTAAATATTTGTACTTAGACAGTGTACATAAAATAATATAGTTTGCGATATGGTTGTATAATACATTAATATTGTTTAATGAATGGTTGTGATTGTATTATTTTTAAGTAAAAAATTTTTTTTGAAGCATTTTATAGAAGTGCTAGAAAATTACTTATGTGATGAAGTCATTTATGTTAAAAGTCGTATTTTTTAAGTTATATATAGCTAAATTAAGTCACTACATTTAAATCTATTGATATTAATAATCCAAATGTAAATCTTATATAGAAGTTTTTATAATCTATCATAACATGATAGATTGTTAAGTTAAGTATAAAAAACAATTATTATGTTTTATTTTTTATATGATAAATTTTATGTAGATAGAATAATGTTTTTTAAATACTAAGATACAATTATTGTTTGTCTTTAACCATGATAGAGAAAAAAGATTTTTATTCAACAATTAGTATATATCACGCAATCTTATTGCAAAAAATTAAGATATGGCAGAAGCCAGTTCTCATAAGACTTTCTAGCAAGAAAGATAATAAATTTACTTAAATAAAATACATCTTTGTAAATATACTAAAATAGTAATTAATTAAGTAAATAGTATTTATTATTTATCTATACCATTTGATAATATTAATATAGAATTCTGTAAAGTGCATTATACCTAAAGAATACTTTTACATCAATATCTTCAGAAGATAAACGATTTAATTTCTACGCAAGAAAAAGAAAATTTATGCAACATATAAATTACATATAAAAGTAATATTGCTCATAAAGCAAATCTAATGTCATACCATAAATATTTAACATAATAAAAACTTTTACAATCTTTTCGATACATTTAAAACTCAAAAGTTAGGATTTTCTTAATTATTTTTAGCGTCACTTAAATTATTAAAATATTTTCATTATTCAGAATATTATGACTCTGTTTTACTAGCACATTAATGAATTTTCTCGTATGTTTTAAGACGAGATAACAATCTATAGTATATATAAAATATATACCACTCTGTACTATCTATAATTTTTTAATTGCTGTAATCATAGATTAATCTTTTATTAATATTTCAATATGTAACTAATTAATTATATGAAGGTAATCATCTCATATTATGGTATAGAAAAACAGTAGATATTATAGTAAATGTATGGTCGGATTTTCTAATAAATAGAGAATAAATTAAATAATTGTAAGTATATATTTATACCTATTAGATTTAAAAATCTATAATAATCAGAAAAGTAATCATCATAATGTAAAATAGAAAATGCAGGTGATTTTTTCCTAGATTTTATCACTTTGCGGATAGATGTTTTTCTATAGCCTCCATTAATAAGCTAGTAATAGATATAGAGAATGCAGCTTCAATTTCTCGAGCGCCAGTGGGGCTAGTGATATTAATCTCAGTTAATCTATCACCGATTACGTCTAAACCGACAAAAATAAGTCCTTTTTCTTGTAGCGTTTTAGAGACTGCATTAGTGATTTTCAAGTCATTTTTACTCAGAGGATGTACTTTACCGTAACCACCAGCTGCCAGGTTACCTCTAGTTTCTCCTTGTGCAGGAAAACGTGCTAAACAGTAAGGTATTGGTTTTCCATCAATAACTAGAATGCGCTTGTCACCTTTATTAATTGCAGTAAGAAAATTTTGCGCCATACAAAAGCGCTTGCCATGTGATGTTATTGTTTCTATTATCACGGATAGGTTAGGATCATCCTGCTTAATACGGAAAATTGATTTTCCACCCATGCCATCTAATGGTTTTAAGATTATGTCGCCGTGTTTTTTGTAAAAATTTCGAATATGTACAGGGCTACAACTAACTAATGTATCTGGCATTAATTCCTGGAACCAGGTAGTGAATAGTTTCTCATTACAATCTCGCAAGCTTTGCGGTTTATTAAATACTAACGTGCCTTTAACTTCTGCACGCTCCAGTATATAGGTTGCGTAAATGTATTCAATGTCAAACGGTGGATTTTTGCGCATTAAGATTACATCTAAATCCTGTAATGCGATATCCTGCTCTGCATAGAAAGTATACCAATTTACTTGATTTTCCCTGACATTTAGTCGCTTCGTGCGTGCACGGGCTTCGCCAAAATGCAGATAAAGGTCGTTTATCTCCATGTAATGCACTTCCCAACTACGACGCTGTGCCTCAAGTATCATCGCAAAGCTGGTGTCTTTCTTGATATTAAGAGAAGAAATAGGATCAATTACTATGCCAAGTTTAATCATCTTTTCTCCTTAGATCTATATTTTTAAATGTACCTATAAAAAGTGACTTTAGTGAAGATTCGCGTGTCTGTAAACGGTATTCCTAACTTTTAAAGTATCGAGAAACTATTAGTACACCCGTGACTAGTGGTTATAACGAATTAAAAACGCAAAAAAAATTTTGAATAGCTTAAAATAATACAAAATTAACGAATTCAGGAAAACAATTTTATGAAATTCATCACATCCTCTTATGTATAAATTAACAAGGATATTATCACTATAATAATTGTATAAAAATATTTATTTATTTATAATACTTAGTATAAGATGCCATCAATTGATGGCTGAATTATATAATAGCCGTATAAATATTTATTTATTATTAATTTACAGTACTAATATAGATATATTTATCATGATATCTTATTCGTGCTAATGGTACATTTAAAATAAAGATTCCTTTATTTACTTGTATACATTAAATGGACAGAAAAATATTCTGCGCTAATGTAATTAGTATTGCATGCTTCAGAATTTTTATTTTTTCAAAAATAGAACTGTAACTTGTAATGAATTTTATTACATGCAATATTATTGTCAATTTTAAAATTTTTCCTGATTTAGGACTTACTTAATAAAGTTGTAACAATCAAGTGTTTATTTAAAATAATTCATTCAATTAATTATATAATAGAGGTGATTTTTCTAGAAAAAGATTACATCTTGTTAATAATGATTACATCATTAAAATTTATTATCAAAAGTTTTTTTAATTACCATCTTATTCATTAGGATTTCATCGCCTTGTAGTCTATGAATTTTTATCTCAGATTTATATCTGAGAGATATCAAATAACATTAATATATTTTCTATATTTAAATTAAACAAGTATTAACTTCAAGTTTAATGAGATAATTTGCGATTTTAATATATTTCTGCAGGTGATTCCTCTCTGAGAGGGTATGAATAATAAAATCAATTACTATTTAATTCAAATGCAAAACATAAAATTATTTTATATTTGTAATACAAATGCTATTTTTAATATAAATTCTTATGAGTCTCAATAGTATGTTGATGTATTTTAAAAATTTTTACATCATAAAAATTGAATTTTTTGGTTGCTATTTCAGGTTAATGTTATCTTTATATAATAGAGAATCAATCAGCGTTTCATAATTATATACAATAATTATAACAATTATTTTAAAATTATTTATAAAAGAATATTTATTAATATATACTCAACCTTACGTGAAAAGATATTATTATCTTTTCACTTCAGAGATCTAATTTAATATCTATCAAGAACAATGATAGATTAACAGAGTTCAGTACAGAGTGTATTTATTCTTAAGAGAAGAAAGGCTTCTAGAGAAGAAAGTGGCATTATGAATAAATGTATATTTTTATTACGTATATAAATTTAAATAAAGAATTAGGCATTATACATTTTTAATTGTAAATCTAACGAACATATAACTTATATTATATTCTTCCATATTTTAGATGTTTAACTATATTTTTTATTCTTTTATTTTGAGCAGTATTAATTAAATTAATAATGCTAACTTATAATCTATTCCATCTAGAGAAAGCGCTCTTTACTTATTTAATATCTTTAACTGGATATTTTCAATTGAATGTGATTTTTGCCATCATAGTAATATCATACAATATGACCATTAATTACTGCTTGTGCTTTATAAATAAATATTTATAACTAACTCATCTAGTTGGTACCTTGATAATTGATGTTATATCATGCGGGCGCAGTATAATATTTTCATATGCCATGACAGCCTACATCATACTATACCATGCCTACATACATCTAAATTCC
Source organism: Serratia symbiotica (assembly GCA_900155695.1). Lineage (GTDB taxonomy): Bacteria > Pseudomonadota > Gammaproteobacteria > Enterobacterales > Enterobacteriaceae > Serratia_E > Serratia_E symbiotica_A. The sequence continues at coordinate 821,447 of FUHL01000001.1, forward strand.
TTTATCTATTCTAAATGAAATTAAATAATCTTATTAACTGAGTAGATCACTTAATTTTAGTTCTTGAACAATTTGCATAACCCAGGTTAAAACACGATCAACAGTTAATTCAGGCTGCCGGTCTTCATCAATTGCTAGCCCAATAAAATTATTATCATCTACTAATCCTTTAGATGCTTCAAAATAATATCCATTAGTTGGATAGTGTCCTACAATAGTGGCACCTAAAGGTTCAATAATATCTCGGAGAGTACCCATCGCATCACAGAAATATTCGGCGTAGTCTTCTTGGTCTCCACAACCAAATAATGCAACTAACTTGTCACTGAAATCTATTTCTTCTATCGTTGGAAAGAATTCATCCCAATCACACTGTGCTTCACCATAGTACCAAGTTGGTATACCAAGAAGTAATACATTAAAACTTTCAAGATCTTTTTTGCTGCTTTTAGCGATATCGTAAATTCTAGCGATATCATCGCCAAACTGTTGCTGAAGTATTTGTTGAATCATTTTAGCAATATTTTCGGTATTACCAGTGTCACTTCCAAAAAAAATCCCCACCATAGCCATATTTATTATAACCTTATATTTTAGCAAAGTATATGACTGGATATTAACGATTGAATCCGCCAATATCACTCCAAGCAGTAATCAGTAAGCTTTTTAATCACCTTATCGTCGCGTTCTTTTGCCGTAAAATACATTACACCATACAAAGTTTATAATAGGTATAGCGATAAAGATTATATTTATTTTTCTACTGCTAACATTAATTGCATGTGCTTTAATCACAGCACATTTACTTTTATAAACGTGGAGGCTTTTTGACTTTTTTATTTTAAAATATTTGCTATATCTTTATGAATCTTTATTATATCAATTTTTAAAACTTTAATTGATTACATGTATTGATTCTTATAGTTCGTATATTGAGATAGTAGATGAATTTTTCATCATCACTGATGGAAAAGAGTCTATGAATATAGCTCTTACTATACCATATACTTAATAAAGAGTTGCGTTTGTATATACATCACTTATATCGGCATATTATAATCTTACACACGTTAGATTAGCATTGTTATAGAATATTCTTTTACTACCTACTTTAACATCTTGCTTTAAATTGCATTTTGTATTTGTATAAAGCTTGTATATCAAGGAGCTTGATACTTAGAGAAGAGTTTGTTAAATATCTTGGGATGGATGAGAATCATTATTCAAATTTATCTTTATGTGTGCCTTAATGAAGAAAATAAATTATATATATTATTTACGGTTTATTTCTTCTTCTACTCTATTATATATAAATGAGCTTAGAAAATAAATGTTTCCTTTTGATATTTTATACCATAAAGAGCTACGCTTGATAAAATTTTGATAAAATTATATGCATAATAAAAAAATATTAAGCATTCTTAAAATAAACGACATCTCATTTTCTATCTATTTATAGCATTTGAATATTAAAAGAATAAAATTTTGCTCCTCTGACTGGGCTCGAACCAGTGACATACGGATTAACAGTCCGCCGTTCTACCAACTGAACTACAGAGGAAAATTGTAAATATTATAAAATAATATCTAACTTTTCTGAAAGTGTCAAGAATAAATTGATTAAGAAACGGCGATTGATTACTATTTGCACAGAGCATAAAATGTTTTTATAGATAAATGAATATGATTAACTCTGATTTAATGATGTAATAGCTCGTATATCCATCAAAATAAATAATGCATATCTTTATTGCTCATCCCCCCTCCTCTAAAATAAAAACGCCGAAAGCCATGGCATAAAAGATATTTAGCAAATATTGTATGACAAGCATATAGAATATTAAATTAATGTGTTTTAATAAGATAAATTTATCTTGAAAATATCAAGAAGGACTAAATGTTAAATGAATTGGACCACTTTTAGATATGATAAAATGTCTTGACATTATACAGTTACCACTAAATAGTAGAAACGTCATACATGTACCATATACTATAATTAAAATTTGTAAACTAAATAGAGCCTTTAAAAATATAAACCGATTATCTCTATAATCAATATATTTATAAAGTTAAAAATACATATAAAATCTTTTAATGCATAGTTATATGTAAAAATGAATTAATAAAATATAGTATTCATTCAGTATTTCTATAATCTAAATTTCTTGAATAATTACTGTATATATTGTTTGCTCTTTATCATTATTAATTTCAAATAAATGTTAGATGCGATTTAACTAGATTGGGATCTATATCAGTGTATAGGTGTTTATAATAATAGATAGCAAGAGCTAATGATAATTATAGTAGCCCTTGACTGCTTATCAATAAAAATATCACTTTTCTAGGCGCTTAAACAATATAAGTAGTAAAACTTTTGTAATGTATATCTTGTATTGAATAGAAAAGCATTTACTCAAAGAGAGCCATTGCAGAGCATGTATTTTTACTATGCCTGATTTCTTAAAATGCAATATTAAGTTTCATTTGAAGCATAGTAAAGTGTAAATAAATTTTATAAATTTACGTCATATTATAAAGGCAGCTTTTTCTAGTGACAGAAGTATAAAATTATAATGTTAATTTTTTATGAAAAAATTTTTTTCTTGCTCATGGAAAATTATTTAAAGCGCATCGAAAAATCTAGGGCATTCACATGCTTTGTCAGTGCACCAACTGAAATATAGTCTATGCCAGTTTTAGCAAAAGTACGTAACGTTTTACTAGTGATGTTTCCAGACACTTCTAACCTAGCGCGACCTTGTGTTTGCACTACAGCTCGTTGCACCATCTCTATACTGAAATTATCTAGCAGCACTAGATCGGCGCCAGCGTCTAGTGCTTCTTGCAGTTCATATAGCGATTCAACTTCCACTTCAATTGGAAGATTAATATTTTTTCGAAGAACTTCCATTACTGCATTTTTAATTGAACCACATGCAATAATGTGACTTTCCTTGATAAGGAAAGCATCGGATAACCCTAATCGATGATTATTACCTCCACCACATAACACAGCGTATTTCAATGCAGTGCGTAAACCAGGTAGTGTCTTTCGAGTATCTAGTAAACGAGTTTGAGTTCCATGCAATAATTCCACGTAACACTTAACTTTAGTCGCAATTCCGGATAAAGTTTGTATAAAGTTTAGTGCGGTACGCTCTCCAACTAGCAATGCTTGTGCAGGACCACTAAGATAGCATAATTCTTGATTCGGTATTAGATCGTCACCATCCGATACCAGCCATCTTATATTCACTTGCTTTGTCAGCTGAAAAAAGACTTCTTGTAACCAATCTTGTCCGCAGAAAACTCCAGCTTCACGGCTGATAATGATAGCCTCAGCCTTTTTATCAGTCGGTAACAATTGCGCAGTAATATCTCGTTCAATATCCACTATACCACCAAGATCTTCACGTAGTGCCTGGGTGACAGTATAAGGAATATCAGTATTAAGTCTTTCAATAAGTTCGTTAAAGCGCTGGTAGACATTATATCGGTATGTCGGCATAAAAACTCCGAAATAGAAAGTTAACCTCCAGAGTAATATTCCACTCTATTATGAAAAGCAGCAGAAGTTTTAGAGTGTTGTCTTATAAAATCAGCAATGATTTTATAATCAATTATTCAGAATCAGCTAATTGCATTAGTATTATATCGTCATTTTAAGTTAACAGTGTAGAGATATACATATGCGTGATCTAGTAGATACTACTAATCCTCTTTTCTCGTCTTTAATCTCTAGCACTATTACTTAACTTGTTAAGTACTTAATAAGAAACTTATAAGACATTATATAATTAATAATAACAAAGGGAAAAGTTTTACATAACGTAGTTTACGTGATTAATAATTTAAGTATATAAACGTCTATTTCAGATTCATGGAATACTAGTAAAGAGACGAATTATTTATAGGGTAAATTAGGATTGAAATATAATTATAGTAAACTAATATTTTACCATTAAATCAACGATTGTATAGAGCAGCAGTAATATTCCATATATTATGTTTAGTACAATAACTATTCTTTTACACAAGAACTGTTTTATGAAAAATAAGTATACATTACTCAGTCTCTATAGTGCTAATGTATGGGCTAACGTTAAGATTTGCATGACTAATTAATTAAATAATAAATTTATCAATATATAGTGACTATATTTTGAAGCAATGAATGCTAACTATCATTGGATAATAAATTCCGATACAGTGCACTGATTGTAAAATATCACATCATGCACTATTAGGATAGGTTTTACATGAATCCTATTGATTATATGATACTCTTATTTTTATTTTAAAAACATATAGTTTTATAAACATGTAGATTGATCGTTAAAGTGAAATGTGGCAGGACTGCCAATAAGTGACGATATTTCAATGTCGAAATCTTCTTGCTGAGAAGATCCAAGATGTCATCAAGGTATTAAATGTATTTAATTATACAATAATAAAATAGGCTCTTTTTAATATATATTATTGATTAATTAATGAATGGTCTAACAATGCACAACTCTTTGAGTAGTGACTGCTGATTGTATGATCGCTCTTGTATTATATCAGTTTAAAATCCCATGGTGACAATCAGTTGTGCAAGTTCATGCAAAATGGTGATCTATTAAATATGTCGCTCGCTATAGCTTTATCACTGAATTTTATGAAAGTGGGATGTAGTAGCAATAGTAATACTAATGATGTGCGGATTATTACTATAAATAGAACAAAAATCAGGCGTATCAAAAGCTAGTACACGTTCTTTTTGATTACGACTAACGTTTATGGTTTGTACATATATTATACAGAATTGTGTATGTAATGCACCTTAATGATACGCTACAAAAATACAATATATGATATGTCATCATTATGATCGTGCCAGCATAAAGTTTGATTTACTTATTAAGTGCAAACAAACAGCGTATCAAAAGATTTTCTATAGTTGCATTTAATATCATGTTGATATGCAGATAACCACTTTGCATTAGTGTAAAACTAGTCGTATATACCGATAATATGGTATCTAATCACCAAAGAATTTTATTATTGAATAAAGTTCTACATGTTGTGCAGAAAACTATTAATGAATTGAATTAATATAAGTTGTATTCCTATCGTCTACACTGTATGTCAGGACATGTTACCTTACGCCATATCGTTTGAATGATATGGTAAAATACCTGTTTAGTACACCAAAACAGTAAAGTGCTGGAAAGTCTATAACTGCACATTAGATACCTAATACTTATAGCGGCATGCACCACCAATCATTGATAAGCAATTAAAGATTGATTCGAGGGAAAATAAGAGTGCGCTAGATCTTAATGCTACGCAAAAATTAGTTATGAATGAATTGATGATGGGTTGAGTGCTATAATTGTCCATGATAGTCTGTGCATGGCGCACGAAAAAAGACTGTTCACAGAAATACACAATGCACTTTCTTAGCGCGAACTAAAAAATTCTGCACTAAAAATAGTTTTACCTATCTCTGATAAGTGCTTCGACCAATACTATTAATACTAAATTTTGAACATTATCTATGCAGATCATAGTATTTTGGTAAACGTCAAAAGATATACTTGGTGCACTAATCTAATCAGTAATTCATATAGAAGTACTAGTTTTTACCAATGGGCTGTCGACTTATCCGTAATGGTTGTATTTCGATTTGATTATTTTTCGCATATATGGGAAGAATGCGTAGTAATACTAGCGCTCGTACTAACAACTTTATTGACTGAGTACACTATGTTCTATTTATTTATAGTCGAAATAAATTGCATGGCTAATTTAGCGATACTGATTTTCCTTTAGTATCCTTAAAATTTATATCATGCTGTTCTTCTTCGTATATTATCAAAGTAATGGCGTGTACCACCGTTACATGATTCATAAGGAATCAGTATGATTCGCACAATAGGTTATGTCATCTACATAAAATCAGTATTCTGCTTTTACTCACTTAATAATATAGTTTTAGGCAATGTAAGAAAAAATATACAGTATAGTAAATACTGCCTGAGGCAATCTATTTTATCTAAAAAAGATAGATTATCATATTTTCTGAATAGACTTATAAACTAAATACTAGATTTTATAAAAAATCCAACTTTATGAATATTGATAAATAAAACATAATAACGTATTATAACCATGTTGAAACTATACTTGATCTTGGCTGCTTAATCAATGAGAAGATGGATATCCCATTTCATAAAGATAAAAACATTAATACTTTAATAACAAAGTTAGGTTAAATAACCTTTGATATTTACATCTCGTGTAAAACAATACTAATTCTGCATTAGGTGGAGAGTAAAGAGTATGAATAAGGACACTATATGTCTCCTGCAATTTACAGAGAAAGCAACACAAAAGGTTAAACATCTAATCGCTCATGAAGAAAATCAGAAGCTTAAATTACGAGTATATATTACTGGTGGAGGTTGCAGCGGATTTCAGTATGGTTTTATACTTGACGAAAACATTAATGATGATGACATAATGGTTGATAACCAAGGGGTCGCACTAGTGATAGATCCTATGAGTTTGCAATATTTATTAGGAGGAGTAGTGGATTATATAGAAAACATTAAGGGATCCAGATTTGTAGTTACAAACCCTAATGCAAAAACCACCTGTAGCTGTGGTTCTTCATTCAGTATCTAATATCTTATTATAGCATGAACCAGCGCATTTTCATGAAGATCAGGTAGAATTCTTCATTATACGCTATCCTGGATAGGATAGCTGCATATCACACTATTTAGAATCTGAAATTGATATAGAATAGATTACCACAATATTAGAGCTAACTTGCATTACGAAAAATAATGTCTTGATATAGATGGTAAGCATCAATATTCATTGATTTCCTATTGTATCTACTAAATCATCTTAAAATATCGCCAAGCCATACCTTATATGCATCCTATTCTTTTGATAAACACATCAACATTAGCAATCATCATATAAGTACTTATAAGTTCTAAGGTTAAATTAATATGTTTAATACCATGCTTATCTAAGTAAGTTTATAGCTATAATATATCAGTATTAAATAAAATAATGAACCATATCTTTTATTGCTTATAGTACTTAGTAATCACATTAGTAAAGTGATTATACCCTTAACGTTGTGATAGCACAACGTTAAGGGTATAATTATTTCTTTGAATAAATAACTGCGAGAAAGAGTATTGCTCTATAATGGCTATCAATATTGGTAAAACACCACTGCATCTACGGTACCCATTTAATCAATATAGACTTCACAAAACGTGCGTCAGAATGGAATACATGAGATAATAGAGTCACTTTTTACTCTATTGGAGAGTACTAATAAATTACTATTTTATAAATAATTAGTGATGAATAGATAAATAGAATTAAGCGATATTTTATTACTGTCATCAGAGATAAAAACGATGGCATCACACTAATGTGAATGCTTTTTATAGCAATAGAAATAAATAGATACGAATGGATCTAGTGAGACTACTTAAAATAAAAGTGTAATACTGTCAAGCATCTCGAAAACCTATTCAGGAAAATAGCACAGTAAAAATACAATATCAATAATGATAGTATGTGAATAATCAATAGATAGCTACCAATTTTTTGTGTAAAAGTCAGTTTATATTACATCGTCATTTCATTATTAACGGTTTTGTAGATTTTAATATCCTACTATCAGCAGATAGTATTGGTTAATTTCATGCCATCAGTATAATACAGGAGAGTGGTCATAATCACCAGATTTGATGATGTTTATACGAGAATGCTAATAATTTCTCACTAATAAAATAAACTAACATATATCAACTGGCTTGAAAGGACTGTAGCATCTCTTAAGATCACAATAGGCAAGTTAGGGGTATTATCACCTCGCGTATTTATTGTAAAATGAGATGATATCAATCATAGATCCTTATATGTTTATGGCACATATTGACTATTCATTATAGCTGAATAATTAAGCATATAATTAATTATGATTTTCTCGTATTATAGTCGATAAGCAGTTTTGTTAAAAATATAATATTTACTTACTATTATACCTAACCTGCACTGAACATTATGGCGATTAATCAACTCTGATGATACATAAGATCAATTGAAAGTTTTCTTAGCGACTCGATAAAAGAGATATATACATGAAAAAAAGAATATTAATCTTACGTGTACTGATATTCAGTATAGCGATGGGATCACTTATAAATAAGGCTATCGCCACTAATTTTTCTAATTTACAAACCTTGCCAAGTCTTGCACCTATGTTAGAACAAGTAATGCCGTCTGTGGTCAGTATAAATGTAGAAGGTAGTACTACAGTCAATACGCCAAGAATGCCACCGCAGTTCCAGCAGTTCTTTGGAGACGATTCACCTTTTTGTCGCAATGGTTCCCCATTCCAGGGTTCTCCACTTTGTCAAATTGGACCAGATGGTTCACCGCTACAAAACATACAGCAGAATTTCCAGGTACTCGGTGCTGGAGTAGTTATTGATGCCTTACACGGGTATGTCGTAACTAATAACCATGTAGTAGATAACGCTAATAAAATTCAAGTAAAGTTAAGTGATAGTAGACGGTATGATGCCAAGGTAATTGGCAAAGATATGCGTTCTGATATTGCTCTTCTGCAACTAAAAGAGTTTAAAAATTTAATCGCTATAAAAATAGCTGATTCTGACAAATTGCGCGTTGGTGATTTTGCAATTGCTATCGGTAACCCTTATGGCTTGGGTGAAACTGCTACATCAGGTATTGTGTCTGCACTAGGTCGCAGTGGTTTGAATATAGAAAATTATGAGAACTTTATTCAGACTGATGCAGCAATAAATCGTGGTAACTCCGGCGGGGCATTACTTAATCTCAACGGTGAATTAATTGGTATTAACACTGCAATTCTAGCACCAGACGGCGGTAATATCGGTATTGGCTTTGCTATCCCAAGTAATATGGTAAAAAATCTAACAGCGCAGATGATCGCATATGGTCAAGTTCAACGCGGTGAATTAGGTATCAAAGGCATTGAATTGAACTTTGAGTTAGCAAAAGCAATGAAGATTGATGTACAGCGCGGAGTTTTTGTAAGCGAAGTTATGCCAAAATCTTCCGCCTCTAAGGCGGGTATTAAAGCTGGAGATGTAATTACAATAATGAATGATAAAACTATATCAAGTTTTGCTTCTTTCCGTGCTGAAATTGGAACATTACCAATTGGTAGCAAAATGAAATTAGGTATCATACGTGAAAGTAAATTAATAATTCTTGAGGCTATACTAGAACAAAGCACACAGACAAAAATTGAATCTGGAAAGATATACAATGGTCTCGAAGGCGCTGAGCTTAGTAATACTCAGATAGGCGTTCAACACGGAGTGAAAGTAGACCGCGTCAAAGATAGCAGCGCCGCTGCACGCGCTGGACTAAAAAAGGATGATATAATTCTAGGACTCAACCAAGAACCGATCAAAAATATAAATGAATTGCGTAAAATTCTTGAGACTTCACCTCCTGTTTTAGTATTGAATATTCAGCGTGGCGAAAATCGACTATATTTACTAATACAATAGTACTTACTAAAAGTAAATATTAAGGATAGGTAATCTCAGGGTACGATTCGTAATAAATTACACCCTGAGATATTCTATATAATGTATGTGGCAGGTAGTAAGTAATAGAGTGCTGAATGTGTTAAAGAACCATTTTTAAAACCGAAATTACACTTTACTGTAGACTATTAATTTAAAAATAAGGAACAAAATCACTATAGCTAAGTGCTATCAGTTATTTATATGAATGCAATCAATTAAAAAGATCTTGTTTTATATAGTTAACTTTAAACTTCAATATTTTATTGATATCATTATCGTAAGAGCTTTAAGTAACTAGATGATTTTATCTAACTATTAATATTATTTAACTGCCCTTCGAAAAAACTCGAGCATGGAATAACTTAGATCGAAATAAACTAGCGATGGATAATGTATTTTACGTCATAATGCAAGTATTGATACCAATAAATAATTTTGTACGTATTAATTTAAAGTTATCTAAAAACTGAGTAACACTTTACTTAAGTTTATTTTTCATATTACTTAAATACTGTGATTTTAACTTATAAAAATAACATCTAATAGCGCGCTTAAAATAAAAAATTTAATGGCAATGACGTTATATATCATATGTTTACTTAATATGAAGAACATGTACTTAGGTACAGTTACTTTTTAAACTAATTGCAGATTTACAAAGGATTCTTATTTGCACGGGTGCTAATACGCACTTTACTTATTGCTATTTTTTTGTATTTAAAAGCATTAAATCCTATCCGTACTCTTTACGTTATAAAGTATCAGTGTAGTGATTACAAAATTAGCTTTACAACTTTGATATTACTTACGACAAATATATTATATTATGGTATAAAGAGACGTGTAATTAATCGAATTACATCATACTTTAATTTTAAAAAAATAACTAGCACATAACGTACACTCATAATTTATTCAGTAAAATACTAGAGGTTTTCTTTGTTAAAAACTATACAAAATCGGTAGTGTAATTAAAAAATTAGTAAAATTTATGTTAAAGTTTTATTAAGGATTAAAGATTATATAATACTTCCAATACTAGTTCATTAAGCATAATGATCTCAATCAAATATATTCGCTTCTAAATTTTCATTTTATATCCATTATAAAATCATCTTCTTTATTATTGCTATATTTAGTATTATTCTAAATAAGAATCAAGATGATTATTATATTATTAATTAATTATTAGATAAAAATTAATGGTTTGAATCATTTCTAATCTAAAATATTTATAGTTAATATAAGCAAGATCATTACTTAGCAATAAGTAATGCTGATCATATATAAAGAATGACAAAGATTAAAAAATTAATCCTTTACTCTAGTTATCTTGTATACACTTTAACAAGCAAGAGAATTTTTTAAAAATCTAATATAGAAATAAAGTGATGTTAATAACTTTTAAACGGATACTTTTTTAAAGTATTCACTAATCTTTAAAATGAATATAATATTTATTATAGATAAACTAATTTTATATGAAAAAGATATCGTAAAATACATAATATAAATTTATGCTTTTGATAGAATAAATTAATATAGAACTATTTATCAAAAAACATTATCATTAGTTTATGTCGAAACTAATGCTAAAAATTCTTATGTCTTCCGCTAATATACTGTAGTGATAGTAATTAAAATTAACAATACACAACTATGTATATGTTATATTCATCAACTTGTTGATTTCCTGATATATTAGCCATGAAATTGCACCAAGAAGATGGTCGCTTTAAATTTAGTGTATACACATGAACAGCAACTCAGCTTAATATTAATCGCTATAGGATAAAATATCCTGTAATTATTTATTGACGACAATCATCCATATGCGATAAACAACATTATTATTTTTAATACTTAAATATTTTAAATTATCTGCATTACTAGTGAAAAATCGTAAATAATATTACTATTGCTCTAAAAATTATCAATATATAATAAAATTAGCATTTTATTATATCTGGTATCGTTTTATCATCTTTAATGATTATTTACATTACCTTATTAAAATACCGTATGAAATAAATTTTATTATTTTGGTATACGATCCATATCTAAGTTTTTTCTGAAAATAGGGAATAACACTCTCTTTTTATATAGATGTTAATCTCGTTAACGTTAATAGATTTATATAACTATAGAAATCATATTTGTGGTGTCGACATTTACTTATATTATAGTAATATTTGTAGTGTAAATATACTTAAATGAATTTTTGTGCTAGAGTACTAATTTCCACTTATATTATTCATACTATAGAATACATATTTATTTTTAGATCTGTAATAACACTATCTTAGATAACATAATATTTTATCTTGCCTAAAAACCATTTAAACATACCAAGAAAATAATTGACATTTTATAATCAATGGTTGTAAAATTTCCTTGTATAACGGCGAGTAGCGCAGCTTGGTAGCGCAACTGGTTTGGGACCAGTGGGTCGGGGGTTCGAATCCTCTCTCGCCGACCAAATTCTCATTTTCTCTTTTAATAAAGGTTTTAATGAATTCGATTCAAATGTCTAAATGCATAAAAATCAGTACATGAAATAATCATTAATTATAAATTTTTTAAGTATCAGATTTATTGTTAGATTTTTTGTTATTATAATTATTTTTAAATAATTTATTCAGTTATCATAATATTACTTATTTAATCGTATAGTATAAATTAAATAGAGATTCAATAGAGATTGAAGTAAAGGTATATAAATATTTGTTGACTTATTAAAAATAACATCAATTATATTACTTCATTCCTATTCAATACATAAGATAGGTAATATCAAGCCAAGAATACTCTTATCTTATGTAAGAATAGCATTTCTAGCGTGCTAGTGGTCTTACTGTAGAAAGCGATATCGATCGAAGATCTATCTAGTGCATTGGATAGGTGTACAATAATAACTTATAGTGATATTTTTATAAATTTCGCGATATATTTTATCCATTTCACGACATAGTGATGGGTCAAAAACTATCCTCTCTATGCTTAAATGTTTAATAGCTATACTTAGTATAGTTACTATAGATAAGTCTTAATTCAAAGAACTTAAAAACCATTATTATGTAATGCCGTTCTTCTTAAGAAATTAAAAATTTTACTCTTGAGTATCTTGAACGTAGCAGAATAGTTTGCTATAAGAATAAACTTATATCATGGATAGTCTAAAACTAAGCCATCTCATAATCAACACAGATTATTGCTTAGCAATAAGTAAATTGTAATAAGAATCATCGTGTCATTATTTTTCTATCAATAACATAAACTCTACTTATGCAATTGCTTTATAATTTTAGAGAAAACATGGAATTTGTTCAATGGCTCTGGCATTAACTCTAATAATAGAGCCTTCATAAGGCCAGCAGCCTAATGCCATACGGCAAGCCTGATGTTTATTCACATATAGTCGCTGTATTGCTGGTAGGTGGGTATGTCCATGAATCATAAAAAATACGCCGTGATTCAGCATGGCTTGCACTACCTTTGTTGTAGAAACATCTAAAAAAGATTTTGGCTTATATGGATTGGCTTTTTTGCTATAATAGCGCATTTTAGTAGCGATTTTTGATCTTAAGCATAAAGGCAATGTAAGAAATAGTTTTGTCGTTACTGGATGACGCACGATAGATCGAAATTTTTGATAAATTCTATCATCTGCACACAGTGTGTCACCGTGTAAAATTAGAATATGGCGACCATATATTTCCAAGACGTTCTCTTGTGGTAATAGCTGCATGCCGCTTGCACATGCAAAACGTTCGCCTATCAAAAAATCACGGTTACCATGAATGAAATAACAGGGGACGCCAGATTTTTGTAAAGTCTTTAACGCAACGGCAATCTCATCATACAAAGGCTCTAAATCGTCATCGCCTATCCAAGCTTCAAAAAGATCACCAAGAATATACAGTGCATCTGCATAAATTGCATCACGTTGTAAAAAACGTAAAAATTTAGAAGTAATAGCTAATTCTTGAGGAGATAAGTGTAAATCCGCGATAAATAATGTACTCATATCATGGAAAGATTCACTAAACACAACGATTATTGATTGCCATATCTTCTGATATCAATTTCTAATAGATATAAAACAATACCTGATCGGCACAAATTTGATCCTCTAATAATCAAAATATAAAAATTTAGAATATACTCTGTATAAATTGTATAACCTCTCTATATTTTAATCTGTTTTATATACATGATCAGCATGTAGTCACATCACAGCGCGCTATAAACTAAGACGGATAATTATAGTGTAGAACTTAATAAAATATCATTATATATTCAAGAGATTACTAATTTATTTTAGTATATTCAATATGTAGATGATAAAATAAATAATTAACATTCATGTATAGTAAAACGGCGTACAAAGTACACCGTTTTCAATAATTAAAGCGTTTACTTTTTATCATCTTGAATTTGATTATCTAAACGCTGATTGGCAGGACCTGCGTCATCTTTAGTGGAGTTAACGTCAGTGCGTATTGCAATAATATCATTGCCAATCTGATCAACTTTTGTATTTAGAGCTTCAATATCAGTAGATAGCTGCTCAATCTTAGTCTTACTTGAACAACCTGTCAGTAGAGTCGAGCCTATAATTACCATACTAATTAATAGCTTAATAGGATTCATTGCATTACCCTCTAGATTGAGTTTATTATTATGTAGCATTAATAGCATTATAAAATTTTTAAATAAAATATTTATACAATGTAGCTTCTGAAGATACTATGTATAAAGAATAGATTTTAATTTATAAAATTTATTCTTTATAAAATATTAATAAGATTTATAACAATATTAATAAATATATGTTTCAAAACATTCATTTATTTTTTAAATGTAATATATTACTTTCAATGTACACTTTCTTTGTCAATAGAAATATTAGATGATTCAGTTATCTAGAATTGTAGGTTACTTTTATTTAAGTAACAATTAATGTTTCTTGTTTTAGTGTATTATTTATTTATATAATTACTTTTATTAAACAAATAATGCTATATTGTAATCAACTATCTCTTTGCTAAAGAGATATCTAAAATCTTTTGGCCAATATCTTGACGAAAAAGTTAATATATTTATTAAGAGTATTAAAAAATATTAATACAATATTTCTATAAAAGAACAAATTTTGTTACTTTTTGCTTAAATTGGAAGATTTATCTGAGTGATCTTTATTTTTAAGTTTATTTTTGTCAATGCATTAAATTTAAAACATATAATAATTTACGATATATTATATATCAAATTTTTTGGTGCTCTAATTTTGACTAAAATAAATTTAAATTTACATACTTTATCTACTATTTTTAAAATATTTAATTATAACTAATAAAATTGCGATTAATAAAATAGTAAATAAAGCAATTTTCAAAATAAAACTTTACCCATTACTTACAGTAACTCTGTAGCTTGACGACGAATTGCGCGTATCATGGATTCCACTCCTTGTGAACGCAAAGGCGTTAAATGTTGGCTTAATGCTAATTCGCTAAAGAATGGCCGTACATCTAGATCTATAATCTGTTGTGGCGTTAATAAATTATAAAGTATAAATACCATTGCTAGCAAACCTTTAACAAGTACCGTATCACTGTCGCCATAAAATTTAACTCGTCCAAGATCGTCGCTAGTCATTACAATCCAAACTCGACTCTGGCAATCAGAAATCAAGTTGCTTGGCTGTTTATCAATATTATTTAGCCTAGGTAGTTTTTCTCCTAACTCCATTACATATAGGTACTTCTCTTCCCAATTTAGACAACGGGAAAAATTACGCGCTAATTTTTCTTTATCTGGTAAATTTAACATAAGATTTTTTCCATTAAATTTAGCGCATATTTGCTCCTAACCTAATAGCTGATAAATGCGTTGTAGAGCAGTTACTAACTGCATTACTTCTTTTTTTGTGTTATATAGCGCTAACGAAACACGACACATACTAGAAACATTATAAAATTCCATTAATGGCATAACACAATGATGTCCTGTACGTATCGCAATACCATATTGATCAAGAAAGCTGCCTACATCATAAGCATGATGTTCACCTAAATTAAAAGCAATCACTCCAATCCGATTAATCGGTCCGTAAATTTTAATTTTTGGCACATTTCGTAAGGATTCTAGTGTATACTGCATCAATGATTTTTCATAATGATAAATTGCCTCTAAACTAATTGAATTGACATAATCAATCGCAGCTCCAAGCCCAATGATAGCAGCAATATTTGGCGATCCAGCTTCAAAACGCCACGGGGACTCGGCAAATGTCGTACCAGAACTTAAGCTCACCTGTTTAATCATCGATCCTCCGCCCCCCTCCCATGGAGGCATCTCTTTTAGCAATTCCCTACGGCCATAAAGAATGCCAATACCAGAAGGCCCGTACAGCTTATGGGCAGAAAAAACGTAAAAATCACAGTTCATAGACTGTACATCGACCTTTTGATGCATAACTGCTTGCGCTCCATCTACTAATACCCGTAAATTAGGAGCCTGCAATTTTGCGCACGATATAATATCACACAATGGATTTACAGTACCTAATACGTTAGATACTTGAGTTATCGCTAATAATTTACAAGATACATCAATTAAACCTGCTAGTTTTTTTAGATCTAATGTTCCATCTATCTGTAATGGCCATACTTTAAGATTTAACTTATACTTTTTTGCCAATATCTGCCAAGGTACTATGTTAGCATGATGCTCCATTTCAGTTATGATGATACTGTCGCCAGGTTGTAAAAAATGACTACCAAAACTATTAGCTACTAAATTAATACCTTCAGTAGTACCCTTAACGAATACAATTTCTTCCATTGATGCGGCGTTGATAAACTGCGCTACTTTTTTACGTACTATCTCCATTTTCTGAGTTGCTTGCACGCTTAAAGTGTGTATGCCACGGTGTACTGCAGCATAGTGAAACCGATAGAAATCTCGTTCACAATTTATTACCATTAGAGGTTTTTGCGCGCTGGAAGCGCTATCGAAGTAGATTAAAGGATGTCCATTAATCTTCCGTTCTAGTAACGGAAAATCATAGCGAATACGCTCAATCGGATAACTCATACATTGTCCTTTGGCAGTCGTTGAGCAATATATGTCAATACTAATTGTTGCAGGATTTTATTAGTAATGTTTTCTGTTAATTCAGAGGCAAAAGCAAACATTATTATTTTTTTTGCGGCAGTATTATCAATACCACGTGATTGCATATAAAATAATTGCTCTTCATCGAGATAACCAACAGTAGCACCGTGTCTACATTTTACATCATCGGCATAGATCTCTAACTGTGGCTTGGTATTCACTTCTGCCTCTTTACTTATAAGAAGGTTATGGTTAGTCATCTTGCCATCAGTTTTGATCGCATGTTTAGCTACCTTAATCATACCATTAAAGATAGCTTTCGCTGTGTCACAAACTGCAATTTTATGTAACTGCTGGCTATGACAATATCCTTTATTATGCTCTATATAGGTTCGAGTATCACCTATCTCCTTTCCAATTGGTAATAACAGACTATTGATATTTAGCTGCGAACCTGTCCCGTTAAATTTTGCACTGGTATTATGGCGAGTTAACCCTGCTCCTAAAAGGAAGCTATCGCTTTTAACATATGCATTATAGCCAAGTATAATATCATTATGTGCAAAATGATAACTCGTATGAGATTCAAAGACTAACTTATAGTGTGATAATTTAGCATTATCACCTACGTTAACCGTTAACCTAGCACCAGTGAAATGTTTAGTATTACTTAGGCTGACATAATGCTCTATTACTTCAGCTTGTGCACCACACTCTATTATTAGATGATGACGATGATGCGCTGCATTTATCTTACCTTCATTCACTGCTTTCCCAGTACTGATATGCAATAGGTATATGGGTATGGTATTGTCTTTACTATCCGATATGTAAATGAGACTTGTTTCTTGTGCTAAGCTCTCTGTCAAGTGTAGAAAAAATTCTGGTTGAATAGGGTCAGGTAGTGTTTGTAAAGTATTGTTTTTTACTAACTCAAAACGATAATCACCAATATGAGGATCACTAAGCTTGGCATTAAAGCGGCCATCAATAAATACCAGACGATAAGCTTCAATATTTAAAGCTAATGAATTACATTGATCTGTATTGATCAATAAGCTTATTGGTTCAATAAATTGCTGATCCAAGAACATTTCTATCGGAGTATATTTCCAGTCTTCATGTTTACGCGTTGGCCAACCTATTCGCTGTGCTTGTCTCCAGTGCGCTAAGGCATGTAATGAAGATTCGCCACCATGACATTTAAATAGGCCAGACCACTGCTGCAATATATTTGCATTATTCTTGCTCGGAAAGCCATCCATAACCTTGTGCCTCCAATTGTTTCACTAACATGAAATTATCAGATTTTACGATACTCCCATGAGACAAAACATGTACGTAGTCAGGCTGGATATAATCAAGAATGCGTTGGTAATGAGTGATAATAATGAACGCGCGTTTTGCATCTCTCAGTGAATTAACTCCATTAGTGACAATTTTGAGTGCGTCTATATCTAGACCGGAATCAGTTTCATCTAGTATACATAAAGTTGGCTCCAATATTGCCATTTGTAGAATATCATTCCTTTTTTTCTCTCCGCCTGAAAAACCTACATTAACCGACCTGCTTAGTAGATCCGATGACATATTCAGAAGTGCAATTTTGTCTTTTATAAAATCGGCAAACTCAAAACGTTCTAATGCCGTTTGTTTGCGATATTTACGCACTGAATTAACGGCAGCCTGAAGAAAGACATGATTGCTAACACCTGGAATCTCAATCGGATATTGAAATGCAAGAAAGATTCCTTCACCCGCTCGTTCTTCCGGTGCTAATTTTAATAAATCTTTACCTTTAAACGTCAGTTGATCTGCCATGACCTGATACCCATCATGGCCAGCTAATATAGCAGAGAGTGTGCTCTTTCCGGATCCATTTGGTCCCATGATAGCGTGAACTTCACCCGGATTAATATCCAAATATAACCCTTTGAGAATTTGCTTGCCTGCTACACTGACTTTTAAATTTTTGATACTTAACATACACTGTCCTCAGTTTGCTCTACTGCGCTAAATATGCGGCGGTTAGCCCACACTGTGTTCCAGGGTAATACTTAATAGTTTCTGTGCTTCGGAGGCGAACTCTAATGGTAATTCAGAAAAAACATCTTTACAGAATCCACTTACGATCATTGATATGGCATCATCTTCATGAATACCACGCTGCCTGCAGTAAAATAACTGCTCATCGCAAATCTTTGAAGTCGTAGCTTCATGCTCTAACTTAGCGCTATTATTACATATTTCCACATAGGGAAAGGTATGAGCACCACTACTCTTCCCGATTAGCATAGAGTCACACTGAGTAAAGTTACGTGCATTTTCTGCTTCTGGTAGTATTTTTACTAGTCCACGGTAAGTATTTTCACTATGACCCGCCGCAATCCCTTTAGCAATTATAGTCGATTTGGTATTTTTGCCAATATGTATCATTTTTGCACCGGTATCTGCCTGCTGATAACCACTAGTAAGTGCTATAGAGAAAAACTTGCCAATAGAACCATCTCCTTGTAATATTACGCTAGGGTATTTCCACGTAATTGCCGAGCCAGTTTCTGATTGAGTCCAGGACATTTTTGATCCAGCACCTTCACAGAGAGCACGCTTGGTGACAAAGTTTAGTATACCATCTTCTTTTTCGCTGCCAGAGAACCAGTTTTGCAACGTTGAGTATTTCACCTCGGCATCCTTATGCAAAATCACTTCTACTACTGCAGCATGCAATTGGTATTTATCGCGAACGGGAGCCGAACAGCCTTCAATATAACTGACATAACTATCCTGATCAGCAATGAGAATGGTGCGTTCAAACTGACCGGTTTTAGCAGCGTTAATACGGAAATAGGTTGATATTTCCATTGGGCAATGGACACCCTGAGGTACATATACAAAAGTGCCATCTGAAGCCACCGCCGCATTTAATGCAGCAAAGAAGTTATCTTGAGCGGTGACAACCCGTCCTAGATACTGACGTATTAGATCTGGATGTTTTTGAATGGCTTCACTAAAAGAGCAAAAAATTATCCCTCTTTCAGCCAGCTTTGTTTGGTAAGTAGTAGCAACTGAAACCGAATCAAAAATAGCATCCATTGCAATTTCTCCGCCTTCACGCACCGGAACTCCAAGTTGGTTAAATGCCATTTCTACTTCGTTAGTAAGATAGTCCTTTCCTTTTATCACGTTTTTTTTTGGCTCTTTACCTGGCTGTCCTGTACAAACATCATCACCAATACTGCAAAATGGGGCTGAATAATAACTATAATCTTGATAGTTAAGCTGTGGATACTTACCTTTAAGCCAGTGTGGTTCTTCCATCTGTATCCAGGATTGATAGGCATCAAGGCGGAATTTCAACATCCATGCAGGCTCGTTGCGCTTAGCCGAAATAGTACGCACCACCTCTTCATTGATACCTTTAGCCAATTCATCGGTAACTAGTTGCGTGAAGAAGCCTTCTTTGTAATGACCTTCTCTGATCCAACTTGGCATGTCATTAGGTCTTTTTGCCTTGCTTCGTGTCATCTTAATTTTATCACTTAAATACTAAAACTCTCACCACACCCGCAAGCATGATGAGCTTTAGGATTATTAAATTTAAATATCTGATTTAACCCTTCGCGAACAAAAGTTACCGTAGTACCATCAATAAATGGCATGGCTTTTAATGGAACGTAAAGTTTTGCGCCATCTCTTTCAAACAGTAGATCGTTATCGTCGGGGTCAGAGCTAATATCTAAAGCATAAGAAAAACCGGCACAGCCGGATTGCTTGATGCCTAACTGCAACCCTTTTACTTTAGGTTGCTGTTGCATGAGTTTAATAATTTGTTGTACAGCGCTATCACTAAGCGTAATCCCTTTCCAAACTGTTTTATCTACAGAAAAAAATCCAATATTCTCCTTTTGCATAAATTTACCTTATATTAAATAAATTGATTAATAAAGTATTGCATTTTTATGCATATTTTATGCATATTAAATGAAGATAAAAATGTAATGCTTTGTTCGGCGCCTTATTTTATAATCATATAATATACTCCATTAGCTTTCATTTAGCTGCAAAATACGTAACAACTGCAATTAAGTCTTAACTTAATTATAGACATAAATATTTCAGTACATATAAATACTATTTTAATATAAATAATGAGTGATGATAAGATAATAAAAATAGATTATCATCTAAACTAATGCAGTGGGCGAAAATCAATGGATGGAAGTGTTATCTAATACTGTGAGCAAATTCACTGCTGTCGAAGTACATACTATTATCGTAATAAAATATGATCTTAATTATACAGCGGTTATTAAAAATAACAATATAAGCTTACCGTTGCAAACTAAAATGGAGATAACTTAAATTACATAATTAAGTGAGTTATTAACACTTCATAAAAAATCAACATAATGTTTAATGTTACTTTAGTAGGAGACACATAATATAAATACAAAGGTAATTTTACATACTTTACACTCTAATCAATATTCAAAACTGACCAAGATGTCCAGTTAGCTTTATGTTATAATCACCGCAATTATATTGCTAGTGCAACTTGTTCTTACATGTTGAGCATAAGATTATGTTTGAAAATTTAACCAATCGATTATCGAGTACATTACGCAATATTAGAGGCTGTGGTAGGTTAACAGAAGACAATATTAAAGATACCATTCGTGAAGTACGCATAGCACTGCTAGAAGCAGATGTCGCGTTGACGGTTATTCATGATTTTATTAATCGAGTAAAAAAAAATGCAATCGGCTATGAGGTCAATAAAAGTCTAACTCCCGGGCAGGAGTTTATTAAAATTGTCAAGAATGAGCTAATTGAATCAATGGGAGCTGTAAACACTGAGCTTAATCTAGCAATCAAACCACCAGCCGTAGTTATGATGGCGGGTCTTCAAGGCGTAGGAAAAACAACCAGTGCAGCTAAACTTGGAAAATTTTTAAAAGACAAACATAAGAAAAAAGTTTTACTTGTATCTGCAGATGTTTATCGCCCAGCTGCAATAAAGCAATTAGAAATTTTAGCGAAAAACATTGGTATCGATTTTTTTTCTGCTGAGATTACACAAAAACCCATTGATATTGTTAGTAGTGCACTACAAAAAGCTAAACTGCAGTATTATAATGTATTAATCGTTGATACAGCAGGCCGTTTGCATATTAACGAAACGATGATGGATGAAATAAAACAAATACACGCAGTCATTAATCCAGTAGAAACTCTATTTGTAGTGGATGCTATGACTGGACAAGACGCTGCCAATACAGCCAAAGCTTTTAATGAAGCATTACCGTTAACTGGCATCGTGCTCACTAAAGTGGATGGTGATGCCAGAGGAGGAGCAGCGCTTTCTCTCCGCTATATTACTGGAAAACCAATCAAATTCCTCGGCGTTGGCGAAAAAATGGAGTCACTTGAACCATTTTACCCGGATCGTGTAGCATCACGTATACTAGGAATGGGCGATGTTATATCGTTAATTGAAGATATTGAAAGCACAATTGACTGTAAACAAGCAGAAAAATTAGCTAATACATTAAAGAATAGTGATAATTTTGATTTGACTGATTTCTCATATCAAATCAAGCAAATGCATAATATGGGCGGCATGGCTAACATGCTCAGTAAAATTCCTAGCACTATTCAATTACCGGCTGCTATGAAATTGCAGATGGATGATAAAGTTCTAATACGTATGGATGCAATTATCAATTCAATGACATTCAAAGAACGTGCTAAACCAGAAATCATTAAAGGTGCACGCAAGCGCCGTATTGCAATGGGTTCAGGAATGCAGGTGCAGGATGTTAATAATTTACTTAAACAATTTGACAACATGAAACGCGTGATGAAGAAAATAAAAAAAGGCGGTATAGCGAATATGATGCGCGATATAAAAAGCATGATGATACCTAATTTTCCTAGTCGATAATAGATGTTTAATTATAAGATACACACATAATGTAGACTGATCTCTTTAGGATAAAAAACTTAATGTTTGATTAACTACTTAAATAAATTTAATGATCTTCACTTATAAAGTGTGGTTTTCTTAAAAGACGTCAAAATTTACAATTTCACATTTTAATAAGACCTCTCTTTTCAAGAGTTCTTATCTTTTTATTAACTAATAGAGGATATTATGGTAACCATTCGATTAGCGCGCGGCGGTGCAAAAAAGCGTCCGTTCTATCAAGTAGTAGTCACCAATCGTCGTAATGCACGTGATGGTCGTTTTATTGAGCGCGTAGGTTTTTTCAATCCAATTGTCGCTGGCAATGCAGAAGCATTGCGTTTAGATTTAGATCGTATTCAATATTGGCTTAGACTGGGAGCAACTGTATCTAAGCGTGTTAATACGCTTATCAAAGAAATAAAGAAAGCGGCTTAATTTATCGCAGTGATAATAATGAGTAAACAATTCCACCCGTTAGCTCCTAAAAAACCTGTTATACTAGGTACAATAGGCTCTACTTATGGTATTCGTGGCTGGATACGAGTGCATTCATACACTTCCAATCCGAAAAACATTTTTAACTACCAGCCTTGGCTGGTAAAACAAATAAGTCAGTGGCAGCTAATTCAATTAGAGAGCTGGCAACAACATCGTCAAAGTTTAATCATCAAGATCAAAGATCTTAACGAGCGCCATACAGTCAGCTTGTTCAATAATTGCAAGATTATTGTAGATTCTGATCAATTACCTCTACTAAAGAAGCATGATTATTACTGGAAAGATATAATAGGCTGTCAAGTATTTACGACTAACGGTTATAATCTTGGTAAGGTTATTGAGATGATAGAAACTGGTTCTAATGATGTAATGGTAGTTAAAGCAAATATACAAGATACGTTTAACATTAAAGAAAGGTTAGTTCCATTTCTTTACGAGAGGATTATAAAAAACGTTGATCTTGTTCATTTAGTCATTGAAGTAGATTGGAACCCTGTTTTTTAACCCACGGGTAACAACGTTCAAGTAAGTAAAATAACATTATTGGGATAGTCTGGTGTTCATTGGTATTGTAAGCCTTTTTCCAGAAATGTTTTGCGTAATAACAAATTACGGAGTGATTGGCCGGGCAATAAAAAATGGCCTGTTAAGTGTGCAATGTTGGAATCCTAGAGCATTTACCTATGATAGGCATCATACCGTAGATGACCGCCCTTACGGCGGTGGTTCTGGTATGTTGATGATGGCAAAACCTTTACGGGAAGCTATTGAGTCAGCGAAATTAACGACTGGCAAGGGCACAAAAGTCATTTATCTCTCTCCGCAGGGACGTAAATTAGATCAAACTGGTGTTGATGAGCTATCAAAAAACAAGAAAATAATTCTTGTCTGTGGTCGATATAAAGGGATAGATGAGCGCTTAATCCAAACTGAAATTGACGAAGAATGGTCTATCGGCGATTACGTACTAAGCGGTGGGGAATTACCAGCAATGACTTTGATTGATGCAGTTGCCCGTTGCATACCAGGCGTATTGGGCCATCAAAATTCATCAAAAGAAGACTCCTTTTCCGCAGGATTACTAGACTGCCCGCACTATACCCGCCCTGGGGTCTTATCAGGGATAGAAGTGCCACCTGTTCTACTATCTGGAAACCATAATGATATACATCAATGGCGCCTAAAACAGTCACTTGGTCGTACCTGGCTTCGCAGGCCGGAACTTCTAGGCAACTTAGTGCTCAGTGACAAAAAATCAGAGTTGCTCCATGAGTTTCAACAGGAATATATAGCCAGTAAAGAGTGATACAAAGATTGCATGTGACGTCAGGCGAAGCAAATATATTAGTTTACATAGGTTAAGAGACATATTATGAACAATATTATTAAGGAAATAGAACAAGAGCAGATAAAGCAAGCAATACCTGCATTTCGTCCAGGTGATTCTGTAGAAGTAAAGGTATGGGTTGTTGAAAGCAGCAAAAAACGTCTGCAAGCATTTGAGGGCGTAGTAATTGCGATTCGTAGCCGCGGTCTGCATTCTGCATTTACTGTTCGTAAAGTTTCTAATGGTGAAGGTATTGAGCGAGTTTTCCAAACTCATTCTCCAATAATTAATAACATAACTATTAAACGTCGTGGTGCTGTTCGTAAAGCAAAACTCTACTTTCTTAGAAAGCGTACTGGTAAAGCAGCCCGTATCAAAGAGCGTCTTAAATATAGTTGTAATTAATGCTTGATAATAATCATTATTATTAATAAATTACTAATTGCATGCTATTTAAATTTATTTTAATATAAATCAATAAAACGGCAGTAAGAATGTTTAGATTTGTATCCATAATGTATATAGCCTAAATCTTCAAACCTGCCATTATATGGCAAAAAGTTCTCTACATTATTTTTACAAAGTTTCCATACTTGACTGAAACTTTTATTATCAACTATAATAGAAATAAAGTAGAGCATTAAATTTCCTGATGGAGTGCAATTTATCCCTAAAACTAAATGTTTTAGAATTAGTTGGAATAGTGACAGACAATAAATATAATTAAAGAATGCATGGATAAAATATTTCATTTATCTCGGATATTAGAATGAAATTTAGACTATACTTTTTTAGTGGATTTTATGATAACAATAGGCGAAAGATATAATCTTGATAATTATTATTCACGTCATTAAACGCAGTATATACATATCTCACTGCATGAGAATATAAGAATATTGCATTAATTGAATGCATGCAACTCAACATTGTTTTTATAAATTAATATTTTAATTTTTTATACTAATTCGCTAGATATTTAAACTAAAATAGTAAATCTAAAGATAATATTTTATTATTAATAATAAAATATTATCTCTGTTCTTGTGTGAGTTTCAATATAAATTTATTTATGAACTTATTAATCAATTTAATATTTACAATATCTACATATTGTTATTAATCCCTCATCCAGTTATATATTATATAATTTTTTGTAATGTCCTTAAATTTTTACTTACTTGCTTATTTTACTTACTTGCTTATCTGTTGTTACCATGAATTATCTTTTTTCACATGCATGAAATATTTTTAAAGTGTTAAAAAGTACTGATGAAGATAAGGTTATCTCTAACTTTAATAAAGTATTGATACATCACATAAAAAAGCATAGAGTGAATTATTTTACCATCGTAATCTATAATACATAGATAAGATAAATTTTAGAATTATCGGTTAATAAACATGTATTATAGCTAATATTTAGCCTACTGATTGCATACTTTGAAAATGCCTTGCTGATTTTTACTAAAAAATTGCCATTCGATCGAAATCAGTAGTAAAGTACATGAAGCCTTCACATAGCATTAAAAGTACTTCTATAATAATCTTTTATGTCATAATGATGAAAAAGATTAGAGTTAGATTGTTAATTAGCACTTTTTTATTGTTAAATTGGCGATATTTAGTAGCACTACAAACTTAAGATTGCTATCATCCCATTAATATAAATAAGATCATTGAGTCAACACCTTCGTTTCTATGCTAATTGTATCTGCAAAATATCAAAAATCTATATACTATAGTCTTCGATAAACAAGTATATTCAAGAATATTATATCAAAATTAAATTATACATTGTATCTGAATATAGTACAAGTGGTATAGCAATTTTGTGAATCGTGCTAAGATACAAATCTGTTAGAGAAGCAAGCTATCTACCTGAAATAGAGTTCATTTCTTATTTAATAAACATAATAGAAGTACATAAATTAATACGCCATAAGATTTCGTTTATTTACTTCATTAAGTATTCTGCTGGATTGGTTGTTAGTGTGGCTATTTATCAACCTAGTGCATTGATAATATTACAGAACTGTAGATATTATACGTATATAAAAGTTAAGTGCAGCATTGATATGAATGCAAAATATCATTCACTACGCCATGGCGTATATCCATTACCATATTGTATTAACTGTAAATGCATTATTGGCTTGGTTCATGCAGATACTTTAATTTCCGTTTTGAGTCATTATTACTAATAGATCATAAAATTAACATCAATATACCGATACGTTCCTACTAACTATTTAGTAAATGCTGCTATTTTTACTATGATACAGAATGAAATATAGGGAAGTAAAATGAGGCGTATATTTATTATTGTACTAGACTCATTCGGCATCGGTGCTAGTGCTGATGCCGAGTATTTTGGCGATAAAGGAGCCAATACATTAGGTCATATCGCGGATAGTTGCTTTCAAAACAAAGCTAATATCGGCCGTTATGGCCCCCTAAAAATACCCAACTTAAATCGTCTAGGTCTTGGAAAAGCGGCGCAAGCTTCTAGTGGTCAATATCCTCATGGTATGGATAGCAATGATAATATTATTGGTGCCTATGCTTATGCTAGTGAGCTTTCTTCCGGTAAGGATACTACATCAGGTCACTGGGAAATCACTGGTGTACCCGTACTTTTTAAATGGGGGTATTTCAAAGATCCAAATTTTAGTTTTCCTCAATCATTACTAAATACATTAATTAAACGTGCTAACTTAGTCGGTTATCTTGGCAATTGTCACTCTTCCGGTACAGTAATTCTTGATAAACATGGCCAAGAACATATTAAAACTGGCAAACCAATTTTCTATACCTCTAGTGATTCTGTATTTCAGATTGCTTGTCATGAAGAAAGATTTGGTTTGAATCGACTATATATGCTGTGTGAGATTGCTTATGATGCACTAAGTGCAGGTGGTTATAACATTTGTCGCGTTATTGCACGTCCGTTTATTGGTGAGTATCCTGGAAATTTTCAGCGTACAGGCAATCGCCACGATATATCGGTCGAGCCACCAGCACCTACTGTGCTAAAAAAATTAGTAGACGAAAAAAATGGTAAAGTTGTATCAATTGGTAAAATTGCAGATATTTACGCAAACGTTGGTATCACCAAGAAAGTGAAGGCAACTGGCATTAACGAATTATTCGATGCAACATTAAAAGAAATAGAGCACGCCGGCAACAATACTATTGTATTTAGTAATTTTGTTGATTTTGACTCTGCTTATGGCCATCGCCGTGATGTATCTGGTTATGCGTCTTCGCTAGAACTATTCGATTCTCGATTGCCAGAGCTATTAAATCAGGTGATAGGTAATGATATCATTATTTTTACTGCAGATCATGGCTGTGATCCAACGGTGAGTGGCACTGATCATACTCGAGAACACATTCCTATTCTAATGTATGGAAAAAACGTAAACCCTGGTTCATTAGGATATCGCCGAACGTTTGCTGACATTGGACAAACTATTGCTAGATACTTTGGTGTATCCCCCATGGATTACGGTAAATCCATGTTATAGTCTTTTTCGATTCAGCCACAGGATTATTAGTGAAGAAGTGACGAGCCTTTTAATCTAGTTGCTATCAACGAAGAGACATTCTTAATCCAAATTTTTATATACTTCATTATTTATTTAATATCACTGAAGGGAATATTATGGCTAGATTGCACATAAATGCAGAAATGGGAGATTTTTCCGATGTAATATTGATGCCAGGCGATCCGCTACGCGCAAAATATATTTCTGAGAACTTCCTTGAGGACGCAATAGAAGTAAATAACATACGTGGTATGTTGGGTTTTACTGGCACATATAAAGGGCGCCGTATTTCAGTAATGGGACATGGCATTGGTATTCCTTCTTGTTCTATATATGCACATGAATTAATTACTGAATTCAGTGTAAAAAAAATAATTCGTGTAGGGTCTTGTGGTGCAGTACGAGACGATGTAAACCTACGGGATATAGTGATCGGTATGGGCGCTTGCACTGATTCTAAGGTAAATCATCTACGTTTTAAAAATCATGACTATGCTGCAATTTCTGATTTTGAAATGGTACGCGATGCTGTAAATGCAGCAGCGATGCATAATATACCAGTACATGTTGGTAATATCTTTTCTACCGATATGTTCTATTCTTCGGATACTGAGATGTTTCAACTAATGAAAAAATACGGCATTTTTGGAGTAGATATGGAAGCGGCTGGTCTTTACGGTGTAGCAGCCGAATTACGCGAAGAATTCGGCTGCAAAGCACTTACAATTTGCACTGTATCTGATCATATTCTGCGTCATGAAGCGACAACTGCATTAGAACGGCAAACTACCTTTAACGAGATGATTATCATTGCATTAGAATCAGTATTATTAAGTGATAAACACTGCGTTATCAATTATAAATAGGCCAAATAGACTTACAACTTAGCTATAAGATTTAGTTATAAAAATTGTATTCTAATACTGCATTGCATAGCTTTACTTCATTAAGTAAACATTCTTTTTTTTGATCTAAATCTGTGCAAAATAGTTATATGTTCTTATACTGAATTATCTACTTTATAATGATAGACTCAACGTGGTATCATGTAGACGGCTAACATTATTAATTAAGATTATGTCTACTAATAAGACTACTAAGTTAAAAGTGCATCGGATGGGCAGGCATAAAAGATTGAATATACAATGAAAGTGTAAAATAGATTTTTTTATTTCTTGGTCATGGCATAAATTTTTGACATCAAAATAGTAAAATAATACTGATGCTAAGATTAAATCACTACTGTCTAAATCGCTTTACACTATAGCATATAAATATTGTAATGATTTCATCTATTTTTTATTATGCAGAAATGAATGTTCAATAATAAAATGATTTTTTAAATATTAGAATATGGATTATTCTAGAGCATATGTTGGAGATTAATGACAGAATCAAATAGATTGAAATCTATACAGCAACTAGTAAATATAAAATTTCAAATTATATGCCTAAATGATATCAATTAATACGGATATTAATATTCTACAAATAATAAATTTAGTTTAAGCATTATGCTTATTTAGTAATAACTCGTAATCTTCAATGCACTCAATATATAAATGATGCGCTGAATATAAGAAATAAAATGTATACTTAGTTAGTGCAAGAATAATTCTTGCACGTTATAAATTTCCGCGCAAGATAAATTCCGTATTAAATAAATAGAATAGTGTAATTACCTAACAATAGTGTAATTACCTAACATAAGGTATTGGAATACTGTATTTATTATTCAGATTGGCATTAATAAATGAAACGCTACTTTCTATTTATTTTTTTTATATAACTAAAAGCATAGCTTTAATAAAACATAAGATATTTTATGGTATTACAGAGAAATATTATTTTGGTCATTGAGTGATAATTCCTTAAAAGAATGCACAAAGCTATGTATTAATATACAAAACAAAAGTTTTAATACATTGAACTAACGTAGTTATTGGTATAAATTTAATAAGATTAATACATATCTTATATTTATTATTTCATTTATCACTATTTTTTTGAAGGCTATATGAATGTAAGATATTCCTGTTTTGCAAAATAAAAATGTATTAAAGTCATTATCTATTTTTAAAACTGTACACAATCATCTTTCATAAAAAATCACTATTAATGTACCCATAATACTATCTATATTAATTATATTATTATAGATATCATAGGATAAATATTTTTAGATTTTCTGTCTTTAAACTATCATGTAACAATGACAGTCTTTTGGTACTATTTGTGCTTGCATTATAGTATGCCAGTCATCTTCATTCACTATCGAAAAGTTATTTTTTAAGTCCACGTGTCTTAATAAATAAAAAATGTAATATATATTAAAATTCAAATCTCTATCAAATAAAATAGGCGGACGGTTTACTAAATCTTATTTATAAAATATATACAATACCTTGACATAATCTATTTATTTAGAAAAAAATTAACTCATATAGTTTTTAAGAATAGAATAATTATAGCGTTAGTAATTTAATGCAATTTCACACAATTATGAGAAAAATCACACAATTTTGACGTGAGTGGAAATAGACAAGTGGTATGCTTAACAAGCTTTCCTTTAAAGATTATTCCTTTTATAAAGAAAACACCAAGTGATAACTTGTTTATCTACTTTGATGACCATCAAAGCAATAATTTATTTTTAGTCAATATTAATATTGTCTTTTTTAAATACCGTGCATAAAAAAGATTACTTTATTTTTCTTCACTATTATATTTATATTTAATATTTAATCAATATGATATTTTATCATCTTAAGCATATAACACTTTATTAAAAATATAATTCATGATAAATATCTTTGATTTGATTAGTGCATATCTATAAATAGATAATTTTATTTAACTTGTTAAAGTAAAATAGTACTGTTAATTTTATATGAAGTTCATTAAATATTAACAGTTGGGATTTATGTTGCATATAAAAATATAAATTTTTATTGAAATAAAAATTTAAAAAAATACTTTAATCGATAAGTCTATATCTGCTACTTATATTATTCTTATTGTAGCAAATAGTAACAGTACAATTTATAATATTTAGTAATGGGCTTACTGTTATTTGACTATTTACTTAACAAATCTTAAGTGCTACACATAGAAAACTTATCTTTAGCAGTGAGTATGTAGTTACGTATATCGTCATATAATTCCTATATAATATTATAGGATAGGTTAGAAATCTATATACTATGTTATGTCTGCCTAGTACAGGCAAGTTGCAAATATAATGACAATGATACATTACAATTATTTTGAATAATCTATAAGATTCAATAATAACAAAATTCACAAGATCACCATTTTTAGTGTTGCAATAAAAATTGTTACATGCCATCACTTCAATTAATTCATTATCTTTTCCAAGATGGGTCTTGGTGGATAAGCAAATAGGGTTTCTACCTAATAAATATAAACAGTCTTTTATATAAAGACTATCAATATTATCAAGCAAAAAAAATCTTTTCTTTATCAGTAGGTAATGTATATTTGAAATTAATCTGGTGCCCAGAGCGGGACTTGAACCCGCAAAGCTATAAGCCGAGGGATTTTAAATCCCTTGTGTTTACCGATTTCACCATCCGGGCATTAAAGAAATGGAGGCGCGTTCCGGAGTCGAACCGGACTAAACGGATTTGCAATCCGTGACATGACCGCTTTGTTAACGCGCCATAACTCTACTTATATTTTCAGATTAAATATGGACAAGCAGACTACATACAATATGGAGCGGGAAACGAGACTCGAACTCGCGACCCCGACCTTGGCAAGGTCGTACTCTACCAACTGAGCTATTCCCGCATCAATCACAACTTATGACGTTTTATTATATTTAGCATTATTATATTTTTATCACATGAAATATATTCTCATTGAATGGATATGATAAGTCAATAAAATTATTGAGTGATTACATTTATTTGATTAATTTTGCATCGCTTTAATTAGTATTAATTAATAACGCTTATTGCAGTTTTCAAATATTGAAACATTGACCAAAAAGTTAATATTGCAGCAATATACAATAAACCAAATGATATGTACTCTACAGCACGCTCCGGACGCCAAAGTAACCCGATTAATGCTATCATTTGTGCTATAGTCTTAATTTTTCCAATCCAAGATACTGCTACACTATTCCGTTTACCAATTTCCGCCATCCATTCTCGTAAAGATGAAATAATAATTTCACGAGAAATCATAATGACTGCTGGTATGGTAATCCACCAATTGTGGTAGTAATCTACTACTACTACTAACGCGACAACGACCATAACTTTATCTGCTACCGGATCAAGAAATGCTCCAAATGGAGTAGTCTGTTTCCAGCGACGAGCTAAAAAACCGTCAAAACAGTCGGTTATCGCCGAAAAGCAAAAGATGATCGCACACACCATCGGTGCACAAGTACATGGCAGGTAAAATGCCAGCACAAAGAACGGTATCAGAATTACGCGAAACAATGTAAGCCATATCGGTATATTCAATTGCATAATTGCTAGGTTGTATCTGGATGGAGTGTGAATTTAGAGTATGTTGCTATATTGCCATTATTGTTTCAATGCATTGAATACTGTTTCTTATAATGTTTATAATATATTTAGTAGTCTTGTGATATATTTTAAAAAATATGTAGCGCCATGTTATCTTAACAGAATAGCCTTTGTGCGCGAGACCAGCATTTTTTAGTGCTATTTTTTAATTCTCTACCGATCCTTAAGTGAAAACATGATTATGTAAATACTATTAAATATTCTGATGAATATCTAATAGTATAAAATAAGTATGTCGATATACGAAACTTTCTATATAGCATAAAGTCACTAACTAACACTTATGATAGATATATTTTAGCGTGATGCATTAGTAATGGTGGCTTATCTTAATCTTAATTAATATTTCGATTCTGTAAATAATGGGATCTTTACGCACCATTTTTCTTTAATTTTTATCTACTAATATGAGGTAAACAATATTGATTTAAATATTTTCCTCGGAAAATATTTAATGTGTTCAACATAATTGCATAGTGATATATTTACATAATGACGGCTCAGTTATAGAAATTATAAGCTAATCGTAGTTATTCATGTCCATTGAGTATTATAGAAGCAGTCTTCGTTTTTTTGAATATTACATTCCTATTATAACAGTAATACATACTGTATATTTCAATGCCATTTAGGTTTTTCACTTATTATTTTAAATATTAATATTAACTTAATTAGTTTACTGGCTTTATAGATGAAGTAAACACATGTTTACACTCATGAGTTGAATATAGCTAGCATAGCCACTACGTATGTCACGTGTAATTTGAATTTAATATTTTTCTGATTATTAAATAATGCAAATAACACTATTTAGCATTATAAATTAAATATATCATAATTCATAAAATTGCAGTTTTTACTTGATTATACTACACGTTAACTGGATAAAGCTATATGACTGAAGTTATCTCTATATTACTTGTTTGTTTAAGAAAAAATATTTGTAATTTTCTAAGAATATTAATTTTTAGCAAATGAATAATACATTAATAAAAAAGATACTGTCATTCAACGCTATGGAAATTACGTATAAATCATCACTAGCACTAGATAAAACTGTGACTAAATGAAAATGGAGTGGCTTCATACTCTTGAGCTATATGCGTAGTAACTATACGCCAGATAGCCATGTACTAAAATTTTTATTTTCTTAATTAATATATTCAGTGCTTTATTAATATTGAATTAAAGATTTATTAATAGAAGCAAGATAGACAAGATATTGTTATATCTTAAAATTTTTAGATATAGATGAATAAAGCATTTTATTCATCTATTGTTTGACTAATTGCAAGATTTTGATATGAATTTTATTTAACTCGTCTCTATTGTAAAGTACTCGTAAAATATAATAAATTAGTTATCTCAAAATTATGGATGATATTTCAGTAGAAATAGCTAATTAATATACCATGAATATATCCAAATATATCTGTGTTCTTAACACTACCATTGTAGCACAATATTATTTCAACTTTCGTTTAAATAATTAAATAAATTCTAATTCATTAAATTCTACTTAGTTCTATAACTCTAAATAGATTTAAAAATATCTTTAATAATTTTAGAGGCGTTAAGAGATAATCAGATCTAATAATATATATTAGGTTTTCTAGTTTTGAGTTAGATTATATCAGAAGGGAATGCGATACAACTCAGATATTTACTAAATAATATTCAAATGTAATAACATGACTCTTTTAGAATACATCATAACTGGTCTATTTTTCTTTATTTCTGATTCAACTCCTTACGCTGAGGCACTAATTTTCTATTGCAAACGTAGACTTTCCAATATTTATATAACAGCATCTTATATAGATAAGCACTTGATTTATTGACTATATTATGTCTTGCTCGCTGTTGAATATAAGCCATATATATTGAAATAGTTTACAGTCCTTACATCAATATTGTAGATTAACCAAAAAATGATTTATATATCATCTTATCTATTTTAAAAGTTAGCTAACACTTCTATCCTAATATTTTTGAATCTTTCTAGTACGCCAGTCTTTTCTGGCTTTAATTAATATTAAAGCAATTACTAAAATAGATGATTTTGTAAAATAATATTATTCTATACTAATAATGGTCTTATTGCATTGATTATTTTGAAAAAAGCAATTAAGACAATGTAGCAATAAAGTATGAGTCTAATAATAAAATAAATGCGGCACTATAATAATGCCCTGTAATATATCGGTGATTTTCATGTATTTTTGAAATAATAATCAATTTTAAGTTATATCTTTTAACGTTGATGATCATAAAGATTACTTAGAAATTTAAAGACGTAATCAATGTATTGAAAACATAGATATCTTATAAAATATTAATAGGATATAATGTATTGTAAGCCGACTACTATAAATTAAAATACTCAGCGTATATGATTATATCATATTGTAATATTATTGATATAAGCTCTTTCTATAATTATTGCAAGCAATACATATCTTTAGACACTCTTAAGAAGGAAAAAGAAATTATGATAATTTACAAAGTAAGCTTGCTTTGTTTAATTTCGATTGCTATGCTGATAATGAATGCATGTACTACGATAAAACCTACCAATAGTATTGCTACAGGGCAGTGGCAGATGCATAAGAAATCACTACAAAAGATTAGTACATACCAGATTCGTGGATCTCTTTCTTATTTGTTTCATAAAAAAAAGATCTATGTTCGTTTTTTATTGCAACAATTTTCTCCACAACATTATCGTATGCTATTGACTAACCAGTTTGGCAGGACTGAACTAGATATCAAAATACAACCAAACATAGTAAAATTAACAGACCATAAAGGTAATCACTATCTTGGCGATAATCCTGAAGAAATGATTCATAAATTAACTGGTATTGAAATTCCAATAAAAAACCTATTTCAATGGATGCTAGGCCTACCAGGTGAATCTAAAGATTTTACACTAGATAATCGATATTATCTACGTAATCTGACTTATCAGAATAGCAATCTAATCTGGATAGTAGATTATCAAGATTACCGCAACGAACGTGGCATGCTATTGCCAATTAAATTAGAACTTAAACAAGGTGATCAATATATCAAAATAAAAATAGATAGATGGACACTCAAATGATTTACCATTGGCCCTCTCCCGGGAAGATCAATTTATTTTTATATATCACTGGTCAACGTAAAGATGGTTTTCACTTATTACAAACACTATTTCAGTTTATTGATTATCATGATACTCTTATTTTAGAGCCTCGCCAAGACAATAGTATTCTTCTACTAACACCTTTAAATGGCATTCCAGATGAGACAAACCTAATAGTACGTGCTGCCAGACTAATACAGAGATATTGTAAATGCCATAGAACACTATACAGCGCTCCATGCGGTGTTAACATTAGCATCAATAAACGATTGCCAATCGGTGGGGGATTAGGTGGAGGATCTTCTAATGCTGCAACTATGCTGATAGCATTAAATGAAATATGGCAATGTGGGATGAGTGATCATCAGTTGATGCATTTAGGGCTAAATCTTGGTGCAGATGTACCTATCTTTATCCATGGACATTCAGCATTTGCTGAAGGAATAGGCGAACAGTTAAAGCCAGCTAATCCTTCTGAAAAATGGTATCTCATCGCTCACCCTGGCATCAATATTCCTACCTCCGTGATTTTTAGCGATGTAGAACTGAAACGTGACACTCCAATTCGCTGCTTTAATGAGCTTTTATTATCTCCTTATATAAATGATTGTGAACCAATCGTAAGAAAAAGGTTTCCTAAAGTTGAACGGGTTATTTCATGGCTATTAAAATATGCCCCAGCACGAATAACTGGAACAGGTTCTTGTATATTTGCAGAATTTGATAAAGAAATTAGTGCGCTTCAAGTATTACAGAGAACGCCGAGATGGTTTTATAGTTTTATCGCGCGTGGAGTTAATGTTTCACCACTACATCGTATCCGTCATCAGCAATTTGAGTCATGACTGAACGATTTCCTATTATATGAGAACAGGTCAACGATATCGTCAATTATCTATACGCAATATGTAATCGCAATGTCATGAGATTACATAGGCATCTAAGATTTTTGCTTGGCCAAGAATACTATAACAATATTTATCTATCGATACACTACTGAGGTTTTCTCGTGCCTGATATGAAACTTTTTGCTGGCAATGCGACGCCGGAACTAGCAAAATGTATTGCCAATCGTTTGTATACCAGCCTTGGTGATGCCGCTGTAGGTCGTTTTAGCGATGGTGAAGTAAGCGTACAAATCAATGAAAATGTACGAGGTGGTGATATTTTTATCATCCAATCTACTTGTGCGCCAACTAACGATAACTTAATGGAATTAGTAGTAATGATTGATGCTCTACGTCGTGCATCTGCAGGACGCATTACTGCCGTTATTCCTTATTTCGGATATGCTAGACAAGATCGCCGTGTTCGTTCTGCGCGTGTACCCATTACAGCTAGAATTGTTGCTGACTTTCTATCTAGCGTTGGGGTGGATCGTGTATTAACGGTAGACCTGCATACCGAGCAGATCCAGGGTTTCTTTGATGTCCCAGTAGATAATGTATTTGGTAGTCCTATCTTACTAAAAGAGATGCTGCAACAGAACCTAGAGAACCCTATCGTAGTTTCTCCGGATATTGGAGGTGTAGTTCGTGCCCGTGCTATTGCTAAACTACTAAATGATACTGATATGGCGATAATTGATAAACGCCGATCACGTGCAAACGTATCACAGGTGATGCATATCATCGGTGATGTGGCTGACCGTGACTGTGTGCTAGTCGATGACATGATCGATACTGGTGGAACTTTATGTAAGGCAGCGGAAGCATTAAAAGAACACGCTGCAAAACGTGTATTCGCATATGCAACTCATCCAATTTTTTCTGGTAATGCACTGTATAATATCAAGCA
The DNA here is from genome assembly GCA_900155695.1 of Serratia symbiotica. GTDB lineage: Bacteria > Pseudomonadota > Gammaproteobacteria > Enterobacterales > Enterobacteriaceae > Serratia_E > Serratia_E symbiotica_A. Next base: position 859,010 of record FUHL01000001.1, read on the forward strand.
TTCAGTAGTTGATAAAGTTATTGTCTGTGACACTATTCCACTCCCACCAGCAATTAAAGCATTAGAAAATGTAATTACTCTCACGCTATCTAGCATGCTGGCCGAAGCTATTCGTCGGATTAGTAACGAAGAGTCAATATCTGCAATGTTTGATTATTAAATGTTCATAATATTAATAAAAATTACTAAAATATATAAAATAAAATATTTTTTATTTCAGTCAATGTTATATATATTTTAATGTATTATATTGTTATTGTTACTTCAATAAAAACTTCTAATAATTTTTATTGCTATTTTAGAATCAAAACATCTGCCAATGAATTTTAGCATTAAATTTATATTATAACCTTATTAATATATAAAATATTATTAATAATATTACGTTAAAATATAACAATTGATTAAGTAATTAAGTTTAATAAAACTAGCCTTAAAGTAAATCAGGATATTTAAAAATCTTTAATGCTGTATTCTTCATATATAAAAATTATTTATATCCTAAACATAGTAATGAAAATTAACTATCTCTTATAAATAAAATATATTTGTTAAAGTGCATAATATACTACCATATAATGGTAGTCTCGGTAGTTAAAGTATACTTCCAGATGAAACTTATAATTACGGTTAATTTAACAATAGAAAACTATCAGTAAACGTATAAATACCCATTATATACTAGCCATTGTCTTACAGACTTAATTATCTTATAGACTGAAAGTAATGAGAATATTATTCTCATCCAGATCTTAATGAATGTAGTTATTTATTTTATGAATTTAATATATATTTTATGCATGTAATATAAATATGCATTTAACTTCTATAAATTATAGAAATAGTGAAATATATGGCGTATAAATTAATTTTGAAGTAATATATTATCGCAAAATAATGATACTAACTTTGCGATAATATGTTCACTTATCTCATATCTTTCCTACTCTTTATACAAAGTATTGTGATCTGTTATTAAATAAATAAAATATCTTTAAATGATGGCGTAAACCACTTATTCTAATGCTATTATTTGAACATATGCGTAATTAAATCTAGAACTTTATGAGAATATCCTGTTTCATTATCATACCAAGCAATTAGTTTTATAAAATTTTTATTCAATGCAATACCTGCTTTTGCATCAAATATGGAAGTGAGCGTATTACCATTGAAATCACTAGAAACTACATCGTCTTCAATATAGCCCATGACCCCTTTCATAGAACTTTCAGTAGCAGACTTAACAGCTTGCTTAATTTCTTCGTATATGGTAGATTTTCCTAAACGAACAGTGAGATCAACTACTGATACGTTTGCAGTGGGAATACGGAATGACATACCTGTCAATTTTCCTTTTAACTCAGGAAGAACAATACCTACTGCTTTAGCAGCACCGGTAGAAGAAGGTATGATATTCTGAAACGCACTACGTCCACCACGCCAGTCTTTTAGCGACGGACTATCAACAGTTTTCTGAGTTGCAGTAGTCGCATGAATAGTAGTCATTAAACCTTCAATGATACTGAAGTTATCGTTAATAACTTTAACTAGTGGAGCTAAGCAGTTCGTAGTACAAGAAGCGTTAGAAACAATATCTTCACCAGCATACTTTTCGAAATTTACACCACAAACAAACATCGGTGTTTCATCTTTAGAAGGTCCTGTCATTACAACTTTTTTAGCGCCAGCAACAATATGTCTATGTGCGCTTTCATGAGTTAAGAAAAGACCAGTAGCTTCAACTACTACATCAACACCTATTTCATTCCATTTTAGATTGATAGGGTCTTTTTCTGAAGAAATACGAATGGTATTTCCATTAACAACTAGCTCACCATCTTTAACGTCTATCGTACCATTGAATCCACCGTGAGTAGAGTCATATCTCAACATATAAGCTATATACTCTACGCTTAGTAAATCGTTGATTGCGACAACTTCAATGTTATTACGTTCCTGCGCAGCACGGAAAACAATGCGACCAATACGACCAAAACCGTTTATTCCAACTTTGATAGTCATAATTTTTACCAACTATTTTTAATTAGCAATTAAAATTTAATTATAAAATTACAAAAACTTTACCATACGTCAAGAAGAATCGTATTAATTTTTTGTCTTGATTACATTTTAAGGAAAAATTGTATTTTTATCACTTTTTAATTTTTTGTTGAATTTTTTTGATATCATATTTAGATATCTTATCATACATTATATTTACAGAAATATAAGTTAATATTATTTGTTTAAGATAAAGTGAATATATTTGAAAAATGCAGAATCATAGTATTTTAAAATGCATTCTAAATTAAACTATATATTAAAATATTATACCAACATGCTAAATATTAAATTACTATATTAAAATATCATTGCCTATAGAAAACGATAAAAAATATCGTCAATATAATTTGGGATTTATGGATCAATACATAAATTGATAGATGTGCTAAGAAGTACTTTATCTTTCAAAACAATTATGTTACTATTTTTTTAATTAGTTGTCTGTATCGAAGATTAAATATCATCAAGTCTGTTACTATTATTGATAAAGATTACAGATTTGGATATGGATATTTATTATTAATTAAATCTCTAATATTCCATGTGATGTGTAAATATCCAGCACGAAATACATCTAGTAATGTGCATAAGATTTCTTTATTTTCTACTATAATTTATCATAAGAATTAGATTCTTAATTAGCACAAGAAACTATCAGTTTTATCTAAAATAAAATATTTACTAAATTAAGAATATAATAAATAAGAGATTGCTTGTAATATTCAGGAACGCATCTTTATTCTAATATTATTAATTAAGATATTAAATTTTATATCAGTTTACGTATTGAAGCATTAAATAATACAATTTTAGTAATGTATATAAGATTTCTTTATTTTCCCAATCTATTGTATGGCGGACGATTAAATAAATCTTTTATCTGTTATAAATGTATCTCATCATTTGAATTAAAAATTAAAAACTGAAAGTTTTTTAAACTCTTTTATCTGATCTAATATTCTTTAACGGTTTATCTAGAAAGATATTATATTTACACAAGCAATATGCCCTCCTAACGGCAGCAGTAATTACGAAAATCTACTATCATAGATATATATCACTATAAACATAAATACAAATACTATCATTGATAAAAATAAAATTAATATCAGTAATTATAATTCTATGATAGAGAAGGTCTTCATAAGATTAAATTTATTGAATATATTTTATCTTATAAATTCTTAAATAAGATAACCTGAATTCAATGTTTAAATATATTTTATACAAAACATATATAATTATTAATTAGAAACATGTCAATGGACGGATAAAAAATAATTATTTAAAATGGACTCATATTATTTAGAGGCAGTTATGATAAAAAAAATCGGTGTACTAACAAGTGGTGGTGATGCACCAGGTATGAATGCAGCAATACGCAGTATTGTACGCTCGGCACTTTCAGAAGACTTAGAAGTCTTTGGTATTTACGATGGTTATCTTGGCTTATATCAAGATCACATAGAGCAATTAGATCGTTATAGTGTATCTGACATAATTAATCGTGGAGGCACCTTTCTTGGTTCTGCTCGTTTCCCGCAATTTAAAGATAGTAATATTCGTCTTAAGTCAATTAAAAATATGAAAAATCACGGCATTGATGCAATACTAGTAATTGGCGGTGATGGTTCTTATATGGGCGCTAAATTCTTAACAGAAGAAGGATTGCCCTGTATTTGTATGCCAGGGACTATCGATAACGATATAGGCGGCACAGATTATACTATTGGTTACTTTAGTGCATTGGGAACTGTTGTGGAAGCAATTGATCGTCTGCGTGATACCTCTTCTTCTCATCAGCGCATATCAATCGTTGAAGTTATGGGCCGTTATTGCGGAGACTTAACGTTAGCAGCTGCAATTGCGGGTGGTTGTGAGTTCATCGTACTACCAGAAATCAATTTTAATCGTGAAGATTTATTAAATGAAATTAAAGCCGGTATTAGAAAAGGAAAAAAACATGCAATTGTAGCTATTACAGAGTATATATGTGATATTAATGAATTGGCACGTTATATTGAGCAAGCAACTCAACGTGAAACTCGAACAACTGTTCTTGGCCATATTCAGCGTGGTGGTAGACCTGTAGCTTATGACCGTATCTTAGCGTCAAGAATGGGAACATATTCGATTGAACTTTTATTACAAGGTTATGCTGGCCATTGCATTGGTATACTAAATGAACAGATGGTTCACCACGATATTATCGATGCAATCAAGAATATGAAACGTACCTTTAAATCTGATTGGTTAGAAATAGCAAAAAAACTCTATTAATATACTATTGTATAATTTGCAAAATTATGGCTACTTCAAGCAAATATATATCATTCATGTTGACACATGTTGAAAGTTTTTGGAGTTCTGATTCCATGTGATATAGTATATTATAGTATTATGTATTGTATTTTTAAGATATATTTATTAAATATCTTTGAGGCTATTATTTTGTAAGCTAATTAACAGTCAGGTTAAGTATAGCCTTAGCTAGTGAAATTCATGATTTATTCGCATCATGCGCATCAATCAGAGATTATCTATCTTATACATGTAGTATAACTTAATTTAATTAAGTAGATGGTGTTCGATTCTTTGCTATGCGTAAAATAGAGGTTTTTTTCAAAACATTAAATGCAATACAACGTCATTATTCAGTTATAAATATGAGTTATTTTGCAATGCATAGTAGGAAAAAACATGCTGATGAATTAAGGCTATACGAATCCTATAATAGCCCATACTTAAGGAGGTAATATGACCTATAATCAAGGGTGTGCAAAACGTTGAACACAAACTTAATCTACCGCGCATGGTACATGTTATTACAAAACGCAGTAAGTATACTTCTGCAAGACAATTCTATAAATTAATTTTTAATCACCAAACTTGCCTTTTTAAAAGGCACCTTAATTCTAATAGATAGAACACTATAAAAACAATGATAAATTTAAAAAACATTAGATTTTTAAAAAATTATTCAATAAATTGAAATATCAAACTTTATTGTCTCTATATCTCAATACATCATAAAAAAGAGAAATTAATAAGTGCATTATTAGTATGCTATAATTTGCGCAAAGTAACATTACAGTTATTAGACTAATGAGTTCATCATTTATAAAAAGCGATCAAAAAATTGATAGATGGTGGTAGATAATCGTAAAATTATACTATAATCGTTAAATTAAATTGCAGCGTTGCTAAAAATATAATCTAATAATATCATATTAGTAATAACAAATAACTTTATTTGTCATAGCTTAAAACCACTAATGCAAAAGTAAATTTATCCAGTAAAAAGATACTATATAAATGTTAGCAAAATTCGCAAATTACTGTATCAGTCTACTTCCCAATCCCAATACTTATTGGAGTAGATAGCGTATCATTAGATCACCTTTTTAGCTTTAGCGGCGGCTGTAACAATGGCAGAAAAAAGATCGGCTTTTAATGATGCACTACCAACTAACGCACCATCGATATCTGGTTGAGCAAACAATGCTGCGGCATTTTTATCGTTGACAGAACCTCCATATTGAATAATGAGTTTAGAAGTGATGTTCGCATCGTACTGAGCAATGTAATCACGTATAAATTTATGTACTGATTGAGCTTGCAATGGCGTGGCAGATTTTCCAGTCCCTATAGCCCATAAAGGCTCATAAGCAATAACAGAATTTTTTATAGCTATCGTGCCTAAGGTGTTTAATATAGCGTCAAGCTGACGCGCGCAAACTTCTTTTGTTTTACCATCTTCATTTTCTCTTTTAGTTTCACCGATGCACAGCACTGGAATCAAGCCTACCGATTGCACCACAGAAAATTTCTTAGCGATAGCCTCATCGTTTTCCTTGTGATAGATACGACGATCAGAATGCCCAATTATAATATACTTGGCACCAATGTCTTTTAGCATATCAGCAGAAATATCTCCGGTGAAAGCACCAGATAATTTTATGTCTACATTTTGTGCTCCCAAAGCGATTTCGCTTCCAGTTAGGGCGCGTCTTGCTTGATCTAGATACATCACTGGTGGAGCAATGGCAACGCTACAACCTTCAACCATTTTCAATGCATTTCGTAGACTCGTAGTTATTTCCTTGAGCATATGAGTGCTACCGTTTAGCTTCCAATTTCCTATCACTAATGGACGACGCATTGACTACCTCACAATAAGATAATTAAAATAAAAATACTAAATATGAAAATGATAGTTAACCTTTCTGTCATTATAATTTCTATTATTAGAATTTGTTTACACAAATAAGTTTGCTTTTCTTTAATTTATAATATTAACCTATATATCCATGATTAAATTCATGTCTTTCACCATAAAAGTTGAGCCATAGAATCTATTCTCAATTAAAATTGAGAGAATCTCCTTGTTACCCCTATCATAAATGAACTAATAACCTATAATGAACTAATAACCTATTTTATTTATATCTACTATGGCATCAAAGATACTTGATGGTGGTATATCATTAGCACAATGTAACCAATAACAATATTTTTACCACATAATTCTCATTCATTAATGATGGCAAATGCATTTTTACAATTATGTTGATATCACTATCACACCTAAATCTTATTTGATATTTTCTAATCATACCACAAAAAATTGATGTATCCTTAGTTTATAAGATATTCCAATAATCTACTATAGAATATAAAATTGCACTGCATAAAAAATAAATTTCTACATGAATCATTAAAAATTAATCATTACAAATGGAATTATATATACAATTGCAGTCCATACAGTGCCTATCTACGTTAAAAACTAAATAAATTATTAAAATTCTGTAGCTTTGAATATTATACTATTGAAGTATGTATATTATTACCATGAATATACGTACTATTTTTAATAATGTAAATTTATCATAAAAAGTATTTAGTGTTTTTATTATCCACAAATTATTCTAATATTTCATATTCATATGCAATAATATTAATATAATAAATAATAAAACACAACATATACGATATATTGAAATTTTAAAGTATAAATTTTTAATACATATTATTATCGCTAACTATGTGATATTTTATAGTATGCATTTATAAACATTACATTTTAATCACAAAACACTTAATGAAAAATTAATATTTTCATTTTTTATAGATTTTACCTGTATACTATTGAATACCAAGAATATGAAGTCTTCCTTCATTAGTATATGATTCTACTTTTAAGTAGAGACAATATTCTAAGTAAAGAAAAATTATATTTTTTTTGCGCAATACAAAATAAAGTTATTATCTTAATTAAAGAAATAAATTGTACTTCTTATCTATAAATTTTTGTCGAATGCTAAAGCATAAAACTTTTAATTTTTTTTAAACGTTAATAAATGAACGTTTACTGACAATAATCATCATGTAACTAAAATAACTAGTTTTATCGCTTGTTTAAAAGATGGACTAATAAATTATTATTAATATTTAATTATTTTGATTTGAATATACTTGAATATATTAATAAAACAATTTTTTCATGACATACTAATAATAGTAATATGAAATACGTTACATCAAGAAATGTATATAAATAATACAAAATATTGTGATGTTAAAAAACTCATACCAACTACTTGTACTTTAATTAACATATATCATATAGAGAAGATACAACATAATAAAAATTAATGCAATAAAGTTAAAATTACAAATAACTCTTTTTAAGCTTTACTTTCTAATTTTTGGAAAATTATAAAACATTTTTTAATCATACAATTGCTTATTATTATAAGAATAAATAACTCAAAGTTATTATTTTGACGCATTTGAACTCTATCATTGAAATTTAAATAAAACGTCAGATTTAATAGTAACAAAAGCGTCATAAGTTATTTAACGAAGCTCGACACTTATTAATAAATACACTAGAACTTACTTTATTCTATAATAGATATTATATACATAATAATAGATATAAAGCAAGGCTAAGAGTTAATATATAAAAGTATTAAAGTTCATAAAGCAGGGCAAATACCAGATAAGGCAAATACCAGATAAATAGTATTCCCGCAAAAGATATTTTGCTAAAAATTTAGACATTAGAGACAATGTGATATTGCATCTACTTACTCTATATGTTAGTAGATGATTTTTTTAGTAACTTCACCTTCTGTCACCTTAAGATAAAAACTTTTGTGTAATTTGCGAAGGAAGCCACTTATGTAAAACAATAATATAATATTTTATTGACTATATTTGTTTATTTAGATTAACTGAACTAAATATTTTTAGTTAGTTATGTTTTGCTTTTTCAAGATTGTATCATTAGTAATTAATTAGATATTAGATAAATTATCCTAACCCATACACAAAAATATCTAAAAATATAGATAATAGTAGGATAATATCCTACTAATTTAAAGTATTATTTCATTTGAATAAAATTTAAAATCATATAGATAATTTACGCTGATAGAGTAGAACTAGCTGTATTAATTACATTCATGTTAGTATAAAATAAAAGAGTATATATATGGCTATAGAACGTACCTGTTCCATCATTAAACCCAATTCTGTTTTGAATAACAATATCGGTAATATCTATGTTCGTTTCGAGCAATCTGGATTTAAAATTATTGCATCAAAAATGTTACATATGACCAAAGAGCAAGCAGAAGGCTTCTACATCGAACACAAAGGTTGTCAATTTTTTAATGGTTTAATTAATTTTATGACTTCTGGCCCAGTTCTAGTACAGGTTCTAGAAGCGGAAAATGCTATCCAACGTAATCGTGATATTATGGGAGCAACTAATCCTGAAAAAGCACTAGCTGGCACCCTTCGTGCCGATTATGCAGATAGTATTACAGCTAATGCTCTTCACGGCTCTAATAACGCACAATCTGCACAACGTGAAATTATTTATTTTTTTACTGAAGACGAAATATTTTCAAGATCAGACAATTATCTTGTTAATGTATAATGTTCTACTAAATTTTTTATGATTTAACCTAATTATAACAAGTTTATTGGAACATTTATGTAGTTTAACGAATTTATTCTACAGGTAGAAGATCTCCTCAAGTGATATATCAAACTATATTTTATATATCTAACTATATTTATTTTTAATTTATTACCTGTAATTATAATAATTTTATTAAAATACTTTACATTATTATTGTGTTCAAAAACGATGTATGCTGCTAGTCATCATATAATTAAAGATATTGTAATATTATCATTCTCTTTTAACATGGTGATATATATGCTGACCTGTATAGCCCTATATCAGCCTAGACCAAAAATATAGAGCTGATACTCTAATTTATCTTTGATCTTGTACCAACATTTTTTACAAACTTCTCTATTGTGTTATTAAAAACTATTATTAAGAAGGCTGTGTTGCCAGCTTTATTAACTTAGTTGCATAATACAGTGAGGATGCAAAACTAGAATCCACAGATATCTTCTTCATGGCGTATCCATTGCACTTAAATGACAGCAATCAAAATAGTTATGTACTAAGCTAATTTATAAAATATTACATCATCCATAAAATGGATCCTATCTCCTGTATTAATATCATTAGGTCATTCGGATGGAGAAGGTAGTAGATTCTTATAATTATTCCGTCTAAACTTAAGCATTATTTTACTGAATTAACTATTTGTCCTTTTTTAGCATGGACCTCTTTTGACTCTTTAAATAATAATATCAGAGCATGATCTATTTATTTTTAGGAGATGAGATATAGATTGCAACATCTATGAATGATTAAACGAGCAATATTTTATTATAATCAGATATTTTTAGATAAGCATATCTGCAATCTAATATTTTGATCCTTTATTCTAGTGATCTTTATTAAGATACAGCGGACATAGCGTAGCTGAATAGAAAGCTCTATATCTTTAAAATTATATTTTATACAACTAAGAATATGACTATAATCAACAACCACTTAGGCATACAGTATATAATTGGTAATAGTATATTATACTATGCAACTAAAGTCCTACCATAATACTATCACTTAGAGACTAAAGTTAACGTATATTAAGGTTAATAAATAATAATATATGGGTAATTTTTATATAGGTCATTCTGTGATACATAAATTTACAGTCATGCTATATTTTAAGTGAAATAATCTCACTACATCTACAGTTTAATATTAAATAAAATAGTCGCCTAAATAAGTTTATAAATTACACGCATATATAATTTATAAAGTTAATTTCATATAATTTTCTCTATTAAAGAGATATATAGAATTGCGTATTTACGGGCAAAATAGTATATCAATAAAATGTTAAGTGACAATATAAAAAAAAATTAAATAATATTTACTATAGATAATTATTGATCGGTGATTACATTATATTCAAACTTATTTAGTAAATAGCTTAATATTTCAATGATTTCATCTATGTATCTTATTGCTATATATTTTGTATAGCAAATAAAGCATTTCTAAAAAATTATTTAAAAATCCGTGTATAAATAATGCTACATAATATGAAATGATTAGAAATAACTAAGTATGTAATATTTATTACGTGAATAGGTTATGTCCTAGCAATTAGTTGCGTTCTAAGATCTCAAAGCAATAGCTATAAATATTTAATGCATCCGCATTGTGACATTCGCTAAATGAGGTTTTCCATTCATATGAATTAAATTCTGGAAAATACGTATCGCCATTAATGTTAACACCAATATGGGTTAGATACATACAGTCAGCATGTGTAATAAACTGCCGATAAATACATCCACCTCCCATAACGATTACTTCTTCTACATCCCCAGCAATCTCCAATGCATCATCTAATGAATTAACCCAAGTGACACCAGCTTCGTTACCAAAACGGCTACTTAATACAATATTATGTCGATTTGGTAACGGCGCTCTCATAGATTTAAAAGTTTTTCTCCCCATAATCACTGGTTTATTTAAGGTCTTGTGTCTAAACCAGGCCAAGTCAGCAGGAATGTGCCACGGAATGGCATTTCCCATTCCAATCACACGGTTATCGGCTAAAGCCGCGATGAGACTAATAATCATTTTTATACTCTAAATATAAGTAAGTACTTATTTTATATGCGAAGATACTTTCGCGTCGATAAGTGAAACAATAAATATGATGCGCGATAGGGAGAATAAAGCAAAAGATATTTAGTATATAAAGAAGTTAGTGAATAGCTTGAAAAAATAATTCTTCATTCTACAATTTCTATTGTATAGAAAACTCAGTACGCATAAATTCTTAAACTCATATAAGACAAGACAATAATTCTAAGCATGGAATCTTTAAGCAAATATGGCTCTTCCCTGGCGAGTCTAATGTAATAAATTAAATAGTTGATTAATACAGATCTTAATTTTAATGCTGAATTAAGGCGTGGTACTAATATCAATAAATAATAACTAAGATCTGTAAGTGGATTTTAACAAAATTCATTTACTAGGCTCAAATGCCATTCTTGTATAGAGATGACCTGATCTATAGGGTTAGCCTTAAATGCCATCGCCGTGGCAAAGCCACCATTTATCGTAGTATCATATTGCACCTTATATTGCAAAGCAGTATGCCGAATTAGTTTAGAATCTTCAATTGCTTGGCGACCAGAAGTGGTGTTAACGATATAGGTATATTCTCCGTTTTTTATGCGATCTTGGATATGCGGACGTCCTTCATGCACTTTATTAACTAATCGTGTAATAATGCCTACTTTACTAAGTATTGCTGCAGTGCCATGAGTAGCATCTAGCTCAAAACCTTGTTTTAATAGTAGTATAGCTAAATCCACTATACGCACTTTATCACCTTCACGCACTGATAGTAGCGCACGACCTTGTTTCTTTATACCAGATTGACTGCTAAGCATTGCCTTGGAAAAGGCTTCAGCAAAGGTTCGTCCTATTCCCATTACTTCTCCTGTCGAACGCATTTCTGGCCCGAGCAGTGGGTCTACACCAGGAAATTTATGAAATGGCAAAACCACTTCTTTTACCGAGTAAAATGGGGGTATAATCTCTTTAGTGATACCTTGCTCAACGAGTGTTTTATTAACCATTACTCGCGCGGCAACTTTTGCCAATGGCACACCAGTAGCCTTAGAAAGAAATGGTACAGTACGTGCAGCACGTGGATTAACCTCAAGTAAATAGACTGTATGGTTTTTAACTGCAAATTGAACATTCATTAGACCACGCACTTTTAATTCAATTGCTAGTTTTTCTACTTGATGACGCATCAGATCTTGAATATCTTGACTCAGAGTGTATGCTGGCAAAGAACATGCTGAGTCACCAGAATGCACACCTGCTTGTTCAATGTGTTCCATAATTCCGCCAATTAGTACACGTTCACCATCACAAATAGCATCAATATCTACTTCGACTGCGTCATTTAGAAAGCGATCTAAGAGCACTGGAGAATTATTAGAAACGCTTACTGCACTCTGGAAATACCGTCGCAAATCAATTTCATCATAAACGATTTCCATCGCTCTCCCACCTAATACATAGGAAGGACGAACGACTAAAGGATAGCCTATAACAGATGCATGCTTTATTGCTTGATTAACGGTAGTAACAGTGGCATTAGAAGGCTGCTGTAAACCAAGGTACTGAACTGCTTGCTGGAAACGCTTACGATCTTCAGCACGATCAATTGCATCAGGACTAGTCCCGATTATAGGAACGCCTTCAGACTCCAGCTCGCGTGCTAACTTTAATGGGGTCTGTCCACCATATTGCACAATTACTCCCATTGGTTTTTCTATGCGTACAATTTCTAATATATCTTCTAATGTGACAGGTTCGAAGTATAGACGATCAGATATATCATAGTCGGTAGATACTGTTTCAGGATTACAGTTAACCATGATGGTCTCGTAACCATCTTCACGTAAAGCTAGTGAAGCGTGTACACAGCAATAATCAAATTCTATGCCTTGACCAATACGGTTTGGACCACTACCTAACACCATAATTTTTAAGTGATTGTTGATTGGATTCGATTCGCACTCTTCTTCATAGGTAGAGTAGATATAGGCGGTATCAGTAGCAAATTCTGCTGCACAAGTATCGACACGCTTGTAAACTGGATGGAGACCATAGTGGTGTCGTAGATTACGAATAACGCTCTCAACGACGCCTACTAATTGTGCCAATCGCATATCGGAAAAACCTTTTCGTTTCAGACTACGTAAAAATTCTGGCGTTAATCCATTAATGCCTATTTTCTCTACCTGCTCTTCTAAACGCACTAGTTCTTCAATCTGCACTAAAAACCAACGATCAATATTGGTTAGATTAAATACGTTATCGACTGATAGTCGAGCTCTGAAAGCATCAGCAATGTACCAGATTCGATCTGAGCCAGCATCTTTTAGTTCACGTCGGATGATATCCAATGCATCTGGATTATTAAGACTGACTTTCTGATTGAATCCACTATAACCTAATTCTAAGCTACGTAATGCTTTATGCAACGATTCTTGCTGAGTACGACCGATAGCCATTACCTCACCTATCGATTTCATTTGCGTGGTCAATCGATCATTAGCTCCAGCGAATTTCTCAAAATTAAAACGAGGCATTTTAGTCACAACATAGTCGATGGCCGGTTCAAATGACGCTGGAGTACGACTACCTGTGATATCGTTCATTAGTTCATCAAGAGTATAGCCTACCGCTAGTTTAGCGGCAACCTTGGCAATCGGAAATCCAGTAGCTTTTGATGCTAATGCAGAAGAACGTGATACACGAGGATTCATTTCTATTACGATTAAGCGACCTGTTTTTGGATTAACAGAAAATTGTACATTAGCGCCGCCAGTTTCAACACCAATTTCTCGTAATACGGCCATTGAAGCATTACGCATAATTTGATATTCTTTATCTGTCAAAGTCTGTGCTGGCACGACAGTAATAGAATCTCCGGTATGAATACCCATAGAATCGAAGTTTTCGATGGAGCAGATAATGATGCAATTATCATTTTTATCACGCATGACTTCCATCTCGTACTCTTTCCAACCGATCAGTGATTCGTCAATCAATAGTTCTTTAGTTGGTGAACTATCTAAAGCACATTGACAAAGTTCTTCGAACTCCTCACGGTTATAAGCAATACCACTCCCATTGCCCCCCATTGTAAAAGACGGTCTAATGATACATGGAAAACCTACTTCATAGGCTACTGACAACGCTTCTTCTAGACTATTAGCGATGCCAGAACGTGCGGTTTCCAAGCCGATTTTTTGCATGGCTATATCAAAACGTCGGCGGTCTTCAGCTTTATCAATAGCATCGGCAGTAGCGCCAATCATTGCCACACCAAATTTGGCTAAAACACCATGATTATTGAGCTCTAATGCACAATTTAAAGCAGTCTGGCCGCCCATGGTAGGTAATACAGCATCTGGACGTTCTTTCTCAATAATTTTATATATGACTTTCCAGTGAATGGGTTCAATATAAGTAGTATCGGCCATTTCAGGGTCGGTCATAATAGTCGCTGGATTAGAGTTGACTAGAATGACACGATAACCCTCTTCACGCAATGCTTTACATGCTTGAGTACCTGAGTAATCAAACTCACATGCCTGACCGATAATGATTGGCCCAGCTCCAAGGATCAGGATGCTTTTTATGTCGGTACGTTTTGGCACTTTTATTGCTCCTGATTATTTATGCTGCGAACGGTAACTCTTAATTAACGCAATAAAATAATCGAACAACTGCGCAGCATCGTGTGGGCCTGGGCTGGCTTCTGGATGTCCCTGAAAGCTAAACGCCGCTTTATAGGTGTGGTGAATGCCTTGCACTGTTTGATCAAATAACGATTTATGCGTTACACGCAGAGTTTCTGGAAGGTTGTTCTCATTGATCATAAAACCATGGTTCTGGGTAGTAATCATCACGCAGTTCTTGTCAAGATCTTTTACCGGATGATTACCACCATGGTGGCCGAGCTTCATCTTAATCGTTTGCGCGCCACTAGCCAATGCCAGTAGTTGGTGCCCTAAGCAAATTCCAAATAGTGGAATATCAGTCATTAAGAATTGTTTGATAGCGTCTATAGCGTAGTTACATGGCTCTGGGTCACCTGGGCCATTAGATAAAAAGATACCATCAGGATTCATCTGCAGTACTTCATCAGCCGGAGTTTGCGCAGGTACAACGGTCAAGCAACACCCACGATCCACTAGTAAGCGTAAAATATTTCTTTTAATACCATAATCATAAACTATAACATGGAATAGCAGTTCTTTAATACGTTTTGCTGGTAAGTTATCTGTAAGTTGCAAGCTCCCTTGTTGCCAATTATAAGCTTCTTTAGTCGTGACTTGTTTTGCTAAATCCATACCCTGCAGACCAGGGAAGTCTCTAGCCTTGTCTAACGCTAGCTTCGCATCTAGTACGTCATCAACCAGAATACATCCATTCTGAGTTCCTTTTTCACGTAGTAAACGAGTGAGCTTACGAGTATCGATATCCGCAATTGCCACAATATTGTGACGCTTGAGGTATTCACTGAAATTTTCTTCGTTACGATAATTGCTGGCAATCAATGGTAAGTCGCGAATTACTAACCCTTGAGCATGAATAGCATAAGATTCGTCATCACAAGAATTAGTGCCAACATTGCCAATATGAGGATAAGTAAGAGTAATAATCTGATGTGAATAGGAAGGATCAGTAAGGATTTCTTGATATCCAGTCATCGAGGTATTAAAAACTACTTCCCCTACTGACAGACCCTTTGCTCCGATAGCCTTACCTTGGAATTTAGTTCCATCTTCTAGAACCAATAGCGCTGATTTAATCAAAACACCCTCCAAGGAATAGTTCATATTAATACTGATATACCAATATAACTATTACATTACAAATCAATAAAAAGTCGCCGGCTAGTCAAATTTTAGGCAAGACCATATATAATGTTATTGACGAGTATACCTGTTGTCTACTAAAAGTACTATGGCTACTCTTACTTCGACTATTTAACTTGCAAGTTAATCATCATAAATAACAATACAATTAAACTTTAGCCACTACACTTACTAACTATATAATTATTTTTACAACAATAACATGCAGCCAAATTATTATGTCTTTGAAATAAGTTTTAAGGAATCCAGTCATTGAAGAAATGTTATTTCCAATCAATTAAATATGTAAAGTTTAATTGTAATAAAATTTAACGAAATAAAATTAAACGCGAATCACTAATTGATATAAATAGAAAGCATTTAATTTCCATCATTTATGCATACAATATAACAAATATTACTTTATCCTGTTCAGATAACATCTATCATAACAGATGAAGATTAAGTACATCATTCATATCAAATAGCCCTTTATCATTATGATATAACCAGCATGCGGCATTTACTGCACCATTAGCAAAAATAATACGGCTTGACACTTGATGTGTGATTTCTACTCGCTCACCGATATTAATGAACATAGCTTTATGCTCACCAATGATATCACCAGCACGAACAGTAGAAAAGCTGATACACTTTAAATTACGTTCACCACTATAGCGTTTAGACGAGTAAACTGCACAATCTTTTAGGTCTTTCCCTAAGACTTTTGCAATTACCTCACCCATTGACAATGCAGTTCCAGATGGTGCATCGCGTTTACTACGGTGATGCATATCAATAATTTCGATATCACTAGAGTGACCAATAACTTGAGCGGCCTTTTCTAATAGCTTAAATATCAAATTAATGCCAACACTGAAATTAGAGGAAAGTACAATGCCAATATGTTTTGCCGCATCGCGTATTAGGTGCTTGCTGGTATCGTCAAATCCAGTAGTTCCAATTACCATAGCTTTGCGCTGTGCTATGCAGACATCCAAATATTTTAAAGTGCTCTCTTGACTGGTAAAATCAATTAAAATATCGAAGTCATCTATTACCTTATTCAAGTCATCCGTCAGAGTAATACCTAATGCACTGATCCCTGCTAACTCTCCAGCATCGGATCCAACTAGGCTTGAATTAGAACGTAACACAGCAGCTCCAAGCACCACACCTTCCGTATTATTAACGGCTCGGATAAGGCAGCGTCCCATGCGACCGCTGGCTCCAGAAATTGCTATACGAATATGTGAACTAACCATGCTGCTCTCTCTATTCTCTAATTTGATGTCAAAATCCTAGATAATGACATCTGAATTTAATTTTTTGCTCAAATAAAATATAGCGATTTAATTGTTACAAGTTTATCCATTTTATAAAAATACCTATAAATTGTATCTTACAAAACATTAATTTATTAAAACATAATAATATTATGTTTTGCTTGATTCAACGAATAATAGAAAAAAGTAAACTGCAATTTCAAACTGTGATGTAAGTATAATATTTAAATATATTGACGTAAGTATAATACTTAAATAAATTTAACTGTATCAGATCTTACAATTTGATGGCTACAAAGATATAATTAATATTATAAAGAGTTTCTAAAGGCAGAAAATAATATACTACAATTATTTATATTTGATTTTAAAATTATCAAAAAAGTTTTAAGATTGGCTTAATATAAGACAAGTATTTTTGTTTTTTTTAGGCGCTCAAATATAAATCTAAATTGCAATAAAAATATTTTATTACTATATTAATGATAGATAATATGCAGTAATTATTTTAAAAACAAATTAAACCTTTACTATATCTAGTATTCAGCATAATACTTATTATTAAATTATGAATGATATTTTTATATATTTTAAAATCTTTAACATATTATTAAAAACCTTGATATCAAATAAAGAACATGCGTAACTCATGCTGTAATTAAAAGCAGCATAATAATCTTTACACTACGAGCATGAACATGCTTAAATTTATTTAAAGTCAATTTATATTTCTTGCAATCCAAACCAATAAATATGAGCATATGGTATATGCATAAATTAGAAATTAAAATTTATGTATTAGTGTAAATAATATAAATTTCCCAAGACAATAAAGCTGCACTATTATTTTTTTTACAAAAAATATTATTCAGATCATCGTAAATAGCTATATAGTAGCACTATATTCTTATATTACGTGCATAGTACTTATTTTACGTTACACATGGTAATAAAATCATTAATTATATTCCCATAGAGCACATTGTGGTTAACATTTTAGTAGCAGCAAATTTTAGTAGCAGCAAGTAGTGCAATCATCTAAAATGGATTTATAGGCTTGCATAAACCAAATGAACATATATGTTTTTCAACCTAATATTTTATAGGTTATTTTATCTACTATGCATTATTACCAAAATATAGCTCTATCAAAATAATGTGAATATTTTTAAGCATATACAGTCTTTAGCATAACAAGATCAAGATCTCTTAACATAAAATTAGGAATTATGCTTGTATGGCTGTTATACTGATTCTTATTTTCTGTTCTTTTAATATCTAGTTGGGATATATCTATGCATCCGACACTGACTATTGCTATACGCGCTGCACGTAAGGCGGGTAACTTAATTGCAAAAAACTTTGAAATTCCTGATATCATAGCAACTGGACAGAAGGGACTCCATAAATATATAACTAATATTGATTGCGATGCAAAGCATCTTCTTATTGCAGTTATCCGTAAATCTTATCCTCAACATACTATTCTTGCCAAAGAATATAGTGAATTTATCCAAGATCATGATATTCAATGGATTATTAATCCGCTAGATAGTACTTCAAATTTTATCAAAAGATTCCCGCATTGCTCAGTCTCCATAGCAGTACGTATTAAAGGTCGTACTGAAGTAGCAGTAGTATATGACCCAATACGTAATGAACTATTCACGGCCAGCCGTGGGTACGGTGCACAACTTAATGGTTATCGCTTGCGTGGACAACATGCTAAAAATCTAGAGGATGCCATCCTGGCTACAGGATACTCATTTAAACATATAAAGCACAACACTACTTACATTAAGGCAATCAATGCACTTTTTACTAAGTGCGCTGATGTTCGGCGTACCGGGTCTAGCGTATTAGATCTGGCCTATGTCGCTGCTGGTCGAATAGATGGATTCTGCGAATCCAATCTGAAACCTTGGGAATTTGCAGCCAGCGAATTGCTAGTGCGTGAATCTGGAGGAGTAGTTACCGATTTTATTGGTGATAACAACTACTTTCACTCCGGCAATATAGTAGCCAGCAACTCACGTATTGTACAAGAAATCCTTTCTGCTCTACGTGAAGAATGAAGCGTTTTACTGAAGTCATGATATTGCGAATTTATTATATGAATATTGTTATCAACAATATTTGCTTCCTATCATGAAATAAGCAACAAGATAACCATCTTCTCATTAACGCTATACACAGTAAAAGGAACGTAAAATACTTCAACAATATAGTGTAATAAAGAGAAATGTTTAGCTGAGAAGTAATAACTATCTTTATTGTTTAATGACATATATTAAATAAACATACTGATTAGATTATAGATAGTATAGACTAGAATCAGTGCCCAAAAATAATTTCATTTCTATCTGTTAGAATGATCACTGCTCTTCAAGCATATATATTACAACTAAGTCACTAGAAATGCTTAGAATAACATAAATATATCGTTAAACTCTCGAAAAGCAATAGCATAGAATATAATACATCATATTACTTAGGAGATTTTTAATAAGCTCTACGTCACTAAGATACACAGATTTAGGTCCATATGTTTTTCATTATTGCTGCACAGCATGTCAGATTGATCGATAGCAATATAGTATTGTACAAGCTTGATAATATCTATTATCTACTATAGCTATCCTTAAATTTTACTTATATAAAAAATTCTATTTTATTAATTATAATTTTATCCATTATATATTGACACTGACGAATAATTAATTAATAGCTTGCAACTGTTTACAATATAACAAGATTAAGAGAATTTATGATATATCATATGAATATTAATACTCATTCAATAACTTTATTGTAAGAAAGAAGACGAGCAACAACAGAGAGAAGTTAAAAACAATACAGTAAGCCAATAATATAGATTATAAACTTCATGAAGTTATTCAATGAAGGATATCTTGTAAAAGATGTATTTAAAAACATTGTATAATAATACTTTTTTGACAATCCATTTATTTTTAAATAATATCGATCTATATTTTTTATACTTTTATATCTACAAAAATATTAATTTCTATAAAAATCTTGAATAAAACATCTTGAATAATATAAATTTATGAAATATGTATATTATTATCATTGAATCAATATACAAATTCATTTTTATAGAAAAAATAAATTCAAAATGATTAGAATCATTTCAGAGGCTAAATCCTTATTTCTTAAACACATTTAATGCACCTAACGATTAGATTATCAATAATATATATTTTTTAATTATGGCAAAATAAGGTTGATAACCATGCGGTTAGAGATATTAATGTATGTAATTAATCTATAGAATTTCTATTTTAAAATTGCATTTATTGACCGAGATAACAGCAAGAATGCTTATTGCTTTATTAAGCAAAACCTACAGAACATTTAGGTATATATGCAGGAAATTTAATTATATTTTTAGATAGATTGTTATTAAGCTATAGTATGATAGTCTTTTACTTGGATTCATGTTGAAAGGTAATTATTTTAAAAAATATTAAGATAACACTAATAATAAGTAAGTTCTGATAAGTGTATATTGTCATTTGATGCACCTTATTATAAAATGTAAAAACTTACCATCATAATCTAATTATTCAGTTTTCTTAAAATATCTTAGAAGTCGTTATAAGAATAACCAGCAATATAGTAAGGGTGCTTGCATATTGATTTAGAAACTCAATTTCTACATTGATGTGCAACTTTCATTATTAATTTAATCCTAAAATTTCATATTTAAAGTAAGTCATAAAGTTATATTTAATAGCTTATAACAACTAATATTTTATGTTAAAATATCCATAATTAGAGTAAAAGTGATATTATTAATCGATTATTTGTAGCATTTTATATTTATGCATTACTAACCATAAAATTATAATAGAAGAAACGTACTCTGATGTTGTCAAAATTAAAAAGTAGCATACACCAAGAATACCTTGATCAGTTGCCGAAGCTCCCACAAACTATAGATGATATTCGAACTTTATATGCTCCATCAGATTTTCGTGCAGCACTGTTTAAATCTATTGCTAGCGCTACGAGTAGGATCTATATAGTATCTTTGTATTTAGATCATGATGATGCTGGGCACCAGATCTTAAAAGCGCTTTATCACGCGAAAAAGCTTCGCCCTAAATTAGATATTTGCATTCTAGTAGATTGGCACAGAGCTCAACGCGGACGTATTGGGGATACTGTAACTAACACTAATGCTGATTGGTATCATTCAATGTCAAATCAGTGCGCTCAGCATGTATTAGTGCCAGTATATGGCGTCCCAGTTAATACTCGCGAAGCACTTGGCGTGTTTCACCTAAAAGGATTTATTATTGATGATACAGTAATTTATAGTGGTGCTAGCATTAATAATACCTACTTGCATCAGTATAAAAAATACCGTTATGACCGATACCAGTTAATCATCAACCCTATCCTTGCTGAAACAATGATTAGTTATATTAAGAATCATTTACTAACTGCTGGTGCTGTCCAACGTTTGGATTGTAAGAATGGCCTGAAAAATCCAAAGATAAAAAATAAAACTCGCCATTTTCGCTTGAGCCTTCGACGTGCTAGTTATCAACTGCATGATAGAGCAAGTAATAATGAATTAACAGTTACTCCCCTAGTGGGGCTAGGCAAACACAGCGTATTGAATGCCACTATTCATCATCTGATGTCCTGTACTGACTATAAACTGATATTATCGACACCGTATTTTAACCTAGCAACAAGATTAATGCATAATATAATCCATTTACTAGGTCAAGGCAAAAAAGTTGAGATCATTGTTGGTGATAAAACAGCTAATGATTTTTTTATCCCAGAAGACCAACCATTTAAATTTATTGGCGCCATTCCTTATTTATATGAAATTAATCTACGTCTTTTTCTTATTCGCTTACAGCGCTATATCGATTTAGGTCAGTTAATTGTTCGTCTATGGAAAGACAGAGAAAACAGTTATCATCTAAAAGGCATGTGGATAGATGATAAATGGCAATTAATCACGGGTAATAATTTTAATCCACGTGCCTGGAGACTGGATTTAGAAAATGCCATTCTAATACACGATCCTAAACAAGAAATGCGCGAACAACGTAATAAAGAATTAGAGTGCATCTTCACTCATACTACTGTAATAAATAATTATTTAGAACTACAAAGTATCCAACACTATCCAAGTAAGATACGTAAATTAATTAAACATTTGCAATACATCCGTATTGATAAGTTAATTAGCCAAATACTATAAAGAAGTGTAATAGTATAAATTCTATTTGACATATTATTCAGGTCAATTTATATACTACAGTATATGATTTCTATAATATTATACAAGGCTTTCTTAATTTGTCCTCTATACCTATAATACTGATTATGACTATTTCTTATAAAAATCGAAATGATATTATCTAATAAATTATTTAAGAATAGTATTCAACATGTAGTACGATATAAATTCAAGGTTTGATATATTATCTATATAACTAAAAATCTTCTAAACTGCTAGTTTCTTTAATTGTTTAAAACCATATTTCTTTAATATGGGTAAGAGGGCATCAGTATTTTTATCTAGTGTCATGCAATACGCAAGATTATCTTCTTGAGTCGATAATGATGTTTTCTGTCTTGAAAGAAGCCAAGCTGTGCGACGGGCAATAGCAGATCCAGAATCCACTAGACAGGTTCCTTCCGGAAGAACACGTGTAAGTTCTTCTGCTAAGAATGGAAAATGAGTACAACCTAAGACTACAGTATCTGGAGGTTCAATCATCTTAAGCCACGGATCAAGAATCTGTTTTAATGTTATGAGTGGTATGGTTATGCCATGTAATTTAGCTTCTGCTAATTCCACCAATTTCGCAGAACTGAGTAATTCAATTCTACAGTTAGTAGCAAATCTATCAATCAATTCATGAGTATAACTATGTTTAACAGTTCCTCTCGTAGCTAGGACACCAACAATACCGTTTACAGTAATACGAGCAGCAGGTTTGATGGCAGGAACAACACCCACAATTGGGAAGGTCAAGCTTGCTCGCAATACTGATAAAGCAATAGTGCTAGCGGTATTGCAGGCAATAATTCCCATCACTATAGAATGGGATTGTTGTACTGCACTGGTAATCTTTAGCACACGTTTAATAATAAACTCTTCGGATTTTTCCCCATAAGGAAACGCTACGTTATCAAACGTATATATATAGTGGAGATTAGGCAAGAGATTCCGCACTTCTTGATATACCGATAATCCACCAACACTAGAATCAAATATTAGTATGGTTGGACGAGAAGTTGCTGTACTGTAAGCAGGTGTATTTCCTAATATATCGGCACCCTTTGCTTGGCATAATATAGGCATGAAGTATCTCATTATTTGTATTAAAAAAATATAATTTTGTCACGAACTATGAGTTCATGCATGAACAACTATAACACTACGATATACTATCGGTTAGCTCTTCTCAAAAATGAATTATTACAGGTAAAACTAGTAGTCACTTCTCGAACGAAGTATTAATCATATATGTTTAAATCTAAAAATATCAGACATAATACATCCAATAGAAGTCTATGACATTTACAATACTAAAATAAAACGGCGCTGACCACCTGACAAAGCTGACTGTATTTATACAGAATCCTACATACGATAGAATTGACAGAATATAAATCATATACATATTTAATTTTTAAAATAAATGCCAATACATTCTAGCATTACACTACTAGTTATATAAAATAGATACTTTATTGATAAAAAAATCAAATTATTGCTTTTGTTTTTATATCATAAAGACAGTTTAATAACATTAAGCATACAATACTTAAATACTGTACAATAAGATATATGATTAAAATATTTACATATAATAAATAAAACACACATAAAGAATAAAATCGTATGCAAAGAATAGATGATTAATGTAATTTACAACTCACGTTCCAGGATGGAACAATCTTATTTTTAATCAAAACATCAATGCTATTATGTGTAATGCGTTACATGATCCAATAGGAAAGTTTTAGATAAATACACTCAACACTAATAGTCATTTCTAATGATTTTGTGATAGTGTTTTATGGTTTATAATATAATCAACTAAAATGCCTTGCTGCATTATATATGTGCCTATCATTTAGCAGATTAATGTCTTGTACATCTAAATATAACACATCTAAATATAACAAAAAATATGTACAGTCTCAAATCAACATTGAAATAAATATCACTACCGATGCACAATCTTATCGATTTGATAACATAATGCAATAATATTACTTTCTCATTCTAATGATCGGAAATGACTGATATAAACAGTGAAAAGTTAATATTATGCATTAGGTTAATACCTTTAACGCTATATACGCACTTATAGTAAAGTTACTGACGCAACATGGCATTGATTTTTATCAATGATGATTTATCTTTGCTTATCTAAATAATCCCAATGTCAATCGTAAGTTAAATGTAATAAATGTATATTTAGAATACAGCTCATTAAAAATTGCGTTTATAAAATCGACATATCCATTCTTTTAATTGTGTTATTATGATTGACGTCATTATCTATATATACATAAAAAGCATATATACATAAAATTATATATAATAATCTTAATGCTAAAAACATTTTAAATATAGCGCATTAATTACTCAAGTTTTATAATTATAAACGCAACTATACTACCCATTTCATATAATTATTACCTCTTTAAACCCTAATAATACATTCATATAAATCTATAATGCTAAACTAACATTGATTATTGAAGCTGAATAAGTCATTATAGATGTATTGACAGTATAGATTTTACCTGCAATATAACGTGTCCTCATATAACCTCTATTCTTATTCTAGTTATTTTTAGTCTTAACTCAAGCACAAACAACCAAACTTGCCATCTTTATAAAAGTTGTCTTTTAATACTTAATGTTAGATCGTAAGCATAAAATAAATAGTATAATCACCAAAACTGAAAGATAATATATACTACAAGGGATTAAATATATAAGATGATCTTTCATGGAGCTAAAATATATGGCAATTTGTCTTGATTATATTTAGTAAAGTCATGTCTTGGTTATTATAAATAGAATATATAGTATATGGCATCTTTAAAAGATAAACCTACTTAGCAAGATAACTTATATGTATTTAATATTTTAAGAAAGACAATCATTAATATGAATTACCATAATTTACAGCAAGATGATTAAATTAAGATTGTTAATTATCAATAATCGAATGATTAAAATTATTAAAAGAGCAACTTACATGTTGGACACCATTATTCGTATTGCTACTCGGAAGAGTCCCTTGGCGCTCTGGCAAGCACATTATGTTCAGCAACGTTTAATAGCCACTCATCCTGGTTTGCAGGTTGCACTAGTGCCAATGATAACGTATGGTGATTTAATGCTAGAGAGACCCTTAAGACACATAGGTGGAAAAAGGCTATTTATTAACGAACTAGAACTGGCACTACTAGAAGATCGTGCAGACATAGCTGTACATTCTATGAAAGATGTACCAGTAAGCTTTCCATGTGGCTTAGGGATAAGTAATGTTTGCGAGAGAGATGACCCACGCGATGCATTAGTTTCTCATCGCTTTTCTTCAATAAATCAATTACCAAAAGGTAGTGTAATTGGCACTTCTAGCTTACGTCGTCAATGCCAGATATGGGAGCGTCGACCGGACTTAATAGTCCGTAATATACGAGGGAATGTGGGAACTCGATTAGCAAAGTTGGATAACGGCGATTACGATGCTGTCATACTAGCAGTAGCTGGTCTTAAGCGATTAGGCTTGGAACAACATATCTGTTGCTTACTAAGCACAGAAGAATTTTTGCCAGCAGTTGGACAAGGTGTCATAGGCATTGAATGCCGTCTCGACGATGAAACGACACTTACACTGCTTAGACCGTTAAACCATGCTGAGACTGCAACTCGCGTAAGAGCTGAACGAGCAGTTAATACACATCTAGAAGGTAGCTGTCAAGTCCCAATTGGTAGCTATGCTGAAATCAACAAAGATAGCTTATGGTTGCGTGCACTTGTGGGTTCACCAGATGGTAGGCAAATAATACGTGGAGAATGCCGTGGCCCGTCTACTAGCGCAGAACAAATGGGCATGGAATTAGCAGAAGAGCTACTAGCTCGCGGTGCACGTAAAATATTGCAGGGTATTTATTAGGAATACTGATGGCATGAAAATTCTAGTAATGCGACCATCTCCTGCGGGGGAGTTTTTAGTTAATAAACTACGTGCAATTGGTCAGATTGCCTATTATATGCCACTCATTCATTTCTCTCCTGGTTGCGATTTGCCGCAACTTCCGCACGCTCTCATGCAACTCAATATCGGCGATCTTGTCTTTATTATGTCACAGCATTCTGTGCACTATGCTGATTCAGTCATTGGTAACTCTGGTCTGCAATGGCCGTCTCATTTAGCTTATTATGCAATAGGTCCGGCCAGCGGATTAGCCTTAAGTCGTATCAGTAGTTTAGCAGTATGCTATCCAAAAAATACGGCAATTAGTGAGACACTACTAATGTTACCATCATTACAAAAATTAGATGGCAAACAAGCGTTGATTCTACGTGGAAACAGGGGACGTAAACTACTTGGTAATGAACTGGAAGAAAGAGGTGCTAAAGTAAATTATTACGAATGTTATCACCGTATTCCTGTATACTACGATGGTAATAAGAAAAGTACTCAATGGCAGCAAGCTGGTATTGACACACTAATAGTTACTAGTGCTGAGATGTTAGAACAACTTTATACTCTAGTTCCTCATGAGTATCGATCGTTGTGGTTATTACGTTGCTGCCTAGTCGTAGTTAGTGAACGTTTAGCTATTCTCGCTCAAAAATTAGGCTGGAGCACTATTCGCCTAGCCGAAAGCGCCGATAATGATGCATTAATCCGTGTATTAAAATAAAACATGATATTGGATAAAGCATTATAAAAAGATATTATTACGATACTTAGCATGATAGCTCTCATGCTGTTTATTGCATGAGATACTAGTGATTATTGTCATATATACTAACAATAGTTCTATCTTTGATAGACTCATTAAGTACTCCAGACAATATAACACTGTTCTAGCAGGAACTGTAACACTAAATACATATTGAGAAAGTTTAGTACGTGAATAGCATTCTATAATAGATTCTATTTATATGGAACAGGCACATTTATTGCACTGATTCAATAAATTACAGATAAGTATTGCTAAATTTTCTACTAGAAAAATCCTAAAATATAGTCAATCGCTATTAAGCATGATCACACTCTATATCAGAGTAACTGCCTAAAGAATACAACGCGTTATGCGATACTATTGCATATTATGCATAGCGGAATATCATTCAATATAAAAGTAAATGACTGATATTTTTATAACATGATACAACATTAATAGAATATATGTTTATATCTAAATTTATATTTTATAGACAGAAATTACATTATTTAAATAACGCGTAAAGTCTAAACTTATTTTAATGTTTAATCAAAGAGTAATTAATTTCTACTACGTAATGAAATACAATTCAATTTAATAAATATTAAAATTATTTTAATATATTCATATTCTTAATATTAATTACAAAGATAGTTAATACATTTAAGAGCAGATGAGTTTAATAATAGCATGCAAATTTCATGCTATTAAGTTTTTTCTAGAATATATTTTAATTCTCGAAGATTTAGTTATAGCTAATACATAGGCAGATAATATCTTATAATCGTTATATAATAAAAGTCTGAAATTTTTATAATATTTGTTGTAATCTTTTAATGCTTTTCTTGCCTCTACTGAAAATAAAATAAGTGTCTATTATTCCAAATATTAATAATAGATGCCTATAAAAATATAGCGCGAGAAGTGATAGTCGAAAAATATTATGTTAAGGAATGATGCAAAATGATAAAACCGGCCACTCACCAGGCCGGAGCATTTACGTATGGATCAAAGTGCTTATAGCTGAGAAGCATTTTCAGATAAATATTTAACGATACCTTCTGGTGAAGCAATCAGACTAGCCTTGCCTTTTTCCCATTGAGCAGGGCAAACGTCACCGTTTTTTTCATGAAATTGTAGTGCATCGACAATACGCAGAATTTCGTCTATGTTACGGCCAATTGGTAGATCATTAATAAACTCCGCGCGTACTACACCATCTTTGTCAATAAGGAAGGAAGCGCGAAGTGCTATACCGGCTTCTGGATGTTCGATGCCATATGCTTGCTGAATTTCACGCTTAATATCAGAAACCATGGCGAATTTTACTTCACCTATACCACCCTTTTCTACCAGAGTTTTACGCCATACATTATGCACATATTCTGAATCTAATGAAACACCAATTACTTCAACACCGCGTTGTTGGAATTGTTCATAACGATGATCAAAAGCAATGAGTTCAGAAGGACACACGAAAGTGAAATCCATTGGCCAAAAGAACAAGACAGCTGGTTTACCATTCAGGTACTTCTTTAAATTGAAGTTTTTAATAATTTCTCCACTACCCAGTACAGCGGCAGCAGTAAAATCAGGGGCTGGACGAGTTACTAAAACCATAATGACTCCTGTAAAAGTTATTAATAAATGACAATAAAAGCAATATACTCTCTATGAGAGATAAAAGAGGATTATGCTAAAATAGCAAATAAACTGTATCAGTAGAGCTCTTTATACTTATTAAATACATATAGCAAATTATAACAATGTCTTAATTAGAATTACCATTTTAAATACTATATTTATAGTATATATGGATCTTATGTTTTTCTATTTATTTACAATTAACTTAACAGATTTTCTTTTCCTCCTTCAATATTAGTTGATGCTATCAAGACCATAAGGATATTTTAAGTGTAAGCTATGCGTTCAATATTAGTGTTGGATTCAACTTTGCAGTCAACTTTTAATGGTAATGTGCTATAATTATTCTAAACAATCATCATTTGTTAAAGCAATGCCAACCCCATATGAACGCATAATAAGTACGACTTAATTTTTAGCTACGCATCAACCATTGCAACTATGTAATATCTTAAAGCTTGTAATAACTATTGATAGTAATAAGTGCGAAAGTAATTATCAATAGGAAAGGGAGCATCACTTGACTATCCAGTAATACTGTTAGTTAATGACATGGTTCTGGATGTTATTTGATTCAGTTATAAGTGTAGTATATTAATAGGATTGCCTAATAATCCTCTCTTTATCTGACGTAGGATCTTCACTAGCTTAATAAATCATTTTAATATATATTTTATTCACTGTGCGCTTAATATGTCTATAAGTAGATATATACAAAAACTTATAAAAAAATTATACTACAAATAATTAATATATCCTCAAGTTATCAATACCCACTGTTGGGGGTATTGGAGCGGCTATTACTCAAAGGTACCTTGCACATATAAATGTTCATCCAATATCAAGTTTATGTTAAATAATTGCAATTATTACATACAGAAAAGGTATATGATATAGAAAATATACTAATATTATTTCTAATAATAGAATTTGTATTAAATAATAGCAATAACTTTTATACTATAGGTGGAATTAGCTAATCTAATTAGTAGTAAATTACTATTACTAGTGCTAGTAATAAATTTCTAAATGTATCATATATATGATCTGATCGTTATATACTATGTATTTTAATATCTATTACTTATATTAATAATTAATTCATATATTACCGCATAAAAAACGTTTGAAAAGCACTAAAAGATGCTAAACTCAATTAATCTTAATAATTTATGATTAATGGAATTAAGGATGTATCAGAGTAAAAGCTAACATTAAATAGCTTAGTATTTTAAAACTAGAAAAATAACATTCAATATAATAGATGAAAGTTAAATAATCTAATAGCGCTATTTTAAGTTGATAATAACGTATCAATTAACTAAAAAATATATATAGTCAGATACATTTGCTACATGTTTTAGTACAATCCTTTAGTCATGCAAAATTTCGTGATATATAAAGTTCATAATATCTCATTCCATGGAGATTAAAAGAACAATAAAAGCATAGTATAGTCTATATATATTTATTTTTAATATTTGACAAAATAAAATAAAGAGTTCTAATATCTTTAATATATAATCCATTCGACAACCTAATTTATTATTAATATTCCATCAAATTAATTCCCTCCAATGAAATCAAAATCAGATGGATTGCTTATTATATAAGAGCATTAAAAATTTTTGCTAAAAAATTTTAATGTAACTTTGTAATTTAGTATATATTTTCGATATATATTATTTAAAGATTTTCTAATCTTGATTTTAGCAGTAATTTTATTATATTATAAAATAAAATATTATATTAAGTAATTTCTTTATTTTAAACAGCATAAAATATAAATATATATGTCCTGATTGATTTGTTTGCATACTAAAATTATTTTAACGATAAAGCTCATCTTTAAAATTAATTAAATCGAATTTCTTGCAGTAGAAATAAATACATGATATATACTAATAAAAGTAGAATACTTTAAAAATGTCATACTTTACATATAGTAAAAGGTAATGCAGCAACAGCAATACTTAATACATATGTTAATAGTTAGAATACATAATAATTCTGCATTAAAATCTTACCGGACTCGTTTTTTTGTAATTGACTTTGCAATTCATTACGTAAAATTTTGTAATGATAGCAATTAAAGAGAAGTGCAAATATAGCATGATATATTACGGATATCATTTAAGATTTTCAATAACTTTTCAGTAGTTTTAAAACCATATAAATATCATATATTTTTATAAAGACATAGAGGTGAGATCTGTTTAATTCATTTTATTATGTTCTTTTTAAAGTGGTGTTAATGATTCCGCAATAATAAATGTTAACGTAATAATAGTTGAAATCAAAACGCCTTTTAATTAATTTTCTACTGATATAGTGATTGAAGTCCTTATACACTACATATATATACTGATTATTGCATACTCTATGTATTTAAAACTGTATGTATTTTAAATTAGCTATATATAACTACGCTTAGTTAATATTGTTTTTTCTTTTATATTCAATGATTTATTTAATATTGTAATAAAATTTTTACCACTTAAATTATTCCTAGTTTACGTAGAGTCTGCGTTTGTGGCAGTATATTTATTAAAACAGTCAAATAAAACATGATCAATTTATCTAAATCTATTGCTCATCAATAATAAGAGCCATAACAAAAATTGTATCATTTTCATCATCATAGCAATGATATTAGAAGTAAGACAAATTTTAAACATTCATACATTTTTGACTGTCGCGTCAAGACGGCTGATACTTAACAGATGCTATCGATAAAATGTCAAGATTAAGATCTTTTTCCTCTTTATGATTATGTTAATGAATAAATTAAGTAATATTGATCATGGCGAATTGGCTGAATATTCCGTAAGCTATGCACCTTTTCATTTTTTGAATATTGTGAGGCAAGTTTTATGGATTCACTCATTGTTCCTAATTTAGCGCTTTTACGACGCTGGCTGGATCAATTAGGTATTTCTTTTTTTGAATGCACTGCCTGTGAAGCATTGCACTTGCCGCATATGCAAAACTTCGATGGTGTATTCGATGCTAAGCTTGATCTAGTGGATAACGTGATTCTTTTATCGGCTTTAGCCGAAGTCAAGCCGACTACGCTAATACCTCTAGTAGCTGATCTAAGCCTCATTAATGCTAGTTCGTTAACCGTTAAGGCATTTGTCGATATACAGGATGATAATCTGCCAAAATTGATTCTTTGTCAGTCATTAAGTATTGCTATAGGAGTGACATTAGAACAGTTTATGCATTTTATGCAACAGGGTGAAGAACAGATTTCAATGGTAATACTAGAAGCGCAGGCTAACGATCTATTATTTATTAGCGAGGAAGAAGAAAATTTCTCTGGTGTTGAATGTCAGCCAGTACTACATTAATTAATGTACCATATTTTTTATTTTTTTATTTTAGCCATCGCTAAACGCAGTATTATTGCAAAAGTAACTAAATTTAATGAGTAGATAATTGATATTTTAGTGTTTGCTTAAGAATAAGAACTTCTTATTCGGCAAGATCAAGATTGAGTAAGGATATGTAATATTAATTACTATATAGATATCTTACTATGTATTTATTATAGATATTAATGTTCATAGAATAAAATTGCTGATTTTCTAAATGCGATTACACGTAATATTATTTTTATAAGCGATGCTAGTGTACAACTTAATGACATACGGTCCAATAAAATAAATATTACTCCCTACATTCCAGAAAATCTCTATTTCAGAGATTAGCATGTCGTCTTTGTAAGACATTAGCATAGTGAGTTGTACTATCTAATACCTAATGCATAATGATGCATGACGCTTTTATTGATTATTATAGTAGTTTAACTTACTTAATATTATATTCAATAATATAGTTATTAATATTAATAGAATAGAATGATAGGTATATCGTCTGCATACAAGAAGCAGATCTTATTATAAATTCTATTTCCAATAGCTGATACTATTAAATCCATTGTTTTTTCTCAGTAAGGAGCAGACATATAAACCTATTATATTTTTTCTCTAATGCCTAAATATCATATGAGGTTCACTGTACAAATATACTTTAAACATGGCATCAGTTACTGTAAACTAAATAAAATATTATCTATTAGTGGTATTAATGTAGAACGCACTATGATATAAACATAAAATAGTAATAGTATTATTATAATCTCGAATCTTTTATGTAATTTCATAGAATATTCTATTCAAGGCGAATAACATTTTAGAAGGGTTATTTAAGCATTATCTTCTGGAGATAGTGAAGAATATACTATTTTTTATCGTTATAAATAAACTGCATGCCTTGTGCAAAAACGCCAAAAAACTACAATATTTTTATAGGTTATATATTTCTAATAGCAGGATGAAAAAATAAAGTGCAATTCGATTTTGATTTATTTTGATATAGTATAAAATCGAAAAAAACTATAATAATATAATACGATGTTATCGTTGCCAGTTAAACAGCATATTTTAAAAGATAAATCGAGACGCTAAATATATATACTAAAGTAGCAGTTTGCTCCAAATAAAATTTGTATGCAAGCTTATGATAAATATCTTAAAATACAGACAGATTTTCATTAAATTAACGACTATTTTATTATAAAAATTAACTATATTAAGTTTGTATGGGTTTATTTTTTCTAGAATGATGTATAATAAAAATTTTTGTTTTAACAGTCTTTCATTAAAAAAAATTTATCTTTCAATATATACTTATATATAGATTTATATTTATATAGATTTATATATTTTAATGTCGTATTTAAAGAAGAATAAATACTTTGAAAAATAAATTTAAATAATATTCATTCTTTTATTTATTCTGTTCCTCAATCGAATCTATTGAATGCTATTTCACTCTTTTATTATTTAAATGCAATAGTCTTAAATTACTTAAAACAAACTATCATCTTGTGATAGACATGATTAAAATAGTCTACAATTATCATTTTTTAATCTAAATATAAAAAGATACATAATGAAGAGATTAATAAATAAAATTTATATTTATTATAAAGGGACCAATATTAATGTGGTTGATATAAAAAATAGTGAAGACTATATTCATATCATAAGATGAATAGAATATATTTGTATTGTTTTAAAATGATTTATCACGATTATTAATCTATGACTGTCACTTTTAATACATTTTGATCAGTGGTGTATCTTTTTTATGAACGGAGTAAGAGAAAGAGTAAGAAAATAAAGAATGACTGACAATAGAAAACATTTAAAACAATATAAAAGATTGCTGAAATGCAATAAATAAATTAAGAACTATCATTATAAGTAATCAATGCCTAGGATTAAATGAATTGAAGCAATATATTATATTGTCATTAATGTAATAAAAGGAATACTTTAATAAAGTGAACATTTCACTATATATCTAAAAACATTCATCTCATACATTGTCAATGTAGAATAGTTTTATATTTTATATAAAAGATAGAAATCATTTCTGGATAAATATAAAAATAGTACACATTAGCATGAATAACAATAAAGGAGAGTATCAAATATAAATATTACAAAACATGCGATGTATACATGATATATTATTATGTATTGAAACTAATGCTTAAACTTCTCACTTTTAAAGATCATTCCATTTTAAATGAATGATAAAAATAAATGCCGGACGTCTTACGAGCCTATCCAATCATGGCGTTATTTTTCCATTCGCCATTCATAGTCATATTGGAATAGGCTCTTAGTAAACGTTCACATGATTAATAATAGAAGATAATTTTGCTGCAGATTGTAAATTTAGACATCAATCCAGCTATACTTTGTGTTCACTTCCTTTAAGCCATTAAATGGTGCAGAGCTACCGAGCACTTCTTCAATACGGATCAGCTGATTATATTTAGCAACACGATCGGAACGACTCATAGATCCAGTTTTAATCTGGCCTGCTGCAGTGCCTACTGCTAGATCAGCGATAGTAGTATCTTCCGTTTCACCTGAACGATGCGATATTATTACAGCGTATCCACTTTCTTTTGCCATCTTAATAGCATCCAATGTTTCAGTTAGTGTACCAATTTGGTTAAATTTAATTAGAATAGAATTAGCTATCCCTTCTGCAATACCTTTTTTTAGAATTTTAGTATTAGTTGCAAATAAATCGTCACCCACTAATTGTATTGTATCTCCAAGAAGTTTAGTCTGATAGGAAAAACCATCCCAATCAGATTCATCTAAACCATCTTCAATTGATACGATAGGATATTTTTTTGTCAAATTTTTTAAGAAAGCGGTAAACTCTGCAGAAGAGAAAACTTTATTGCCTTCACCAGCAAGTACATATTTGCCATTTTGATAAAACTCTGATGCCGCGCAATCAATCGCTAAAGTTATATCTTTGCCCAAGACGTAACCTGCTGCTTTTACAGCTTCAGCAATAACTGATAGTGCTTCAGTATTAGAACTTAAATTTGGAGCATAACCGCCTTCATCACCTACTGTCGTACTCATGTCTTTAGCTTTAAGCACCTTAGCGAGATGATGAAATACTTCAGATCCTATGCGTACTCCTTCCTTGATATTTTGCGCACCAATAGGCTGAATCATAAATTCTTGGATATCAACGTTGTTATCTGCGTGTTTTCCACCATTAATGATGTTTATCATAGGTAGTGGCATAGAAAATTTTCCTGGAGAGCCATTTAATTCAGCAATATGTTCATAAAGCGGCATGCCTTTAGACGCAGCTCCTGCTTTTGCCACTGCTAGAGAAACTGCTAAAATAGCATTAGCACCAAATTGAGATTTGTTCTCTGTGCCATCTTTATCAATCATAATTCTGTCAATATTCGTCTGATCTTTGGCATCTTTACTTAATATAGCTTGAGCTATCGAATTGTTTATTGCACAAACAGCTTTCAAGACGCTTTTACCCAAAAAACGAGTTTTGTTTCCATCACGCAATTCTAAAGCTTCACGAGAACCGATAGAAGCGCCAGATGGTGCAGCAGCTAAACCTACAAAACCTCCCTCTAAATGTACTTCAGCTTCAACAGTCGGGTTACCACGCGAGTCAATAATTTCACGACCGATAACTTTAATAATTTTAGACATTATAGTTTCCTCACTACAAGTTAAATTAAGAGATGATTTGATCTAGCGGTTTTTATATTCCGCAGCAGCTTTTACAAAGCTACTAAAGAGTGGATGTCCATCACGTGGGGTTGAAGTAAATTCAGGATGAAACTGGCAAGCAACAAACCACGGATGAGTTGGCAATTCAATAATCTCAACGAGCTTCTTATCAGAAGAGAGACCTGTTACACGTAACCCGGCTGCTTCAATTTCTTTTAATAAAATATTATTAACTTCATAACGGTGACGATGTCGTTCAACAATACTTGATTTACCATATAATTCTCGCACTAGACTGTTATTGGCAAGAAGGCATAGTTGGCTGCCAACACGCATCGTTCCACCTAAATCACTTTCTTCATGGCGTCGTTCAACATAACCCTGTTCAACACTCCATTCTGTAATCAAAGCTACTACTGGATATTTACAATTTGGATCAAATTCAGTTGAGTTAGCGTGTTCCATGCCTACTACATGACGAGCAAATTCCATTAAAGCCACTTGCATCCCTAAGCAAATACCCAAGTAAGAAATCTCGTTTTCACGTGCATAACGTGCTGCCATTATCATCCCTTCTACGCCTCTGTAACCAAAACCACCAGGTATAATAATTGCATCTAATCCGTCTAGGATATCTACACCATTATTTTCCACATACTGTGAATCAATTAGCTTGATGTTTACAGTTAGTCTTTTTTTTAATCCTCCATGCTTTAACGCTTCAATTACTGATTTATAAGCATCTGCTAGATTGACATATTTACCTACTATTCCAATATTTACTTTGCCACATGGATTGGCTTCTTCATAGATTACCTGCTCCCATTCTGATAGATTTGCTTCCGGAACATTTAGATTAAATCGTTTACAAATATAGTCATCTAACCCTTGAGATTTTAAAAGACTGGGTATTTTATAAATAGAATCAATATTTTTAAGTGAAATAACTGCTTTTTCTGGAACGTTGCAGAATAGTGCGATTTTCTCTCGTTCAGTATCAGATACTGTATGGTCAGAGCGACAAATTAGCACATCCGGTTGAATGCCAATTGAAAGGAGCTCTTTTACGGAGTGCTGTGTAGGTTTTGTTTTTACTTGACCTGCTGATGCCATATAAGGTACAAGCGTTAAATGTATGTATAGAATATGCTTACGACCGACATCTGCTGCCATTTGCCGGATAGCCTCGAGAAATGGAAGGGATTCTATATCACCAACAGTGCCTCCTATTTCCACTAATAGTACATCATAGCCCTCTCCACTTTCCAGAATGCGATCTTTAATTGCATTAGTAATATGTGGGATAACTTGCACGGTGGCGCCTAGATAATCACCACGACGCTCTTTGCGTAAAACATCAGAGTAGATGCGACCGGTAGTGAAATTATTTCGACGAGACATTTTAGTTCGAATAAAACGTTCGTAGTGACCTAAATCTAAATCAGTTTCAGCACCATCTTCAGTAACAAAAATCTCTCCATGCTGAATTGGGCTGATCGTACCAGGATCAATATTAATATATGGATCAAGTTTTGTTATGGTAACAGTAAGCCCACGAGCTTCTAGAATGGCTCCAAGAGAGGCTATAGCAATACCTTTACCTAGAGAAGATACAACGCCTCCGGTCACAAAAATATAATTAGTTGTCATACTAAACCTGATAATGTAGGTGTAAAGACGATAACAGCACACACTGCGACGGGAAAAGTATATCTGAATCTCTTTCCACCTACAAACAATCGTTTTACTGTCTAGAGTTGCACATGCTAATATTATTAATCTGCATTTAAATATCATCTCAATATTAATAAGCCATAGAAATGAAATATATAATGTTATTTTTTAGCTGCTACAATAAAATGTTTTTGTTTATTGTAGAATCATTAATGAATCTTCTATGCAATACTTATTTTAATGATACATTGTATCATTATCTCATCTGAAAAAATTTCCTATTTGGTCAAATATAAAAATTAAAAGTAGTATTTATATATACTCATTAAATTTGATTATAAAAAATAATAAATTCAGATGCTAATATTTATATTATTAATAGATTAGTTATTAATATCGAAGCAATCAACAAGTTACCATCGAGCGACAAAATAAATATTAAAGAACAGAGTATGTTATTATCTATAACAGAATATAAATATAGGATATGAAATATTTTATCTATTAATACAATTAAGTTATGCATTTATTCTATATTATTATATTTCTACCAAATAAAATATATCACCATACATATTTTAGACTTCATCGTGACTGAGTTATTATATATCTAATACTAAATTGATATTTTATAAAAATATATTTTATTTGGCATTTATTTTCTGTATAATACATGAAAGTTTTAAAAAATAGAATAATTAAAATTAATCTATAGTATAGATAGATATTTTAATATATCTAAATATATTAGATGATCTTTTTATCATCAGTAAAATATGAAGAATATCCCAAAAAACACGTTGCAAATTAATATCTATTTTATCAATCTGTAGTTTTACTAAAATCTTTCATGTTTATAGTTTAATATGCTAACTAATAAAAAATTATTTAAAATATAAATGCATAATGAGATTATGATATTAAGTATCAATGAATCTATTTCATTATATTGCTATTGATGACAAAACTAATCAATATGCTTAATAGTGAAAAATATTAACTTTAGGATCTATATTTATGTATAGAAACAAGATCGTATTCTGGTACATTAAAGGAAATAAATAAAGATTTATAACATGTTATGTTAATTAATATCTTATATAATATAATATTACTACATGAATTTTTATCTCCTTGGCATCCAAATAAAAATTATTCTTTTTTTATGTAATATAAAAACTTAAATAAATATTTTAATAACATTTAATACTATAGAATTATATTAAAATATATTTATCTTTCTATAGACAGACTACTAAACGCAGATGGTGCACATAAAAATCATTTCTATATTTAGTCACTTTCAGTAATTCAAATATCCAAATATCAATCAAAGTAAAAGTGTATTTTTTGAGTATATCAACGTAATTAAAATAAATGATCCAAATTGATTTTTAAAATAAAGAGAGCGGATTATCTGATGTGCTTTATTAAAAAAGAAGTATAATAAATTAAGTACAGGAGAGAGCTAAACTATATAATTTATTCTATTAATCATTCGCTTTTCATATAACACATAGAATATTTGTAAGCAGTATCATTACAATGATAAAATATGCGATTGCGTATTTTAAGTGCCTTAAAATACTATATATTAATTTTCCATAACTTCTAAAACAATATGTGATGAATAACAGTTGTAAACTCTCTTTTATCTTATCCTGATTTTTGGTAAATCTGTTATAACAAGGTTTGGTGAATAAATACTTTTCGCATAGCGCTCAAAGCACTTACTGTTTATAATCAGTATCGATGTCTGCTACACTTTTTAGTAAATGAAGATATCAGACGTTGTCATTAATAAAACAAGATTGACTTAACCTATTTGATAATATTTATACTCAAAGTAACCATATCATATTTAATTTAAAGATAAATTTTATAAGTTTATACATGCGTGTAATTACTCTTAAATACAGTATAGCAATCAATAGCTTGATAATCTAGTAATAGCGATGATACTTTATTACCTATATATTGAAGAAGTGACTTTGTATGCTACGCATTCCTCCTGCGAGGAATATAGAATTGATTATAATTTAAAATACTATTTAATTCAGTATAATATAAGAAAATGAACTGCATTGCCGCTACTCTGCCTTGTCCATACACTAATAGAGAGAACTATTATGAATTATTTACTACCCTCCCTGCCATATGCCTACAATGCACTAGAACCACATTTTGACAAGAAAACGATGGAAATACATCATATTAAACACCATCAGGCATACATTAATAATGCCAATACTGTTCTAGCAACCTATCCAGAACTAGCTAAATATAGTGTTGAAGAACTGATTCAGAATCTAGATATAGTGCCAAATGATAAACGTATCTTGATGCGCAATAATGCTGGTGGTCATGCTAATCACAGCTTTTTCTGGCAAAATCTAAAAATTGGCACAACTTTATCCGGATATTTAAAAATTACTATCGAGCGTGATTTTGGCAGTGTTATACAATTTAAAGAAGAGTTTGAAAGAATCGCAGGCGCTCGTTTTGGTTCAGGGTGGACTTGGCTCGTCTTGCAAGAAGACAAACTCGTAATCGTATCTACCGCCAACCAGGATAATCCTCTCATGGGTGAAGCAATAACTGGCGTTAAAGGTATTCCAATTATTGCTTTAGACGTATGGGAACACGCTTACTACCTACAATATCAAAATAAAAGATTAGATTATATCAAAGCTTTTTGGAATGTAGTAAACTGGGATCAAGCTGCTACCCGTTTCGCATTGAAAAAATAATTTATGTGTTTCTTGAGAGTATACCTATTAGCCAGGTATGCTCTCTCCTAAGAGAGACTCAATCTCACTAGGAATCGAACTAGTGTAAATAATTCTTTTTTCTGATGTTCAGGCTGGCTCACATTAAAACAGTATCTTAATGCTTAAGCTACTACTCATAACCCTCAATAAAATGAATAAAAGAGAATACAGAAAATGTGATATATTACGTATGCATAATATGCTAGTGATACATCCTATAAACACACTAGTTGTAAATATAATACCCTTCATGCAATAACTGCTAAATACCATCACCGTACTTAAAGCTTTGGCTGGCATCAGTGAAATACTGATTCATATCCATTGAAGGTATATTACTTTCTGGTCTTCCAACGATACGAGCTGGCACGCCAGCAGCAGTAGTATGCGGCGGAACTGTCTGTAGAACTACAGATCCAGCGCCAATTTTTGAACCTTTACCCACTTCTATATTACCAAGAACCTTAGCCCCTGCACCAATCATCACGTCATCACATATTTTAGGGTGGCGATCACCGCTGGTTTTACCGGTGCCTCCTAAGGTAACCGATTGTAAGATTGAAACATTATTTCCTACGACCGCAGTTTCACCAATTACAATACCAGTAGCATGATCAATCATAATGCCACAACCGATAGTGGCTGCTGGATGAATATCGACGCCGAATACAACCGAAATCTGGTTTTGTATATAGATAGCTAACGCCTTTCGTCCTTGTAACCACAACCAATGGCCAATGCGATATGCTTGCAGTGCATGGAAACCTTTAAGGTATAAAAGTGGAGTAGAAAATTTATCAACTGCCGGGTCTCGGACCCGTATAGCTAGGATATCATATGCAGCTGATACAATCATATTTTGATTAGCTAGATAGGCATCTTCTACCATTTCACGTACTGCAATAGCAGGCATAATGGAATTGGCTAACTTATTAGCCAAAATATAACTCAGTGCATGACCAAAGTTTTCATGTTTGAGCAATGTTGCATGAAAAAAGCTAGCTAGCATTGGTTCGCAATCCGCTAACACTCTTACTTCTAATTTTATATTGCTCCAGACTTGCTCTAACTCTTCAGGCGACATGATATTCCTCTCTAACCTTGTCCAATAGGCTTTTTCACCGTAAGTAGTGTTGCTTTTCTTTCTCTTCAATCATATAGCTAATGGACTTTACTAATATAATATTTTTTATAGACTACTACATGTTACGCTTTTCACCTTTTCTAGTACGACCTAACAGGTTAAATGCTGCTGCATGAGCATCCTTCTTACAATATAATACTTGATAAATTTGTTCGGTTATTGGCATTTCTACACCGTAACGCTGTGCTAATCTCAATACTTCTTTAGTATTCAGGTAACCTTCTATCACTTGTCCAATACTTTTCTGTGCTGACTCGATACAGGTACCTTGCCCTAGCATTATACCGAATCGACGGTTGCGTGATTGATTGTCAGTACAAGTTAACACTAGATCGCCTAACCCTGCCATACCCATAAACGTCGAATGATCAGCGCCCAAGGCAGCACCAAGTCGGCTCATTTCTGCAATTCCACGAGTAATTAAAGCAGTACGTGCATTAGCACCAAAACCTATACCATCGGATATTCCAGCACCAATAGCAATCACATTTTTTACTGCTCCACCTAACTGTACGCCGATAAAATCGTTATTTCTATATACACGAAAGCTTCTTCCACAGTGTAATAACTGTTGTAAATCGTGAGCAAATTGTGTATCAGTGGCCGCTAATGCAATGGCCGTTGGCATTCCAGAAGCCAGCTCTTTGGCGAAGGTTGGCCCCGAAATAACTGCTAGCGGGATGTTATCCCCTAGTGCTTCACGCGCTACATCTTGCAGTAATCGACCAGTTTCTGGTTCCAACCCCTTAGTTGCCCAAACTACGCGTGCATCTAAGCGGAGATGTATTTTTAATTGGTGTAGAACATTACCGAATACATAACTTGGAACAACTACTAATACATTGCGGCTCATTGATAGAGCACGCGATAAATTAGATTCTAGTAATACTGAATCAGGTAGAGCTATATCTGGTAGGAAAGTGTGGTTGCAACGATATTGCTTTAATTTTTTAATATGTTCAGGATTATGTCCCCATAGTAGTACAGGATGGCCATTACGCGCTAGCGTAATGGCCAATGCAGTACCGTAAGATCCTGCACCAATTACAACCATTGAAGCATGGATGTTATTATTCATAATAGATCCTAATGAGATACGGTCTCTGAGTCTGTCTTATTCTGTTGCAAATAATTCATAAACAGTGCATCAAAATCGACTGGTAATAGATTGATCTGTGGAAATGTGCCACGGGA
The DNA here is from genome assembly GCA_900155695.1 of Serratia symbiotica. Taxonomy (GTDB): domain Bacteria; phylum Pseudomonadota; class Gammaproteobacteria; order Enterobacterales; family Enterobacteriaceae; genus Serratia_E; species Serratia_E symbiotica_A. The sequence continues at coordinate 901,722 of FUHL01000001.1, forward strand.
CATTAGGCTAGTAATGCACTCACGTGCATACGGGAATAGTATATTTGGACAATATGCTCCTAGGCAATGTGTCAGCTGTGCACCTTCAATACCTACTATAACGAAGATACCTGCTTGTTGTACTTCACATAAAACAGTAATTTCTTTCCTTATAGATACTTCTACGGTCACGCGTAATACCACTTCATATGTATCCTTTGAAAGTTGGTTAGATGCTATATCTAAATCAAGTTTCATTTCAGGTTGCCATTCCTGCTGGAACGCTTGCGGAGTGTTAGGTGCTTCAAAAGAGATATCTTTTGTATAAATACGTTGGATTTGAAAAGATATCTCTGTGCTGTTTTCTTCTGACATCTATATAATCCCTTTAGTTAACTAATGCATTGATAATTAAAAATAGTCATACCTGCTTACAGTTCCGACTTAAGATCACCATGAGTATCAAATTCATGTAAGTAATCATAGTCACTATATAGGCAGTTATTGATAAAATTTAGAGTGCAGTGATATGAGTGGCCCACTCAATTATCACTTTAGTGTTTATTATAATTATCAAGAAGGATCTTACCAAGATCATTAGTTTTATATTCAGTGGTGCATTAATAAGATATCAGAGCAGATACATAGACTGAATTTAGATATCAATATCAGCCATAGTTTTCTATCTTAAATAATTTTAATCATCATTTTCCTTGAACCAATGGCAACTTCTCACTATTCCAAGCAAGAATACCTCCTTTCAATATAGCAACATTCTCAAACCCCAATTTATTAAGATTTTCTGCAAGTTTGTATGAATTAATACCATTGGTACAAGCTAAAATAATCGTCTGTGTTTTATGCTTTTTAAGATCAACTAAGTGGCCTTTTTTGATATCACTAGCAGTTAAGTTAATAGCATTCGCAATATGACCATCACGGAATTGATCGTATTTTCGAATATCAACTATCATGGCATTTTTTTTATTAATAAGATATGTGGCTTCACTAAAAGATATTTCTCTAACTTTATAAAAATAATTATTAAACATTAAAACAATTAGTGAAATCAATAAAACAATCCAGGCTATAATAAGCATTATATGTTTATTAAAAAATTTCATGATCTCTAGTTGCATCATGATAATCACTCCAATTAATGATGGAAAGAAAATATTTACAATAGTATAGATATTTTAACTTAATATATAAGTACAGTAAAAAAATCTGACAAATACAGAAATAGAATATTTACTAAGTAATGATTATTGTGATAAAAAGCTGCAATAACATATTTAAATAAATTCAAAATATTTTACCAATGCGTAGTTATTACTAATAAGTAATTCACCTTGATATAAGTATATTATAAAATAATACTCAACACAGATAAGTTTAGTTATTTATAAATAAAGTTTTCTCTAAATAATACCAGGCTTTAAATTTTAAGTATATTATTAAATATATTGATATTAAATGCTTCTTGATAATATTTCTTATTATACGCATAAAGCAAAATTAAGTGTTTCGAAAAAACGACTAAAGAATTGCTAAAAAAAAGAAAAAGAATAAAACGGAATTATTAATAACCATAAACATAATAGTTTCTGCGATAATTTTAATAGAATTACTAAAGAGATAATTTCAAAAGGTAAGTTACTTAAAATACATAATTATATTTAGATATTGCAAGCTAAATCTTTCTAAGATCAATCTAAAAAACAGGAATGCATTACCTCTCGTTGGCTTGATAAAGAACTCAATATTTATTTATCAGATTAGTGATTATAAAATTTTTTATTATAAGGTATAAAAAATATAATAATCATTATTTTATATTTAATACTATACTAATAGATTTTTAAGAAATGTCCTAAACTAGAGTAGGGAAAGCGTAGTAGGACTCTTAAAATTAGTAAATAACATTACTAATATGAAATAGAATGTATAATCATAGTAAGATAAAGTTACATATTGTTTTATTTATGAAAATGTAACATCCTTAAAAGCTAAATTAAAAAATATCGACGTTATTTTGTAACATTGCTAAAAAAAAGAAATGGGATTTTAACATAAACCATTTTTAAAAACATAAATAGCATTGGATAATCCAACGTGCAACATTAACATATATTCTTACAACATAGAAAGTAAATAAAATTAGCATGATTAATTCATCACCATGATGTTAATCATGGTGATATAGCATGTACTTTTAACATGCAAGAGCAATCAGCTTTAATCGATATATTTAAAAAGAAGTGAAGCTTTTAATAATATATAATTATATGCTTCGTAACTACCACAATAAAAATTACGTTTATAACGTAATAACAATGTAAAAAGTGGTAAATGAAGCAAAGATATTTTAAGTTTATAATATATTATATATTTTTAAAGGTCGATAATGTTTAAGCTGTCTTTTGAAATCCTATATAATGTATTTTATCACTAAGAATGAATAGTTTTATTATTTATAAGTTACGGTTGTTAACTATTGCTCTATAATATTTCATAAAATTTTTTAAGAAGATACAGATTTCTTAATATTAGGCAGATCAGCTATTTAACATATTATCAATCCGCAATTCAACAAATCCAAAAAACCGTGCCATGCTAAACTTAGCATGCTAAGTTTAGCATCATAGTTCAAAACCTGATAGGAATCTATTGAATGATGTATACACTTATAAAATATCGTCTGTACTTTACTGCCGTTATAAGTAAAAATACAATCCATTCTTACTGCAAGAAGCCATAGGCTTGCAGTAAAACCACCAGTATTTGCTTGATAATACTAGAAATAATCGAAGTGCACCCGTACGCTAACAATAGCGTATCGATAAGGCCGTGTGAATTATCAGAAGCTTATATCCAGGTTAAGTAACAGTGCTAATGCTAAAGCATATACTGTTTTCTTATGCGTAAAGCTAATCTAATACTTTATTAAAGTTTACTTTTTAAATGCATCCTAGAATAATTGTTATATTCTCCTAAAATTAATTTAACTGCTATATTGGACGGAATAGGTGCAATCTTGTTTTCTTCAATATCTATAACACTTATCAAAAGTTTATAATGCTATTTAATCCATGTATTAAATGCATCAGAATTACATAATTTTAGAAGTAATTTGTTTAAATCCAGCAGTATAAGATACTAGTATCAATCAATGCTTTTGAAATATGGAGGAAGTTTACTTCTTGCCAAAAATATTAAAAGGAGATTACTCGATGATTATAGTCACCGGAGGAGCTGGCATGATTGGCAGTAATATCATTCATGCACTCAACAATCAAGGATACAGCGATATTCTAGTTGTAGATAACCTAAAAGATGGCACGAAATGTATTAATTTAGTCAATCTGAATATTGTTGACTATATTGATAAAGAAACTTTTCTTGCTAGCATCGTAGCAGGAGATAATCTAGGCAATATTGAAGCAATATTCCACCAAGGTGCTTGTTCCTCTAGCACAGAATGGAATGGTAAATATATGATGAATAATAACTATCATTACTCAAAACATATTTTATGTTATTGCCTAAATCGCAAGATTCCATTCTTATACGCTTCATCTGCTGCTATCTATGGTAATAGTAAACATTTTATTGAAGAGCGAAAATATGAACAACCGTTAAATGTTTACGGTTACTCAAAATTTCTATTTGATCAATACATACGTGCAATTCTGCCTCAGGCAAAATCGCAGATTTGTGGTTTGCGTTATTTTAACGTATACGGGCCGCGGGAAGGTCATAAAGGCAGTATGGCGAGTGTTGCTTTTCAGTTAAATAGACAAATGACATGTGGTGAAACGCTAAAATTATTTTTTTCGACAAAAGATTTCAAACGTGATTTTATCTATGTGAGCGATGTAGCAGAAGTAAATTTATGGTTTTGGAAAAACAAAAAATCTGGTATCTTTAACTGCGGGACTGGAAAAGCGACAAGCTTCAAAACAATTACAAATGCAGTAATAGATTTTCACCAAAAAGGCAAGCTAGAAGCTATTCCATTCCCACAAAACCTCAAGGGTCGCTATCAGGAATATACTCAAGCTGATCTGACAAAATTGCGTGCTGCTGGTTATCATGCACAGTTTAAAACTGTTGCTGAAGGAATAAAAGAGTATATGCTTTGGTTAAACTGTATCATATAAAATGAAGACACATGAAAATATTGATTATAGGACCATCATGGCTTGGAGACATGATGATGTCACAAAGCCTCTATCGTACATTGAAAGTTAGATATCCATCTGCAGAAATAGATGTGATAGCAGCAGCATGGTTTTCCCCATTACTAGCGCGTATGCCAGAAGTAAATACATCGATAACGATGAAAATTAGTCATGGCATAATCACTATTGGAGAATCCAGGCGTCTTGGCCATGCACTTCGTGTAAATAAGTATGATTGTGCTTATGTATTGCCAAACTCATTTAAATCTGCATTAGTACCCTTTTTTGCGAATATACCCCAACGTACAGGTTGGCTGGGTGAAATACGTTTCGGTCTGCTAAATGATATTCTCTTTATGAAGAAAGCTGCTTTTCCCTTAATGGTACATCATTATGTAGCATTAGCTTATAATAAAGAACGTATTCGATGTATTCTAGATTTTCCTCAACCAATATTATGGCCTAAGATCAACGTCAGAGAAGAAGAAATAGTTCAAATAATTACTATGTTTAATTTAATCGATCATCGACCAATGATTGGATTTTGCCCAGGGGCAGCATTTGGTCCGGCAAAACGTTGGCCACATTATCACTACGCTACATTGGCTAAGCACTTAATTAAAAAAGGTTATACAATAACCCTATTAGGGTCGGCACAAGAATACAAAAGTAGCGAAAAAATTCGTACAATATTACCAAAAGATATCCGTCACTATTGCATTAATTTAGCTGGAAAAACGAACTTAGATCAAGCGGCGATCTTGATCGCTTCATGCCAATTAATTATTAGCAACGATTCTGGTTTGATGCACATTGCTGCTGCATTAAATAAACCATTAATAGCTCTATATGGCCCAAGTAATCCAGACTTTACACCGCCATTATCTCATAAAGCTCAGGTAATCCGTTTAATAAGCGGTTACCAAAAAGTGCGTAAAGGTTTAGGGGAATATGGTTATCATCAAAGCCTTATAGACCTTCATCCATATAAGGTATTAGAAAAATTAACACCATTACTTACTGCGACTAGTAAGGAATAGATATGCACGTATTGATCATTAAAACATCCTCGATGGGAGATATACTTCATACCCTTCCTGCACTGACTGATGCCATACAGTCTATTCCTGGAATACGATTTGACTGGGTAGTTGAAGAAAGTTTTAGTCCAATACCAACTTGGCATCCAGCCGTAGATCGTGTAATACCAGTAGCTATACGTCGCTGGCGTAAAAATTGGTTTAGTCAAATCACGCGCCAGCAACGTGGTAATTTTAAAGCAACTATACAACAACGTACTTATGATTTAGTAATCGATGCACAGGGACTGATTAAAAGCGCAGCGTTAATCACACGCCTAGTTAAAGCTAGTAAACATGGTCAATGTTATAAAAGTATACGAGAACCCTTGGCCAGTTTCTTCTATAATTATAGGCATAAGATAAGTAAGCAGCAGCATGCTGTAGAACGGATACGTCAGCTGTTTGCTAAAAGCCTGAAGTATAAATATCAAAATAGTACCGGAGATTACGCAATCGCTGAATACTTATTGAGTCCATTGCCATCTGATGCTGGACAATATATGGTATTTTTACATGCCACTGCTCGCCCTAATAAAAAATGGCCAGAAAAAAACTGGCGTGAGCTAATTCATTTGCTAAAAAATAGAGGACTTAAGATTAAATTACCGTGGGGTATGGAATCTGAACGACTCAGCGCACTAAGGTTAGCAGCGGGCTTTACATATGTTGAAGTGTTACCACCACTTACCCTACGACAGGTTGCTATGTTGTTAGGTGGTGCTACAATCGTAGTATCAGTAGATACTGGACTTAGCCATCTTGCAGCAGCACTAAATAAACCAAATATTACACTGTTTGGACCAACAGATCCAGGGTTAGTGGGCGGGTACGGTAAAAATCAGTGTCCTTGCCTGCCGCTAGTAGGCAACACAATGAAAGATATAAGTGCAGAACAAGTTTATAGCCTATTGCAGTAATAATAAAACATTTGTCATATTTTTTCTTAACGTAGATGATTGATCATACTAGTCTTAAAGACATTTATTATTGTAATAACATCACATTAGGAAATTATCTACAGAGGATATTAACCACTTGACTTATCGGTATGGTCAGAATAAATGCAAAAGATTAACTAATTTTGATTAATAACAAGAATGTTGCATCCCTATAGAAATCACATAGTAATTTGCTGCATCTCATGTATACTATGAGAGTATTGTTTATTTTAGTAGAGACTACTATGCAATAGTATATATTATAATAAACTTAAAAACTAGCATCTCTGTTAACTTATCTTAAAAACATACACTTTATTGCAACGATAGATAATCGAAGAATGTATTTTTAACAAAATACAAAACTTCTTTTATCGGTATATTTTTGCTATCAAAAGATATATTAATATATCTTTTGATATTCTTATTCTATTATTAGAACCATCTAGCTTTAGAGATAAAATTGCACTAATATCAGAATATTTTTATCATAGCGGTCACTATGTATATTTTAAATATAAAGTCTGCATACATCTCTAGATGTATAGTAAGATAGATCAATAGATCATTAAGACAAAATGATAAATATAGTATATTTTAGTTATCCATATCATAAGATTATATGATAGAATTGAATATAAGCGATTCAAATTACTAAGTAGAAATATAAAAAATAACAATCACTACTTAAATTGTAATTAATATTATTAAAAGTTATAAGTTTAATTTATTATAGATTATACGATTGACATCGTATTTAAGTTACAATATCTTAAAATACAATATATCTTTTGCAGTTTAGGGCATTTATTAGTAATAAATTACCTTTTAAAATTGTCTAATGCAAACATCTTTTACACTAAATCCTATTAAAATTTAATAATGAGATATGAATAATCTATGTCAATAAAATAAATAAAATATTGTATATAAAAATTAAATAAATACATGAGCTATGCGTGAATATTTACTATATCACATTATATAAAAATTAAGGTTAATGACAGTTATTATAGATAAAATATAATTTTGACTGTATTATTATAGACGTAATAGTTACAAAATAAAGTAACCAATCAGTCGGCAAGCATATTGTTTAGCCATGATTCGACAAAATACAGACAAGATGGTGATACTTTTAGTATTGTATCTCACGTGACTTCAAAGTATTCGCATAGCATTAGTCACGATTTAAATATCATCAATCATGAATAGAATGAAGTGATCCATCATAATTAGCATATTGATCTATTTATCTATACTATCGCGTATATAGGACTCATGAACCGCGTACTGCGCTGTGCAGTATAAAATAGAATATTATAGCATAAGGAAGTGCTTAATTTAGTGTATATTCATGAACCTTTTCCTAGATGTAATATTTATCTTGCTGGTGATGTTATACACCGTCATTAGCTACGAAAATGTGTTGCATTGCTTTTAGCATGGCAACATAAATGTTTATTTTTACGATGGTTATCGTCGTTTATGTAAGTCGCACTAAACACGCGATATACTCTGTGCCTGAAATGAAATCTATTATTTATAACGCGAATATGCAGGTGATGAAACAAGACATTATTGTAGAGAATGGCATACTAGACGATAATATTATCTTGATCTATAATACAATAGATAATAAAAACTTAAAATCAGGCGATAGAATAAATTAGAAATGATTGTGTGATCAATATAGCATGCTGCAAAAATGTATATTTTTTTATTTTGATCAGCGTATGCTTTGAATAGAAAGTATTATCTGCTGTATATGATTACAATCACTGTAAAGTACTTTTCTGATCAATTAGTTCAACTTGTTATTTAACACATAGATATAAAAGAAGGTAGTAATTTCGTTCGTTTATTACTATCTAAGCAATTATTTATGATAAAATAAATCTTGAATATAATGATATTATTCATGATGATTATCAATATATCTTCAGAATACTGAAGATATATTGTCGTATATTAATCAATATTAATGATATTATTTATATTTAAGTATCTAAATTATACTTAAGCAAATAATGATATAAATTAATTCATGCAATTAATATCATTAAATGCTAATACTAATTCAGTATACTTTTTTCTATATAAAGTACAGGACATGAAACCTACTAATTCAATAAAATATATCATAACTATTACATAAAAATAAAGCGTTGTATAAGAAAATAAAATTTATTTCATTTTAAAAATACTTTTTAAACTATTTTATTACCATAAATAAAAAAATATTTTCATTAATTTTTTTAGTATCATTTTAATATATTATATGAATTTATACTAAAATAACTTAATTAACGCATTTCTATTCAATGATGATATAATTATAATTTTGCATTAGCATTCATAATATGGATAGAATTTTATTACTTTTTTATCAGATACTTTTCTACTTTATCCAACCTTTGATCTTGCTTCGTTTATTACTACGTAGCCTTAAAGCTCCAGATTACCGTCAACGCTGGGCAGAACGCTATGGATATTGCAGCGGAAAAGTAGCACCTGGTGGTATAATGCTTCATGCTGTTTCTGTCGGAGAGACAGTAGCTGCTGTACCCCTTGTGCGAGCACTGATATACCATTACCCTCATTTACCTTTGACTGTGACTACAATGACACCAACAGGTTCCGAATGTGTACTATCTGCCTTGGGAAAAGATGTATACCATGTCTATCTACCTTATGATTTACCTGGTGCAGTGAAACGCTTCCTAGACCAAGTCGATCCTAAATTAGTGATTATCATGGAAACTGAGTTGTGGCCAAACTTGATTAATGCGCTATATCAACGGCACATTCCTCTAGTTATCGCTAACGCACGTCTTTCAGCACGCTCTGCTGCAAGGTATAAGAAAATTAGCTATTTTTTTCGTAACATATTACAGCGCATTACTTTGATCGCCGTACAAAATCAGGAAGATTGTGATCGCTTCGTCGAATTGGGCCTAAAACACTCGCAACTAATTGTGACGAGTAGTCTAAAATTTGATATCTCTATTACACCAGAACTTGCTAATCGTACTGTTCTCCTAAGACAACAATGGGCACCGCATCGCCTAGTTTGGATCGCTACCAGTACCCATGATGGTGAAGAACGCATTTTACTGGCCGCACAACGTCGACTTTTAGAAAAGTACCCTAATTTATTACTAATACTAGTACCACGTCAACCAGAACGTTTTCCTACTGCTCAAAATATGTCAAAAAAAGCCGGCTTTAGCTATATACTTCGTAGTAGTGGAGAAATACCTTCCGACAATACGCAAATTGTAATTGGGGACACCATAGGTGAATTAATGCTACTCTATGGTATTGCTGAGCTAGCATTTATTGGTGGTAGTTTAGTTAACCGTGGTGGACATAACCCTTTAGAAGCTGCTGCCTATGCTATACCAGTACTTATGGGACCGTATACATTTAACTTTAATGATATCTGCAAAAAGCTATCTAAAGCAAAAGGATTGATTACTGTATCAGATACAGAGTCTTTAGTTAAAGCAGTGGAGCTCCTACTAATTGACAAGGATTATCGCCGTAACTATGGTCTTCATGCAGCAGAAGTATTACATCAGAATCAGGGAGCTCTGCAACACCTTCTACAACTCTTAGAACCTTATCTCCCACCTAGGAGACATTAAATGAGGAGATGTAAACGCCTACCGTCGGTAATTCTTACTAAAATAAAGTCAATATTTGACCCGATTGAGTGCTTGCAGTCGCTTTATCTGATGATATTATTATATTTCATTCTAGTGGTCAAGATGACGGCATCGTTATTGCTAAAATAGGGTATAAAAATATTTATTCATATCAAGATCGGTGTTTTTTGGGTACACAACGTGTTTAGCATATAACATGCCAGTCAGAACTGCATCTTGATGATTTATTTAGACTGACATGTAAAACATACACTAAGACACTCCATAGAAATGGTATTAACCATATCAATAAAAAGCATTATTTATAGTTTTACGTACCGTAATTTATTTCTTTATCAATTTTATTTGCCACACTGGATGTAATTTAGATGTAGTAAATTGTTTATAGTGCTAATGATCGTAAGTGATTTATGATATCATTGTAAATTCATAACTTAATATTAATATTTCCACAGGATTAGATTTCGCGCTTATCTATTACATTCTACCTGTCTGTTGTGATTTTGTCTTCTAACGAAAAGTTACGTGATGATGCAGATTAGTCCAATCAGGAATACTAAAATTGAGAACGATGTAGCTACTTATCTATTCGCATGCATATATTCAATGCTTTCTGTAAGAAATATTTATTTTTTGCTAGCTTACTAGCTAGTAGATATATCTTAGATATTATCTCTAGTAAAAGAAAAATATACTGTTAATAAATATACTGCATTGTAGTCAATAAACCAAAAATACTTAAAGAAGTAAATTATGATTCGAAAAGCTATCTACCCTGGTACATTTGATCCCATGACTAATGGACATCTAGATTTAGTAAGACGCGCCTCATTAATATTTGATTATATCATTTTAGCTATTGCCGCCGACTCAAGCAAACAAGTACTATTTAACATAGACGAACGAGTAGCGTTAGCAACTCAAGCTACCGAACATCTGAATAATGTAGAAGTAGTAAGATTTATGAACTTAATAGTAGACTTTGCCGCTCAAAATAATGCTTTTATTCTACTTCGTGGCCTACGTGCTGTATCTGATTTTGAATATGAATTACAATTAGCAAATATGAACCACCATCTGATGCCAAATCTAGAAAGTGTTTTCCTGATGCCATCTAAGAAATACTCTTTTATATCTTCTTCATTAATTAAAGAAATTGCATTGCATGGCGGCAATGTCTCTTCTTTCCTTCCGGATGTAATTGCCCAGGCTTTGTTGCATAAACTTGCTCATCAATGATCTATTGGTATTAGTAATAGCAAAATAGCAGCAGTACTATTATATTTATGCTCTATAAATGCATAACAGCTAATCATTGAACTTGCACTTTCTCTTTAATGCTCATGTTCTTAAAATAGCAATTACAAACTATTAAACATTCCATGCTCTCCTGCATTGGAATCCTATTTGATCACTAAAGAGTGCAGTATTAATTTAAAAATATAATTTAGGATGTTATAAAATCATTACTTTATATGATTAACCTTTAAAGAATGCATGACCATACTTGTATGGAAGAATTTTAAGATCAATAATCCAATTTCATATTATTAGTTAATGTATAAGTAATAGAGTAATATAAAGGATTAAAATTAATTATTTTTATTGCTCATATCCTCTATACTGTAATTTAAGAAATCTTTCTTGGTATCTTGGTAGAACGAGCCTTCTATGATAAACGAATTCAATTTATTTCTAAATAATTAAAAACATATGTCTAATCTAAAATTCAATTTATTTTACTAAGAAATTCTTAAATAATATTAGCATAAAGTATTTTAAGTAATTAGTTTCAATTGAATTAAATAATTCCTAAATGAGCAATATCAGCGATAAAATAAATAAATTATTTACAAGTGAAATAATGCATTCTTGAAATAATTAATAAAGTATTTAAGTCATGCTATAATGATTATAGTAGATATTTAATATTTCATGAATATTGATTCAATCATCCTCATTATCTATTATGATAATCAATTAATAATTATAGGAGTTATTTCATTATTGTGTCTTCTTTGTGTATTTTTAATAAAAAATAATAAGCATTAATAAATAATCATACTGCTCATATAATATACAATATCATATTGAATCGTTTCAATCTATATCCGTGCCACTATGTCCGTTTAGGTATGTCTTACGATACTATTATCTTAATATTTTAAAAATAAAACCCGGGGGGGGTTAACCAGGTTTTATCACTTGATTACAATTATTTAATTTTTGCCTCTTTATAAATAACATGCTTGCGGATAACTGGATCAAATTTCTTGATTTCTAACTTTTCTAATTTGGTGCGCTTGTTCTTCATGGTCGTGTAAAAGTGACCAGTGCCAGAAGAAGAAATTAACTTAATCTTCTCTCGAAGACCTTTAGCCATGATGAAGTTCCTTAATAATTGTGACCACGGGCGCGCAGATCGGATAAAATCATGCTAATGCCTTTTTTATCGATAAAACGCATACCTTTAGCAGATACACGAAGGGTTACAAATCGATGCTCATCCTCAACCCAAAAACGATGCGAATGTAAGTTAGGGATAAAACGACGTTTTGTCGCATTCATTGCGTGTGAACGATTGTTGCCGCTCATAGGACACTTGCCAGTAACTTGGCAAATTCGTGACATGTCTATTCTCCAAAAAATAAAATACTCTTAAATTGCATGTAAAATGAACTAGTTATTAATAATTTTTAATGCTATGACAGAACTATTTATATTAAATATATAATCGTCCGGTCAAAACATGCATGTATTGTTCCTTATTCCAAACCTAAGTTTTATAAATTTGCCATAGTATAAACTTTGCAATTGCAGTGCTCAAGTAATGAAGTGCTCAAAGTATGATAAAGTTGCATATAATCCATTAAATAATCCATCTAACCACTGCATATTTAAACATGCTGATTTTGATGATATCAAGATATTAATGAGTTAATGAACAATTAACTCATTAAAATAGAAATATTGCGATTTTAGATAAAATAGCAATAGAATGCTAGATTGATACGATTAACATGTATGTCTTATAAAGCAAACCGACCCCCTAACAATAAAATTAAATGTCTATTAAGAAAATAATCTGGCATTTTTCTATGAAGTGTAAAGACCTTGCATTTGAAATTTTCATACTAGACTAGTATGTTTTTTTAAAATAAAATATTTTACGGAAATTAATAGATGGAATTTAATGTAAGGAAAATATTTAATTTGCTAAACAATACTAGAAATATTTTAGCTATATTTTTATTTTATAACTTAATGACTTAATATATAATCTAATCTAGATACTATCACATAAAATGCTTAAATAATTTTTCATTTTTAATAAAATTGATATGTATCTACATGTTATGCAAGAAAGTTGCCGCTATGATATTTTTAGATTACAATGAGACATCATAATTATTTATTAAAAACTTATTGATCGTTTTATAAAGAAACAATGTTAAGCAAAATTTATAATACTACTGCAAGGAAATAAATAAAAGCATTTAATGAACTACGATTTTTATTCTGGCTATGATATAAACTTTAATGTCAATAATAGATATTAGGTAGACAATAGAAGTATTGTCTATCATTATTAGGCAACTTAAATCTTTATAGAAAAAATAAGTAATATTGTGCAGTGTATGATTATATAGAAAATAAAGCTATTGATATATCATATAGATATGTATATTCTACTAACAGTAGAGAGAAAAAATTTTAAAACTATACCTATGAACTAAATAAAAACAAAATATAGAATTTTTTAAAATTATACCAAAAGTTAAGAATATCATCTAATTTATCAACCAACTAGGTTCGAAAACTTTAATATAATAGCACTATATTATATTTTAAAATTTTTACATGATGAGTTGTCTATGACGAACATGTGACTAATGTCACATCATGATATTCAAGAAAATACTACTATCAAAAGATATTCTATATTTAGTACTTTGACTAAAAAGTCAATATTTCTTTTATTCGCGCAAATTAGATAAAAGCACATACTATATAAGTAGAATAAAAGTATATCATCACTAGTTAGAAAAAAACGAATATATCTATATTTACTAAACATATTAGCATACTCTAAATCTCTATGCTCGCTTTAAATTAGATAGGATATAATATCCTATTTATTCATACTGGAAGCAAGACTAAAATAGTCAATGAGATTATAATAAATAGCACTATACCTAAGAAAAAATATTAATCTTTTGTGAATTAACTAATATTTATATTCGTCATTAGAACAATAAATAATATTGTATAAATACTGAATATTAATAACATTTTGCTTCAAAAGTTATTTATACAGAATACATATAGTTATGTAATATATAGTAGATACTGAAAAAAGTTTAAAGTACGTATCTATTTAAAACTGAAAATCAAGTTATCTATCCCTGATTATTAAATAATACATCTAAAAGATTGTAAATAAAATTTATAGTGCAACAATAAGATATTTGAACTTGATCATGCTAGTAATAGACTAAAACAGTTATCAGCTAGTACGCCGTGTAACGTTATAAGTGTCTTACTACACTATCCTTCATACTAAATTAATGATCTATAATTAAAAATAAAATAGTATCTATAAACGACTGTAGAAAAAAGATGCTAAAATAATTATAATATTTCCTAAATTAAAATAGATTGATAAAATCCTTTATAGACATATAAAGGAAAAAATTGATATTTATGAAACTCATAATTAAAGCTAAAACGGCACCTTACGGTACCGTTTTATTTTATCCAAAAATTATATATAGGTGATATCACTACTATGAATATTGACGCGATCACGCAGATCTTTACCAGGCTTAAAGTGAGGAACATACTTGCAATCCAGCTTGACTTGATTACCAGTTTTTGGATTGCGGCCTACACGTGGAGCACGGTAATGAAGTGAAAAACTTCCAAATCCACGGATTTCAATCCTTTCACCATCTGCCAATGTCACTGCCATATACTCAAGCATCTCTTTTACTGCATTATCAACAATTTTTTTAGGGATATGAGCTTTCTGATTCGCAATCTTGTCAATCAGTTCAGACTTGGTCATAATGACTCCAAGTTTTGCAGAAGAATACTGCATGAGACAGAAAAAACTTTTTCTTTATTGCTCACCTTTAGCTGCTTTAAAAGCTTCAATCATGGCATTAGAGAAATTATTAATTTCTTCTTTTTTATGACTAACAGTAGAGATGGTATCTTTTTCATCTGTTTCTTCTTTCACACATGCAAATAAACTTACTACACGGTTCTTACGGTCAACACCAGTGAATTTAGCTTCAATTTCATCACCAACCTTTAGAGCTAACGTTGCATCTTCAATATGTTCACGAGAGCAGTCAGCAGAACGCAGATAACCTTCTACGCCGCCTGCTAATTCAACTGTAGCACCTTTGATATCTACTGCGGTGACCGTGCCCTTAATAAGGGTTCCTTTCTTATTAATGGACAGGTAGTAATTGAAAGGATCTTCGGACAATTGCTTCACGCCTAAAGAGATACGCTCACGCTCTGCATCAACTTGTAAAACGACTGCAGTAATTTCTTCGCCTTTCTTATATTCACGAACTGCTTCTTCACCTGCAATATTCCAAGAAATATCAGATAAGTGAACTAAACCATCAATACCTCCTTCAAGGCCAATGAAAATACCAAAATCAGTAATAGACTTGATTTTACCTTCAACATGTTCACCTTTGTTATGCTTTTCTGCAAAATTTTGCCATGGATTAGATTTACACTGCTTTAATCCTAGAGAAATACGACGACGTTCTTCGTCAATGTCTAGAACCATCACTTCCACTACATCACCTACATTAACAACTTTAGAGGGATGTAGATTTTTATTTGTCCAATCCATTTCAGAAACGTGTACTAAACCTTCAACACCTTCTTCAATTTCTACAAAGCATCCATAATCAGTTAAGTTGGTAATTCGGCCTATTAGTTTAGTGCTTTCTGGATAACGTTTTGCAATAGCAACCCATGGATCTTCTCCAAGCTGTTTTAGACCAAGTGAAACACGAATACGTTCGCGATCAAATTTTAGTATTTTAACGATAACTTCATCACCCACGTTAACAATTTCACTTGGGTGCTTAACTCGTTTCCAGGCCATATCAGTAATGTGTAACAAGCCGTCGATACCACCTAAATCAACAAAAGCACCATAGTCAGTAAGGTTTTTAACGATACCTTTAGCTGCCAAGCCTTCTTGCAAGTTTTCTAATAATTGGTCACGCTCTGCGCTATTCTCGGATTCAATAATTGCACGACGAGAAACAACAACATTATTACGTTTCTGATCTAGCTTGATAACTTTAAATTCAAGTTCTTTTCCTTCCAAATATAGCATGTCTCGTACTGGACGTACATCAACTAGAGAACCCGGAAGGAACGCACGAATACCATTCAACTCAACGGTGAAGCCACCCTTTACTTTTCCGTTGATAATACCAATAACGGTTGAATTATCTGCATAAGCTTTTTCCAGCGTAATCCAAGCTTCATGACGCTTTGCTTTTTCACGAGAAAGTAGGGTTTCACCAAAGCCATCTTCAATAGCTTCTAGCGCAACGTCAACTTTATCACCAACCTGTATTTCCAATTCGCCCTGTGCATTTTTAAATTGCTCAACCGGGATAGCAGATTCAGACTTAAGACCAGCATCAACTAGTACCATATCTTTATCGATAGCAATGACAATGCCACGAACGATAGAACCAGGACGGGTTTCAATTGTTTTCAGGGATTCATCAAAGAGTTGAGCAAAAGATTCAGTCATTTTGTTAATCTTCAAGATTATTTAGTTTAACGACCATTTAACATCCTTCTAAATGGGGGTTGTTCAATACCCAGACATTGGCTTCATGCCGACAGGGTTTAAGGTTTAATGGGTAAAATATACCCAATACATTACAATACTTCTATAAAAATAATGTAAAATCTAACCGCTCTGAAAATCTTATCGATGTTAGAACGCAATGAATTTTTGTATATAACATAACGCTTGCTGGATAACTTCTCCAATCGATAAGCTACTAGAATCCAGCATAAATGCATCAGAAGCAGGCACCAGAGGTGCGGTAGCCCGATTACGATCACGATTATCGCGTTTCCTCATCTCAGCTACAAGCCATTTAAAGTTAACATTAAAGCCTCTTTCCTGCAACTGTAGCCTGCGGCGCTTACCTCGCTCATCTACACTAGCATCAAGGAATATTTTGATCTTAGCATCTGGGAAAATTATCGTTCCCATATCTCGGCCATCTGCCACTAGGCCAGGTTCATTACGAAACGAACGTTGGAGATATATCAGTGATTTACGTACTTTTGGTAACTTAGCAACTTGTGAAGCGATCTTACTAACAGTTTCAGTCCGAATCTTATTCGTAACGTCTTCACCTTCGAACACCATTAGTAACTGTCCATCATGGAGGTCAAAACAAAAATCTAGATGTGTGACTAACTGAACTAGAGCTTCTTCAGATGTAATATCTACTTGATAATTAAAAGCTGCAAGAGCTACTAAACGGTAGATTGCACCGGAATCAAGCACATGCCAACCAAGTAACTCAGCTAAAGCTTTACAGAGCGTTCCCTTACCGGAACCACTTGGTCCATCAATGGTGATTACCGTAGCGATAGCTGTCATTTACCCTCCTTTTGCTCTATTAACCCTATTTTATATATCAGACATCACAGCACAAAAAGTCTATATCCACATCAATAATCTGCTGATCTGTAACGCTTATACCATAATTGTCAATCTTTAATAGTATCTCGTGCCAATATTATCGCATATAATATGCAAATATGCAGTGAACTGTTATATAGGAACAGTTAGATTATTTAAAATATACGTATAAAATATAAAACAAGTTTAGTACTTAAATGACATTCCATACAATGGTAATATAGAAATTTTAGTAATTGATATTAAGGCTTAGAATAACATTCTCTATAATATTTACAATCCCGTCAAATATAGATGCAATAGCATCATGTATTAAGACCTACTAAACCGTTTATCAATATCCAGATAACTAAAAATTATTTTTATACTTTGTAATCAGATACAAACATTTTTGAATGTCTTGTATTTATAAATCTAATGGGTAAGACTGCATCAGTCATAATTGCATTAGTCATAAGCAGGATTTTAAGTGTTCTATTTTTCCTTCATGGATACTTTTTAAAATTATCATACATTTTTATCGCTATTGATTAATATATCTATTGCATTCATTAATGTGTCTTCATAGTATGATCAATAATAAAAATGATGTTCCTATTAAATATGATCAATAGATAAGATTACTTTCGTTCGTTATATCACGATGATCACTAAACTAACAACTTCATTTTCCATCAAAAATAGATAAAATATATAAAAATGACCAGGATTCATAAACCATAAATTATATAGTATGTAAATTATATAGTATTCAAAAATGCATTATCCATTAATGTACTTAAATGTCTACCTTTATTTTTAGTTCAATCTATAATATATTGACTTGTCAATGAATCCACCAATAATATAAAAGTAGTGATTACATTCTAAATTATTTTATTATAAAATTCGTTATTATTTCATAATGAGTGATTATCTCTTAGATAAATATAATATTAATTGACTGGTTTTTACACAATGCATGTTTTGAATTTAAAATTTTTGTAAAATTATAAAATATTTTCGCTTAGCAGATGATGTGGTAAAGTGCATGAATAATAAATATTATTAATAGTTTTACTACTACAATCTAGTATTTAATGCAAAATGAGATATTTAATATATTTTCCGCTATAATCAGAATTTATTTATTTTTTTCTTCATAAGAAACTACTAATTTATTGTAAATACAAACCTATATATAAATATCTATCGAATGATAAATGAATATTATCAACTTATATTTTGTTGGATAGATCTCTAGCTACAGCTAGCTGCTATTCATTAGGTTAATACTTACTGTTAGTATAACATCTAAAGATTCACGAAAATATAGCTACATATTTTTAAAAAAAATATTCCCTATTTACAGAAAATCTAATTCTAATAAATTTTCTTTTAGTGATAACTGTATAAAAGTATCTACAATATACAAATTAATTACTATTAAATTTTTATATTGTAGATAAAGTAGAGTTTATACGATGTATATCATTTCATATTATTTTCTTGAGAAATCCCTGCTGTTTTACGACACATTAAGTTTAGTATTTCGACCGCCATAGAGAAGAACATAGCAAAATAAATATAGCCTTTTGGTATGTATATTTTGAAACATTCTAGCATAAGAGTAAAACCTACCAAGATTAAAAATGCTAGCGTTAGTACTTTTATAGATAAATGATTATTTACTAACTCACCGAGTGGCATGGCGACATACATCATGACGACAACAGCCGCTATTACCGCGACCATCATAATAAATAAATGATCGGATAGGCCTACAGCTGTTATTACTGAATCTAGACTAAAAATGATATCTAATAGTATTATTTTTATCATCGCGCTACGGAAACCATGCACTTGATTATTCTGTTGTTCTTGTAGCCCTTTGATGATGTTGTAAATCTCTGTGCTGGCTTTCCAAATTAAGAAAAATCCACCAAAAAGTAAAATCAAATCACGAGCAGAAATACTATAAACCATTATGCTAAATAATGGATGTGTTAAGCGAATTACCCAGGTAATGGAACTAAGTAAGGCTAATCGTATCAACATAGCCATCGCAAGGCCAAGACAACGAGCTTTCTCCTGCTGAATTTTCGGCAATTTAGATACCACTAAGGAAAGGAAAATGATATTATCAATACCTAAGATAATCTCAAGAATAGTTAGCGTGCCTAAGACTAACCAAGTATTGGAATCTACAATCCATTCTAGCATCGCCCTATAGACCTTAATAAATATCAGAATGTAATTATATGCGTTTATCTTAGTATAGATGAGGTTTACTAAACGCAAGCTTTATTTGAGAAATTTGATATTAAGAAATACCTCTCTAGCAAGAGAGCAGTGAAATTTTTTTTTAAATAAAAACCACGAGGTAATGTCAAAATTGGTTCGCCTTCTTCGCCTATGCCTTCAGTTAACACCTTGCTATTAGATGCTTTAGGACGTAACTGAAGGACTGTACCGTGACTAGCAGTAATATGTTTTACATAACCGAAAACAATAAGCTCTACGAGCTCTTCCCAATCTCGTCGTAACATATCTTCTTCTGTGGTGTTTGGGCTCCACAGTAGCGGGAAACCGATACGCCGATATATCAGCGGTATTGTCCGCTCACCCTCTACCGGTATCCAAAGCACTCTAGACAGCTTATGACGAATATAACTACGATCCCATGTAATACCAATATTACCAGTTAACGATGCCATGCAGACAAAGGTATTTTCTAAAGGTTTTCCATAGGCATTAATGGGAATAGTTTTTAGTTCTATGCCCAATGCAGGAAAATCTTGCTCAGGTTTATTGCTAGCCATAGCACCTAGACATCGCTCCAGTAATATACCCACCCAGCCCTTATTATGTTTTAGATCTCTAGGAATGGGCATTTCCGCCTTTTTCGCTAGTTCACCCACTCTAAATCCAGCGAGTATTTTGGCTCGATCAAATAATTGTTGTTCATTTTTTGGTGGATGGAGTAATTGCGATAAGAATGCCATAAACCAAACCTGTTAGTTTTGTAAGAATACATACTTTCATTTAGAAATAGTAGCTAATTCAGTTTTTACGACTATAGCAAGAATAGTATTCTTTATATAATTTTATTGAAAATTTCGCACAATTCTTGTCGTGCACTGTTTCAGTGGTATAGGTAAACATCCTAATAATTAAAAGTACCTTAACATTTTCTGTTATATATAGGATAAAAACATTACTGAACACTATTCATACCGTTAAATTTATACATGGATTTATTTCGCAAGTCATTTTATCGAAGTGTCTATGAATCAAAAAGTATGAGTATATTTTTTTTAAAAAAGTGGCTGATAACCACTATGCTAGTGATAAGCATAAGCTTATTCATAAAGAAGATAATTGCATTATCTTGCTATATATTTAATATTAAAATTAAATTAACTTAAAGAGCATTGAATATCTCTAAAAGTTTTACTGATGTTACTTTAAGTATTTCATATATATAATTACAGAAAACAGAAAGCAGATCACTGAACCATGAAGATATAAGTTTTTTATATTTTCGCTCTGATCTATAAATTCTATCTATATCATTTAGTATCAAGTACTACAAAA
Source organism: Serratia symbiotica (assembly GCA_900155695.1). Lineage (GTDB taxonomy): Bacteria > Pseudomonadota > Gammaproteobacteria > Enterobacterales > Enterobacteriaceae > Serratia_E > Serratia_E symbiotica_A. The sequence goes on from FUHL01000001.1 coordinate 922,866, forward strand.
CAATGGTGTACCACCTGTGGCTTGTATGAAACAATAAAGCCATCTATTAAGTATTAAAATTTAAAATTATCGAGGTAGTCCGGTGATCGATGATGATGGCTACCGACCGAATGTTGGTATCGTAATCTGTAATAATCAGGGGCAGGTTCTATGGGCTCGCCGTTATGGTCAGCATTCCTGGCAGTTTCCTCAAGGCGGTATAAACCATGGAGAAACAGAAGAACAAGCGATGTACCGTGAATTATTTGAAGAAGTTGGCCTAAGTAAAAAGGATGTGCGAATCCTAACTTCAACTCACAACTGGTTGTACTATAAATTACCAAAACGTTTTGTGCGATGGGACATAAAGCCAATATGTGTAGGCCAAAAACAGAAATGGTTTTTATTACAATTAGTATGTAACGACGCTGACATTAATATGCAACGTAGCAAAATTCCAGAATTCGATTGTTGGCGTTGGGTAAGTTTTTGGTATCCTATCCGCCAAGTGGTACCATTCAAACGGTATGTTTATTGCGAAGTGATGAAAGAATTTGCTGCAACCGTTATGCTAGTAACTCAAACACAATAACATATATACATTTCTCTGAGATATGCCAATAGTAAGTAAATCGCTATTTTTAATAAAATAGTAAATAAAAATTTTGCATGTATTAGTAATAATATCCTATACATGCATTTATTTTAAATAAGATAGATCAGATGCCTTATTAAAAACTATTAGATAGGTTACTACACTTTAATTGTATACCTTAATAAAAGATATTTATAATATATACAATAGTCTAAATAAGTAACATATCAGGAATTTTACACAGTGATAAAGAAATATGTAATTTCTTATATACTAATTTTATCATTGTATTTTACTAAAATCGCATTTTATTATTCAACGCATCATCTGTAGTTAATATTCTTTCCAGTCACTCGTGACGATATCTTGTCTTTATTTAACGCAAGTACTTTTATAAAAACCAACGACGAGAGTAATAAACAAAGATCATTATTTAATCATTCACTTTCTTTATAAAATAAAATTATATACGTAACGATAGATAATAGTATTAAAACAATAAGGCTCTTTCATCATGATCTAGTGATATTAGTAGATAAACAAATAGCTAACTCATATTATCTGTCAATGAGCTCGAAATATTTTATCCTTGGCTGAGCATGGTTTATATTCACTAGCAATGAAAATACAATAATACTTTCAATTATTAAAAGCAATATTGTGAATATAGATAAAACGCTATCTATTATATCAGTCATAAATAGTATTTGTAAATCATACTCAAATCTACAACATACTATTATTTCCTTCGTATACTAGATCTAATCTAAATGCTTTAAATGTAGACTCTAGATAACAATTTTACATTCTTCAAATTTATTTTTGGCAATGAAAAAATATCAGAGTAAATCTGATATTTAAGCAAGAAATATAATAGCCATGATTATTTAGTAAAATAATATAGAAGATCTAGCAATATATAGCAATAACTAATAATCGAATGACATGACTAAATATAAAATATCTCTATAGCTATTCTATAGTAAACACATATCAAGACATAGAACAAAACACATGAAAAATAATCATAAGGAGAAAATAATATTTATAAGTAATAAGCTTGTCATATGAATTTTATTGAAAGGCATTGGAATTCATGGATCTTCAGTATAAAAATTTATCTATTAATTAAAGATCAAGTAATATTTGCATTAAATTGCTTATTAAAGGTGTATTATGATAACTCAGATTTGCCAATTGTCTCGTCAAGCCGGAGCGGCTATCATGCAAATATATGATGCTAAACAACTGCTGAACATTAAACAAAAAAAAGATAATTCACCAGTTACTGTAGCTGATTTAACAGCACATCATATTATTAAAGATGGTTTAGCTTCATTAACTCCAGAGATACCTTTGTTATCGGAAGAAGATCTGCCGACCTGGGAAGAACGTAAGGACTGGGAACGTTACTGGCTAGTTGATCCTTTAGATGGGACCAAAGAGTTCCTACATCGCAATGGTGAATTCACTGTTAATATCGCCTTGATTGAAAATAACACAGCAGTCATGGGAGTAGTATATGCACCAGCAATTGATGTTTTGTATTTAGCAGTTGATAACAAGGCATGGAAAGAAGAACGAGGAGAACGTAAGGCTATTACTGTTTGTCAGTCTCATCCACCACTGGTAGTAGTAAGTCGTTCACATATTGATAATAAATTAACTACATATTTAACCCAGCTTGGTGAACATAAGATAATTTCTATCGGTTCGTCGCTAAAATTTTGCTTAATTGCAGAAGGCAAGGCACAACTATACCCACGTTTTGGGAATACCAATACCTGGGACACTGCTGCAGGTCATGCAGTAGCTACTGCCGCCGGAGCTACTGTGCATGATTGGCAAGGTAATCCTTTGGTATATGGACGTGGACAATCCCTTATAAATCCTGGTTTTAATGTATTTATATACTAAGTAAATGTAATTAAAACGGCTACATTTTGTTTTGTAGCCGATCTCACTATTATAGCTCCTTCTTCATCTACATAGAACTTGTCTACATCGATAATATCGACTTTTAACTCGCATGCTAGGCGATGTCTGGCAAAGAAATGATACTAATGTATAGAAATATTTATTACGAGTCATGCTATGGATAACTGTCAGTAGATAATCAGTATTACATCCATACATCTTTAAAATAATTATGGTTTAAAAGAATGCTCTATTCATTGAACTATTTCTAATATATTTAATTTAAAAACTATATACTTGTAATACATGAGTAAAAATCAATAAATTATTTTTAATAAATTTCTACTAATTTTAAAATAGCACGATTAAGAGATTCAGTATCTATTGAGATCCATTCACTATATTTAAATATTTATATAAAATATTTAAGATATTCCACGTCTAGCATAATAAATCTGTTTATGTACTAACTTATTTACATTACTTGTACTATGGAGATGTAGAAGAAACTAAAATATTATATTAGTCATCAGTTAAAATATAAAATCATAGCTTTAAAAAAATTATTCAGCAACACATCAGATTGATGATTCTAATGGATACCATCTTTAGTACTAGCCTTCTATGTTATTTGGATTTAAGCTAACAAAAATAAAAAGCTGATTATTACAAAACCAACAAATTACACTGAGTTAGTGTAGGTATTTATGTTAATAAAATCGACTTCACTCTCATATTACTTAGCACGGCTATAGAACTGATTGATGTCAATTGTTATGAAAGTAAAAATCAGGAATTGCTTACAATTTATGCACTTTAAAGGCATAAATATTACTTTGTTGTATAAACTAAAGATATTTCAAGTTAAAGATATTTCCGCCTGTAATAAAAATACACTATTTAAAATTATAAAAAATATTAATGAAATAATTTCAAGATAATATATATCTATAAAATCAGTAATAACAAAATTTAATAATACCCAATAGCATCTATTTCTAGTTGTCATGTATGTATAAGGTTTGGTTATAGGAAGTTGATTGAATACACATTATTATTTAATATTATTTTATATCATTCTCACAACATTCAAGTCTAATTGTACTTTCACTGTTTATAACACATGGTTTATTAAACCGATATCAGTAACGAAACTAGATATAATACCTGTATAGGTTATAACGAAAAATTTATTTAATAACGCGTAATGTAGAGCGACTATTAGACTGCTGCATGGTCTTACTCTCACCGCTCTCTTTGTAAGTGCCATCAATAACCGACATAAGGCTTTGAACAGAATTAATATTATTGCTTAGGTTTTTAATAGTAGCGTCTATTGTTTTAGTAAACTCCGTATCAAATAGACTACCTGCACCGTTTTCACGTGCATAAATTGCTTTCACAGCTACTATGGGCACCGAAATATAATGTACGACACCTTTAAAACGAGCGTTAAAACATACTTTATCATTGCCTATGCTAAGATTAGCAACTGCATTTTGTGCGATATTCAATATAATATATCCATCTCGTACAAATTCCATTGGTACTTGAACTCTATCACAAAGAACATTAACCAATAAATTTGGAGTCAATCGGTTATCAAGCAGCCAATCATAGATTGCTCGCAATAGATATGGACGTTGTGGAATCATATGAGAGGTATCCATAATATTTAATCTCGAATATATAAACGCATTTCGCGTTCAGCTTCAGTTAAAGAAACTAGAAACGAATCACGTTTAAAAACTCGATTCATATAGCCCTTTAAGTCTTTAGAGCTATCCCCATATAGTGTAACACCTAACTGAGGTAAACGCCATAGCAATGGCGCTAAATAACAATCCATTAAGCTAAATTCTTCACTCATAAAGTAGACAGTTTGTCTAAAGATTGCTGCAGTCGCTAGAAGTTCATCGCGTAGTTGGCAACGAGCAGATTCTGCTTCTTGTACACTTCCCTGTTCAATTTTAAACATAAGAGAATACCAGCTTTTCTTAATACGTAACATCATCAATCGACTTTCACCACGAGCAATAGGATAAACTGGCATGAGTGGCGGATGGGGAAATCGCTCATCAAGATATTCCATAATTATTCTGGATTCATACAGGGTTAGTTCGCGATCAAATAGTGTTGGTAACATTTGGTAGGGGTTGAGATCAATTAAATCCTGCGGCAGGTTATTTATTTCAACCTGCTCAATCTCAACGCTGACACCTTTTTCCGCAAGAACGATACGTACTTGATGGCTAAAAATATCAGTTGCGCCGGAGAATAGTGTCATTACCGAACGTTTATTGGCAGGAACAACCATGAAGACCTCCAAATTATTTTGAATATATTGCAGATAGTCACCTTATTTCCATTTTGATATGCCACATACCATCAATCTGTAATTAACCTACTCATAAAGTTAACTGGAGGGGTAATATAACAGTAAATATATGAAAATAGTACGAATGTTACTAGCTTTTACTTGATTTATAAGAGGTATGCAAAATTTTTATTTTTTTAAAATTATCAGCATTATATGAATAGCTATAGGCTTATTTAAAGTATCAAACCCGATGCGGCTGGTTGCATCAGGTTTGCGGTAATCCAAATAACACCTAACAATTAACGCTTGGAGAACTGAGGACGACGACGTGCTTTTCGAAAACCTACTTTCTTGCGTTCAACTTGACGTGCATCACGAGTAACGAAGCCAGCTTGACGGAGTTCAGAACGAAGAGTGGCGTCATACTTCATCAATGCACGGGTAATACCATGACGAATAGCTCCCGCTTGGCCAGATATTCCACCACCTTTAACGGTAATATACAAATCCCACTTACTTGTCATATCAAGCAATTTAAGTGGATGACGAACTACCATTCTCGCCGTTTCACGACCGAAATATTCTTCAAGAGTACGCTGATTTATAACGATATTACCGTTACCAGGCTTAATAAATACACGAGCGGCGGAGCTTTTACGGCGACCAGTGCCGTAATATTGATTTTCAATCATTACTTGTGAATCCTGATTAAATGTCTAGAAATTGTGGTTTCTGTGCTGCGTGATTAAAATCACTATTGGCGTAAACTTTCAATTTACGGAACATAGCACGGCCCAGTGGCCCTTTTGGCAGCATGCCTTTAATCGCGATTTCAATTACGCGCTCAGGACAACGGGTAATCATCTCTTTAAAACTCGCTTGCTTGATACCGCCAACATAACCACTATGGTGATAATAAATTTTGTTTGTGCGCTTTTTACCGGTGACAGCAACTTTACTTGCGTTCATAACAATAATGTAATCTCCAGTATCCATATGTGGAGTAAATTCCGGTTTATGCTTGCCTCGCAGTCGTCTTGCTAGTTCACTAGCAAGACGCCCTAGAGTCTTACCATCTGCATCAACAATATACCAGTTTCGTTGAATTGTCTCTGGTCTAGCTGTAAAAGTTTTCATAAAATGCTTATATAATAATTAGTTACGTGTTAGTTAACACAAAACGCGCAAGAAATTTAGAATTGCGCGAATATATAAGTTAAATAAATCTATTTATTTGAATGGTTATTAGCCATGCTATAAATTGCACAAAACTTTATCCTAACTTAGAAAAAACGATTATATAAAAGTTAATCATAAAGATCGAATGTTTTTTAAATCGATTTCACCCTCTAAGATAACAGCTACTTATCTTGCTTAAAATGATTTTACTAATTATCAACATATAGACAATTGAAAGTTTAACGAAGACTCCTGTTTTAAATATATCTACGGAACTTTAATTACTTACAATCATATGACCAATAGATAGTTGGTTAAATTAAAGCTATTAGCACATTGATTTGTAATCGTAATGAATTATTTTATATAAATTTATTTTATACGTATCATTCAAGCAAAATTTATTAAAAGTAATTTAACGACAAGTATTTTATATAAAATTTTTATAGATGTATTAGTATCAAATTAACTATTTCAATTAATTATTTATTCTATCTGCCTTAACACTTAATAGCTCATGCATAATGTAAAGGTCTGCAGCAATATAATGCAAATCTAAAAATACTGAGCATTATATCTGCATTATAGTAAACTTAGCAAATATTCATGCATTACGTTATACTACTTAAGTTACTTTATGTTTTCAATAGAACCTAAAATGTTATACATATGCTAAAAATAATTTAGCATGCTCTTTTTTATTTAGTAGTAAAATATACCTATATTCTTATATATTATTTATAAATAATTTTATATTTTCTGATATACATTTATTTCTGATTATCCCAATCAAACTCCCACTAATTTTCTATTATTCATATAATAACTCAATTAAAAAAATAAATCGAAGGATTTTTTTTGATGTTGCAACTAATAAATCAAGTAAAGATATATGATTGCCTTATAAAATAAAATTTTTAATTTTTCTATATTCAATGACATTAAAAAATATGCCTCTATAAATAATAGGATACTTGCATAGATGCTGTATAATAATTAATATAAAGCAACAATTTACTTAATATATAATTTACTTAATATATTATATAAGTATTAAGGTTCATAAACAGAAAATAAGTTACATGCCATGACGGCATAAAATATAACTTCAATTGATAGCTGATAAAAGTATACAATCATCAAACTCACTTAATACAACCAGATGATATCTTATTAAAAATATTCATTGATGATATTTGCTTGCAGTAGAAAAGAATCATTAATCCAAAACTATATAGAAAACTAAAATTAGTTCTGCATATTTAAATTCTCTTTGATAATATCAATAGAATTATATTCTCTTTATGCATGAGAATTAAAGAACTACTTTTAATAGAATACGCCGATAGGCTTAATGATTTAAGCTAGTATAAATACTATGTCCATTGAGTGTGAAAGATACCATCTTTATCAATTCGCTCGTAAGTATGAGCGCCAAAATAATCACGCTGTGCTTGTATTAAATTAGCTGGCAAAACCACTGAACGATATCCATCATAATAAGCAATAGCTGCAGAAAAAGTAGGAGTGGATATACCTGTTTGTACTGCATAAGATACCACGTCACGCAAGGCCTGCTGGTATTTATCAGTAATATGTTTAAAATAAGGTGCTAACAGTAGGTTAGCGATAGCAGGATCAGCAGAATAAGCTTTAATAATTTGTTGCAGTAACTGAGCACGAATGATACAACCGCCTCGGAAAATTTTAGCAATCTCACTACATTTTAAATCCCAATTGTTCTCCTTAGAGGCAGATTGTAACTGAGAAAAACCCTGCGCATAAGAAATAATTTTACCTAAATATAGCGCACGACGAACCTGTTCTATACATATGGCTCTTTCTTCACTAACGCCCATCACTTTAGGGCCGCTTAATATATTGGCAGCTACAACTCTTTGATCTTTTAGTGAAGATAAGTAACGTGCGAATACAGATTCAGTAATTAATGATAAAGGTTCGCCAAGATTAAGAGCACTTTGGCTAGTCCATGTTCCAGTGCCTTTATTAGCTGCTTTATCTAATATAACATCTATTAAGTAATAACCTTCTTTATCTTTTGTTGTGAATATATCTTTGGTAATATCCATCAAGTAACTATTCAGTTCTCCTTTATTCCATTCCGCAAAAGTCTCCGATAATTGTTCATTACTAAGATTTAATGCGTACTTCAACAATGAGTAAGCTTCTGCAATTAATTGCATGTCACCATACTCAATGCCATTATGGACCATCTTTACATAATGCCCAGCACCGTCAGGGCCAATATAGTTTACACAAGGCTCGCCTTCTGCGAAGGCGGATATGCGCTTCAGTATTGGCGCTACTAATTCATAGGATTTTTTCTGTCCGCCAGGCATAATACAAGGTCCGTTCAGCGCTCCTTCTTCTCCACCAGATATACCTGCTCCAATAAAATTCAATCCATAATTAGATAGTTCTTGATTGCGACGTAATGTATCTTGGTAATGAGCATTGCCTCCATCAATTAGGATGTCATCCTTATCTAAGTATGGCGTTAAAGATGAAATGATTTGATCTGTGGCTGCACCTGCTTGAACCATTAGTAAAATACATCTTGGTTTTTCTAATGATTTAACAAATGCTTCGACACTATAATATGGAAATATATTTTTATTTGGATTTTCTGCAATAAATTGATCTGTCTTATCACTTGAACGGTTAAAAATAGAAACAATATAACCACGGCTTGCAATGTTAAGTGCTAAATTACTGCCCATTACCGCCATGCCGACAACACCAATTTTTTGTATAAACATGAAGACTCTCCTGTCTGAAAATACTACCTATCGATGCCAATGGGCAGTGGGTTTCAAAGCGACGCAGATGTTAGCTCAGGATAACAATGTATGGGTAGTGCTGGATCCCTATAAGTCATTTTGTAAATAAAATTTCGTTTCTTACTGCAATTAATTTATGATGAATGCATCAGCTCATTCGATACACTTCTACCAAATGTTAAGAGATCAAAATAAGACTTGAAATCTTTTTTTTAGAATTCTCACTATATCTTAAGGAAGATTAATGGTTAAACTTCTATAATTAATTCTTTTATTTAATAGTTTAGCATACATCTCGGCCTTAGGACAATATGATGTCAAAGATTTAATACGAAGATAATAAAACAATGTGGCACTATAGTACCATGGCAAAATTATTTTATATTGCAAATAATAATCTTATAATAGGTATTGTAGCATTAAATGATACATTAATGTAAATGCAACTCCTGTACATTTTACATCAGATAAATGTAATAAAATAAAACGAAATATGTAACTTTTTTATAAAAATTAGGAATAACATCAAGCAATACTTAAACTTTTCATTAACTATAAAATAGAAATACAATCTAATTGTAAGTTTACATTATTAAGTTTATGGATTTAGTGCTATTACGTTTTGTGTAATGTATTATAGTACATCACATTATAATAATATTAATTAAGTTAATATATGCAATAAAAATAAATTCATCGCAATGAATTTATACTATTATTTTATAAAATCATACATTGGCCTATTTCATTAGAAAATACCAATTTTAAAGTTCTAAAAATAAATACGTCACTACAACTAAAATATTTAAGAAAATACACTATACAACAAATTTTTAATGTTTAAAATAACAAAAAATGTATTTTTCATTATTTTAGTATAATTACTTTATTGTAGTATTATATATTTCTGTATATGTAAAAGATTTTGTTTCTTTATATCCCTACAATAATATATATAAAATAATATCTATAAAACACTATTAACAGATTCTAATAAAATAACTTTATCTAGAAAATAACAAATTATTTTTTGGATTAAATATTTTGAAAAACATTCATAATATAAGATATTGCAATTTATTATGGAATATATTCATTATGGTATGATATAGTTATCAATCCATTTTCTTTTTAATACTATATTGACTATTGACTTATAATACTATTTACAATATTCTAGAATAGTTTATAGTGCAGACTAAAATCTTCATAAATTCATGATCTTTGTTCTATAAAATGTTATTTTAGATATGTAAATTAAGAATACTCTAGTATACATTCATGATGCTACCATGAATGCTATTGACAGAAAAATAAGGTATTATTTTGTATATATAATAGTCATAAGGCTTATATTTTAAATTCGGCATGTCTACTATCTGTTGAATTGTTCAAATAATATATAATAAAGTATCCAACGTACACTACTATTTCTTGATCGCGAGAATAATGTACAATACATTTTTAATTTTAATCTATACTATTAACTAGACTATATCTAGTATAATATACTATTTATATCAATTAAGTAGTAAACTTCAATACTTAATTGTTAATGATACTTTAGTAGATAATTACTCAGTTAATTTTACAAAAAATTATAAAAATTTTTTGTAAAATTACGATTTTATTGTAAACCACTAAGAGTTTAATATAGATAAATTTATTTTGTATTAACTATTCTATTATTAATATCTATTAAGTAATTTGAATATTTCAATCATTATATTCATGAAATGAATCTGTTGGTTAGATGCTACATCTAATCGGAAGATAGACTCTATTATGATGTTATTAAAAAGAAAGTTTTCGACATCATACTTTTCTATAATATTTTATATTTTGAGAGAATTGGATCAATTAAATATTAATGACACTAGAAATGGGATGTAGATTGCATACTATTACTAACGAATGGACTTCATTCATGTCATTTTAGTGTAAATTAATATAACTATCAATCACCATGGTTTTAAGCTACAATTACAATAACAAAAATCAAGAACATAATGGTATGAATATATCTCTATACCATAGATAGTATCTAATTTACGGATTCGCCCTTTAATAAATGCATGTCCGAATTTATATATAATCGTTATACCACTACTCTCTTAATTAAGACTACCTACTAGCATCAAAAGATAATAGTGAATAATCTTAGCACTTAGATGAATGTATAAACACTCTTATAGTATTTCAACAGTGTAATAACCTTCAACAAAACTCTCTTATGCATAGAATATAGAATAGAGCAAAACGATCCAAATCACCATCAAAAATGATTTCCATATTTACTTCATGCGATAATACTAATTGAGCAATATCATTACAGCATTTATGCCCTAATGGTTTAAGGATACCATGAGTTAAATTACCGTCTTGTTGATAATGTACTTTTAATGAAGCATAATGGATATTATATTATTTAAACGGCTTTCAATTTCATGAATAACCTGTCCCACTATACCCTCTAGAGTTAATAACAAGTTTTATTTGCTGCGAATGGTGATTCCGATCGAACTTAATAGATCAGTAAAATACTTATTTAAGATCGTTATTGATTGATCGATACCTTGTTTTCTTTTTTATAAGTAGAGAAAATGCAGGATCATGAGTTAAATGTTGAATGGCTATTCAAACCAGCATTTTTACTGCATTTTCTATGTATTTATAAATAATAGTTTCATTCAGTTTCATGCCGTGATGATTCATTCGATTAAGTCTTTTAGTTGATGCCATTCCTCCATCTATGTCAAGATAAAAAGTAGAACAATAACCTTCTTATGTTCTAATGATGCCAATGTCGATACGCATCGGTACTTTTTGCTTACACTAACGCATATAAATACGATAAACTATATCAATAGTATAACTATTTACCCATTTGTCTATAACTATCATCTATCTACAACAGATAGAGCCATTCATTAAAAATCTCAAATATTAGCACAAATATCATTATCTTATTAATGAAAACTTATTTATTAAATCAAGCTATGTTTGAACATCACTCTATTGAATACACATGGTGGAATCTAGACGATATTCTATATTTTCTCTGTTGCTTCATAATAAATTGATGTATTAAGAGAAAGTGTTAAATGGACTTGATGGAAAGTGTATAAACTTTTATAAAACCTGATTCAGAATATTTTAGTGAGACACATAACTCTTTAAATGCAATTTCTTTGAAACTTTTAAATATCCCTTAGCACAAAAAAAATAAAATACTACTTTGCGATAAATATTCTATATAAAAATCTCAAGACGTAGCAATATTAAGTTTTTAATAAAATCTTTTTATACAACTTTGTAAAAAGATACTTATCGAGGCATTCTTCACAGAAGATATAACCTGCCAATTACATAATTGCAAATACAGAAAAGATCACTAATTCAAATTATGAATATTTAAATACCTTTAATAATAAAATTCTGTCACTTAATACAAGCTGTATACTGATGAAAATTATTGAATACTGCCTATAGAATCGCTAATTTTATATAACTTGCAAAAAGATGCAAGGATGATGAAATATCATAATATATGAATATTACTTGATGGTGTTAACTATTATAAATTTGTATTTTGCTATTACTAATCTGTATGGTATTAAATGATTTTAATGTTTTCGTCAAGATATAAATATAAGAGTATTGTATATTCAGCAATTATTATACAAGAATTAATGCAAGAGAAGTGTAAACTTTTCCTGATATAAATTGGTTTCATTGATAGGTGAATAATATTAAAAATTATTTATTAGAATCAATAAAACACTAATAAATATTAGTATATCTATGCATGTGCAATTATAGTTAGTTGGCTTGCATTGAAAGAATCGCACAATAAAGAGTTATCTAACAATCACTTCGCAACCTATGACTACACCAGTGCCACTATTACCTGTAGATAAACAGAAACTCGATTCCTAATAGGCAATGTATTATTGTATCCTCTTTTTATTGATTTTTAAGGAAATAAAACTATTCCATACATAATTTCAAAAAGAGTCTATACAAGCAATAATGCTTATCACTCGATTATCTACTTTATCATAATATTTTATTATTGATCTTCATAATCAATCTATTTTGCAATAGATATATAAAAGTAGATATGCATTTATATTGCATTGAAAATAGCTATTATATATGCATTACAGAATTGATATTTCGAAATTTAAAGATATCACCGAAGCCTTATACAGTCTATTACATTTCTTTTATTAAAGCATAATTACAGAGAAAAGAATATGTAGATACTATATTTTTGTTATAAAGTTAAAAATAAAATCTATTTTTTTACCAAACTTACCTAATTGAAGTTGAATTTTCTCTCTGTAACACTCATTATGCCTTTACGGCATGAGCCGTCTAAATTACAGGTGAAATTAGGCGTATGCAATGGATCGCAGATCCAACAATTTGGATAGGCTTGGCTACTTTGGTCGTGCTAGAAATTGTCCTTGGTATAGATAATCTTATCTTTATCGCTATTTTATCAGAAAAGCTTCCAATAAAACAAAGAGATAAAGCTTGCCTTGTAGGACTATTAATAGCATTGCTAATGCGTCTGGTACTATTGGCTTCAATTTCCTGGTTAGCAACACTTACTAGACCGATATTTATCGTGGCGTCACATCCATTCAGTGGCCGTGATCTTATTATGCTGATTGGTGGGTTATTTCTGTTATTTAAAGGAACAACAGAATTACATGAACGATTAGAGGGTAAGGATCAAGTACAACAAAACTCACTTAAAGGCGCTCGTTTCTGGCCTGTAGTGGCACAAATTGTAGTACTAGATGCTATCTTTTCAATCGATTCCGTGATTACTGCTATTGGCATGATGGATCATCTAGCAGTAATGATGATTGCAGTTTGTATAGCTATTGGCCTAATGTTAATGGCCAGTAAGTTATTAACTCATTTTGTCAACACTCATCCGACAATCGTCATTCTATGTCTCAGTTTCTTACTGATGATCGGCTTTAGTTTGCTCGCTGAAGGTTTAGGTTATATGCTTCCTAAGAGTTACCTATATGTAGCAATTGGTTTCTCAGTCATAATCGAGGCATTAAACCAACTGGCACAATTTAATCGCAGACGATTTCTATCTAAGATTCGTCCATTACGTGAACGCACTGCAGAAGTAGTGCTACGCATGCTAAGTGCTAAGCATGAAGAAGTAGAGCTTGATAGCCATGGCGCTAGCTTACTAGCTGATAGTGCAAACGGTGATGAAGTTTTTAACCAACAAGAACGTCATATGATAAAACGTGTGATGGAGATGGCACAGCGTTCGGTTAGCAGTATTATGACTTCCCGTCATGACGTAGAATATCTTGAACTGAACAATCCAGAGGAAAAATTAACTAAATTGTTAGAAAAAACTCAACATACGCGATTTGTTGTAGTAGAAACGAGTTCTAGTGATGAACCTGTAGGTGTTATCTATACTATCGATATACTCAAACAACAGTTAGCCCAAGTACCACTTGATTTACGCACATTAGTTCGACAACCGCTTATTTTTCCTGAAAAACTGACATTGCTAAGTGCGTTGGAACAATTCCGTCAAGCGCAAACACACTTTGCGTTTGTAGTAGATGAGTTCGGTTCTGTTGAAGGTATTGTGACATTAACTGACGTAATGGAAACTATTGCTGGTAACCTGCCAGAAGACGGTGAAGAAATTGATGCGAGGCATGACATTCAACAAAATGAAGAGGGTGGATGGACGGCCAATGGATATATGCCATTAGAAGATCTAGTGCTATATCTACCCATATCATTAGAAGAAAAGCGTGAATATCATACACTTGCGGGATTACTTATGGAACATAGTCAGCGCATTCCGCATGAAGGAGAACACCTATGTATCGGTGAGTACTTATTTGAAGCATTAGAAGTGGATAGTCACCGTGTTTTAAAAGTGAAAATTACTCCTTTAGCATCACAAAAATCTTATGACAGTTGATATAAACCCATTATTATAGTTTTTTTAAAAAATTAAAAAAGATCAAATATTAACGCTATCTGGAGTCATTTCCTCAAAAAATTAACTTTTGAGCAAATTATTCAATGCGTATTAATATATTTTATTAAATACTCTTCTATTTTCAAAATGACTTAAAAGTTAAAACATCTCTCCTAATCGCATTTTCCTAAATGATAAACTGTATATAATATTTTTTTTAGTTTATTAAAAACTCAATATTACATATTAATAGTAAAGATTTATAGTTTATCTTACCAATTTTAATGAGACCTTAGTATAGAGTAATTCTCACCACTAGTTGTGTAATAATCATCTTAATATGCAGGATATTATCGTTAAAATTTAATTATTACTAAATAAATATAGATGTCTTCTAGACATAAAGCGTATATTTAACTTTTAACGTTATCAATTTCGGATGGTTAACTGAATATTATTTCAATACTGATATATCAATGTAGTATCTGATTTTTGTCATTTAATGCCTTAATTATGTTTAATTTTGCACTCCTCATTAGCTAGGGCATCCTCAATGTTTGAAGTAATCAATTAAGTTTAAACTAATTTAATATAGTTCAAGAAGCTATGAAACATAATCTACACTTAATAAAAACTTACGATAAATTTCAATTGAGAAATGATATATAAATAAAAGATTAGTAGAGTACTAGTCTCATACTAACTATGGTACCGTCACTATAGGTTTAGTGATAACACCGTTAGGATAATAATTTTTATGCAGTAGACTGCACAGTTGTAATTACTATTAAAGATAGTAATTTTTTAATTAATTAAAGACTTGCAGTTTTTTACGCCAATATTAGACTTTTGGTAGTATTTTAAATAAATACCAAATAAATTCAAATAGATTACAATTTTTTATTTCTGTAAAGCACCATTATTATCCTAAATACAGAAATTGTATCATTAGTCAATGATGCAGCAATTAATATTAATTTGCTAATTGACTAAATTTAAACGCAATTATCAAGCCATTCCTAATACTTCCCTAAAGGATGCAATGCTCCATTATGTCTCCTAACTCATAAATAGTATTAATAATCTTGATAGTTGCATCAACGTATGTTTTACTATTTTATATTAAAAAAAATAAAATTTTAGATCGCTTTATTTAGCCAACCTATAATCATAAAACGGTTATCAAATGTAATATTAAAATGTTAATGCTCATTAATACAAAGTGTGTAATGATTAACATGAAGTGATAATTATTATTTTAAGAAAAGATATTTAAATGTCAGTTCATATAACAAATTATCTTCTATTAATATCAGCATAAAAAGTATTAAAATGTAGCATCAGTATCTACGAAGACGTTATAATCAATATAACTATCATAAAATTATTTGAATGTTATTCACGTCCTATAAAAAATTATTATGACTGCCTATCTTGAATCTTTGTCTATTCGACTAACTACAGCGCCCTTTTGGTTACGGTATTTTGCATCTTGTCGGCTGTTATATGGACGTACAGCTGGTCCAGATAAAGGTTCAAAACTTAATGCGCCAATCAACATCCCTAAACGTAATGCTAGTGGTAATTTACCTGAATTATAGCATTCTAGCACAAGGGATCCTTGCCAGCCTGGATCAATACGGTGAGCTGTAACATGCACCATAAGACCAAGACGCGCTAAAGAAGAGCGACCATCTAACCACCCAACCAGATCATTTGGTAATGTCACTGATTCAAGAGTGACAGCTAACACTAGTTCGCCTGGATGCAAGAAAAAGGCTTCGCCTTCTGTTAAAATAATTTCATTGCTCATCGCACGATCTAGTGCAGCGCTGATTTCATTTTTAGGGCCGCTAATATCAATACAAGCAAGGGTATGACCAAGAAAGACACGGAACTTATTTCCTAAACGGATATCTACTGTAGCTCCATTGATCCTCTCAATCGGAGGCCTGGGTGAAATTAATAGTTTCCCAGTATCTAGTAAGACTTCTATATCACGATCACATAATCTCATTTCGTTTCTCCATGCAATTCTAGAGCCAAATCAAATTACCTTACTACACCATAGTAAAAGCACCATGTCATAGCATAATTATAAGGAAGAGACATGTAATAATAATTACACAGCATTTTGAAAACATTAACTTATTTTAAATTGCAAAATATCTATTACTATGCTATTTTCCGTCTTAGACAAATAAAAATATAGGTATATTATTCATAAGGATTGAGAAAAATAATATCAGAAAAATAAATATATTTTCATAAAAAGTCAGCGACTCTTGATGCCCATTTATCAATATGATCAGTTAGAAAATAAGAGAATCTAATTCTCGTCATGATTCTTTATTTAGAACACTTTATTAAAAACATCAAAAGATTATAATCTTCGCATTAAATAGCCCAATATACTAGGCAAGGTTTCTGCAAACCTATCAATCACTAATATACTCTTAAGATAAAATATGCTCTATAAGATAATATTAATAACATTAAAAATGTATTAAATTCATTATTTATATATACGTTTTAAAACGAATTACTATTTCATCAATTTAAGATTGTGTATAAAAAGAGACAAGATATCATTGATAAATATACAATTGCTCAATCAGTCAAAAGTTTTTATAAAAGTCGTCAGTAAAGACGAAAATAAAGCACTTGTGATAGATAGCATGACATGGATAATTTAATGGATGTCAATAGATAATATGACTGCAATCTCTAACTGAAATGATTAGGATAAAAATTACATTAAACCACGTTATTAGGGTTTAAATCGTCGTAAACGATTTAAACCGTATCTATTACGCTATAGGTAATTTATTTTAGAGGGTTGATAGTATATCTTTAAAAATTTTTAATATCATCTCATATGCCATACGTATCTAATTATTATAACTAATAACAAATAGGTAATCTGAGTACTCTTATTTATATCAGTGTTCACGTATTTTATGAAACCGCACATCTGGATAACGTTCCTTAGTAAGATTAAGGTTAACTATCGTCGGCGCAATGTACGATAAGTGATCTCCAGCATCTCTTGCTAGATGCTGCTCGTTTTTAGACTTAAACTCTTCAAATTTTTTGATATTATTGCACTCAACCCATCGGACTGTAGAGATGTTAACCGATTCATACAGTGCGTTCACGTTATATTCACTTTTCAATCGTGCGATGACTATGTCAAACTGTAGCAATCCAATTGCACCAACGATGAGCTCATTATTAATAAGTGGGCGAAATATTTGAACAGCCCCTTCTTCAGACAGCTGAACCAATCCTTTTAGCAATTGTTTGCGTTTCAATGGATCACGTAATCTAATGCGGCGGAATAACTCTGGTGCGAAGTTTGGAATACCAGAAAAATTTATTTTTTCACCCTGAGTAAACGTATCACCAATCTGGATTGTACCATGGTTATGTAAACCAATGATATCACCAGGATAAGCTGTTTCTACTTGTGACCGTTCACCAGCCATAAAAGTTAACGCATCGGACACTACCATATCTTTGCCCGTGCGTACCTGATGAAGTCTAATACCTTTTTCATAATGACCAGAAACTACACGCATAAATGCTATACGGTCTCGGTGTTTTAGATCCATATTCGCCTGGATTTTAAATACAAAACCAGTAAATTTTTCTTCCGAAGCCAATATTCTGCGAATATTGGTTCTACGAGACATCGGTGCAGGCGCCCACGTTATCAGGCCATCTAGCATATGATCAATACCAAAGTTACCCAATGCGGTACCAAAAAATACTGGTGTTAATGTGCCTCTAAGGAAGGCTTGTTTATCGAATTCATAGGATGCACCTTGCACTAATTCTAACTCTTCACGTAGCTGTATTGCGAGATCTTCTCCAATGATCGCATCCAAAGCAGGATTGGCTAGACCTTTTACTAAGCAAACATCTTGAATTATATGACCTCTACCCCTTTGATACAAGTAAATTACATCCTTGTACAGATGATAAACACCTTTAAATAACTTTCCGCAGCCTATAGGCCAAGTAATAGCAGAGCAGGCTATTTTTAGTTCATTCTCCACTTCATCCATAACTTCTATTGGATCCCGTATATCGCGATCTAACTTATTCATAAATGTCAATATTGGAGTATCACGTAGTCTAGTAACTTCGATCAGCTTATATGTACGATCCTCCACGCCTTTTGCTGCATCGATCACCATCAAGCAGCAGTCAACAGCAGTTAGAGTACGGTAGGTATCTTCAGAAAAATCTTTATGCCCTGGTGTATCAAGCAAGTTGATGAGTCTATCGCGATAAGGAAACTGTACTACTGAGGTAGTAATGGAGATACCACGTTGTTTTTCTATTTCCATCCAATCAGATTTCGCATGTTGGTTTGAACCGCGACTTTTTACTGTCCCTGCAGTTTGAATTGCCTGACCAAATAAAAGCATTTTTTCTGTAATAGTAGTCTTGCCAGAATCAGGATGTGATATAATTGCAAAAGTTTTTCTTTTTGATATTTCATGATTCAATTTACTAAAAGACATATTTTAAAATTCTATGGTTAATCCAGCGTATGGATATCATTAGAACGCGCATTATTAGTAGCGTCAGTAAAAGCAGTGAATATTAAAGATAATAGCTAAATATTTTACTAATTTTTAATTAACAATTATATATAGTTTTAGTTGAAGATAATATAAAAGCATGCGCTTTAAGACAATGATAAAGCCATCACAATCGCGTCCTCGCTAGTATTATTTCTGTGGTAATAATTACGTCGCAAAGTAACTTGGTTAAAACCGATATTATCGTATAATGCGATCGCTGCTACGTTAGACACACGTACTTCCAGCCATAGCGTTACTACTCCGCGAAGTCTCAGTTGTTGAATGAGCGTTTGCAGTAAGTGACGACCAAAGTTACAGCGCCGATATTTTGGATGAATAGCAATATTCAATAATGTTGCCTCATCTAAAATAAGTTGTGAAATCGCAAATCCCACTATTTGAAAATTATCACTTAATTTTAAGTTAAAATAGTTCTTACCTTGATTACTATTAAAAATATCTTCTGTCCATGGAAAAGCCTGGCTCGCTTGTTCGATATTGTAAGCTAGATTCAAATCTTCTAATTTAAGTTTGGAAATACTGTGCATGATCATAAATCTGTTGCCACAGGGCACGCTTTGCCCTGTGATCGTGAGAAAGTTCAGATAAAGAAGGGCTATATAACTGTGCACCTATCAGTGATAGTGGTTCCTTTAGACCTATTCTCCAACTATTACATTTGGTATTTTGAGATAAAAATGCCACTTGTTCAAGCGTTAGAGTATAAGTTTGTGTTTGTGTCAATCCTAAACTACGTAATACGTCGCAAAACAGTGGATTATGAGTCTCAGGTAACGTCTGTGCTACAATTAATAATTTTACTTTAGATGATAAATTATATGTGACTTTACTTTTTGATAACATGCTGGGGCTATTTACTACCCACTGAATGATACCTAGTTGTTGTAAACACCAATCGCGTTTTGATGCCATATCTCTTTCTATGCCTTACATAGTATGGTGCACCTGTGATACACCGCACTCTTCCAATACCTAGATTATAAACTCTATATAAACAAATGTATCGAACATAACATAATGACTTTCTATAATACCTAATTGAATTTCTTGGAGCAAAATCTTATGTCTGTACTAACACCTTCTAGTAAAGTCATACTGCGATATATTAATAAATTTACTAAACGTTGTATCTTATTTGCCGGTGATATACAAGATACCTTACCAGTTCAATTCACTGTATCAGAAGTGCGTGTTCATACCCAGTACTATCATTGCTGGCAATTATGGCAGAAGTCGATGGGTAATAATGCACAGTTTGGCCTTATATTAGATGCAAAATTTATTGCTAAGAGTGATACTCTAATATTTTACTGGCCCAAAAGTAAGGAGTCAGCTTATTTTCAATTATATAATATTCTATCCCTTTTACCTATAGGTGCAGATATATTTATAATCGGTGAAAACCGTATGGGAGTACGTAGTGCCGTCAAAATCGTAGCAAATTATACTACACTTACCAAGATAGAAAGCGCCTATTCCTGTAGCTTATATCATGGTCGCCTAGATGTGCACAGTAGGTTCAGTCTAGTAGACTGGTGGAAAAGTTATCGATTGCATGATGTAGAAATAAAAACTTTACCTGGTATCTTTAGTCGAAATGGATTAGATGCAGGAAGTGCTTTATTACTATCAACCTTTCAAGAACCTATGCAAGGCAAAGTATTAGATCTCGGTAGTGGCGCTGGTGTGCTCGCAGCAATATTATGTAAAATTTCACCGAAAGTAAAGCTAACTCTCAGCGATGTAAATGCTTCCGCGCTCTGTTCTAGCTACGCTACACTAGTAGCTAACGGAATTAAAGGCGAGGTGATTGTTAGTAATGTTTATTCTAATATTAGCGCCCGTTTTAACATGATTATTTCTAATCCGCCATTTCATGATGGTGTATCAACTAACCTACGTGTAGTAGAAAAATTAATCTATAACGCATGTAAACACTTGATGGTAGGAGGTTTTTTACGCATCGTAGCTAATGCCTTTTTGCCGTACCCAGATATGTTAGATGCTACTTTTGGAAGTCATGAAGTACTGACTCAAAATAGATATTTCAAAGTGTATCAGGCGGTAGCTGGGCTTCCTAATATAAAACATGAAGAATAAAAACGCTAATAGTTTTATTGCTAATACAATAGATAGCACAGTTTAAATACTGCACTTTTAACTAGATATGCATTGGTCACAATAAATTATATCTATTCTAACTGGATTACTTTTACATGAGGGTGAAAGTTCAAGACGTATTGACATGTCTTTTAAAATCTTTAACATTAACATCCTAATGCATATTAGAAAAAAATGTTTAAGCAAGCGAAGATGGCGGAATTGGTAGACGTGCTAGCTTCAGGTGTTAGTGTCTTGATAGACGTGAGGGTTCAAGTCCCTCTCTTCGCACCAGTACATACTATTTCAAACCAATGCACAATATTAAGAGAAATTCAAAAATATACTAAATGGCTACGTAAAAAAGTAGTATGGAGTAAAAAATATAGTTTTATCACTCTATAGTATCGAATAAATAGTTTCATTAGGACAGGTAGGTGGTAGCAGGGAGTTTGCCAGATACATATAAAATCGGACGATTATAGCTTCCTGTATACATATTTAAGCATAAAAGACATAATCATATTATTTATAATGTTCAATTAATAATAGTAATGATGATATTAAATTACAAAAAAAATATATTTAAAATTTATAAAATTTTAATAAGCATCTAAAATAAAAGCATCCATTATTTAAATAGATTTTAAAATATAAACACAGAGAAGATTCGACGTAGATTTATTCGACCCATGAGATTAATCGCTATTAAAATATTATTAACTTCATGACAAAATAAAATATTTTCATTTATTAAATGTTACTATATTAGTAAATTTTACTATATTTTCAAGATGAAATTAAAGCAAAAATACATCCTTTAGTATTTTGCTATCAGAATTGCTTTTAGAGCATGACTAAAGTAGAAGTAATTTATTCGTGTATGACATAGAAGATACTTCAGAAACAAATCGGAATACTAAATATAAAACTAAGACTAGACTGTTAATTCAGTCTTACAGGTATGTCTGTAATGGCTGTCATTGTTGCATCTACCATATGTCTCTGAATACTGGAATGAATGAGAATGTTGTTAACAAACATCGATAATTTTACTGGTAATGGGTTGTTAGAGTACATTTCTGCTACGTTTTTTAATTAAAGGAGAACGAATTACCAGTGAATAGACATTGCCCTTTGCAATACTAACTGTTACTAGTTCATTTATGAAATGTACACAAGTACCAACAGGAACATTTTAAAATAGATATTTTATATCATTATCGCGCAGCCGTATACCACCATGACTAACGTGAAGAACTATACAAAAATTCATATTCGTTCTATGAATGACGTAAAGATGCCTTATATATCATATAAAGTATACAACCCCATTGGGTTATCTTGTCCTGCTGAAAATACTTTAGGTAGCATTTTACCATTATTTACATATTCTTTACGTATCTGATTTGTTTTGGTCCGAGTTGGTTTTTCTTGCTTTCTGTATACACTCGCAATCCAATTTAATGGAGTGTCTTTTCCTATTTTTCCAATACTAATGGGAAACACTACGACAGTAGTGGAGGTTTTAGGGTAATAGTAAAGACGCATTTCAGCGCCATTAATGCCGTGTCTCGATGTAGTTGGCAACATTATCTGCTGTGGAATGGTGAGTATGCTTCCTTCTTTTGGCAGGAAATGATCTATGCCGGAATTTGTTTCCAGCGTATTGATTAATCCAATGTTATATTTAGCAGTAAAACTCTTTAGCAACAGTTTTTTGCCTGTTTGGCACGATGAACTGCATGTGTTTACCAGTTGTGCTATAGACGGTAAGGAATATACAATGGCAAAAACAAACTGACTGCATACAGAAGATAGTATCGTCACTATTACTAGTCATGCACGAATGCTCATTATTAGTCTTCGTTAGCAAAGGATATCACTAGTACAAACATTAGGTTATTGAAAGACCTTATTAAAACAAGATGATATCAAAAAAAGTCAATTCATATTGTTATTTAATTAATACTGTGAGCAGTAGATCTTAGAAAAGATGTGAAACGCCATCCATATTATAGTTAATTTATTACTAATGATTGATAGTCTTTACTTATTTTTTTTTAAAATTACTATTAGTATCAATACAGATATTTTAGGATCTATGATCATGTAAACTTTATCTCTCTAGCATTTTAAATTTATCTGTATAGTATTTGATTGTTTCTGGCCTTGCAATAATGCTAACTACTAGTAATACATTTTATTGCGGTAATCACCAAATATGGTAAAGACGATATGCTAAAATATCCATGGATGATAAAGCTAAGTAAAATCATTATTTTAAAATTTTGATTTATTGGATTACATCGATTTTTTTGGATGCTTTAGAGTAATAAATCAAAACAAAAATTTTTTTCCTGCCCCCTTGAAGATAGATCGAACGCCCACATCTTAGATATACGTTGCTGGTGATAATAATAAATCAGGTGAACAATATAGATGCTATATAAATTTTTACTTATAGGAGAATATTAAATGACGATTCGTCCATTACATGATCGTGTTATTGTAAAGCGCAAAGAAGTTGATTCAAAATCTGCCGGTGGCATTGTCTTGACTGGCTCTGCAGCGGGTAAATCTACTCGTGGTGAAGTTATTGCAGTTGGGAAAGGACGTGTGCTGGAAAGTGGAACTGTTCAACCATTAGATGTGAAAGTTGGCGATACTGTCATTTTCAATGACGGCTATGGTGTAAAAGTAGAAAAAATCGATACTCAAGATGTATTGATCATGTCCGAAAGTGACATTATGGCAATTGTTGAAGCATAATTTTGCTTTATCTTTTGAAGTAAACGAGTTGAAGGAAAATACCAATGGCAGCTAAAGATGTAAAATTTGGCAATGATGCACGAGTAAAAATGCTTCGCGGCGTCAATGTTCTTGCTGATGCAGTAAAAGTAACACTAGGACCAAAAGGTCGAAATGTAATACTAGATAAATCCTTCGGAGCTCCTTCTATTACGAAAGACGGTGTATCTGTTGCTCGTGAAATTGAATTAGAAGATAAATTCGAGAACATGGGTGCACAGATGGTTAAAGAAGTGGCTTCTAAAGCGAACGATGCTGCAGGAGACGGCACCACTACAGCAACCGTGCTGGCACAATCCATTGTTATAGAAGGCCTTAAAGCAGTAGCGGCCGGAATGAATCCGATGGATCTTAAACGTGGTATTGATAAAGCAGTGGTTGCAGCAGTTGAAGAGCTTAAAAAGCTATCTGTTCCTTGCTCAGACTCCAACGCTATCGCTCAGGTAGGTACTATATCTGCAAACTCAGATAAAACTGTGGGTGCATTAATTGCAGAAGCGATGGGAAAAGTAGGTAAAGAAGGGGTCATAACTGTTGAAGAAGGCACTGGTTTGCAAGATGAGTTGGCTGTAGTAGAGGGTATGCAATTTGATCGCGGTTATTTATCTCCCTACTTCATCAATAAAGCAGAAACCGGTTCCGTAGAATTAGAAAATCCGTTTATACTTTTAGCGGATAAAAAGATATCCAATATCCGTGAAATGTTACCTCTCTTAGAGGCTGTAGCAAAAGCTAGTAAATCGCTCCTAATTATTGCGGAAGACGTTGAAGGTGAAGCTCTAGCAACTCTAGTAGTTAATACCATGCGTGGTATTGTGAAAGTAGCCGCAGTTAAAGCACCTGGATTCGGTGATCGTCGTAAAGCTATGTTACAAGATATAGCAACTCTGACAGGTGGTACAGTTATATCTGAAGAGATCGGTCTAGAACTAGAAAAAACTACACTGGAAGATTTGGGTCAAGCCAAGCGTGTAGTGATCAATAAAGATACCACTACCATTATTGATGGTGTGGGCGATGAGATGAAAATCAAAGGCCGTCTTGCACAAATTCGTCAACAAATAGAAGAAGCGACCTCTGATTACGATCGTGAAAAACTCCAGGAACGCGTAGCAAAACTAGCTGGCGGTGTTGCTGTGATAAAAGTTGGTGCAGCAACTGAAGTTGCAATGAAAGAGAAAAAAGCTCGCGTGGAAGATGCTCTACATGCAACTCGTGCCGCGGTAGAAGAAGGTGTAGTTGCTGGTGGTGGAGTTGCGTTAATACGTGTAGCAGGTAAAATTAGCGAACTTAAAGGAGAAAACGAAGATCAAAATGTTGGTATAAAAGTTGCACTTCGTGCGATGGAATCTCCATTGCGTCAAATCGTAATTAACGCAGGTGAAGAAGCTTCAGTAATCGCAAACAATGTGAAAGCTGGAGAAAATAGCTACGGTTATAATGCATACTCTGAAGAGTATGGCGATATGATAGCAATGGGTATATTAGATCCAACAAAAGTTACTCGTTATGCTCTACAATATGCAGCGTCTGTAGCTGGTCTTATGATAACTACTGAGTGCATGGTTACTGATCTACCAAAAAGTGATGCACCTGATTTAGGCGGGTCTAGTGGAATGGGCGGAATGGGCGGAATGGGCGGTATGATGTAATTATCCTACCAAGCTCTCTATATATTTATATAGCCTCTGTAAATACTGAAGCTAGATACATTTAAATAAAATAATCACTTCACCCTATGAGCAATATGCTGATAGGGTGCTTTTTTATCTAGTATTATATACTAATGCATGTATTAATATTATTTTAAAAATATTAATCTAAAATTCATTTGGTATATAAAAGTCAGGTGAATCTACGATTTATAGAAAGGTTTATTAATTTTAGATTTTGTGATCATATAATATAGCACCAGCTTTACAATTTTCTAAACTTCTATATTATATAGAAGTTGCACTATCTTATTTTAATTTCAGTGCAATAATAGAAACACTTTGAATATTATATATAGATTATGAGCTATATGGCATAGAGTTTATTTTAAAATGTAAAATTTACATATTTGATACATTTTCATAAGTTATTTTAATTAATAAAATCTATATACTAAAAGGATATGAACAGTTTCTAAATTGAAATTTATAAATCTGCTATTATCATGCAATAATATTACATTTATTTTCATTTAGCAATATAAAAAACATAAAGATTATCTTTACTATAAAATATATCAATTAATAATAAAAATACCGTAAATATAATATGAGTGGCAAAAAATATAATTTTTACAATATCTACTTAATGGAAGATGATATTAATATTGATTATGATAGAAATCATTGTCTTATTTCACACTCTGAATGATTAGAAAAAGTAATACAGATAATATTCAATGGAATTCTTGACTTATATTATATCAAATATGGATTTGAAGAGATAGATTTTTGCTATTTATATCTTGTTAATTGAATATATACCTTCTGTTGATAGCAATCTCGTTATTTATTTATGCCTTGTATAAATCAATTCAAGCATTAGTAATGTTTTGATGTATATTAGTAAATAGTATAAAAATATATTTTATACAACATTTAATATTTATATTAACAATGCTACAAACTTAATTTAATATGTTTATGGAAATCTTATATAGATTATAAAAAAGCACCTAAAATTCAAGAAAAGAACATATACTTATCAAAAAGATACAAATTAAGTTAAGAACTTAGATTAGCAATCTACAGTAACAAAATCTTTATTAAATGTATGTGTTATAGATCATAATAATATGATCTATCTTATAGGCGCAATTAATTATAAACAATCAAATGTAAACTACCATAGCCTAATAAAATATAAAAATATACTTGAGATTAAAAGTAGATAATAAACTATGTATAATTAAATGAACATGGCATTATTAAAAATAATAGCGTAAAATTCTAATTGATCTTTTGATTCTAAAAGAAATTAAAGAAGAGGACAAAATAGCATTTTTTGCTAGATGCCTATATCTATTATTACTTCTTTTCATTATCTAAGATAAATATTATCTTCTAAGATTCATTAGAATGCTACTCTCTCTTTCAGTCAAATACAAAGATATGGTAAAGTAAACTTTTTTAGAAAAATGATAGTAATCGCAATTGTTAAAAGTTATATACAATTTATAGTTAAAATGGAATAATAAATACTATGCGTACTAGGCAATATTTGCTATCTACACTGAAAGAAATTCCTATTGATGCCGAAGTTATTAGTCATCAACTAATGTTACGTGCCGGCATGATCCGCAAACTAGCTTCTGGACTGTATACTTGGTTACCGACTGGTTTACGTGTGCTAAGAAATGTAGAGAACATTATTCGCGAAGAAATGAACAATGCTAATGCAATTGAATTATCTATGCCAATACTGCAGCCTGCTGATCTATGGAAAGAAAGTGGTCGATGGGAGAAGTATGGACTAGAGTTATTACGCTTTGTCGATCGTAGTAACCGTCTGTGTATGCTTAGTCCAACTGATGAAGAAGTCATTACTGATTTAATACGTAATGAAATTAGCTCCTATAAACAACTACCGTTAAATTTCTTCCAAATCCGAACTAAATTTCGTGATGAAGTACGCCCACGTTTCGGCATTATCCGATCTCGCGAGTTTATAATGAAAGACGCTTATTCATTTCATATTTCACAAGACTCCCTTCACGAAACCTATGATTTAATGTGTCAAGTCTATAAGAAAATATTTAGTCGCATTGGTCTTGAGTTTCATACAGTACATGCTGATACCGGATCAATCGGTGGTAGTGTTTCTCATGAGTTTCATGTGCTAACTGAAAACGGCGAGGATGATATTGTGTTCTCTACAAATTCTGACTATGCGGCCAATATTGACTTAGCAGAAGCTATAGCTCCCTTAAATATACGTTTGGCTGCTAAAGAAAAACTACGCATGGTTGATACTCCTAACTTTAAAAGTATAGATGAACTAGTTAAGCAAAGATATATACCAATAGAAAAAACTATTAAAACGATTCTAGTACACGCTACTGAAGAAAGTGGATATAAGTTAGTCGCTCTCTTGATACGCGGAGATCATGTGTTAAATAAAGTTAAAGCTGAAAAGCTAATGCAAGTTTTCTCTCCGCTTACTTTAGCTACTGAAGAAGAAATTCGCGACGTTA
Organism: Serratia symbiotica; assembly: GCA_900155695.1. Lineage (GTDB taxonomy): Bacteria > Pseudomonadota > Gammaproteobacteria > Enterobacterales > Enterobacteriaceae > Serratia_E > Serratia_E symbiotica_A. The sequence goes on from FUHL01000001.1 coordinate 951,356, forward strand.
ATAGTGTTGGCTCCTGTTCTCTGGGTCCTATTCATCTACAAAAGGTAGCTATTATTGCCGATCGCAGCGTCGAAAACATGAGCGATTTTGCCGCAGATGCTAACATTAAAGGTAAACACTATCTCGGCATTAATTGGATACGCGACTTACCATTGCCACAGGTTGCTGATATTCGTAATGTTATGAAAGGTGATGCTAGCCCGGATGGAAAGGGTACACTTTTAATTAAACGCGGTATGGAAGTGGGCCATATATTCAAACTGGGAACGAAATATACAGAGGCTATGAATGTTGCTATACAAAGCAAAAATGGCTGCAAAGAGTTACTCACTATGGGTTGCTACGGAATGGGTATAACTCGCGTAATAGCTGCAGTTATTGAACAAAATCATGACAAAAGAGGTATTATTTGGCCATCTGCAATTACACCATTTCAGGTAGCAATTCTTCCAATAAACATGTCTAATTCATTAAGTGTACGTACAGTAGCCGACGAGCTGTATAACACCCTACTTTCATATAAAATCGATGTACTATTTGATGACCGTCAAGAACAGCCTGGCGTGATGTTTGCTGATATAGAATTAATTGGTATAACACACTGTATCATTATTAGTAATAGAACCTTACAAAATGAAGAAGTGGAATATAAAGATCGTCGCATAGATAAAAAACAAATGATAAAAACTAATAACATTGTTGATTTTTTATTAGAAAAAATAAGCCATTAATTTTTTGTAAAAAAATAAACAATCTAATATTTTATGATGAATATTTGCCTGTTTTAACGTATCTTATTAAAGCCATTTATGATTGATTATATCTCCTAATAAAAGGCTCAAGTTCTTTACTTAGTAAAGAACCTCAAAACAATGATAGGCCTCTTAATGTACTATGTTCATTTATTATTATGATCTATAACACATAATATGGTTTTATATAATAAGTAAATAAGGAATCTATATTTAGCTATCTTAGTAAAAAATAACAGGTAACTATATGACAATGAATAATTGTAACCGTTATATTATTTTTGAATATGGAAATTTATTAAAGAACCATATAAAGATATGTAGAGAGTAATATGTATTACATCATATTATAACAATGTAACTGTAGGCATCATACAGTTACTCTATAAGTATTAATGGTATATCTTTAATTTCATGGTCAGAATAACATAACATTTATTTCAATTACTACATTATCTAGAAATCAAAGATATAATGCCGCACTATGAGATGCCCCACTCTTTTCTTAAAGATATATAGTGTAAAGCTAGCCATTGCAGTGCAATGAATGATGCAGCATTATCAATTACTCCTTCTGTCATCCAGCAATAAGCTTGTTTACGGCTAACAACATGAACGCGAATATCTTCATGTTCTTTTGCTAATCCATGGATGCCGTGAGCTTGATCGGAATCTACCTCACCTACCATCATGGATATTCGTTCGCTAGTACCACCTGGACTAGATAGATAACTCAGCATTTTCTTGCATCGTCTAATATCTATACCTGCTTCTTCTCGTGCCTCACGTCGGCATACATCTTCTATATTCTCTCCAGGAGAAATAATTCCTGCCACCATTTCGAGTAACCAAGGAGAAAGACTTACATCGATAGCCGCGATGCGCAATTGTTCAATTAGAACCACTTCATCACGAACTGGATCATATGGTAACAATATCGCTGCATTTCCACGTTCAACTATTTCACGTTGAATTTTTGAGCTAATTCCACCATTGAATAAGCGATGGCGAAACCGATATAGATGAATTGAAAAAAAACCACGGTATCGTGTTTCACGAGAAATAATTTCTACATCTTTTTTATTGAAGGTAACTGGCAAAGAACGCAAATGGTTCATAAAAATAATCTCCATTTTAATCATGGAATACAATACACATTGTGATAATAAAAAATTATCATGCTGATTTACTTTATGATAAATTATTAAATATATTATTAAAAATAATATAGGCGATGGTATAGGCCTTAAAATATAAAAATTATAAAAGATATAAGTATCTTGCTAACTGATAAATAGTTCTAACTAGAAGTAAATTTATAACCATTTATTTTCTTATCATCAGTACTAATAAATTAGTTTGATTATATAAAAGTAATATAAACAGTAAAACACGCACTGCTATTATCATTTCTATCGGCCTAAGCAACGTTACTTCAATATACTGATCAAATCATCTATTCTAAATTCATAAATGAACCATAGAAGGTAATTTAAAACAGTCTAATACTACTCTAGTTACAGCAAATACAGAAATTTAAAAAAAATTAAAAGTATGTAACTACTATTGTATAGTATTGCACATGCCTGTAGGTGAATTTGATATTTCCAGTACCCACTAAGACAAAAGGTTAAAGCGTACCAGTACGCGATACAACAAAGTTGTATATTTATGTTAAAAATACAGATCTATATAAACATAAATTCTTTTGTTGCTTACACAATAATGTGTAATGCCTTTTATTGTGTACCTTAGTAAAATTATTACTATACCAATAGTATTTTATACTTTCCAAAATAAATAGAGAACCTTACAAAGTACATGAAATTAAGTAATACTTCAATCAAGGCGTAGTAGCGATAGAATGATTTTTAAAATGAATAATTAAACTATAATAGTATAATATATAATATGTGAGAACCACGCCGTTAAGTGCTTGGTGAATTTTATAAGGATGCTAGCTTTGTTGGATATTCATTGATTGATATAATTATATCTAGAATTGATTAAAATATACTAAAAATAATTTATATTATAAAAATATAGCTTACATACGTTTTAAGAAAACTGTTTAAAATCATTATATTTTATACTTATTCATCCGCTCTCCTTTATTGTTGTTTATGTTTACGTCTAGATTGATATAATAATAGAGTTAAGATTTATTTTTAAATATTAGGAGATAACAAAGATATACTATTATCTCTATATAAGATATAATTGTTATAATTTCTACAGCTTAAAAAAGATATAAGTTAAAAAATTTCATCAGAAGATTGGTATCACTGCTCGCAAGAAAATTCATTAAATATTCTTTATTCTTTAAGAATAACATGACTTTTATTTATATACACTTTATTTTCTATTAAACCAGCGATAAAAATTATTATTTTAAGTAATGTTTGCATCAATGTTTATCATAAAATAAACGATGATATATAGGGTCAGTCTTGGTATATAAAAATATAAATTTATACGAGTTGAGCAAGTTGCCTGAACTATAGAATTAGGTCATAGGCAACCTGATTGATCTTTATATCTTGAGACTATATAACGTAACATATTATAATTTTAAAGTTAATATAGATAGAATTCTATACACCGTATGGCTTGTTTAAGCATTATGTTAAATAAAAATGCTATTCTTTTATATAAAATATTTCCTAATTTTCTGAAAATTACTACTAATCTAATTGGATAAAACAATATTAGCAACTACATGCTAGTATTACTAAATTGCTATTTATACGTAAAACTTTTTAAGTTTTACATTATTTAAAATTTTTTTAAATGGCATGTCTTTAAGTCATCGTAATGAAAAGACATTATAGTATGATAATGCATCTATTACTAAAGTATAAAACAAATCCTTTATAAATTAACGGTACATTTTAAAAAGATCTATTTTTTAGCATTAGATTATTTATAAATATCCTAGATTGCTTACAAAGATTTTTATGTTGATATCTATATATCATATGGAATCAATGTATGCGATACATGATAAAAAATCATTAAAAACCAAATACACTTAGCTAGCTTTCTGCTTGTAATACTTTCGATAAGCCACTAACTCTTCGATAGTAAGCACTACCATGTCATGCTGTTTAGCAAATTGCATTACCTCCGGGGCATGCGCCATAGTGCCATCATCATTAGTCAATTCACACAGTACTCCAGCAGGCTTAAAACCAGCCATCGATACTAGATCTACGGTTGCTTCAGTATGACCACGCCGACTCAATACACCACCGGATTGAGCTCTCAATGGAAATACATGTCCTGGACGATTTAGATCGCTTGGTTTAGCGTTATCAGCAATAGCGGCATGGATAGTCGTTAAACGATCTGTCGCAGAAACCCCAGTAGTAACGCCTTGTGCGGCCTCAATGCTCACAGTAAAAGGAGTCTGGAAATGACTAGAGTTATGATCAACCATCATCGGTATCTCGAGCTGCTGACGACGATCCTCAGTAATACATAGGCATATAATGCCGCTGCCGTGGTGAATAGTCAGAGCCATTTGCTTCACTGTCATAGTTTCGGCAGCAAAAATTATATCACCTTCATTTTCACGGTTTTCATCATCAAGAACCATCACTCCATGTCCTTTACGTAATGCATTAAGTGCACATTCAACTCGTTCTATTTGTGCATAGTAATCTGAAAGTAGTCTCTGATGCATGGTAAGGCCTCATTAGAAAATTATAGATTACCAGAATCAGGACTATTTTTAGTAGTAGCAAGCAATAGCTAAAATGATGTAAGTTTATTAAAAGTCTAAGAGATATCCATACTAGATTCTTTCTATAACTATAACTCTTAGAATCTAAATTCTATCGTATCTCCTGATTTCTAATCAACCTAGAATCGAATGAGTGAATATTCATGAGCTATTTTACTGGAAGCAAAATATTTACTTAATTAATAGAAATTGATTTACTGGTAATAAACATTTTAATTATATCAATAATGATAAGATAGAGCAATTACTTAAAATATCATAAAACTATAAATCGGTAGTATTATTTCGACTGTATTTAACTTGCAAGTCGTACTACAATAGAAAGTAAAAATCAAACTATAAAATGGAAAAGTCGTGATTAACGTAAAAAAAATTGAAGAGCTCGCACGCCAGATTCATGGATCCATGCCTCAAGTCGTACGTATTTTCGGAGAAGATATTGAGAAAAAAATCTTCCAGATATTGCAATCACAATTAATTAATTGTAATGTCATTAACCGAGAAGAATTTGATGTACAAAATAGATTATTACTTTGTACACGTAAACATCTAGCATTGCTAGAGCAGCGCATCATTAAACTAGAAACAATGCTTGATGCTACATCTCCAGGCATACAAGAAAAAGAATAGTACTCATTTAACATACATTATATCTTTTCTATTTCTCACTATAGCCTGTAAACAAAAATGTAATTCTATCCCTGTATAGCAGTAACATATCATATATTTTTACTCGGCGAAATTGTATACCATGTATTATTGTTCTTTGATTTTAGTGATAATATTAGTAGTCGATAAATCTTTGATAAAGTGCATGACTTTAACATCTCCACCATTGGCCCATACTTCTGAGCTACCAGCAATATCTTCTAGCTGATAGTTGCCACCTTTTACTAAAAAATCGGGCAAAATATCACTAATTAAATCCTGAGGCGTATCTCCTTCAAATGAAACCACCCAATCTACGGATTTCAGTGCGCTAAGTACAATCATACGGTGTTCTAGCATATTGACTGGACGCGCTGCTCCCTTGAGGCGCTGAGTAGAAGCATCGCTGTTGACCGCTACGATTAATCGATCACCAAGCTTACGGGCATTAATTAAATAAGAAATGTGACCGGCATGTAAAATATCGAAAATACCATTAGTCATCACTATTTTTTCACCACGTTCGCGAGCTTGCGACACAGCGATCTTTAACTGGATTGGAGTCATCACACCAAGACAATTGTCCACACGTCTATGGATAGCATTTGCAAGTTCAATAGGAGAAACACTTGAAGTCCCTAATTTACCGATTACAACTCCAGCAGCTGCGTTAGCTAGGAAACAAGAATCTTCTAACGAATTACCAACTGCTAAAGTTGCAGCTAGGACGCCAATTACAGTATCACCAGCACCGGTAACATCGAATACTTCTTGTGCTGGTGTAGGGAGATGCAATGGCGCAAGACCAGGTTGCAAAAGGGTCATACCGTATTCGGAACGAGTTATCAGCAGTGCTGATATTGCAAAATCATCTATTAACTTCATCCCTCTTTTAACTAAATTCACTTCATCTTTACAATGACCTACTACTGCTTCAAATTCAGATAAATTTGGCGTTAGTAATGTGGCTCCACAATACCGTTTAAAATCGGCACCTTTCGGATCTATTAATACTGGCACCTTAGCAGCACGCGCTAGTTTAATAATATTCTGTACTTTATTTAGTGTACCTTTAGCATAATCGGATAAGACTAAAACACTAATCTGAGGTAATGCTTTCTGAATGCGTATTAATATTTCTTCCGTATCTACGTTAGAAAAATACTCCTCGAAATCAAGACGTATTAACTGCTGATTACGTGATAATACACGTAGTTTAGTGATAGTTGAATAAGTAAGTGATTCGATAAAATCGCAGTACACGTTTACAGAATTTAATTTAGTATTAAGTGCTCGCCCTGCATCATCAATGCCAGTGAGTCCCACCAAACGTGAATTAGCTCCTAGCGACGCAATATTCATAGCCACATTAGCGGCACCACCCGGACGCTCTTCAATAATATTAACTTTTACTACAGGTACAGGAGCTTCTGGTGAAATGCGATTCGAAGAACCATACAAATATCGATCTAATATAATATCTCCGACTACGAGTACACTTGCATTGCGAAAATCAGGTAGTTTAATATTCATATTACAACTCTATAAAAATAAAAATTGATCCCACTAATATATAATATATATTTATAATATCAGTGATATCAATCACGTAGTGATGATTTTGACTAAATTATTTTAATTAAATAATATATATTTATTAAAATTATTCAATTAATATAATGTCAATAAAATTTATTTAACATACACACATGCTGAATCATCAGTGAATGATATTTAGTATAGTGAGTTTTTTATCCACATTTATATCTTCTCACAATATATAATATAGAACTTAGAAATGAAACATCATTACTGATTAATATTACTTTTGATCAAAGTATTTTACTGAATTAGTGTTGGTATTCTAAAAAGATTAACATTATAAACAGCGGATTATCAGGAAGAAAATAATGTATCTTACATAAGATAGTGATATTTATATATTACAAAATGATAACCTATTTTTAATAGTCATTTAACACGACTCATGCGTAAGAATAATAGAGCAAGATACTTCAATATTCTTATTATATTTATTATCTAAAAAGAATTTATTATTTTTCTAAAGAACGTATATTTTATTAACTACTATGATATATAAATATGATATATAAAATTAAATAAAATCAACATGCATAAAATAAAATTTACAATAATATACAATGACATTATTATATTAACGTGAATTGAATTTATTTATTTAGCAGATATATCTAGTTTAAGTATTGTTTAGACTAGAGCTAAATATAATATATAAAGAATAAACCTAACATAAACTATTAGTGTATTTTTTAAAGAAATAAATTATAATAATTAATTATTACTGAATATACTTTCAATGTATATATCATATATATAGATTTTATCTTGTAATCTATATTTTTTATGATTTTATCATTTTTATATCAATATAAATTTTATATTCTATCTGTAAACTCAATATCAAACAAATTTTAATGTTACGCAAATAATTTAACAAAATATAAGAATGGTTTTTTAAAAAACTATAAGAATATTATAAATAATTCTATTAATTCAACTTATCTACTAAAAATAAAGTTATATTTTCAATATACTAAAAATAAATAAATTCTAAATAAGTATAACATAATTATTATCAATCTAAATACAGAAGATTTATTTTATAGCAAAATGTAGCTTTGGCTAATTTATTAATATATGCATTATTTAATTTTATCAATATGACTACCATTATATATTTATATAAATTTTAAAGTTCATATACTATTTATTTATTTTTTAATAATATAAATTAATTCTGAAATTTATGAGTTTATGATAACAATAAATATAAAAAGTACAGCAAATTAAATAGACTGTGTAAATTATTCAGATTTTTAAATTAATTAGCGATATTGAATAATCAATTACTTAATCGAGTATCTGAATGCTATAAGGTACTATTCAATAATCAAAGTAAATAAATTAATTTAATCCCCCTTATCTTGGTTAAGATCATCACTCATGTATAATCTAAAGGTATACTATACTTGCTGGTTTAGATATTGATAAAGCAAAAATTTATGTTATTGCTCTATATTAGCTATAGTACATATAACTTCTTTAAAGAAATGTATGATAAATTTCTTTAAAGAAGTTATATGTACTATATCAGAGTAATAATGGAGTATATAAATACTTACTTTCCTTTATCGTATACTATGATAAAATAGTATATTAATTAATTCAAATCATGTTTAACGTGTTATTTCGTCAACAATTATAAGATCAGTATTAATTTCCAATATTTTATCCTAGAGATATCTAAGATATAACATCTATATAATTATGTGCTAGGTATTATAATGTACAAAGTTAGTTATATTCAAAATTTAAAATCACCATTGTGACTTTTATTCAATATTTATAATACTATAAATTAAATGTATTAAAATCAATATATTAGCCGAGTCCTTCATGAATAACCCTTAAAAAGGGTGTAGCTAGCAATATACTTTTTGATCTACCTATATAATAGGTACCTGCAATAAATTATAAAATTTGCAATAATAGGATCTTGTTTCCAATCAAGATAAAAATAATGACTAAAAAAAGTGATTTTAATACCTTAAGTAGCCGTTTTCGTGGATTTTATCCCGTAGTGATAGATATAGAAACTGCCGGTTTTAATGCACAAACTGATGCATTACTGGAAATTGCTACCGTTACGTTAAAAATGGATGAGGGAGGTTGGTTGCAGTTAGATGAAACACTACACTTTCATATTGAGCCTTTTGAAGGAGCAAATTTGCAACCGGAGGCATTGGCATTTAATGGCATTGATCCAAATAACCCACTACGTGGTGCAATTAGTGAATATGATGTACTACACTTTATTTTTAAAACAGTTCATTCTGGTATGAAGAATTATGGCTGCAACCGTGCGATCATTGTGGCACATAATGCTAACTTCGATCACGGCTTCCTGATGGCTGCAGCAGAGCGCACTAGCTTAAAACACAATCCATTTCATCCTTTTTCTACATTTGACACTGCTACGCTAAGCGGACTAGTTTTAGGACAAACAGTACTAGCCAAAGCTTGTACTACTGCCGGCATGACATTTGATAGTAATCAAGCACATTCTGCATTGTACGACACTAAACAAACCGCATTATTATTCTGTGAACTCGTAAATCGCTGGAAACGTCTAGGTGGTTGGCCATTATCTCTGGGTAATGTTTATAAATAAATAATAATTTACTTGTTTAATATGAATGAGTATTAGTAACACCTTTTGCAGTATTATAAAATATGTTGATTCAGGCTAAGATGATTTATTTGCTTTGTATTTTTTCTACTGTGGTTTTGATAAGCTTTTGAAGCTCACCACACTCATACATTTCGTTAATAATATCGCTACCACCAATCAATTCACCATCTAACCATAACTGTGGAAACGTTGGCCAATTAGCGTATTTTGGCAATTGTTCTCTAATATCATCATTCCGCAAAATATCCACGTAAGCAAAACGTTCACCGCAAGCAAATAGTACCTTTACTGCTCGCGCAGAAAATCCGCATTCTGGCATTTTTGGTGAACCTTTCATATATAGTAAAATTAAATTTTCATTGATCTGACGCTGAATTTTTTCAATTGTCTGTATTGTTGTCATGATTTTTCTCAACACATATTTCATGTAAAATATATTTATAATGAAAATTTTTATAATATATGTATGTAAATTCAATAATTTAATACATAATTTTATACTTTATCAATAGGCATTTCTTAAGATTAGCTGGTATTAATTTTTTAAAATTATTTTTATAAAAATTAATATCTTTTAAATGCCATCATATAAGAAAGCATGTAAAATTTATTTATTTTTTATAAAAAACTTAGATAAGATAACAGTGTTTGTCTCTGTATTAACTTAGAGTTAATACTGTCCTTATCCATTTAATGGTCTAGTGTTTATAGCATAAATTAATTTTTTTAATTTATATTATTACTACAGAAATAGCACTACTGCTCTTGATGGCATGCTATTTCACACAGTGAATGTAATTCCTTAATGCTACAATGTAAGATATGAAGCATTAACTAAAATCTTTACACGTAAATTACACTTAAATAACATTAAGTAGATATAGATGGAATCTATATCAAGTATATTCATATTACTTTACGAAATATTAAAAATAAAATGCTATCATTATTAAAATAAAAACTATAAACTAATACAAATTGCATCTATAAATAAGTAGTAATAAACAATATACCTAAAGTTCTATAGTCAGACACTATTCAATAGTAGACTACTCCTCTTCTTCTTAGGAGACAAAACTAATATTAAATATACCGACATGCTCTTAATCACATGCAATACTGGTATCAATATGATAGAATATATAGTAATATAGTAATATTGCTCTATGTTTTTTAAGAGAATTTATTCACTGAATATTACCTAATCTATATTAAATAAAGTGATATCAGTACTTGTTTTTACTTTTTAGTATATCATCCTCTTTCAGTATAAATAAATAAGATTTATAGAAATTTATATAAACAGAGACTAATTAAGTTGAACATAGCAGATCAATTTGGAAAGTTTTAAACTAAAATTACTTTATATAAAGCATGTTATTTTTTTATAAATCACGAAATGTTCTTTATAATAATTAAAAAAAGTAATGATAATATAAATATCTTAAATTATCTAAAAAATCAATAAAATTGATATTTAAAATATTGTCACATTACATTATTAGTCAGGAGCAATTACTAAATATAATTAAAGAAAGATAAAAATTAATTAACTTTATTATATAATATATTAAGAAACTTCTTAAACTATATATGATGTTATAATTGCTGACTTATAAAATAAATTATCACCAACAAAGTATTTTAAGTATATTATGTTGAATCTATATTTTTTATAAATCTATATATTTATATATTATATAGATTTATAAATATATTTCAATATTAAACATCAATATACTACTTATTGTCTACTTAAATAAAAATAAATTATAGAAAAATTATAGCAAGATAAAACATGCGTTCTCTATAGTTATAATAATATTTATATATTCATACGATAATTAGAATTCAGCAATATATTTAAAAAATAATGTATTTTTATACAAATACACGCGGTTATTTTTTTGCAAAATCCATCTGTGATGGCATGTAGATCTATTCTCATCAGTGATTTCTATAATGATATATATTAAAAGTTAGGTATTTATTATCATATAATCAAAATTTAAATCATTTTTAATAGACGGGAATATAAAGCTATCTAAAAAGTCTGCTAATTTATAAAATATGATCTATAAAACATAAGGTGATTATCTACACATATTTTATACATAAATCAATCGATTTAACATATATCCTGCCGCCTTTATTGTGTTTATGCAAAACAGTTTATATTTTCCTGCTAAGGGTTATATGTAATTTTTACTATTACGATTATGCTATACGATTCGAATTTGCTATAGAATAAAAATAAAAAGAATAGATAATATGCTCATTTATTATATGATTTAAATTAATAATTAAATTTTATATACTTTATTTATAATTTTCACTAACTTATGCATGGCATATCTTTAGCCCTTTACAATAAATATTATCTATTTTATTACAGACGCTAAAATTTAAAAAATATCTCAATATCACTACAGCCCTGTCTGACTTTAATAATATACATAATACTATACATTAATTTTATTTTTTATAATCTCGCAATTCGCTCTATTTATTTAGTCCCTTATACCGATCTAGATAATCATGAATGAACTATTAGTTTTACCATCAAGTAAAACACTGATTAAGTATAGACAAAATTTTCTTAGATATTAAAAGTATAAATATATGTCTTTTTCTTTATAATAAGCAAGGCATAAAGAGGAGAAACGTGCAAAAGTATTTTTAGTCTAACAGACAAAAGAGATAGTTAATATAAATAATTAAAACACAGTCATGATAATATCAAATTGTACTGTAATAGGAGATTAAGACATTATAGCTGAAAGTATTTTAAAAGCTATGTTATTACAATAAAACTCTTTATATAACTGTTATTACAATAAAACTCTTTATATAACTAAGTATATAATACTAATATCCTAAGCATCTATAAGGTGAAATAAAATGCAATATCACTTGCATATCACAATAATTAACATAAACTATATTTTGCATAATATAGATTCGCTGACTCTTTTCATCAAGAGTAATACATGAATAACTCATCTATCCACATAGACTATATACTTGATATAATAGGTCTACGTTGTCCTGACCCTGTAATGATGGCGCGCAAAACATTACGTCATATGGATAAAGGCAAGACTGTGCTTATCATCGCTGATGATATATCGACAACGTATGATATTCCAAAATTCTGCCATTTTATGCATCACACGTTAATAGAGAAGAAAACCGATGAAAAACCTTATAAGTACTTACTACGAAAAAGCATCCTATAGTCTTAGGAATAATGTTTTTTATTACAGTATATACTGTAGACATGATAAATTTAATATAACATTGGCGTGGTTATATTAAATTTATAATGTTATATAAAATTATTTATACTTACTTTATTAACGTAATACATAATACCATTAACATTTATTTTAGTGCCTAGCAGTGTCCTACTCTCGCATAGGGAGACCCTAAACTACCATTGGCGCTACGGCATTTCACTTCTGAGTTCGGTATGGAATCAGGTGGTGCTACCGTGCTATAGCCGCTAGGCAAAATTTATCTAATTACAATTACGCTTGAGTTAATTATTAAATTATTCTAAAACTCGCTAAAAATTTTACATTTTACGTCATAAAACATTTTCGGTGTTGTAAGGTTAAGCCTCACGGCTCATTAGTACTGGTTAGCTCAAAACATCACTGCTCTTACACACCCAGCCTATCAACGTCTTAGTCTTAAACGTGCCTTTAGGGATCTCTTAGATCCAGGGAAGACTCATCTTGAGGCTAGTTTCGCGCTTAGATGCTTTCAGCGCTTATCTATCCCGCACGTAGCTACCGGGCTATGCCATTGGCATGACAACCCGAACACCAGCGGTGCGTTCACTCCGGTCCTCTCGTACTAGGAGTAAACC